>NZ_BAABLO010000001.1:0-842478 GCF_039544395.1 Pedococcus ginsenosidimutans
GGCACTCGTGACGGGCGTCGGCGCCGAAGTGGATGTGCGCTGCGTGGGGGTTGTCGGGCAGCAGCCCGTTGGCGGCCATGGTCACGTTGATCCGGTTGCCCGTGACCGTCACCATCGCGGTACCGCTCCCCTTGACGCCGTTGAGCGCGACCGGCCGCAGGGTGGCCATCGTGCTGCCGTCCGCGGCCTGCGCGATGCCGGCCCCCAGGAACGGGAGCAGGGCGGCAGAGCCGAGGGCGACGGAGGCGATCTTGGTGGTAGTACGCATTCGGTATCTCCTTGATTCGCGACCACTTCGGGTCGCACTGGGAACCACGCTTGTGCCGGTACTTCGTCACCTGGAGCGAACCGGATGGGTCTGTGTCCGGACTTTCTGCGCCGAGGGCCCACATCGGCGCCGGTCAGCGCCGGTGGAGGCGGTTTCCACCGACGAGCAGCCCCAGGCCGGCAGCCGCGGCCGCCACGCCCTCTGCGACCGCGCTCACGACCTTCTCGGCGAACCAGACGGGCTCGTACATCGCCGGCAGGGGCCCGAACGCAGGAATGTCGACGTAGCGGTAGAGGACGACCGCAGCCACTGCGCTCAGACCCACCACGAGGGCCGCGAGGTTCGCCGACCGGCTCCCTCGAGACAGCACCCACACGGTAGCGACCAGAGCGGCGACCGCCTCGACCCGAAAGAGGGTGCCCGCCCCGACTCCCCCGGGGGCCGACGCCTGGTAGCCCGTCGCGAGACGGAGGTGGACCACGGCGTCCACGAGCAGCGCCACCGCGACGAGGGCGCGGAGGGCGAGCGCTGCTCTAGAGCGCCCTGCGGCCCCGGACGAGTTGCGCCGGTCGGCGCTCACTTCACCACGAGCGTGCCGGTCATGTTCGCGTGGAACGAGCAGACGAACTTGTAGCTGCCCGGCTTGGTGGGAGCCTTCATGGTCGCCGTCCCCTGCGGGTCGACCTTGACGTCGAAGCCGCCCTCCTTGGACGTGACGGTGTGGGCCTGCGAGTCAGAGTTCTTGATGGTGATCGTGGCTCCGGGCGCCACCGACGCCGGCACCGTGTACGCGAAGTCCGCGATCGATATGACGGCTTCGGCACTGTCCGACGACGAGGAGGAGGGCGCGGTCGAGCTGCTGGAGCCCGAGGACGAGGGCATGTCCATCGACGACATCGAGCTGGAGGTCGATGACGACCCCGCATCGGGGGTCGACGAGCCACAGGCTGCGAGGCCCAGTGCCAGAGCAGGGATGATGCCGAGAAGAGCGATTCTGCGGGTCATGGGATGCCTCCGGGTCAGGCGGCCGACGAGACGACCACGACCAGGAGTTCGGCGCCACGGCCCCAGCGGGTTGGTGTCGTCGGCCCTTCGCTGACCTGCGGCGACGGCAGGGTCTAGACGTTGAAGCGGAACTCCACCACGTCGCCGTCGGCCATGACGTAGTCCTTGCCCTCGATGCGGACCTTGCCGGCAGCCTTGGCGGCGACCATCGACCCGGCCTCGACGAGGTCGTCGAACGAGACGATCTCGGCCTTGATGAAGCCCCGCTGGAAGTCGGTGTGGATGACACCGGCGGCCTGCGGGGCCGTCCAGCCCCGGCCGATCGTCCAGGCGCGAGACTCCTTGGGCCCGGCGGTGAGGTAGGTCTGCAGGCCGAGGGTGTGGAACCCCGTCCGCGCGAGCTGGTCGAGGCCGGACTCGGTGGCGCCGAAGGACTCCAGCAGCTCCATGGCCTCGTCGGGCTCCATCTCCATGAGGTCCATCTCCAGCTTCGCGTTGAGGAACACCGCGTCGGCGGGCTCCACCAGCGCGCGCAGCGACGCGTGCAGGTCCGCGTCCCCGAGCTGGTCCTCGTCGAGGTTGAACACGTAGATGAACGGCTTCGTGGTGAGCAGCCCCAGCTGCTTCGCCTCGGCGAGGTCGACACCAGCAGCCGCGCCGGCGGCATACAGGGTCCTGCCCTCCTCGAGGACCTTCTGGGCCGCCACGGCGTTGTCGTAGGAGGCCTTCTTGTCCTTCTGGATCCGCGACTCCTTCTCGAGGCGCGGCACGGCCTTCTCGAGGGTCTGCAGGTCGGCGAGGATCAGCTCGGTGTGGATCGTCTCGATGTCGGACGCGGGCGAGACCTTGCCGTCCACGTGCACGACGTCGCCGTCCTCGAACGCCCGGACGACCTGGCAGATCGCGTCGGCCTCGCGGATGTTGGCGAGGAACTTGTTGCCCAGGCCCTCACCCTCGGAGGCGCCGCGGACGATGCCGGCGATGTCGACGAAGGACACGGTCGCAGGGAGGATCTTCTCGGACGAGAAGATCTCGGCGAGCTTGCCCAGCCGTGCGTCCGGAAGGGGCACGACCCCGACGTTCGGCTCGATCGTCGCGAACGGGTAGTTCGCCGCGAGCACGTTGTTCTTGGTCAGGGCGTTGAACATCGTGGACTTGCCCACGTTGGGCAGGCCGACGATTCCGATAGTGAGAGCCACAAGGCCGAGAGTCTACCGTCGCGGTGTCGCGGCCCTGGCCAGCTGGCGGGAGAGGGCGACCAGCCTGCCCTCGCTGTCCCACACCTCCGCGTCCTCCTCCAGGTAGCCGCCCGACATGGTGCGGCTCGTGAGCACGACGCGCAGCCAGCCGGGCGCGGGGCGGGCTCGCACGTGGGCCGTCAGCTCCAGCGTGGGGGCCCAGCCCGGGAGGCCGAGCTCGAAGGCGACCGGGGGCAGCGCGTCGACGGCGAGCAGGAGCAGCAGGGGGTCGGGTTCGCGCCCGTCCGCCATGCGCAGCCACCCGCGGATGACACCGTTGCCCGACGGCTTTCCCACCGCCCAGCCGGTGGTGGCGGGGTCCAGCCTCAGGTCGAGGCGCTCGAGCAGCGACGCGTGCTTGAGGAACTGCGGGGGCGCCTGCTCGGCCGAGACGCAGCGGTCCGGGGGCGGCAGCTCCGGCGGCACCGCGGTGGTGGTCGCGTCCTGGTCCATGGTGGCGAGGTCGCCGTACGTCGCAAGGACCCGGAGGCGTTCGACCTCGCCACCCGCCCCGTCCTCCTGCACGAGGGAGGCCTGACCGTTGGAGACGGCCCGGCCGTGGCGCAGGACCGAGGTGCGCACCGTCGCCGGGCCGGGAACGCCGGGGGTCAGGTAGTAGGCGCTGATGGCCAGCGGGTGCGGGTGCCCGGGCCGTTCGCCGTCCTCGCGACCCAGCTCCTCCGAGAGCGCCCGACCCACGACCGACAGCAGCAGGCCGCCGTTGACCCCTCCCCCGATGCGCCACCCCTCGCCGAGCCCGGCGTCGTAGACCCCAACCTCACCCGCGCGTGCCGATACCGCCGAACCGTCGTCGAACTCGCTCACCGGCACAGTCTGGCGCACCCGCACGGCGGCCACGCGCGATACGTGTGCGGGCTCACCTCACAGGGCCGGGAGGCCGTCCTCGAGGTAGGCGGTGGGTCCCTGGTGCCCGAGGAGGAAGGCGAGCAGCCGCTGGTTGTACGGCGCGACGCGCGCCTCCAGCTCCTCCTCACCGACCCAGTGCACAGCGCGAATCTCCCTGGGCTGCAACGTGGTCCGCGCAACCAGGTCCTCGTCGGCGACGCCGAGGTCGAAGACGAACACCGTGGCGTCGGACCAGCCACGCCACGGCGGCAGCCAGTTGACGGCGAGCAGCGAGCGCACCTCGACGTCGACGCCCAGCTCCTCGCGGACCTCGCGGACCACGCACTGCGCCGGCGACTCGAACGGGTCGACGACCCCGCCGGGCAGGTCCCATTCCTGCTTGTAGACGAGCTCGCACAGCAGCACGCGGCCCTCGGCGTCCCGGATGACCCCCTGGGCGATGGCCCGCTTGGTGGGCAGCGCAGCGTTGAGCTGGGCGATGAAGCCCTCACGCGTGTGCGGCGGGGCGTCGTCGTCGAGCGCGCTGAGCACCATGACGTCCCCACGACCACCCGGGACCGCGACGGCGCGGCTCACCCCCTCCTTGCGCAGGCCGGCGCGCATGGCAGCCCGCACCCCGTCACGGTCGTCGTCCTCGACGCGGGCCTCGACGCGCCGCAGCCCGAGCTCGTCGAAGGCCCAGCGGACGACCAGGCGCAGGGCGCGCTCGACCACCCCGACGGCGCGGTACTGCGGCACGAACAGCCAGATGAGCTCGGCATCGCCGACGTCACCGCGCAGCAGCTCCACCCGTCCCACCCGCTCGTGCTGCCAGATGGCCTCGAAGGCCATGACCCCGTCGTCGACCGCGGCGTCGTGGAGCCCGTGCAGGACGAGGTCGTCGTCGACGAGGAGGGGCTCCGGCGCGGCAGGCTGGTCGGGCATGTCCGGCACGCTACCTCCGAGGCGCCTTCGCCATCCTGTCGGTGGGTGGTGGCAGGGTCCGCACCATGGAACTCGTCCTCGCCCTCCTCGCCGGGCTCGCCCTGGGCGCCGCCGTGGCCGCCGCCGTCACGCAGCAGCTGGGTACGGCGCGCGCTGCCGGGGTGCGCGCCGAGCGCGACCTGCTGCGCGAGCGGGTCGTCGACCTCGAGGCGGCCCTCTCCGACGACGCCCAGACCGCAGCCGCGTTGGCACCGCTGCGTGACGCCCTCGGCCGGGTCGAGCAGCAGGTGGGCACGCTGGAACGCGACCGCACCCACCAGTTCGCGGCCCTCGAGCAGACCATCGCCCAGGTGCAGGCCTCGACCACCGCCCTGGGCCGCCAGACCCAGAGCCTCGCAGGATCGCTCAACGCCTCGACCGTGCGCGGCGCCTGGGGCGAGGTGCAGCTGCGCCGGGTCCTCGAGCACGCCGGCCTGCTCGCGCGGTGCGACTTCGACGAGCAGGTGACCCGGGTGAGCCGCCACGACCGCCAGGTGCGTCCCGACGTCGTGGTGCGCCTCCCCGGCGACAAGTACCTCGTGGTCGACTCGAAGGCACCGATGGTCGCCTTCCTGCGCGCCCAGGCCGACGACCTGCCGGCGTCGGAGCGCACCGGCCTGCTGCGCGAGCACGCCACGACCTTGCAGGGACACGTGCGCTCGCTCGCGGCCAAGGACTACTGGTCGGCGTTCGACAGCTCGCCGGAGATGGTGGTGTGCTTCGTCCCGAGCGAGGCCATGCTCTCCGCGGCCCTGGCTGCGGACCCCGCGCTCCACGAGGACGCCATGGCGCGCCGGGTCGTGCTCGTCGGCCCGGGCGCCCTCATGGCCCTCTTGCGCACGGTGGCGTTCACCTGGCAGCAGGACGCCCTGACCGCCGGCGCCCGCGAGCTCATGGCCGTCGGGCGGGAGCTCTACGACCGCCTCGGCACCCTCGGCGGGCACGCCGCGCGGATGGGCAGTGCCCTGCAGCGGTCGGTCGAGACCTACAACCAGCTGGTCGGCGCGCTGGAGTCACGCGTCCTCGTCACGGCCCGCAAGATGCACGACCTCGAGATCGTCGAGGACCGGCTGGCCGTCCCGCGGCCGGTCGAGGCGGGGCCCCGGGTCCTCACCGCGGTGGAGCTGCTCGAGGCAGCCACCGCGCAGGACGCGAGGCCTCAGCTCGACCTCGACGCGGAGTCGGGGCCGAGGTGGACCGGCAGGGAGTCCACCGCGTAGACGATCGACTGGTCGCGGAAGCGCAGTGCAGAGGGGTCGACGGCGAGCCGCATCTCGGGGAAGCGCCGCACCAGCCGGGGGAAGGCCGTACGCAGCTCCAGCCGGGCCAGCTCGGCCCCCACGCAGCGGTGGAACCCGTAGCCGAAGGCCAGGTGCGGCGACGGCGGCCGGGTGGGGTCGAAGCGGTCGAGGTCGGGGCCGATGCGCCCGTCGCGGTCTGCCCGGCTGAGGGCCACCACGACGACGTCACCCTTGCGGACCTTCCTGCCGAACAGGTCGAGGTCCTCCAGGGCGAAGCGCGGGAAGGCGATCTGCACCACGGACAGGTAGCGCAGCATCTCCTCGACGACGGGGTCGACCGAGGCGTCGTCGTCACGGACGAGGTCGAAGTGGCGCCGGTCCCGCAGGAGCACCAGCGACCCCAGCGCGAGCATGCTGGCCGTGGTCTCGTAGCCACCGGTGAACACGCCGTCGGCCAGCCCCGCGATCTCGTCGTCGCCCACCTCGTCACCGACGGCGGTGATGATGCGCCCGAGCAGGCCGTCACCCGGGGCCTCGCGCTGCCGCCGCGTCGCCTCGAGCAGGAAGCTCCGCGAGGAGGAGATCGCGCCGAAGGCGCCCGTCCCCCCGGCCGAGACGTCGAACCGGGCGTGGCTGAGCGCCCGGAACCGCTCCCGGTCCTCGGGGGGCAGGCCCAGCAGCTCGCAGATCACCAGGAAGGGGATGGGGAAGGCGAAGTCACCGACCAGGTCGACGTTCGGGCCCTTCGCCGCGAACTCGTCGAGCTGGGCGTCGACGATCTGCTCGATGCGGGGCGCGAGCCGGTTGATCCGGCGCATCGTGAACTCGGGGGTGAGGAGCGAACGCAGCCGCGTGTGCTCCGGCGGATCGGTGAACCCCAGCCCGCCCACGCTGCCGCTGCTGCTGCCGACGTAGGGGCGCAGGTCGTTGCTGAAGCGACCCTGCTCGGCGAGGACGGCCCGACCCTCCTCGTGGCCGGAGACGAGCCAGATGTTCATGCCGAACATGTGGGCGAGGCGGTGCACCGGGTCCGGGACCGTCGCCCCGAGGCGCGCCACGGGGTCGAGGCCGTCGCGGCGCAGCGGGCGCAGGAGTCGGCGGGGCACCGAGTCGAGCATCGACAGGTCGACGACGGCAGGGCTGCGGGCCACCAGGCGCTTCAACACGCGCCTGCGCGTCGACGCCAGGGTGTTCATGGCCCAGACGCTACCTGCGAGGTGCCCCGGATCGACAAGACGCGCCGAACCCCGCGGGGTGGCCGTCGCACTGCCCGGGCGCCCGGTCGACGCGGTGCGCCCCCGACGCCGCCGGCGTCAGTGCAGGGAGCCGGCCTCCTCGAAGCTGGCGTCGTGGCGCATCTTGTCGCTGAGCCCCCGCGCCTTGAGGTCACGGCGGATCTCGTTGGGCAGGGAGAACAGCAGGCTCTCCTCGGCTGCCACGACCGGGGTGACGTCGCCGTACCCGCGCTCGGCGAGGTAGGTGAGCACGTCGCGGACGAGGACCTCGGGCACCGAGGCACCGGACGTGACGCCGACCGTGGTGACCCCGTCCAGCCAGGCCTCGTCGATCTCGTCGGCGTAGTCCACGAGGTGCCCGGCCCGGGAGCCGTGCTCGAGCGCGACCTCGACCAGGCGCACCGAGTTGGAGGAGTTGCGCGACCCCACGACGACCATGAGGTCGCACTCGGGGGCCATCTGCTTCACGGCCAGCTGGCGGTTCTGCGTGGCGTAGCAGATGTCGTCGCTCGGCGGGTCCTGCAGGGAGGGGAAGCGCTCACGCAGTCGCCGCACCGTCTCCATGGTCTCGTCGACCGACAGCGTGGTCTGGGAGAGCCACACGACCTTGTCGGGGTCGCGGACCGTGATGTTCGGGACGTCGTCCGGGCCGTCGACCAGGGTGATGTGCTCGGGCGCCTCACCGGCGGTGCCGACCACCTCCTCGTGGCCCTCGTGGCCGATGAGCAGGATGTCGTAGTCGTCGCTGGCGAACCGGACCGCCTCGCGGTGGACCTTGGTGACCAGCGGGCACGTCGCGTCGATCGTCTTGAGGCTCAGCGCCTTGGCCTCCTCGTGGACGACCGGTGCCACGCCGTGGGCGCTGAAGATGACGGTGGCGCCCTCGGGCACGTCGTCGGTCTCCTCGACGAAGATGGCGCCGCGCTTCTCCAGCGTGGTCACGACGTGCTTGTTGTGCACGATCTCCTTGCGCACGTAGACCGGGGCGCCGTAGAGCTCGAGCGCCTTCTCGACGGTGACCACCGCGCGGTCGACGCCCGCGCAGTACCCGCGGGGCGCGGCCAGCAGGACGCGCTTGGTGGGTCGTTCGGCGGTCTCAGTCATGTCCCCATGGTAGGTCGCGCCCTCGGGGCGCCCCAATCCGCGTCGCGCCGCCGGACCGGGGCGGCACCTCCTAGAGTGGCCCCGTGACCGGCCCCGAGCAGCGCCCGACCCTGCCCGAGCGGGCCGGCGACACGACCGCCGAGTCGCCTTGGCCGGTCCGGTTGCTCAGCATGAAGATCGCCGAGTACGTCGAGAAGATGTCGGTGCTGTGGGTCGAGGGCCAGGTCGTCCAGCTCACCCGCCGCCCCGGCTCCCGCACGGCCTACCTCACGCTGCGCGACCCCGATGTCGACATGTCGCTGTCGGTCGCGATCTCGACCAACGCCCTCGACGCCATGCCCGTGCCGGTCGCCCAGGGCGCGCGCGTGGTCCTGCAGGCCAAGCCGGTGTTCTGGACCCAGCGCGGCTCGCTCATGCTCGACGCGCGCCAGATCCGGCCGGTGGGCGTCGGCGAGCTGCTGGCCCGCGTGGAGCACCTCAAGCGCACGCTGGCGTCCGAAGGGCTGTTCGACCACGACCGCAAGAAGGCGCTGCCGTTCCTCCCCCGGACCGTCGGGCTCGTCTGCGGCCGCGCCAGTGCCGCCGAGAAGGACGTCGTCGAGAACGCCCGCCGCCGCTGGCCCACCGTGCGCTTCGAGATCCGGGAGGTCGCGGTCCAGGGCCCCTCGGCGGTCCAGGAGGTGATGGCCGCCCTGCAGGAGCTCGACGGGCTCGACGGGGTCGACGTCATCGTCATCGCCCGCGGTGGCGGCTCGGTCGAGGACCTTCTCCCCTTCAGCAACGAGGCCCTCCTGCGGGCCGTCGCGGCAGCCCGGACCCCGGTGGTGTCGGCGATCGGGCACGACGTCGACACCCCGCTGCTCGACCACGTCGCCGACTGGCGCGCTTCCACACCCACCGACGCGGGCAAGCGGGTCGTGCCCGACGCCCAGGCCGAGCGCGCCGGCACCAGGGCGGCTCGCGACCGGGCACGCCGGGCCCTGGCTGCCCGCGTGTCCAGCGAGCGCCGCCACCTGGTCGCCCTGCGCTCCCGGCCCGTGATGGCCAACCCCGCGGCGATGATCGACGCCAGGCGCGCCGAGCTGGACGCCCTGACCGACCGGGCCACCCGACGGGTGCTCGGGTCGGTGCACCGGGCGGCCGACCAGGTCGGCCACCTGCGGGCGCAGGTCCGCACGCTGTCCCCCCTGTCCACCCTGGAGCGCGGGTACGCCGTGGTGCAGCACCGCGACGGCCGCGTGGTCATGGACCAGGACGAGGTCGTGCCCGACGAGCTGCTGCGCGTGCGCGTGGCCCGCGGCGACTTCGCGACCCGGGTCGTGGGAAGCACCCCCGACGCCGGTTAGGCTCCTTCCCCATGGCCAAGGGAGCACAGCAGGACCCGTCCGCCGCACCCGGGACGGCCGAGGAGTTCGCGGACGTCGCCGAGCTGACCTACGAGCAGGCCCGCGACGAGCTCATCGACATCGTCGCGCAGCTCGAGGGCGGCCAGGTCGGCCTCGAGGAGAGCATGCGGCTGTGGCGGCGCGGCGAGGCCCTCGCCTCCCACTGCAGCACCTGGCTCGACGGCGCGGAGGCCGCGCTCACCCAGGACGACCCCCGGTAGGGAGGTCGCCGCACGTCGGACCCGCGGCGGTCAGCCCTTGGGGACCGGGCGCAGGCTGTCGGCGAACGCCGTGAGCTCGGGGAAGGTGCCCGTACCGGTCACGATGGTGGTGAGCTGTCCCACCGCGCCCTTGTTGACGAGGCTGTTCTGCACCTTGCCGTTGCGCACGTAGGTGTCCCACGTCCGCCCACCGGCCTCGGTGGTCCCCGTCTTCGCCGCCCGGTTGGTCTGCGCCTCGACCCAGCCGGAGGTGGCGTCCTTGGTCTGCTCGATCGCCACGTAGTTGCCGGTCGGCGACTGGTAGCCGGCGTGCCAGGTCATCAGGCCGTCGGTCGAGCGCACGTAGCGGACGCTCGTGGCCTTCCACCCGTCGGGCAGGCCCTCGGGCCGCTCGATGGCCCAGCCGCTGTCGCGGGCGACCTCCGCGGACGCGCCGGAGACGTCGACGGGCGGCTGGCTGACGTTGTTGACGCGCGGGACCACGGCCACCAGGACGGCGACCAGCGCCCCGATCACCAGGAGCGACCGGACCATGTTGGCGACGGAGCCGTTGGCGTAGGAACTGCGGGGTGCCGGGGTGCTCACGGACCCATCGTCCCTGACGCGGACCGGTCGGCGCCAACTGCCCCCGCCACCGATAGTCTCGGGGCACTCACCCGCCGCCGCGTGAAGGAACTGACGCATGTCCGAGCAGCACCTCCCCTCGTCCCTTCGCGTGGGTGTCGAGGCTCCTGACCGCAACCTCGCGCTCGAGCTCGTCCGCGTCACCGAGGCTGCTGCCATGGCCGGCGGCCGGTGGGTCGGGCGGGGCGACAAGAACGGCGCCGACGGGGCCGCGGTCGAGGCGATGCGGACCCTCATCTCCACGGTCTCCATGAAGGGCGTCGTGGTCATCGGCGAGGGCGAGAAGGACGACGCCCCGATGCTCTACAACGGCGAGGAGGTCGGCGACGGCAACGGGCCCGAGTGCGACGTGGCCGTCGACCCGATCGACGGGACGACGCTCACCGCCAAGGGGCAGTCCAACGCCGTCGCGGTGCTGGCGGTGGCCGACCGGGGCAGCATGTACGACCCGTCCGCCGTCTTCTACATGGACAAGCTCGTCACGGGCCCCGAGGCCGCCGACTCGGTGGACATCCGCCTGCCGGTGGCCGAGAACATCCGCCGCGTCGCCAAGGCCAAGCACCAGACCGTCGAGGACGTCACCGTCGTCATGCTCGACCGTCCCCGCCACGAGCAGCTGGCGGCCGAGGTCCGTGGCGCGGGCGCCCGGCTGCGGTTCATCTCCGACGGCGACGTGGCCGGCGCGATCATGGCGGCCCGCGACGACACGGGCATCGACCTGCTGCTGGGGATCGGGGGCACACCCGAGGGCATCATCGCGGCCTGTGCCATCAAGTGCCTCGGCGGCGTCATCCAGGGCCGGCTGGCCCCCCGCGACGACGAGGAGCGGCAGAAGGCCATCGACGCCGGGCACGACCTCGACCGGGTCCTGTCGACCGACGACCTCGTCCGCGGCGAGAACTGCTTCTTCGTCGCCACCGGGATCACCGACGGCGAGCTGCTGCGCGGCGTCCGCTACCGGGCGGGCGGGGTGACGACCCACTCGCTGGTCATGCGCTCCAAGTCGGGGACGATCCGCCACATCGAGAGCCACCACCAGCTGGCGAAGCTGCGCGCCTACAGCTCCATCGACTTCGACCACGCCACCTCCTCGAACCAGGACGCCTGATGACCGCCCGGCTGCTGGTGGTCGGCGAGGCCCTCGTCGACGTCGTCACCGACGCCAACGGCGAGTCGGCCGAGCACGTGGGCGGCAGCCCGGCCAACGTCGCCGTCGGGCTCGCCCGGCTCGACCACCCGGTCGACTTCGCCACGTGGCTGGGCCACGACGACCGCGGCGAGCGCATCGCCGCCCACCTGCGCCGCCACGGCGTCAACCTGCTCGAGGAGAGCTTCGGGCCGTCGCCCACGTCGGTCGCCGTGGCGACGCTCGACCAGCAGGGCGCCGCGACCTACGACTTCGACCTGCACTGGGACCTGCCGGAGGTGACGCTCCCCGAGGGCACCGGCCACGTGCACACGGGCTCCATCGCGACCGTGCTCCAGCCCGGCGCGCAGAGCGTCACCTCGGTGCTGCGCGCGGTCCGCGAGCAGGGCACGGTCTCCTACGACCCCAACATCCGGCCGAGCATCATGGGCGACCTCGACGCGGTACGGCGCCGCGTCGAGGAGCTCGTCGCCCTCTCGGACGTGGTCAAGGCCAGCGAGGACGACCTCGCCCTGCTGTACCCCGACGAGTCACCCGAGCAGGTCATGGGCCGGTGGGTCCGGCTCGGGGCGGGTCTGGTCGTGATCACCCTCGGCGCCGAGGGCGTGGCCTACCGCGTCGCCTCGGACGAGCGCAGCGAGCGGGCCCCGGCGCGCGTCAAGGGGGTCGTCGACACCGTCGGTGCCGGTGACTCGTTCATGGCCGGGCTGGTGTCCGGACTCGTCGTCGCAGGGCTGCTGGGCGACCCGGGTGCACGGCAGCGGCTGCACGACGCGACACTGGAGGAGGTGGGGCACGCCATCGAGCGCGGCCTCGCCACGAGTGGAGTCACCGTCGGCAGGGCCGGGGCCTACGCCCCCAGCCTCGACGAGCTGTAGTCGCCGCAGCGGCGACCCGAGGAACAGGAGCACCATGCCGGAGTTCGACCCGGAACCCGAGGTCCCCTACGAGGACCTGCTGCCCATCGGCCCCGACCGGACCGAGTACCGCCTGCTTACCTCCGAGGGCGTGAGCACCGTCGAGGGCCCGGGGGGCCGCACCTTCCTGCAGGTGGAGCCGGAGGCGCTGCGGCTGCTCACCGAAACCGCCATGCACGACATCGCGCACTACCTGCGCCCTGCACACCTCGCGCAGCTGCGCCGGATCATCGACGACCCCGAGGCGAGCAACAACGACAAGTTCGTCGCCCTCGACCTGCTCAAGAACGCCAACATCGCCGCCGGCGGCGTCCTTCCCATGTGCCAGGACACCGGCACCGCCATCGTCATGGGCAAGCGCGGCCAGCACGTCCTCACCGAGGGCACCGACGAGCGCGCGATCGCGCGCGGCGTGAGCGACGCGTACACCCGGCTCAACCTGCGCTACTCCCAGATGGCGCCCCTCACGACGTGGGAGGAGAAGAACACCGGGTCCAACCTGCCCGCGCAGATCGAGCTCTACGCCGACACCGCCGAGGGCCACGAGACCTCCTACAAGTTCCTCTTCATGGCCAAGGGCGGCGGCAGCGCCAACAAGTCGTTCCTCTACCAGGAGACCAAGGCGATCCTGAACCCCGAGCGGATGCTCGCGTTCCTCGACGAGAAGCTGCGCTCCCTCGGCACGGCGGCCTGCCCGCCCTACCACCTGGCCATCGTCATCGGCGGCACGAGCGCCGAGTTCGCCCTGAAGACGGCGAAGTACGCCAGCGCCAAGTACCTCGACGACCTCCCTCGCGAGGGCTCCATGAGCGCCCACGGGTTCCGCGACACCGAGCTCGAGGAGCAGGTGCTCGAGCTCACCCGCAACTTCGGCATCGGCGCGCAGTTCGGTGGCAAGTACTTCTGCCACGACGTCCGCGTCGTCCGCCTCCCCCGCCACGGCGCGTCGCTGCCGGTGGCCATCGCCGTCTCCTGCTCCGCCGACCGCCAGGCCCTGGGCAAGATCACCCCCGAGGGCGTCTTCATCGAGGTCCTCGAGAAGGACCCGGCGCGCTTCCTCCCCGAGACGACCCACGAGCACCTCGAGGGCGAGGACGACGTCGTCCGCATCGACCTCAACCGCCCGATGGACGAGATCCGCGCCGAGCTGTCCGGGTACCCCGTGAAGACCCGGCTCTCGCTCAGCGGGCCGCTCGTCGTCGCGCGCGACATCGCGCACGCCAAGATCAAGGAGCGCCTCGACGCGGGCGACGGCATGCCGCAGTACCTCAAGGACCACGCGGTCTACTACGCCGGGCCGGCCAAGACGCCCGAGGGCTACGCCAGCGGCTCGTTCGGGCCCACGACGGCCGGGCGCATGGACTCCTACGTCGACCAGTTCCAGGCCGCCGGCGGCTCGATGGTCATGCTGGCCAAGGGCAACCGCTCCAAGCAGGTCACCGATGCGTGCCACAGCCACGGCGGCTTCTACCTCGGCTCGATCGGTGGCCCCGCGGCGCGCCTCGCCCAGGACTGCATCAAGAGCGTCGAGGTCCTGGAGTACCCCGAGCTGGGCATGGAGGCGGTCTGGAAGATCGAGGTCGAGGACTTCCCCGCCTTCATCGTCGTCGACGACAAGGGCAACGACTTCTTCGCGTCCACCACCAAGCCGATGGCCATGTCCATCTTCAAGAGAGCAGGCCTGCTGTGAGCGAGTCATCCACCACCGCAACGGGTTTCGACGATCTGATCGCTGCCAACCAACGTTATGCCGAGACGGAGTTCACCACCGGCGGGTTCGACGGCATCGCCCACGCGGGCGTCGCCATCGTCACCTGCATGGACTCCCGCATCGACCCGCTGAGGCTCGTCGGGCTCAAGCCCGGCGACGCCAAGATCTTCCGCAACCCCGGGGGACGGGTCACCCTCAACGCTCTCGAGGCGCTGGTCCTCGGAGTGCACCTGCTCGGGGTCAAGCGCATCCTCGTCGTCCCCCACACCCGGTGCGCCATGGCCAGCAACACCGAGCAGGAGCTGCGCGAACGCGTGGGCCAGTCCGCCGGGCAGGATGCCTCGTGGCAGGGCTTCCACGTCGTCGGCGACCAGCGGGCAGCCCTGGCCGCCGACGTGGCCGCCGTCCGCAGCCACCCCCTCATCCCCGACTCGGTGGCCGTGGGTGGGTTCATGTACGACGTCGACTCCGGCCTGCTCGAGCAGCTCGTCTAGTCCGCCCCCGGACAGCACGAGGGCGGGGTACGGCGCGTGGTGACCACGCGCCGTACCCCGCCTTTGTGCGTGGCGGACGCTCGGGTCAGGCGCCCTTGCCGGTGATGGTGACGTCGATGTTGCCGCGGGTGGCCTTGGAGTAGGGGCACACCTCGTGGGCGGCGTCGGCGAGCTTCTGCGCGGTCGCGTCGTCGACGCCGGGGACCTCGGCGGTCAGCGCGACAGCGAGGCCGAAACCGGTGTCCGTGGAGCCGAACTCGACGTTCGCCGTGACGGTGGAGGTGCTGACGTCCAGCCCCTCCTTCTGGGCGACGGCAGCCAGGGCACCACTGAAGCAGGCGGCGTAGCCGGACGCGAACAGCGTCTCCGGGTTGGCCTTAGGGTTGCTCGTGCTGCCGGGCTTGCCGAGCGGCAGGTCCACGACCCCGTCCTCGCTCCGGACCCGTCCCTGGCGTCCACCCTGGGCGGAGGCGGCGGTGGTGTAGAGCGTCTCGTTCACTGCTTCGAAGGGCATGGTCGTCCTGTCTGTCGGTGGTCGGTTACCTCTGGGGCAACCGGGCGGGAACGGTGACCATTCCCCTGGTCCGCGTGCCATCCATCACGTGGACCTAGGTTGGGACCATGCCCACCAGCACCCGCGTCGTCGTGGTCGGTGGCGGCATCCTGGGCCTGGCCGTCGCCGAGCGCCTGTGCCGCACCCGGCCGGGCACCGCGGTGACCGTGGTGGAGAAGGAGGTCGCCTGGGCGCGCCACCAGACGGGGCGCAACAGCGGGGTCATCCACTCCGGCCTCTACTACCCCCCCCGGCTCGGCCAAGGCGCGGCTGTGTCGAGCCGGAGCGGGCTCGATGGTCGCGTTCGCCCGCGCCGAGGGCATCCCCCACGCGGTGTGCGGCAAGCTCGTGGTGGCGACCAGGGCGGACGAGCTCCCGCGTCTGCGGCAGCTCGCCACGCGCGGCCGCGCCAACGGGCTGACGGTCACCGAGCTCGACGCCGCGGGCGCGCGCGAGCACGAGCCGCACGTCGGGGCGCTGGCTGCCCTGCACGTCGCCGAGACCGGCGTGGTCGACTACGCGGCGGTGTGCGCGGCGCTGGTGCGCCGGCTCGAGGAGCACGAGGCCACCCTGCTGCTGGGCACGGAGGTGCTCGGCGCCCGTGCCGGGGCCGTGCTCACCTCCCGGGGCGATCTCGCTGCCGACCTGGTGGTGGCGTGCGCCGGGCTGCAGGCCGACGTCGTGGCTCGGAGGCTCGGGCACGACCCGACCGCCCGGATCGTGCCCTTCCGCGGCGAGTATCGCGTGCTGGCGCCCGACGCCGCCCACCTGGTACGCGGCCTCGTCTACCCCGTCCCCGACCCGGAGCTGCCGTTCCTCGGCGTCCACCTGACGCGGGGCGTCGACGGCTCGGTGCACGCGGGCCCCAACGCCGTGCTGGCGCTGGCCCGTGAGGGCTACACCTGGGGCACCGTGTCGTGGCCCGACCTGCGCGACACCCTCACGTTCCCCGGCTTCTGGCGGCTGGCGCGACGCCACCGCCGGACGGGAGCGCAGGAGGTGGCACGCTCGGTGTCGCCCCACCGGTTCGCCGACAGCTTGCGCCGCCTCGTGCCGGACCTGCGCGACGAGGACCTGCTGCCGTCACCGGCCGGGGTGCGTGCCCAGGCCGTGCGACCGGACGGCAGCCTGGTCGACGACTTCCTGGTGGAGCGCTCAGGCTCGGTCGTGCACGTCCTCAACGCGCCGTCGCCCGCTGCGACGAGTGCGTTCGAGATCGCACGCCACATCGTCGACGACCTGCTCGGCGCGTGACGAGCTGCTCGGCTACAGGCTCAGGCGGGCCTTGACGACGTCGACCAGTCGCCCGGCCACGGCATGGGCCTCGTCCTCGTCGCCCGCCTCGACCATGACGCGTACGACGGGCTCGGTGCCGGACTTGCGCAGCAGAACCCGTCCCGAACCGGCGAGGGCCGCTTCCTCCTTGGCCACGGCCTCCTGCAGCTCCGCATCGCTCTCGACCCGGGTCTTGTCGACGCCCTTGACGTTGACGAGCACCTGCGGGAGGCGACGCATGACCGACGCGAGGTCGGCGAGGGAACGCCCCGTCGACGCCATACGCGCAGCGAGCATGAGGCCGGTGAGGACGCCGTCGCCGGTGGTGCCGTGGTCGAGGAAGATGACGTGCCCGCTCTGCTCGCCGCCGAGGGACAGCTCGTGGGCGCGCATCTCCTCCAGCACGTAGCGGTCGCCGACACCCGTCTGGCGCACGGTGACGCCTTCGCGCTCCATGGCCTGGATGAGCCCCAGGTTGCTCATGACCGTGGCGACGAGGGTGTCCTGCGCCAGCACGCCGCGCTCCTTCATGTCGACCGCGAGGATCGCCATGATCTGGTCGCCGTCGACCTCGGTCCCGGACGCGTCGACGGCAAGACAGCGGTCTGCGTCTCCGTCGTGCGCGATGCCGAGGTCGGCACCCTTGGCCACGACAGCGGCCTTGAGGTGGTCGAGGTGGGTGGACCCGTACCCGTCGTTGATGTTGAGGCCGTCGGGCTCCGTACCGATCTCGTGGACCGTCGCCCCCGCGAGCCGGAACACCTCGGGCGAGACCGAGCTCGCGGCGCCGTGGGCGCCGTCGATGACCACCGTGATGCCGTCGAGCCGGTGCGGGAGCACCGCCAGCAGGTGGGAGATGTACCGCGTGTGCCCGTCCGGCATCGTCACCACGCGGCCCACGTCGGCCCCGGTCGGTCGCTCCCACTCGCGGTCGAGCAGGGCTGCGATCTCGTCCTCGACCGCGTCGTCGAGCTTGTGCCCACCCGTGGCGAAGAACTTGATGCCGTTGTCCGGCATGGCGTTGTGCGACGCCGAGAGCATGACCCCGAAGTCGGCGTGCGTGTCGGCCGTGAGGAAGGCGATGGCCGGCGTCGGCAGGACGTTGGCGTGGTAGACGTCCACCCCGGCGGAGGCGAGCCCGGCGATGACCGCGGCGGAGAGGAACTCCCCTGACGCCCGGGGGTCGCGCCCGACGACCGCCTTGGGACGGCGACCGTGCTTGCGCGCCTCGTCACCGAGGACGTGGGCCGCGGCGACGCTCAGCCGCAGGGCGAGCTCGGCGGTGATGTCGACGTTCGCGAGCCCGCGGACTCCGTCGGTACCGAACAGTCGTGCCATGGAGGGGAAGCCTTTCGACGAGCGGGGGTGCACACGGCGTACCCGAAGGGCATCGGCGCGCGGCAGGAAGCGTCTGGGCGAACCTACTCCCCCAGACGCCGAAGGCGGCACCCGAGTTGTCGGGTGCCGCCTTCGGTGCTGGCCAGCAGGCGCCGGAGCGGCGCCAGCCGGGATCAGCGCGTTGGAGCCAAGCGTGTGAGCCCGGCGCCAGCCGGGATCAGCGCTTCGAGTACTGAGGCGCCTTGCGGGCCTTCTTGAGACCAGCCTTCTTGCGCTCCGGGACGCGGGCGTCGCGGGTGAGGAAGCCGGCCTTCTTGAGCGCCGGACGGTTCAGCTCCTCGTCGACCCCGTTGAGGGAGCGGGCCACGCCGAGGCGCACCGCGCCGGCCTGGCCGGAGGGGCCACCACCGTGGACGCGCACGAGCACGTCGTAGGCGCCGTCGAGCTCGAGCAGCGTGAGCGGCTCGTTGACGATCTGCTGGTGGACCTTGTTCGGGAAGTACTGCTCGAGCGTGCGCCCGTTGATCTTCCACTCGCCGGTGCCGGGGACGATGCGCACGCGGGCGATGGCCTGCTTGCGACGACCGGTCGCGGCGCCGGGAGCCGACGCGCTGGGGCGCCGGACGGCCTCGCCGGAGACGGGGCCCTCGGACTCGGAGGTGTACTCGGTGAGCTCGACCTCGTCGGTCGAGTCGATGTTCTCGGTGGTGTCAGCCACGTGATGTCCTCAATTCGCTTTCTTGCACAGGTCCTTGCGGACTTACTGCGCGACCTGTGAGATCTCGAAGGGCTTGGGCTGCTGTGCCGCGTGCGGGTGCTCGCCACCGGCGTAGACCTTGAGGTGCGTCAGCTGCTCGCGCCCGAGGGTCGTCTTGGGGAGCATGCCGCGGACGGCCTTCTCCACGGCCTTCTCGGGGCTCTTGGCGAGGAGCTCGGTGTACGAGGTGCTCCGCAGGCCGCCCGGGAAGCCCGAGTGGCGGTAGGCCTTCTTCTGCTCGAGCTTGGCGCCGGTGAGGGCGACCTTCTCGGCGTTGATGATGATGACGAAGTCACCACCGTCGACGTGCGGGGCGAAGGTGGTCTTGTGCTTGCCGCGCAGGAGGATCGCGGTCTGGCTCGCCAGGCGACCCAGGACGACGTCCGTGGCGTCGATGACGTGCCAGGTCCGAGTGACCTCGGCCGGCTTCGGGGTAAAAGTGCGCAATGTACTGGCCCTTTGCTTGCTGGGAAGGATCGTGTGCCGTGGGCGCCCGAGGCGCTGGTGTGTCGCCTTCCGAGGGCGCACGGCACAACAGTGGTCAAGTTTACGGGTGGGGTGACCAGCACCCCAAATCGCTGCCCCGGGGTCCGAAAAGGGCACCTGACCTGCGCAGACGTGCAGAAGACCACCTCGTGCACACTACTTGTGCAAACAGATTGTGCAAAGGTATTGTGCACGCATGGCCCCTGACGAACCCCAGATGAGCGCCGGCATGACCGGCATCCGGCTCGACGCGACCTCACTGAAGGTCCTCGCCCACCCCCTGCGCTCCCGGCTGCTGTCGAGGCTGCGCGTCGGCGGCCCGGCCACGGCCACCGACCTGGCGACCGCCCTGGGCACCAACTCCGGCGCGACCTCCTACCACCTGCGCAAGCTCGAGTCCGTCGGGCTGGTCACCGACACCGGGGACGGCGAGGGCAAGCGGCGGCTGTGGCGGGCGGCCACCGAGAGCCACCAGTTCGAGCCCAGCGACTTCGTCGGCGACGAGGACTCCGAGACCGCGCTCAACTGGCTGGTGCGCGACTACACCCGCCACTTCTCCGAGCAGTTCGAGCGGTGGCTGGACGTCGAGGCGACCTGGCCGACCGAGTGGCGCGACGCCGTGGGCATGAACGACTCGTTCATCGTCGCCACCGCCGCCCAGGTCGAGGAGCTCAAGGTCGAGCTCGACGAGCTCATCGCCCGCTACCGCCGCGTCGGGCAGGGCAACCCCAACGCCCGGCGCCTCGCCGTCTACACCGCCACCTACCCGCTGGACCTCGACCGGGTGCCGCGGGGGACGGAGCAGCAGTCATGACCTACTCCCCCGTCACCGCCCGCCGCGCGCGCTCGGTACTGCTCCTGCTGACGTTCACCCGCTGGTTCCCGGTGGGCCTGACCATCGGCGTGACGACCCTGCTCGCACTCGAGCGGCACATGAGCCTGGCCCAGATCGGCGTCATCTTCTCGATGCAGGGCTTCGTCGTGCTGGGCCTCGAGCTGCCCACCGGTGGGTTCGCCGACGCCCTCGGCCGCCGACCGGTGCTCGTCGCCTCGGCCGTCGTGGCCCTGGTCTCGAGCCTGGTGTTCATCACTGCCCACACCTTTGCCGCCTTCGTCGTGGCCATGCTCCTGCAGGGCGTCTTCCGCGCCCTCGACTCCGGCCCGCTCGAGTCCTGGTACGTCGACACCGCCCACGCCGACGACCCCTCGACGAGGGTCGAGGACGGGCTCTCGCGTGCCGGCATGGTGCTCGGCCTCGCCATCGCCTCGGGCGCCCTGGTGTCCGGCGGCCTCATCGCGTGGCACCCCGTGCGCTCGATGACGGCCCTGGAGTTCCCGTACTGGTGCGCCATCGGGCTCTTCGCGGTGCACCTGGCCGCGGTGTCGACGCTGGTCCGGGAGCCGCGCACCCACGTCGACTCCACGGGGCTGCGGCGAGCGATGGCCTCGGTCAGGCAGGCGCCCTCCGTCGTCGTCGACGGCATCCGCACCCTCGGCACGTCACGGGTGCTGCTGGCGCTGGTGCTCGTCGAGGTCTTCTGGTCCGTGGGCATGATCGCGTTCGAGACGCTCATGCCGGTCAGGCTGGCCGAGGTGGCGGGGGGCGAGACCCGCGCGGGCGCCCTCATGGGCCCGGTGTCGGCGGCTGCCTGGGGGCTGTTCGCCGTCGGCTCGGCCGTTGCCGGCCTGACCAGCCGTCGCATCGGGGTCGGGTGGACCGCGCTCGCGGCGCGGGTCCTCAACGGCGCGTTCGTCGTCGTGATGGGCCTGATGGCCGGGCCCGTCGGCCTCATCACTGCCTTCCTCGTCACCTACACGCTGCACGGCTCGGCGGGGCCGGTCCACAGCACGCTCCTGCACCGGCAGGCGGAGGCGCGCAACCGCACGACCGTGCTGTCGATGAACTCCATGGTCGCCGGCGGTTGCTACAGCCTCGGACTGCTCGCGCTGGGCCCCCTCGCCGAGCACGCGGGCACGACCACGGCGATCATCACCGCAGGGGCGTTCAGCATCCTCGGCGCGGCGCTCTACCTCCCGGCCATCCGGCAGGAGCGCGCCGCCGAGCGGGTCACCGCGCCGGCGGCCGCCCAGCCCGTCCCGCCCGCCTAGCCCGTCACGCCCACCTCCCGCCCATCGGGCGGGCGGGACAGGTCGGGCCCAAGGCAGGCGGCAGCTGGCGGCGGGCGGCGGCGCGGCGAAGCACCCAGACTGGGCACATGCGCGCCTTCCTCGCCGGAGTCCTGACCACCCTCGTGGGCCTGGCCGTCGCCGCCGCGATCGCGGTCTCCTCGCTGCCGGTGGTCGACCCTGCCCAGGCCGCCCCGCCGAGCCCGGCCACGCCCTCCGCACCGGGGGCACCGAGCAGCGTGGCCAAGGGTGAGACCTGGCTGGCCGACGTCGACCTGTCCAGCAGCCGGGTGCTGACGTCCGACGGCCCGCTCACGGACGTCACCGCGACGGGCGCCGGGGTCCGGCTGACCTCCCAGGGCCTGCGCGCCCAGCGGCTCGACCTCGAGGCCGTTCTCCCCTTCGCCACGGCTGCCAAGCAGATCGGCAAGGACGTGCAGCTGTACGACGCGGGCGGCGGTCGCGCCGGTGTCCGCCGGATCGAGACGGTCCTGGGCCGACGGGTCGCGGTCCGTGCCACCGGCACCGTCACCGCCGTCAACGGCCAGCTGGTCATCGTGCCCGAGACCGTCGACCTCGGCGGCCCGGGCGTCATCGACTCCGCGCTCTCGACGGCCGCTCGCAAGCTCGTCACCATCCGGCACACCGTCACGGGACTGCCCGCGGGGGTGCGGCTCACGGCCGTGAAGGTGGAGCAGGGCGGCTTCCGCACGAAGCTCACGGGCACCGACGTCGTCCTGACCCAGTAGGCAGCGCGAGGCCCCCGGACGAACGCTCGTCCGGGGGCCTCGGTGACCGGGCCGCGGGTCAGCGCTGGACGAACACCGCCACCGACCGGGCAGGCACCGTGGCCGAGCCCGAGGCCGAGTCCCACGCCGAGGCCTTCACGACGGCGTCGGCGCCACTCGCCTGCACGGGCGAGAGGGACAGCGCTGCCCCGGCCAGTCCGGGCACCTTCTGGGTGACGGCCTCCGGCGAGGCGTTGATGACGACCACGAGGCCCTTGAGGGCGGGGTCGACGTCGGCGCCGACGGTGTCGTCGATCCGCATGGCGATGACCCCGGCCTTGGCGTCGGGCGTGCCACTGGCGGGGTAGCTCACCTTGGTGTTGATCGCCGCAGCCGAGCCCAGCCGGAACAGCGGGGTGGAGAACCGCAGCTCGAGCAGCTCCTGGGCCTGCGCGGAGGCCGACTGCACGTCGGACGCCGTCGGCTTGAGGGCCGGGTCGGCCAGCAGCGGCTTCATGTAGGGCCACTTGGCCTCGTTGTCGCCCTTGAGCGGCAGCCCGTGCCCGAAGCCGTTGTCGGCGCCGGTCCAGTCGAGGGTGTTGAACCAGTCGCCGCTGTCGTAGCTGTTGCGGTCGAGCGACTTGCTGCGCAGCAGGTCGGCTCCGGCGTGCCAGAACGACGGCGTCTGCGCGAGCGCCGTGGTCGCCAGCGAGATGGAGTTCATCCGCACACGGTCGGCCATCGAGGTGGCCTGCGGCAGCTTGAACGCCAGGCTGTCGAACAGGGTCTCGTTGTCGTGCGCGTCGACGTAGCTGATGACCTCGTCGGGCTGGTCGGCGTAGCCGGCGGGGGCGCCGTTGTAGTCGACGTCCTTGCCCTGGGCGACCTGGCCGTTCTCGTTGAGCCGCATGGAGAACGTGCGCAGGTTGCCTGCCATGCCGAGCTGCACGAGGTCGGTGTCGTGCTTGAGCCTCGTGGCTGCCGACGGGTTGGCCGTGGCGTCGCCGTTGGGGTCGGTGGCCTCGCCGCTGCCGAACCCCTGGGTGCGGGGGTCGTCGTCGAACGGGCCGCCACCGCGCACCGCGTCGCGGAGCCGGTCGGAGAACGTCCCGATGCCCGTGCCGCCGAGCTGGCCCTGGGTGGCCTGCACGAAGCGGGCGTTGTCGGCGACCTCGCCGAAGTTCCAGCCCTCGCCGTACAGGTAGATCTTCTTTCCATCGACCCCGTCCTTGGCCGGGGTGAGCGCGTCGAGGGCGGACCGGACAGCCAGCATGTTGGCCCTGCTGTGGTGACCCATGAGGTCGAACCGGAAGCCGTCGACCTTGTAGTCCCTGGCCCACAGCACCACCGCGTCGACCATGGCCTTCTGCGCCATGACGTGCTCGGTCGCGACGTTCTGGCAGCAGGTGGAGGTCTCCACGGCGCCGGTCGCGTTGAGCCGCTGGTAGTAGCCGGGGACGACCTTGTCGAGGACGCTGGTCGACGCCTGGCCCGAGGTCGGGGTGTGGTTGAAGACCTGGTCGAGGACGACCCGCAGCCCGTCGCGGTGCAGGGCACCGACCATGGTGCGGAACTCCGCGACGCGGGCGCCGCCGTCGGCCTTGGCCGGCGTGGAGGCGTAGGAGCCCTCCGGCGCCATCCAGTGCCACGGGTCGTAGCCCCAGTTGAAGGCGTCGCCGGCCCGGGTCGGCTCGATGCAGGCCTGCTGCTGGTCACTGTCCGGCGCGTACGACTTGAGGTCGCAGGCCGGCTTGGCCTGCTTCGCCGGGTCCTCCTCGATCGAGGCGATGTCGAAGGTCGGCAGGAGGTGCACGGTGTTGAGCCCCGCGGCGGCGAGCGCCTTGAGGTGCTTGGTGCCGTCGCCGTTCTCGGCGAACGCGAGGTAGGAGCCGCGGTTCTCCGCGCTCACCGTCGGGTCGTTGACGGAGAAGTCCCGCACGTGCAGCTCGTAGATCGTCGAGTCGACGTCCTGCTTGAGGGCGGGCGACCTCGTCGTCGACCACAGCGAGGGGCGGTAGGCCGCGTCCTTGAGGTCAACGGCCACCGACCGGGTCGAGTTCAGCGTCAGGGCCACGGAGTACGGGTCGGTGACCTGGGTGGTCTCGACCTTGCCCGTCGTGGGCACCCACACCGTCACCTCGTAGAGGTAGCGCGCGTTGCGCGCCCCCGCCGTCGCCGACCACGAGCCGTCGGAGGAACGCACCATCGCGGTCCGCGTGGCGGCGCTGGTCGGCGCGTCGGCGGCCGAGCCCGGCGCCCAAGTGAGGACGTCGACCTTCTGGGCGGTCGGCGCCCACAGGCGGAAGGACGGCTTCGTCCCCGCGAAGCTGACGCCGTAGGCGCGCTTGGTCGCCGCCGCGGAGTACACGTCGTCCAGGACGTAGGCGACCTGCACGCCGGAGGCGTCGAGCAGGCGGTTGAGGGAGTCGTACATGCCCACGGCCACCTGGCCCTGGAGGATGTCCGGCACCTGGGCCGTCGTGGTGCGGTCGAGGCGCAGGGCGAGGTAGCCCTTGAGCTCGGGGTGGGCGGCGACGACGCTCGCGGGCAGGCCCTTGGGGTCGTAGCGCAGCCCTGCTGACGAGCCACCGGTGATCGCCTCGGCGTCGACCGCCAGGCCACCCGTGCGCGACCAGGCCAGGCGCCACTTGAGCAGGGCCGGGTCGGCGCCGTCGGGCACCATGGCGGCCGGCCACGCCACCGTGTCCCTGCTGACCCAGATCGCCCGCTGCTTGGTCAGGTCGGGGGCGGAGCCCGCCTTGGCCACCTTCGTGGTCGTCTCGTGCGTCGCGAGGTCGTAGGAGATGGTCGTGACCATGCCGTCGGCCGGCACCGTGACGGAGATGTTGGCTCCGCCGGGGGCGCCGCCCGCACCGTAGTTCTCCGCCCAGCCCAGCCTGTGGGCGACCTTGAACTCGTAGGTGCCGGCGGGGAGCTGGTCGCTGGACCAGGTGTAGGTCCCGTCGCCGTCGGGGTCCTGCAGCCACGGCTTCATGCAGTCCGGGCTCCAGTCGGCGGGGCAGCCGAGCTCGGTCTGGAACGAGCCGGGCGCGGTGATGATGTCGCCCTGGGCGTCACTGGTGACCCAGTGCGTCGCGTGGTCGTAGTAGAAGCTGACCTGGCCGGAGGCAGGCACGGTGTAGCTGATGTTGTCGCCGTTGGGGCGCCCACCCGCCCCGTAGTTCTCGTCCCACTTCTTGTCGATGGCGGCCTTGTAGGCGTGCGGGGCCACCGGCAGCGTGTAGGTGCCCTTCCACACCTGGTCCTTGGGGTCCAGGGTCAGCTGGGCCTCGGGGCAGGCCGGGTCCCAGTCGCCGCCGCAGCCCATCTCGCTGTTGTGGTCGCCGGGGACGCTGACGTTGGCCGGCTGGGTGACCGGGCCGACCCCGCCACCGTCGCCGCCACCGCTGACCTTCGGGTCGCCGACGATGCCGTAGGACGAGGAGGCGGAGAGGTGCCCTGCGCTGTCCTTGGCGACGGCGCGGTACTCGAGCAGGGTGCCCTTGGCGAGACCCGTGACGTCGTGGAAGACGCGGTAGGGCGCGTTGTCGTCGGTGCCGAGCCGCTTCCAGGCGGTGGTGCCGACCGGGCGGTAGAGGAAGCTCACCTGCGCGAAGGTGTTGTCGGGGATGGCTGCGCCGATCTCGGCCCGGCCGCCGACGACGTCACCGGCGCCCGGCGAGGTCAGGTAGACGGGCGGGGCCGACTTCGGCGTGTCCATCGGCGAGGTCGCCTTCCAGACGGACACCGACTGGGCCGGGACGCTCACCGTGACGCGGCCGTCCTTGCCAGAGCGCACCGGGGCTGCCGCGCCGTAGACCGGCGTGAACGTCTGGTTGTGGCCGTACGTCGCGAAGGACGCAGACGAGGTCGTCGTCGCGTTGTTGGCGGCGACGACGTACTCGACGCGCCTGCCCTGGTCGATCCGGGAGAAGGCGTAGATGCCGGCGTTGCTGCTGGCGTAGCGGTGCACCTGCGCGCCGTCGGCCAGGGCCGGGTTGGCAGCGCGGACGGCCGCGAGCGCCTTGATGTGCTGGTACAGGGGAGCGCTCGTCGAGTAGCGGTCCATGGAGCCGGCGGTGCCACCGAGGACGGGCTGGGTGGTGTAGCCGCGGTCGACCGAGCCGTCCGGCTTGGTGCGGTCCTCGACCTTGGTGGCGAACATGTCCTGCCGCGCGTCCTTGTCACCGCCGTAGCCGACGAAGCCCTGCTCGTCGCCGTAGTAGGTGATGGGTTGGCCGCGGGTGAGGTACATGAGCGAGTCGGCGAGCTTGACCCGAGACATCAGCGCAGGACCGACCGGGTCCTTGCCCTGGAGGAGGAAGCCGACGCGGCCCATGTCGTGGTTGCCGAGGAAGGTCGGCAGCTCGTAGGCGTTGGAGTCGGTGTCGGTGTAGTAGTCGTCGTCGGCGTAGAGGTCGCGAAGGTCCGTGCCCGCCTTGCCCTGGGCCCAGCTGGTGGCCTGCGCCTGGAACCCGAAGTCGAGCGTGGCCGGCAGCTTCCCCGTGGTCGTGAACTGCGACATGTAGGACGGGCGGGCGTCGTAGACCTCGCCGAACATGAAGAAGTCGTCGTTGCCGTCCTTGCGGGCCTGCTCGAGCATCGCGGGGCTGAAGGACTGCCAGAACTCCATGTTGACGTGCTTGACCGTGTCGATGCGGAAGCCGTCGACGCCGAAGTCGACCCACGACTTGTAGATGTCCTCCATGCCCTGCTGCACGTTGAGCTTCTCGGTGAACAGGTCGTCGAGGCCGACGAAGTCGCCGTACTCCGCGGACTCGCCGGCGAAGGTGGAGTCACCGCGGTTGTGGTAGTTGGTCGGGTCGTTGAGCCACGCCGGGACCTTGGCCGTCGCGTCACCGGGGTTGGTGAAGACCGGGGTGTAGGGGAAGGAGGTGTTGGGGTCCATCGCCGGGAACCCGGGCTTGCCCGCGTACTGCTTGTCGTCGAACACCGTGCCGTCCGCGTCCTTGTAGGGGAACGCGGTCTTGTCGCGGTAGGTGTACTGCTTCTCCTTGTAGTCGATGACGTCGGCCGTGTGGTTGGTGATGATGTCGAAGAAGACCTTCATCCCCTTGGCGTGCGCGGCCGCGATCAGCGCCTTGAGGTCGGCGTTGGTGCCCAGGTGCGGGTCGACCTGGGTGAAGTCGGTGATCCAGTAGCCGTGGTAGCCGGCGCTCTCGGTGCCCGGGGTGCCCTGCACCGGCTTGTTCTTGAACGACGGCGTGAGCCAGATCGCCGTGGTGCCGAGGCCCTTGATGTAGTCGAGCTTGCCCTGGATCCCCTTGAGGTCACCGCCGTGGTAGAAGCCCTTGTCGGTGGGGTCGTAACCGGTTTTCAGCCGGTCGCCCGTCAGGCCGCCGAGGTCGTTGGACTTGTCGCCGTTGGCGAACCGGTCCGCCATGACGAAGTAGTAACGCTCCTTGGTCAGGGGCTGGCGCAGCGAGTCGGTCGCGTACGCTTGGTCTGCCCGGGTCGCAGGACCGGACAACCGGACGGGGCGCACCCCGATCTGGTGGGAGACGTCGTCGTAGGTGAACTCGAGCTTCGCGGGCCCCTGCAGGACCAGGGGGAGGTCGGCCCCGCCCTTGGCGCCGCCCGCGCCGTAGCTCTCGGCCCAGCTGTGGTCGATGGCGACCTTGTACGCGTAGGTGCCCGCAGGGACGGTGACGGTCTTCGCGTACGTCGTCGTGCCCTCCACCGGGGCGAGGTCGGTCGAGGTGCACGTCTCGTCCCAGTCCTTGCCGCACCCCAGCTCCGACTGCATCGTGCCGACGAGGGTCACCGTGCGCTGCGCGGCGTGGGCCGGCAGCGCACCCAGCGGGACCAGCAGCCCCGAGACGACGAGTGCCGCGCCACTGAGGGCGGCGACCAGGGACCTGCGGGCCATGACAGCTCCTTTGCTGCGGGGAGGGGCCCACCCCTGCGAGAGGACCGCGGGTCACCCTAGGACGCGGCGCCGACACCCCGCCAGAGGGCCTGTGCAAGTTTCTGCAAGAAATTGCACTCTCTTGACCTGCGGGAACCCGCTCAGCGGCTGCGGGCGACCCGGCCCTCGTCCCACACGGGCTCGTCGCTCTCGTAGACCCGGCCGTCGGCCCCGAACACGAGGAACCGGTCGAAGCCGCGCGAGAACCACCGGTCGTGGGTGACCGCGATGACGGTGCCCTCGAACGCCTCGAGCCCCTCCTCGAGCGCCTCGGCCGAGTGCAGGTCGAGGTTGTCGGTGGGCTCGTCCAGCAGCAGGCACGTGGCACCCGACAGCTCGAGCAGCAGGATCTGGAACCTCGCCTGCTGCCCACCGGAGAGCGAGTCGAACGTCTGCTCGCTGGCCCGGGCCAGGCCGTAGCGGTCCAGTGCTCGCGCCGCCTCCTCCCGCGGCTTGCCGGCGCGGTGCTCGTCGCCGCGGTGCAGGATCTCCAGCAGCGTGCGGCCCGTCAGGGAGGGCTGCTCATGGGTCTGGGCGAACCAGCCGGGCCGCACCCGGGACCCGAGCCGGAGCCGACCCGTGTGGGCCACGGGCGACGGCACGACGTCGCCAACGGGCCGGTGCTCGGCGTCGGGGTCACTGCCGCCGCACGCGACCAGCCGCAGGAAGTGGGACTTGCCCGACCCGTTGCTCCCGAGGACCGCCACCCGCTCCCCGAACCACACCTCGAGGTCGAAGGGCCGCATCAGCCCGGTCAGCTCGAGGCCCTCCGCGATGACGGCGCGCTTCGCGGTGCGGCCGCCCTGCAGCCGCATGCGGACGTTCTGCCGCAACGGGATCGCCTCAGGCGGCCCGGCCTCGACGAACCGCCGCAACCGCGTCTCGGCCGCCTGCAGCTTCGGCGCCATGTCTGAGTTGTAGGACGCCTTCTGCCGGTACATCACGACGAGCGCCTTGAGCTTGAGGTGCTCCTCGTCCCACCGCCGGGCGAGCTCCTCGAGCTTGGAGTTCCGGTCCTCGCGCGCCTGCTGGTAGGTCGAGAAGCGACCGGGGTGCACCCACAGGCTGGAGCCGGAGCTCCCCGGCTCGAGCGTCGCGATGCGGGTGGCCACGCGGTCGAGCAGCTCGCGGTCGTGGCTGACGAACAGGACCGTCTTGGGCGAGGCGATGAGCTGGTCCTCCAGCCAACGTTTGGCCGGCACGTCGAGGTAGTTGTCGGGCTCGTCGAGCAGCAGCACCTCCTCCGGGCCGCGCAGGAGCGCCTCGAGGACGACCCGCTTCTGCTCCCCTCCCGACAGGGTCGTGACCTTGCGCCACTGGGCCTTCTCGAACGGCATGCCGAGAGCCGCCACCGTGCACACGTCCCAGAGGGTCTCGTAGTCGTACCCGCCGACGTCGCCCCACGTGACCAGCGCATGGGCGTAGGCCATCTGGTCCGACTCCTCGTCGCGCTCCATCATCGCGAGCTCGGTGCGGTCAATCTCGGCCGCGGCGTCGCGGATCGCTGCAGGTGCCACCGAGACGAGCAGGTCGCGCACGGTGGACTCGTCACGCAGCTGACCCACGAACTGGCGCATCACCCCGAGGCCCCCGGAGCGCGTGACGGCCCCGTCCTGCGCCACGAGGTCGCCGGCGATGATGCGGCCCAGCGTCGTCTTCCCGGTGCCGTTGGGGCCGATGAGTGCGACCTTGGCGCCCTCCCCCACCCGGAGGGAGACGCCACCGAGCAGCGGCCTGCCGTCGGGCAGTACGAAGGTGACGGAGTTGACGTCGATGTGGCCCACGGGACCAGCCTGCTGCACGCGGAGCCCCTCCGTCACCTCCATATCAGCCCACCGGTCGGCCGGGGCCGCCGTGGACGAACGGAGGAGACGACCGTAAAGGCTTGGCCAAGTTGGCAAGGAGCACTCCCGCAGCCCGCTGACCATGGGAATGTCGTCGAAAGGAGCGCCCCGTGACCCCCCGCACCGCCCGGCCCCTGCGCCTGCTGGCTATCGTCGCCACCGTGGCCATCCTGGGTGCCGTGGGCGCCACCGCCGCCGGCGCCGCGCCGGCGGGGAAGACCTCCCGGACGACGGCCCGGGCGACGGCGCCGCTCACCCGGACGACGACCGCCCCCGCCTCCCGGGCCGACCGGCCGGCCGCACCGCGGGCCATGTGGGTGTGGGACACCTCCGACCCGGCAGCCGTGGTCACCCTCGCCACCAGCCGCGGCATCGGCCAGCTGTACGCCGCCGTGCCCCCCAGCGTGGGCAGCTCACCCCAGCTCGCGCAGCTGCGACGGCTCGTCGAGCTCGCCGACGCGGCGGGGCTGAGGGTCGACGCCCTCGGCGGGGACCCCGGCTGGGTGGACAACCCCACCTGGGTGGTCAACAACTGGCTGAAGCCCGCGCTCGCCACCGGGCTGTTCACGGGCGTCCACGTCGACATCGAGCCGTACACCACGTCTGCGTGGACGACGAACCGCGCCGCGGTGGTCAAGCGCTACCTGTCGACCCTGGACACCCTGCGCACCGCGGCCGGGGCCGCGCCGATCGAGGCCGACATCCCGTTCTGGTACGACGAGGTGGCCGCGAACGGCTCGACCCTCGACCGCGAGACGATGCGCCGGACCGCCGCCGTCACGGTGATGGCCTACCGCAACCTCGCCGATGGCGTCGACGGCTCGATCGCCGTGTCCGCCAACGAGATCCGGGCCGGCGTCGAGCTCGGTCGCCCGGTGCGGGTCGGCCAGGAGACCACCTACCTGGGCACGGACCCGACCGAGGTGAAGCAGACCTTCTTCGGCCAGTCGCTGACCCAGATGGAGTCCCAGCTCAGCCGCATCACCGCCGCCTACAGAGGGTCTGCCTCCTTCGCGGGCCTGGCGATCCACGACGCCAAGGGCTACGCCGCGGTCACGGGCTGAGCAGGACCCGGCACCACAGGTCCTCGAGCAGGTTCGACCAGCGCGTGGCCGACCAACCGCGCGACTGCATCGCCAGCCAGTAGTCGGGCGCGTTCGTCGACCAGACGATGTCGGCGACGTCCTGGTCGCTGAGGTCGTCGCGCACCTCGCCGGTGGCACGCAGGTCGCGTGCGAGGAGCAGCATGTTGGCCGCGCGACGGTCCATCACCGCCCGGTGGGCCCTCGCCGAGGCCTCGTCGACCTCCCCCGCGCGGCGCAGCGCCTCCAGCAGGGGCGCGACCCTCGGGATCAGGGTGCGCAGCGCCGCGGCGTACACCGCGAGCTTCTCCCGCGCCGTACCGGCTGCCTGCACCGCCACGACGTAGTCGCGTTCGCGGGCAGGGACGGGTTCGTCGGACGACGCGAGGACCATGTCGACCACGGCCACGGCCAGCTCTGGCTTGCGCCCCACGCTGGCGTAGACCGTGTCGACGGACACACCGGCCGCGGCGGCGACGGCGGCCACGGAGGTGCCCTCGTACCCCTGCTCGACGAAGAGGGACCGGGCGGCGAGGAGGACCGAACGCCGCGTCTGCTGCGCCTTCTCGGCACGCAGGGTCGAACGGTAGGTGCGGGTCTTGACGGTGTCGGCCACGCCACCTACCGTAGCAATATTCATCCGAATCCGCTTCGGGTGAAATAGTCAGGAGGACGTCCATGTCCGACATCGACAGCAGCACCGGGCAGCTCGGCACGGCCACCTCGGCGGTGGTCCACCGCCCCGCGGGGAGCGCCCGGGGCACGTGGGCCATGGGCAGCCTCTTCGAGCACCTGCTCACCGCCGAGGAGTCCGGGGGCCGCGTGGGCGTCGCCCTGGTCACCCAGCCGGCGGGCACTGCCACCCCTCTGCACCGCCACACGCGAGAGGCAGAGGCCTTCTACATCCTGTCAGGCACCATGACCTACCGTGCCGGCGACGAGCTCTTCCACCTGGCCGAGGGGGACTTCATCTGGCTGCCGCCGCACGTGCCGCACGCCTTCCGGGTCACCGGGCACGAGGACGTACGGTTCCTCGGCCTGACCGACCCCGGGCACCTCTTCGGTCTCTACGACGAGGTGGGGCTGCCGGCCACCGCACGCCGGCTGCCCGGCGCGGACGGCCGCCCGATGGGCGAGGAGATCGGGCGGTGGAACGTCGTCGGCCCCCGCTACGGGCTCGAAGTCGTCGGTCCCCCGCTGCCGGAGGACGCCTGAGCACCGCCCTCGCCACCATCCGGGGTCGGGGGCGCGGCTGCGGGCAGGCTGCGTACGGCGCGTGACTCGACCGCGCGCGCGGCGAGGTCGCGGTCGTCGGGGTAGACGACCTCCTCCAGCGACAGCCCGTGCGGCGGCATGACGCCCACTGCCGGGTCACGTCGCCGGGCCCGCATCACCTCGGCGGGCCAGCTAGCGTCGCGACGGCCCTCGCCGACGGGCACCACGGCTCCCACCAGCGCCCTGACCATCGAGTGGCAGAACGCGTCGGCCACCACCGTCGCCGCCAGCGTCCCGTCGTCGAGGCGCGCCCACGAGTACTCCAGCAGCGTGCGCACCGTCGTGGCGCCCTCCCGCTTGCGGCAGAAGGCGGCGAAGTCGCCCAGCCCCACAAGGGTCCGCGCCGCCCGGTCCATCGCCGCCACGTCCAGGGGGCGCTTGTGCAGCACCGTGTCGCGGCGCCGCAGCGGGTCGGCCGCAGCCGGGTCGTCGCACAGCCGGTAGAGATAGCGGCGCCGCAGGGCCGCGGAGCGCGCGTCGAACCCGTCCGGCGCCACCGTTGCGTCGTGCACCACCACGTCGGCGGGGAGCACCCCCCGCAGCCGCGACAGCGCGGCCTCTGACGGCGCCCGGTCGGACCGGCCCGGCAGCGCCTCCCAGGCGGCGACCCCGACGTCGGCGTGGACCACCTGGCCGCGGGCGTGGACCCCGGCGTCGGTGCGTCCGGCAACGGTGAGCCGCACCGGCTCGTGCGCCCGCAGGACGGTGGTCAGGGCGGAGGACAGCTCGCCCTCGACGGTACGCAGGCCGGGCTGGGCGGCCCACCCGGAGAAGTCGGTCCCGTCGTAGGCGAGGTCGAGCCGGATGCGCAGCGACCCCTCCTGCGCCCGCGACTCGACCATGGCGGCAGCCTAGCGAGGGCAGGGGCTGCCCCTCGCGCGTCCTGACCGGGAGCCCGTGGACGCCTGACCACCGCTCCACGGCGCGTGGCCCCGCCCCACCCCCTCCGGTCTGGGACAGTGGGCCCGTGAGCCTCCAGCGGACCGGCACCGAACCCGCCACCGACCTGTCCCGGCACCGCCTGGGCATCGCGGCGACCTTCGCCACCCAGGGGTTGCTCTTCATCTCGGTGACGACGCGCCTGCCGCGGTTCCAGGAGCGCTGGGACCTCACCGAGCTGTTCGTCACCGGGCTGCTGCTCATGGTCGTGCTGCTCGCCGGCCTGGGGTCGGTCCTGGCAGAGCCCGGGGCCGCCAGGCTCGGCAGCGCGAAGGTCCTGCGCTGGGCGTTCGGCCTCATCGCGGTGGGGCTGTCCCTGGTCGCCATCGCGCCGCAGCGCCCCGTCTTCGTCGCCGGCCTCGCCGTGTACGGGCTGGGCCTCGGCGCTGTCGACGCCGCCGGCAACATGCAGGCCGTGGCCCTCGAGCACCGGTGGGGCCGCACGATCCTGCCCTCCTTCCACGGCGCCTGGACGGTCGGCGGCATCGTCGGGACCCTCGTCGCCATCGCCGTCACGGGGGTCGGCCTGACCGCCGGGCTCCTCCCCCTGGCGGCGGTGGCACTGCTCGTCCTCGCCGCTCCCCTCCTCCCCCACGCGGTGTCCGCCGCGGCCGACGCGCCGAGCACCGTCACCGTGCAGGTGCCCTGGCGACGCCTGGGGCTGCTCGGCGCAGCGATGGTGCTCTTCTACATGGTCGACACGGCCGCGACGACGTGGGGCCCGGTGTTCCTCAAGTCGGCCCACCACGCTCCCGCGTGGCTGCTCCCACTCGCCACGCTCCCCTACCTCGTGGCCAGCGGCCTGACGCGGCTGCTCGGTGACCGGGCGGTGGAGCGGTTCGGCCCGGTCGCCCTGCTGCGCACCGGCGCGGTCATCGCCTCCGTCGGGCTCGCCATCATCGTGTTCTCGCCGGGGTGGGCGGTCGCGGTGCTCGGCTTCACCGTCGTGGGCGCCTCCGTGGCGGTCATCGCGCCGCTCAGCTTCTCCGCCGCGGCTGCCGTCGCAGGTGGTGGCGTCGACGGCGAGGCACGCCGGGCACGGGTCGACGCGGTCATCGCCCGCTTCAACCAGTTCAACTACGTCGGGGGCCTGCTGGGCGCGGTGCTGACCGGCGCGGTGGGCCAGGACTCCCTGCGGGTCGGTTTCGCCGTGCCCATGGTGCTGGTCCTGCTCATCCTCCCGCTGGCGGGCGTCTTCCGTACCCGCCGCGCTGCCTGACCCGCCCCGCCCCGCCACCCGACCCTGCCCGCGGCCGGACCCGCCCGGGCCATCCGGCTGCGCGACGCCGGCCCTGGAGATGGCGAAGGGCCGCCCACCCCGATGGGGTGAGCGGCCCTTCGACGGTCCAGCCGGTGGCTACCGGGTCAGGAACCGGCCTTGGTGAAGCCGGCCTTCTCCGCGTCCTCGGCGGACTTGAACCAGAACTCGGCCTGCGTCTGCTCGAACCACTGGCCGTCGGCCTCGTGGTACTTGCCGGAGTCGGCGTTGCCCTTGACGACGTAGGCCTCGTCGGGCGAGGACCCGTCCTCGTTGGCAGCGATCGCACCCTCGGGCAGCGCAGCCGCCTCGGTGGTCTCGGTCGCCTCGTCGGCCTTCGCCTCGTCCTCGGCGGCCTTGGTGTCAGCCGCGGCCTCCTTGGCCTCGGCCTGCTTGGCGGAGCGCTTGGTGGCGGCCTCCGCCTCCTTGACCGTGGCCTTCTTGGCGATGGGCTCGCGGACGAGCTCGATCACGGCCATGGGGGCGTTGTCACCCTTGCGGGCGCCGATCTTGGTGATGCGGGTGTAGCCGCCGGGACGCTCGGCCATGTCGGGCGCGATCTCGGTGAAGAGACGGTGCACGACACCCTTGTCGGAGATGACCGACAGGACGCGACGACGGGCGTGGAGGTCACCGCGCTTGGCGAACGTCACCAGACGCTCGGCCAGCGGGCGCAGGCGCTTGGCCTTGGCCTCGGTGGTGGTGATGGAGTCGTGCTCGAAGAGCGAGCTGGCCAGGTTGGCCAGGATGAGCCGCTCGTGAGCCGGACCGCCGCCGAGACGGGGACCCTTGGTGGGCGTAGGCATTCTTAGGTTCTCCTTGGTGTGTGAGGTGGCGGCTTGCAGACCGCCACCTCAGCGGCGGTTGGTCAGAGCTGCTCGTCTTCGGCCAGCGCGCGGCCGTCGTCAGCGAAGTCGTCGTCGTAGTCGCCGTAGTTGTCAGCGATCGCGCTCGGGTCGAACCCGGGCGGGCTGTCCTTGAGCGCCAGGCCCATGCCGACGAGCTTGGCCTTGACCTCGTCGATCGACTTCGCACCGAAGTTGCGGATGTCGAGCAGGTCGGCCTCGCTGCGACCCACGAGCTCACCCACGGTGTGGATGCCCTCGCGCTTGAGGCAGTTGTAGGACCGGACGGTCAGGTCGAGGTCCTCGATCGGCAGCGCGAGGTCGGCGGCCAGGGCGGCGTCGGTCGGCGACGGGCCCATGTCGATGCCCTCGGCCTCGACGTTGAGCTCGCGGGCCAGGCCGAACAGCTCGACCAGGGTCTTGCCGGCAGAGGCCATGGCGTCGCGGGGAGCCATCGAGTTCTTGGTCTCGACGTCGACGATGAGCTTGTCGAAGTCGGTGCGCTGCTCGACTCGGGTCGCCTCGACCTTGTAGGTCACGGCGAGCACGGGCGAGTAGATGGAGTCGACCGGGATGCGGCCGATCTCCTGGTCACCGGACTTGTTCTGGTTGGCCGAGACGTAGCCGCGACCGCGCTCGACGGTCAGCTCCATCTCGATCTTGCCCTTGCCGTTGAGCGTCGCGATGTGCAGGCCGGGGTTGTGGACCTCGACACCGGCCGGCGGAGCGATGTCCGCGGCGGTGACGGCGCCCGCACCCTGCTTGCGCAGGTACATGACGACCGGCTCGTCGTGCTCCGAGGAGACGACCAGGCCCTTGATGTTGAGGATGATCTCGGTGACGTCCTCCTTGACCCCGGGGATCGTGGAGAACTCGTGCAGCACGCCGTCGATGCGGATGCTGGTCACGGCGGCGCCGGGGATGCTCGACAGGAGCGTGCGGCGCATGGAGTTGCCGAGCGTGTAGCCGAAGCCGGGCTCGAGGGGCTCGATGACGAAGCGGCTGCGGTTGTCCGCAACGACCTCTTCGCTGAGGGAGGGGCGCTGTGCGATGAGCACGGGTGTTTCCTTTCTCGTCGGCGACCGCTATATGACGCCGATGAATTTCGGACCGGGTGGTCCAGGTCGGGGCCCCCTCTGTCCGGGGCCACGACCGAGGCGAGGTATGCCGCGGGGTCACCCCCGCGGCATACCTCGTGCGATCAGTTCTTCGAGTAGAGCTCGACGATCAGCTGCTCGGTGAGGATCGTGTCGATCTGCTCACGCACGGGCAGGCTGTGGATCATGATCTGCAGCGTGCCCGGGACGACCTGCATCCAGGCCGGGGTGGGGCGCTCACCGAACGTCTGGCGGGCCAGCTCGATCGGGAAGGTGTTCACGGACTTGGCGCGGACCGTGATGATGTCGTACTGCTCGACGCGGTAGGACGGGACGTCCACGCGCACGCCGTTGACCTCGAAGTGGCCGTGCGTGACGAGCTGGCGAGCCGCACGACGGGTGCGGGCCAGGCCGGCGCGGTAGACCACGTTGTCCAGGCGGGACTCGAGGATCTGCAGCAGGGTCTCACCGGTCTTGCCCGAGCGGCGCGAGGCCTCCTCGTAGTAACCGCGGAACTGCTTCTCCATGACGCCGTAGGTGAAGCGGGCCTTCTGCTTCTCCTGCAGCTGGGTGAGGTACTCCTTCTCCTGCATCCGGCGACGGCCGTGCTGGCCGGGCGGGAAGGGACGGAGCTCGAAGTTCTTGTCGCCGCCGACGAGGTCGACCTTGAGACGACGCGACTTCTTGGTGATGGGGCCGGTGTAACGAGCCATGAGTTTTCTCTATCTCCCAGTTCTCAGACGCGACGGCGCTTGGGCGGGCGGACGCCGTTGTGCGGCGAGGGGGTGACGTCGCTGATGGCGCCGACCTCGAGGCCGGTGGCCGTCAGGGAGCGGATGGCGGTCTCGCGACCGGAGCCCGGGCCCTTGACGAAGACGTCGACCTTGCGCATGCCGTGCTCCATGGCACGACGGGCGGCCGCCTCGGCAGCCATCTGCGCCGCGAACGGGGTGGACTTGCGCGAGCCCTTGAAGCCGACCTGGCCGGCGGAGGCCCACGAGATCACGGCGCCGGTGGGGTCCGTGATCGAGATGATGGTGTTGTTGAACGTGCTCTTGATGTGAGCGTGCCCGTGGGCGACGTTCTTCTTCTCCTTGCGGCGCACCTTCTTGGCGCCAGCGGTACGAGCCTTGGGAGGCATTACTTACCAACCTTCTTCTTGCCGGCGACGGTGCGCTTCGGGCCCTTGCGGGTGCGCGCGTTGGTCTTGGTGCGCTGACCACGCACGGGAAGGCCGCGACGGTGGCGCAGGCCCTCGTAGGAGCCGATCTCGACCTTGCGGCGGATGTCGGCGGCGATCTCACGGCGGAGGTCACCTTCGATCTTGACGTTGGCCTCGAGGTAGTCGCGCAGGGCGACGAGGTCGGTGTCGGTGAGGTCGCGGACGCGGGTGCTCGGGTTGACCCCGGTGGCAGCCAGCGCCTGCTGGGAGCGGGTACGACCCACTCCGAAGATGTAGGTGAGAGCGACCTCGACGCGCTTCTCGCGCGGGAGGTCCACACCAACAAGACGTGCCATGTTGTGCGTTCCTTTGTTTCACCGGAGGTCTGGTGCAGTACCGGTCCGGGCGAGTTCCCGAAGCTTTCCTCGGGGCACCGGTCCCCGGCCTCCGGGCCGGGGGTGACGTCCTGGTCGGCGTGAAGTCGTCCTTCGACGATGCCGCGCACAGGGGCCGGGTACTGCGTCATTCACTTGTCTGCGCTTCTCGAAGAGATGCGACTCGTGCTCGGGCGCGAACCCGGGCGGAGGTCCCGTGCGGGACCCAGGTCATGCTCAGCCCTGGCGCTGCTTGTGGCGCAGGTTCTCGCAGATGACCATGACCCGGCCGTGACGGCGGATCACCTTGCACTTGTCGCAGATCTTCTTGACGCTCGGCTGAACCTTCATAGCCTCTGCTTCGAGTCGATCTGGCACTGCCGTCCCGGACGGGCCGGCAGGTCTTGCGGGGTGTGCGGTCTGCTCAGCGGTAGCGGAAGACGATCCGGCCACGGGTCAGGTCGTACGGGCTGAGCTCAACGACCACGCGGTCCTCGGGGAGGATCCGGATGTAGTGCTGACGCATCTTGCCCGAGATGTGAGCGAGAACCTTGTGACCGTTCGACAGCTCAACCCGGAACATCGCGTTCGGGAGAGCCTCGACGATCGTGCCCTCGATCTCGATGACACCGTCCTTCTTGGCCATAGCCTCCACAATCCGTTGCATCGGTCTGCCCCAGGCTGGGACACACACATGGAAACCGGCACGCGCGCACACGCATGCCGACATGACAGTCTACGGCAGTCCTTCCCCAGCACGAAATCGTGCTCAGGGCCCGGATCAAGCCCCGCAGATCGGGCCAGCGGATCAGGCCCGCGGATCAGGCCAGCGGGGCGTACGGCGCGCCGGCGGCCTCGAGCCGCTCCTTGCCGCCGTCGAGGGCGGTGAGCACCCAGAGTCCCTCGTCGGTGACCGCGACGGTGTTCTCCCAGTGCGCGGCGCGCGAGCCGTCGGTGGTCACCACGGTCCAGTCGTCGCCGAGGACGCGGGTCTCCGGCGACCCCAGGGTCACCATGGGCTCGATCGCCACGGTCACCCCCGAACGCACCGTGGGGCCCTTGTCGCGCACGCGGTAGTTGGGCACCTGGGGGTCCATGTGCATCGAGGTGCCGATGCCGTGGCCGACGTACTCCTCGACGATGCCGTAGTCCCGCCCGAGGCGCTCCCCCGAGGCGACCACACTGTCCTCGACCCCGGCGCCCACGGCGTACAGGGACTCCCCCACGGTGAGCGCGGCGATGCCCGCCCACATGGAGTCCTCGGTGGCGTCGATGAGCTCGAGGTCCTCCGGCCGGCCGGCGTCACGACCGCCCACGATCACCGAGATCGCGGCGTCGCCGTGCCAGCCGTCGACGATCGCCCCGCAGTCGATGGAGATGAGGTCACCCTCGGCGAGCACCCGGGACCCGGGGATGCCGTGGACGACCTCGTCGTTGACCGACGTGCAGAGGCTGCCCTTGAAGCCGTGGTAGCCGAGGAAGCTCGGGGTCGCCCCACAGCCGCGGATGTGCTCCTCGGCCAGCTCGTCGAGCTGCTTGGTGGTCATGCCCGGGCGCACGGTCTGCGCCATGAGCTGGAGGGTCTGGCCGACGACCAGACCCGCCTTGCGCATGCGCAGGATCTGGTCGGGCGTCTTGGTGTCGATGCGGGACCTGCCGAACATCAGGAGCGAGCAACCCCTTCGAGCGCGGTGCTGATCCGCGCGAAGACCTCGTCGACCGAGCCCATGCCGTCGACCTGCACGAGCAGGCCACGGCCGGCGTAGACCTCCGTCAGGGGCGCGGTCTCGCGACGGTAGATCGCCTGGCGCTCCCGGATGACCTCCTCGGTGTCGTCCTCGCGGCCCTCGATCTCGGCCCGCTTCAGCAGGCGGGAGACGACCGCGTCCTCGTCGACGGTGAGCTCGAGGACGGCCTCGAGCTGGTGGCCGTGCTCGGCGAGGATGGCGTCGAGGGCGTCGACCTGCGCCGAGGTCCGCGGGTAGCCGTCGAGCAGGAAGCCCTTCTCGGCGTCGTCCTCGAACAGGCGGTCGCGCACGATCGCGTTGGTGATCTCGTCGGTGACGTAGCCACCCGAGGCGAGGATGTCCTTCACCTGGCGCCCGAGGTCGGTCTCGTTCTTGATGTTGGCGCGGAAGATGTCGCCGGTCGAGATGGCGGGGATGCCGAGGGACTCGGCGATCCGCCCGGCCTGCGTGCCCTTACCTGCACCGGGCGGGCCGAGGATGATCAGACGCATCAGCGGAGGAACCCTTCGTAGTGACGCTGCTGCAGCTGGGACTCGATCTGCTTCACCGTCTCCAGGCCGACGCCGACGATGATGAGGATGGAGGTGCCACCGAACGGGAAGTTCTGGTTGGCGTTGACGAGCACCAGTGCGATGAGCGGGATCAGCGAGATGAGGCCGAGGTAGATGGCCCCGGGGACCGTGATGCGGGTGAGCACGTAGTCGAGGTACTCGGCCGTGGGTCGCCCGGCGCGGATACCTGGGATAAAGCCGCCGTAGCGCTTCATGTTGTCGGCGACCTCGACCGGGTTGAACGTGATCGACACGTAGAAGAACGTGAAGAACAGGATCAGCCCGATGTAGAGCGCCATGTAGATCGGGTGGTCACCCCGGACGAGGTGCTGCTCGATCCACGTCACCCAGCCGGCCTGGTCGCCGGTGGTCGACCTGTTGAACTGTGCCAGCAACGACGGCAGCGCGAGCAGGGACGAGGCGAAGATCACGGGGATGACGCCGGCCATGTTGACCTTGAGCGGGATGTAGGTGGACGTGCCGCCGTACATCTGGCGACCCACCTGGCGCTTGGCGTACTGCACCGGGATGCGGCGCTGGCTCTGCTCGACGAAGACGACGAGCGCGATGATGAGGAAGCCGAGCAGGATGACGCCGATGAAGACGTCCCAGCGGCCGTCCTGCTGCTGGATCGCCCAGAGCGAGCCCGGGAACGAGCTGGCGATCGAGGTGAAGATCAGCAGGGACATGCCGTTGCCGATGCCCTTGTCGGTGACGAGCTCGCCGAGCCACATCACCACACCGGTGCCGGCCGTCATGGTCAGCACCATGATGACCAGGGTCGGGATGGAGTCGTTGGGCAGGATGCTCGTGCAGCCGGGGCCGAACAGCGCGGTGGGGTTCTGCGCGAACGTGATCAGCGTCGAGGACTGCAGGATCGCGAGCCCGATCGTCAGGTAGCGCGTGTACTGCGTCATCTTCGTCTGGCCCTGCTGGCCCTCCTTCTTGAGGGCCTCGAACCGCGGGATGACCACGGTGAGGAGCTGCACGATGATGCTCGCCGTGATGTACGGCATGATCCCGAGCGCGAAGATCGACAGCTGGAGCAGTGCGCCGCCGCTGAAGAGGTTGGCCAGGCCGAGCACCCCGGAGTTGGTCGGGGCGTTCTTGATGCACGCCTGGACCGCCGTGTAGCTGACACCCGGGACGGGCACGTGCGAGCCGAGCCGGAACACGATGACGATGGCGAGGGTGAACAGCAGCTTCCTGCGCAGGTCCGGCGTCTTGAACGCACGGGTGAAGGCGGTGAGCACAGGTCCTCCTGGATGACGCGGGCGCAACGGCCACGCGGTGGGACGGTCAGGCAATCCTAGGCACGATACCCCGCGGACAGTGCAGGGCATCACCCAACACGACCCCGGACGGGGTGTGGGGGACGATCAGGACAAACAGGTATGCCGCGGGCTCACCTTGAGCGGTGAGACCCGCGGCATACCGTGGAACGTGGTGGTGCTCAGGCGGAGGTGACCGAGCCGCCAGCGGCCTCGATCTTCTCCTTGGCGGACGCCGAGAACTTGTCAGCGGTCACGTTGACCTTGACGCTGATCTCGCCGTCGCCGAGCACCTTGACCGGCGCGCTGTCGCGAACCGCACCCTTGGCCACGAGGTCGTCGACGGTCACGTCGCCGCCCTGCGGGTAGAGCGCGGAGAGCTTGTCCAGGTTGACGACCTGGTACTCCACCTTGAACGGGTTCTTGAAGCCGCGGAGCTTGGGCAGCCGCATGTGCAGCGGCATGGCGCCACCCTCGAAGCGCTCGGGCACCTGGTAGCGGGCCTTGGTGCCCTTGGTGCCACGACCGGCGGTCTTGCCCTTGGAGCCCTCACCGCGACCCACGCGGGTCTTGGCGGTCTTGGCACCCGGGGCGGGACGCAGGTGGTGCAGCTTGAGAGCGGTGCCCTCGACGGACTTCTCCGACTTCGCAGCAGCGGCCTTGGTGGCCTTCTTCTCTGCCATGGTCAGTCAACCTCCTCGACGGTCACCAGGTGGGTCACCGTCTTGACCATCCCGCGGATCTCGGGACGGTCCTCCTTGACGACGACGTCGCCAATGCGCTTCAGACCGAGGCTGCGCAGCGTGTCACGCTGGTTCTGCTTGCCGCCGATCTCGGAACGGGTCTGGGTCACCTTGAGACGCATCAGGCACCTGCCTTGGCGGCCTCGCGGCCAGCAGCCTGGGCGCGCAGCATGGCGGCCGGGGCGACCTGGTCCACGGGGAGCCCACGGCGCGCGGCCACGGCCTCGGGACGCTCGAGGCCCTTAAGGGCCGCGACCGTCGCGTGGACGATGTTGATCGCGTTGTCCGAGCCGAGCGACTTGCTCAGCACGTCGTGGATGCCGGCGCACTCGAGCACCGCACGCACCGGGCCACCGGCGATGACACCGGTACCGGGGGCGGCGGGACGCAGCATGACGACACCCGCGGCGGCCTCACCCTGCACGGGGTGCGGGATGGTGCCCTGGATGCGCGGGACCTTGAAGAACTCCTTCTTGGCCTCCTCGACACCCTTGGCGATCGCGGCGGGGACTTCCTTGGCCTTGCCGTAGCCGACACCGACGGTGCCGTCGCCGTCGCCCACGACCACGAGGGCGGTGAAGCTGAAGCGGCGGCCACCCTTGACGACCTTGGCGACGCGGTTGATGGTCACCACGCGCTCGACGTAGGCGCTCTTCTCGGCCTGGTCGCGGCCACCGTCACGACGGTTGTCGCGGCGGTCGCGGCGGTCGCCACGCTCGCCTCCGGCGGCGCCAGCGGCTCCAGTGCCTCGACGCTGGGGTCCGGGCATCAGACGTTCCTCATCTCAGTAACAGTCGAGTTCATTGCGGTGCCGGTCACAGGGACAGCCCACCCTCGCGGGCGCCCTCGGCGATGGCCGCGACGCGACCGTGGTAGCGGTTGCCCCCACGGTCGAAGACGACGGCCTCGATGCCGGCGCTCTTGGCACGCTCGGCGAGCAGCTCGCCCACCTTGCGGGCCTTGGCGGTCTTGTCACCCTCGAAGGTGCGCAGGTCCGCCTCCATGGTGGAGGCCGAGGCCACGGTCTTGCCGACCGTGTCGTCGACGACCTGGACGAAGACGTGGCGCGAGGAGCGCGAGACGACCATGCGGGGACGCACGGCGGTGCCGGTCACCTTCTTGCGCAGGCGCAGGTGGCGGCGGCCGCGTGCGGCGGACTTGCCCTTGGCGCGCTTGACGATCATTGCCATGACTTACTTACCGGCCTTTCCGACCTTGCGACGGATGTGCTCGCCCGCGTAGCGCACGCCCTTGCCCTTGTACGGGTCGGGCTTGCGCAGCTTGCGGATGTTCGCGGCAACCTCGCCGACCAGCTGCTTGTCGATGCCCTGCACCGCGAAGCGGGTCGGGTTCTCGACGGCGAAGGAGATGCCCTCGGGGGCCTCGACGGTGATCGGGTGGCTGTAGCCGAGCGCGAACTCGAGGTTCCCGCCCTTGTTGGCCACGCGGTAACCCGTGCCGTGGATCTCCATCTTCTTCTCGTAGCCCTCGGTGACACCGAGGACCATGTTGTTGATGAGCGAGCGGGTCAGGCCGTGCAGGGCACGGGACTGGCGCTCGTCGTTGGGCCGCTTGACCTCGAGGCCCTCGTCACCCTTCTCAACGGTGATCGGCTCGGCCACCACGTGGCTGAGCTCGCCCTTGGGGCCCTTCACCTTGACGGCGCGGCCGTCGATGGTGACGTCGACACCGCTGGGGATGGAGACCGGGAGTCGTCCAATACGCGACATGTCGAATACCCCTTACCAGACGTAGGCGAGGACTTCCCCGCCCACACCCTTGGAAGCCGCCTGGCGGTCCGTGAGGAGCCCAGACGAGGTGGAAATGATGGCCACACCGAGACCGCCGAGAACCTTGGGAAGGTTCGTCGACTTGGCGTAGACGCGAAGACCGGGCTTGGACACGCGCCGCACACCAGCGATGGAACGCTCGCGGTTGGGGCCGTACTTCAGCTCGATCGTCAGCGTCTTGCCGACCTCGGCGTCCTCGACCTTCCAGGAGGCGATGTAGCCCTCGGCCTGGAGGATCTCGGCGATGTGGGACTTCAGCTTGGAAAACGGCATGGAGACTGCGTCGTGGTGCGCCGAGTTGGCGTTCCGGACGCGGGTCAACATGTCCGCAATCGGGTCAGTCATGGTCATGGGCTTCTCCGGCCCTCTCTCACCGCGGTTTCACTGCGCTGTGCGCTGCGACCTGCGATGTAGAACGAAATCAATGGGTGGGGTGGTGCTGAGCTTCTTACCAGGAGCTCTTGGTGACGCCGGGCAGCTCGCCGCGGTGGGCCATCTCGCGAAGGCACACACGGCACAGCCCGAACTTGCGGTAGACCGAGTGCGGTCGGCCGCAGCGCTGGCAACGGGTGTAGCCACGCACCTTGAACTTCGGCTTCTTGTTGGCCTTGTTGACCAGGGCGGTCTTCGCCATGTCAGTTCTCCTTGAAGGGGAAGCCGAGCGCCTTGAGCAGAGCACGGCCCTCGTCGTCGTTGGTGGCGGTGGTCACCACAGTGATGTCCATGCCACGCACGCGGTCGATGCGGTCCTGGTCGATCTCGTGGAACATCGACTGCTCGGTCAGGCCGAACGTGTAGTTGCCCTTGCCGTCGAACTGCTTGGGCGACAGGCCGCGGAAGTCGCGGATGCGGGGAAGCGCCGTCGACACGAGGCGGTCGAGGAACTCCCACATGCGGTCGCCACGGAGCGTGGTGTGCGCACCGATCGGCATGCCCTCGCGCAGTTTGAACTGCGCGATGGACTTGCGGGCCTTGGTGACCAGCGGCTTCTGACCGGTGATGGCGGACAGGTCGCGGATCGCGCCCTCGATGAGCTTGGCGTCCTTGGCGGCGTCGCCGACACCCATGTTCACGACGACCTTGACGACGCCGGGAACCTGCATGACGTTGGCGTGGCCGAACTGCTGCTGCAGCTGGCCCTTGATCTCCTCGGCGTACCGCTGCTTGAGGCGGGGCACCTGGGTGGTTGCGGTCTCGGTCATGTCTGTCACAGGTCCTTGCCCGAGCGCACCGCAACGCGGGTGCGGACGGCCTTGTCACGGCCGTTGCGCTCGACGGTCTCGACGCGGGTCTTGACCCGGGTCGGCTTCTTCTCGGTCGGGTCGACGATCGCCACGTTGCTCACGTGGATCGCGGCCTCCTGGACGACCAGGCCACCGGTGCGGGTGCCACGGGCGGACTGGCCGGCCTTGGTGTGGCGGGTCACGCGGTTGACACCCTCGACCAGCACGCGCTGGGTCTCCGGGTACACGGCGATGACCTTGCCCTGCTTGGCCTTGTCCTTGCCCGTGAGGACCTGGACGAGGTCGCCCTTCTTGATCTTCATCTTTGCAGCCATGGCTCAGAGCACCTCCGGCGCCAGCGAGATGATCTTCATGAACTTCTTCTCACGCAGCTCGCGGCCCACGGGGCCGAAGATGCGGGTGCCACGGGGGTCCCCGTCGCCCTTGAGGATGACGGCGGCGTTCTCGTCGAACTTGATGTAGCTGCCGTCGGAGCGACGACGCTCCTTCGTGGTGCGCACGATGACTGCCTTGACGACGTCGCCCTTCTTGACGTTGCCGCCCGGGATGGCGTCCTTGACGGCGGCGACGATCACGTCACCGATGCCGGCGTAACGACGACCGGAACCACCGAGAACACGGATGCAAAGGATCTCCTTGGCACCAGTGTTGTCGGCGACACGCAGTCGCGACTCCTGCTGGATCACTGTCTAACTCCTGTCGTCGAGCTGGTTCTCACTCGCGGTGAGCCTTGCCGAACTGTGGGTGGTCTGTTGCCGCTCCCCCGCGGTATACCGGCTCGGGGCCGGTACGCCGCGGTGGCGGCGGATGCTGGGTGGTGCAGGCCTGGAGGACTACTTGGCCTTCTCGAGGATCTCCACCACGCGCCAGCGCTTGGTGGCCGACAGCGGACGGGTCTCCATGATCGAGACGCGGTCGCCGATGCCGGCAGCGTTGTTCTCGTCGTGGGCCTTGACCTTGCTCGAGCGCCGCAGGACCTTGCCGTAGAGCGCGTGCTTGACGCGGTCCTCGACCTCGACCACGACGGTCTTGTCCATCTTGTCGCTGACCACGTAACCCTGGCGGGTCTTGCGGTAGTTGCGGTCCTGCGCCGTCACGGCCTCATCCTTGTCGTTCTTGCTCATGCCGACTTCTCCGTGCTCTGCGGGGTGGCCCCACCGATGCCGAGCTCACGCTCACGCAGCTCGGTGTAGATGCGTGCGATGTCCTTGCGGACCGCGCGCAGCCGGCCGTGGTTGTCCAGCTGGCCGGTGGCCGACTGGAACCGGAGGTTGAAAAGCTCCTCCTTGGCCTTGCGCAGCTCGTCGACGAGACGCTCGTCGTCGAGTCCACGCAGGTTCTCGGACGTCAGGTCCTTGGATCCGACTGCCATCAGATGTCACCACCCTCACGCCGAACGAAGCGGCACTTCATGGGGAGCTTGTGCATCGCCAGACGCATCGCCTCGCGGGCGACCTCTTCGGACACACCGGAGACCTCGAACATCACGCGACCAGGCTTGATGTTGGCGATCCACCACTCGGGGGAACCCTTACCGGAACCCATGCGGGTCTCGGCGGGCTTCTTGGTCAGCGGGCGGTCGGGGTAGATGTTGATCCACACCTTTCCACCACGCTTCATGTAACGCGTCATCGCGATACGAGCGGACTCGATCTGGCGGTTGGTGACGTAGGCGGGCTCGAGGGCCTGGATGCCGTAGTCGCCGAACGCGATCTTCGTGCCACCCTTTGCAGCGCCCGAGCGACCCGGGTGGTGCTGCTTGCGGTGCTTGACTCGACGAGGAATCAACATGTCAGGACTGCTCTCCCTCAGTGCTGGCAGCGGCAGCCGGGGCCTGGGCCTCGGTGGCGGGCGCTGCGGCAGCGGTCTCGGTGGCGGTGCCCTCCGGACGCTCGCGACGAGCGCGGGCCGGACGGTCGGCGCCGTCGCGACGCGGGCCACGGCTCGGGCGCGGCGCAGCAGCCTGCTGCTGGGCCAGCTCACGAGCGGTGACGTCGCCCTTGTAGATCCACACCTTGACGCCGATGCGGCCGAAGGTGGTGCGGGCCTCGTAGAAGCCGTAGTCGATCTGCGCACGCAGGGTGTGCAGCGGGACGCGACCCTCACGGTAGAACTCCGTGCGGGACATCTCCGCGCCGCCGAGGCGGCCGGAGACCTGGACACGGATGCCCTTGGCGCCGGCGCGGGTGGCGGACTGCATGCCCTTGCGCATCGCGCGACGGAACGACACACGAGCAGACAGCTGCTCGGCGATGCCCTGGGCGACGAGCTGGGAGTCGACCTCGGGGTTCTTGACCTCGAGGATGTTCAGCTGCACCTGCTTGCCCGTGAGCTTCTCGAGCTCGCCACGGATGCGGTCGGCCTCGGCGCCACGGCGACCGATGACGATGCCCGGACGCGCGGTGTGGATGTCCACGCGGACGCGGTCACGGGTGCGCTCGATCTCGACGCGGGAGATGCCGGCCCGCTCCATGCCCTCGGACATGAGCTTGCGGATGGCGACGTCTTCCTTGACGTAGTCGCGGTAACGCTGCCCCTCCTTGGTGGAGTCAGCGAACCAGCGGCTCTTGTGCTCGGTGGTGATGCCGAGGCGGAAGCCGTGCGGGTTGACCTTCTGGCCCATTAGCGGGTGCCTCCCTTGGGGGTCTTCGGCGTGACGACCACGGTGATGTGGCTGGTCCGCTTGTTGATGCGGGCCGCGCGGCCCTGGGCACGCGGGCGGAACCGCTTCATCGTCGGGCCCTCGTCGACGTAGGCGGCGCTGATGACGAGGTTGCGCTCGTCGAACGCCTCCGACGCCTTGTCAGCCTTGACCCGGGCGTTGGCGATGGCGCTCTCGAGCACCTTCTGGATCGGGTCGGACGCCGACTGCGGGGCGAACCGCAGCGTCGCGACGGCCTCGACGGCCTGCTTGCCGCGGATGAGGTCGATGATGCGACGCGCCTTCTGGGGCGTGACGCGGACGTGCCGCGCGCTCGCCTTGGCTTCCATCACGTTGTCCTTGTTCTCGGTGGGGGCGGCCATCAGCGACGACGCCCCTTCTTGTCTTCCTTCACGTGACCCTTGAACGTGCGGGTCGGCGCGAACTCGCCGAGCTTGTGGCCGACCATCGACTCGGTGACGAACACCGGGACGTGCTTGCGGCCGTCGTGCACGGCAAAGGTGTGACCGAGCATGTCGGGGCTGATGACCGACCGACGCGACCAGGTCTTGATGACTGTCTTGGTGCCCGCTTCGTTCTGGACGTCGACCTTCTTCTGAAGGTGGTCGTCGATGAAGGGGCCCTTCTTCAAGCTACGAGGCATGGTTCTTCAGGCTCCTTCTCAGCGCTTCTTGCCAGTACGACGGCGGCGAACGATCATCTTGTCGCTCGGCTTGCCGGGGCGGCGGGTGCGGCCCTCGGCCTGACCCCAGGGGCTGACCGGGTGGCGACCACCGGAGGTCTTGCCCTCACCACCACCGTGCGGGTGGTCGACCGGGTTCATGGCGACACCACGGACGGTCGGGCGCTTGCCCTTCCAGCGCATGCGGCCGGCCTTGCCCCAGTTGATGTTGGACTGCTCGGCGTTGCCCACCTCGCCGACCGTGGCGCGGCAGCGCAGGTCGACGTTGCGGATCTCGCCGGACGGCATGCGCAGCTGCGCGTAGGGGCCGTCCTTGGCGACGAGCTGCACACGCACACCCGCCGAACGGGCGATCTTCGCGCCGCCACCGGGCTTGAGCTCGACGGCGTGGATGACCGTACCGGTCGGGATGTTGCGCAGCGGCAGGCTGTTGCCGGGCTTGATGTCGGCACCGGCGCCGTTCTCGATGTTGGCGCCCTGCTCCAGACCACGGGGGGCCAGGATGTAGCGCTTCTCACCGTCGGCGTAGTGCAGGAGGGCGATGCGTGCGGTGCGGTTGGGGTCGTACTCGATGTGAGCGACCTTGGCCGGCACGCCGTCCTTGTCGTGGCGACGGAAGTCGATGACGCGGTAGGCGCGCTTGTGACCCCCACCGATGTGGCGGGTCGTGATGCGGCCGTTGCTGTTGCGTCCACCGGACTTCGTCAGTGGACGGACCAGCGACTTCTCCGGAGTGGAGCGCGTGACCTCGACGAAGTCGGCAACGCTGGAGCCTCGACGCCCAGGCGTCGTCGGCTTGTACTTGCGGATACCCATGTTCTAAGTCCCTAACGTCTCTTCAGCGTCCTGGTCAGGCGCCGGCACCGAAGATGTCGATCGAGCCCTCGCGGAGGGTGACGATCGCACGCTTGGTGTCCTTGCGCTTGCCGATGCCGAACCGCGTGCGACGGGTCTTGCCGACACGGTTGAGGGTGTGCACGGAGTCGACCTTGACACCGAAGACACGCTCAACGGCGATCTTGATCTCGGTCTTGTTGGCCCGCGGGTCGACGATGAAGGTGTACTTGCCCTGGTCGAGCAGCGAGTACGACTTCTCCGAGACGACCGGAGCGATCAGGATGTCGCGGGGGTCCTTGCCTGCAGCGAGCGTGCTCACTTGCTCTCCTCCTCATCCGCGGTCTCGGCCTTGGCAGCCTTCGCGGGCTTGTCGGCCTTGGCAGCCGCGGGCTTCTTCGCAGCAGCCTTCTTCGCGGGCTTCTCGGCCGCGGCCTCGGTCACCTCGACCTCGACCTCGACGACGCCACCGACGGGCTGGGCACCGGACACGAACGCGTCCAGGGCGGCCTTGGTGAAGACGACGTCGTCGGACATCAGCACGTCGTAGGTGTTGAGCTGGTCGGCAGCCAGGACGTGGACGCCCTCGAGGTTGCGCACCGACTTCAGCGACACCAGGTCGCTGCGGTCGAGCACCACGAGCACGTTGGTCCGGGTGGTGAGGCCGGCCAGCAGCGCGGCGGCGTCCTTGGTGGACGGCGCGTCGGCCGTGACCAGGGAGTCGACCACGTGGACGCGGTCGTGACGGGCCCGGTCGGACAGGGCGCCACGCAGGGCGGCGGCCTTCATCTTCTTGGGGGTCCGCTGCGAGTAGTCACGCGGCTGCGGGCCGTGGACGACGCCACCGCCGGCGAACTGCGGCGCGCGGGTCGAGCCCTGGCGGGCGCGGCCGGTGCCCTTCTGGCGGTAGGGCTTGCGCCCACCGCCGCGGACCTCGCCGCGGGTCTTGGTGGAGTGCGTGCCCTGGCGCGCGGCAGCCATCTGCGCCACGACGACCTGGTGGATCAGCGGCACGTTGACCTGGACGTCGAAGATCTCGGCGGGCAGGTCAGCAGCGACGGTCTTGGTAGCCATAGGGGTCAGGCTCCCTTCGCGGCCGTGCGGACGAGGACGGTGCCGCCGCGGGGGCCGGGAACGGCACCCTTGACGAGCAGCAGGCCGCGCTCGACGTCCACGGCGTGGATCGTGAGGTTCTGGGTGGTCTGGCGCACGCCGCCCATGCGGCCGGCCATGCGCATGCCCTTGAAGACGCGACCCGGGGTGGCGCAGCCACCGATCGAGCCCGGCTTGCGGTGGTTCTTGTGCGCACCGTGGGAGGAGCTGACGCCGTGGAAGCCGTGACGCTTCATGACGCCGGCGAAGCCCTTGCCCTTGGTGGTGCCGGTGACGTCGATGTCCTGGCCGGCCTCGAAGGTCTCCACCGTGATCTCCTGGCCGAGCGAGTACTCGGCGGCGTCAGCGGTACGGAGCTCGACGAGGTGGCGACGCGGGGTCACGCCGGCCTTCTCGAAGTGCCCGGTGAGGGGCTTGGTCACCTTGCGCGGGTCGATGGCGCCGAACGCGATCTGGACGGCGTCGTAGCCGTCCTTCGCGGCGTCGCGCACCTGCGTGACGACGCAGGGGCCCGCCTCGATGACGGTGACGGGGACGAGCCGGTTGTCGGCGTCCCACACCTGGGTCATGCCGAGCTTCTTGCCCAGCACGCCCTTCACGGTCTTGGTAGCAGTGGTCATTGTCGCCAGCCTCAGAGCTTGATCTCGATGTTGACGTCAGCCGGCAGGTCGAGGCGCATCAGCGAGTCGACGGCCTTCGGCGTCGGGTCGATGATGTCGATCAAGCGCTTGTGGGTGCGCATCTCGAAGTGCTCGCGGCTGTCCTTGTACTTGTGGGGCGAACGGATGACCACGAAGACGTTCTTCTCCGTGGGCAGCGGCACGGGGCCGACCACCGTCGCGCCAGCACGGGTCACCGTGTCGACAATCTTGCGCGCCGAGTTGTCGATGACCTCGTGGTCATACGACTTCAAGCGGATGCGGATCTTCTGTCCCGCCATCTCCGTTACGTCTCTCTCTCGCCGAACATCTAGCTTGTGGCCGACCCTGTGGGCTTCTCCGACCCCCGCGGTCGGGTGTGTCGCACCCGCTTCGCGGCCCGACGACATGCGCTCTCACGCAGTGGTCGTACGGATCGGTTCAGTCCGGCAGAGCCGGGGCTTGCGCTTCCCTGGAGTGTCGCCCCGAGCGCAGCGGCTCGGTTCGAGGTGTGTCACCGGGGGTGGCGGCGTCGACATGGGTCAACGGCGCGCGTCAAGCAACCGGTCCAGTGTGCCAGAGGCCCCCGCGACCTACCAAATCGCGGTCGGGGCGCACGGCATCCCCGCGCGCGTGGCGCGTCGCGGGCGGCGTACGGACCTCAGGCGTCGTCGCGGTCGCCCGGTCGGCCCGGGTCGGCCGGTCCTCCACCGCGGCGCACGGACTCCTCGCGGAGCTCGCGCCCCCGCTCCTCGTGCTCGCGCAGCTTGCGGGCCGCCTTGTCCGAGACCCTGGTGTCCCGCGGCGGCAGCTGCAGGGTGCGCTCGGCCTCGATGCCTGCGACGAGCTCCCGCGAGCGCTCGAGCTCGGAGTCCACCTCGGCGCCGAACAACAGCGCCAGGTTGGTCAGCCAGAGCCACAGCAGGAACACGACGACCCCGGCCAGCGACCCGTAGGTCTTGTCGTAGGAGCCGAAGCCGGCGACGTAGAAGCCGAAGGCCGCCGACGCCAGGACCCACACGACGATGGCTATGGCCGCACCCACGCTCATCCACCGGAACCGGGGCTGTCGGACGTTCGGCGTCGCGTGGTAGAGCATGGCCACGAGGACCACGACGATGGCCAGCATCACCGGCCACTTGGCGATGTTCCAGGCGGTGACCGCTCCGTCGCCGAGACCGATGGTGTCCCCCAGCGACCTCGCGACCGGACCGCTCACCACCAGGCCCACGAGCACCAGGGCGACGGCGACGACGCCGACCAGGGTGAGCAGGAGCTGCAGCGGCCGCAGCTTCCACGCGGGTCGGCCCTCGTCGACCTGGTAGACCCGGTTGAGCGCGCGCCCGAAGGCGCCGACGTAGCCCGAGGCCGACCACAGGGCACCGAGCAGCCCGAGGACGAGCGCGAGGCCGGCCGAGTGGTTCTGGGTCATCTGGGTGATGGGGCCCCGGAGCTGGTTCGCCGTGTCGCCCTGCCCCAGCGAGCGGACCAGGTCCAGCAGGGCGTTCGTCGTCGTCTCCCCCTGGCCGAACACGCCGAGCAGCGAGACCAGGGCGAGCAGCGCCGGGAACAGCGACAGCACCGAGTAGTAGGTCAGGGCCGCTGCGAGGTCGGTGCACTGGTCCCGGGAGAACTCGGCCCACGCCTTCCTGGCCGTGTAGGTCCACGACCGGGTCGGCAGGTCTCCGAGGGAGTCGGGCTTGCGGGTGTCGTCCGGCGGCGGGGCGGTCGCCGACTTCTCGGCGCTGGTGCCTGGGCTGGCCATGGTGCTCCTTCGTCTGGGGGACTCCCGTGGGAGTGCCCGCCCCGGGGTCCGCCAAACGTCCGGACAGCAGGAACCGGCCGGCGGCAGTGCCGCCGGCCGGTCCGGTGTGCGTCAGTGACGGGCGCCCAGTGCGGTGAGGAACGCCGTCCCGTGCGGGCTCCCCACGCCGGTGACGTCGTCGTACCCGGGACGGGTGAAGATGGTCCCCGTCTGGTTGAGGGTCCTCAGGGACGTCACGGTGCCGTCGGCGGCGTCGAAGCCGTTGACGAAGTCCACGCGGACGACCGCGTCAGTGACCCGGCGCCCGTGGTCGACGTCGCGGAGGGCCGAGCTGCCCGCGAGGGCGTACAGCCTCGGGTTGAGGAAGCCCAGCGAGCTCCCGTGCACCTGGTTGGCCACCGCGACCACCCCGGCGAACAGCGGCGAGGACAGCGAGGTGCCACCGATGCGGTACTCGGAGTAGCGGATGCTCCCGTCGGGGAAGGTCTGGCTCTGCCCGACGAGGAACCCGGTGTTCGGATCACCCACCATGGCGACGTCGGGCACCACCCGGTGCATCGTCCCGTCACCGAAGTAGCCCGCGAGCTGGTCCGGGACCACGCCCTTCTGGTAGGCGGGCTCCCGGTACAGGCGGCTGGTGCCGCCACCGCCGCCGTACAGGTAGGCCGGCGGGACCGGGGTCCAGGCGCCGTCGACGAGCGTCGACTTGCCCGTGCCCCAACCCTGCTCGAAGCCGTAGCCGTTGGACTTCGTCACCGCCAGGGAGGTGCCGCCCACGGCGGTGACCTTCGGGTCGGAGGCCGGCGAGTCGGTCTGACGGGTCCCGGTGTTGAGGATCTCGTCACCGTCGTCACCCGAGGAGAACACCATGGAGATGCCCTCGGCCGCGGCCTGCAGGAAGGTCTCGTGCTGGGCCACCAGGTCCGCGGCCAGCACGGCGTCGTCGGGCTCGCCGTAGGAGTTGGAGACGACCTGCGCGAGCTGGTTGTCGACGATGGTGTTGACGGCGGCGTTGATGTCGGAGTCGAGGCAGCTCCTGGCCCCCACGTAGAGGATCTTGGCGCCGGGCGCGGTGGCGTGCACCGCCTCGACGTCGAGGGTCTCCTCGCCGTACCACCCGCTGGGGCCGCACAGCTTCGCGTGGGTGAAGGACCTGGGCACGATCTGCCGGAGCTGGTCGGACCGCAGAGGGTTCCCCGGGTCGTTGCGCCGGGCGTAGGTGGCCGCGTCCTGCGCGATGTAGGCGGAGGCGTACGCGTCGACGATGGCGACCGTGCCGCCCTTGCCGTCGAGCCCTCCCGAGAGTGCGCTCTGGGTGCCATAGGCGCCCCGGACCTGGGCCGGCTTGTAGCCGCACGGTGCGTAGGGCTGCGGGTTCGTGACCAGCTGCGGCACACCGGTGGCGAGCTTCTCGCCGTAGTAGGAGGAGCAGGGCCTCCCGTTCCGGAACACCGGGTCGGGCGGGGGCAGCAGCTCGTCGGACGCGCTGGAGCTGGCACCGGCACGCTGCTCGGTGGTGTCAGGCGTCGTGTGCAGCGGCACCTGACGCTGCGAGGTGTCCAGGCCGCCCACGGCTGCCACGACCCCGGCGAGGGCCTCCGGCACCGAGTACTCGGCGGCGGGTGCGGTCACGTCGTGGCCGTCCTTGACGAAGGCATCCAGGCGGGTCGCCAGCGCCTTCTCGGTGGTCGCCGTGGACGCAGTGACCCTGATGTAGCGGTGGTTAGCGGGCACCTCGACGACGCGGAAACCGCTGGACCGCAACCAGTCCGAGACCGCGCGGACCTGCGCGTCGCTGGGGGCGAACCGGGCTCGCCACTGCGCGGCGGTGAGGTAGTGCCCGTACTGGGCGCTCGTCGGCGTCGAGACCGCGTCGGCGAGCGCCTCCGCACCGGAGGCGTCGCGCAGGTTGAGCACGAAGCTGAGGTCCTGCTGCGTCGCACCGGACAGCCGGCCGACGTGGTGGGCCCGGGACGTCCACGTGGGGGCGTGCCCGAGGACGTGCCGGCTGGGGCTGCTTCCGGCGTGCGCCAGGCCCGGGGTGGCGAGGGTCAGGGCAAGGCAGCTCGTGACTGCCAACCCTGCCTTACTCCTGGTGAGAGCTTTCATGCCGCGATGACCTCCGAGGGTGAAGAGCTACGGGGCCCGCGGAGCCGCGTCCCCCTCCCGCAGTTTCGTCCGCTTTTCCCGGGGCGCCGATGCCGGATGTCATGGGGCCACCTACGCGGAATGGAGGTTGTGCGTGCGCCAGAGCCGCACGTCGGCCGGACCGGACCGGGCCCGGCCGGCCCCGCGCGGTGACAGGATCGCGGCATGAGGATCCCAGTGGGCCCCGGGCGGGCGCGGCAGGCCGAGGTCTACCGCGCCGGCGTCCTGGGTCGCCGCCCCACCATCCCCTCCGACCTCGCCGAGCTGGAACGTCGCGCCCGGCGGGCCATGAGCCCCAAGGCGTGGGCCTACGTGGCTGGTGGCGCCGGGAACGGCGCCACCATGCGGTCCAACCGGGCGGCGTTCGAGCGACGTCAGCTGGTCCCCCGGATGGCTGCAGGCCACCGGCAGCGCGACCTGTCCACGACCCTGCTCGGCCAGCGGCTGCCCTCCCCCCTGCTGCTCGCGCCCATCGGGGCCGCGGGCCTGGTCAGACGCGGAAGCGACCTCATGGTGGCGCGGGCCGCGGCCCGGCTCGGCACGCCGTACATCGTCTCCAACCAGGGGTGCTCGCCGATGGAGGACGTGGCGCGAGCCATGGGCGGCACCCCATGGTGGTTCCAGCTGTACTGGTCGACCGACGAGGACCTCGTGGACAGCATGCTGCAGCGTGCGGAGGCCAGCGGCGCCGCAGCCGTGGTCGTCACGGTGGACACGACGATGCTCGGCTGGCGCCCCCGCGACCTCGACCTCGGGTCCCTGCCGTTCTCCCAGGGCGTCGGGATCGCGCAGTACACCTCCGACCCCCGGTTCAGGCAGATCGTCGCGGAGCGCGTGGATGTCGCAGCCGCCGCGGGGCGCGACCGCGACGTCGAGGTCACCATCGGTGCGGTGCGGTCGCTGCTGTCCATCAGCCGCGAGCACCCGGGGTCGTGGCGGGACAACCTCCGCTCGCCGGTGCCCCGGGCCGCCGTCGAGACCTTCCTCGACATCTACTCCAACCCCGGGCTCGCCTGGGACCACCTGGCCACCCTGCCCGAGCGCACCCGGCTGCCCGTCGTGGTCAAGGGGGTGCTGCACCCCGACGACGCGCGCCGCGCGGTGGACCTGGGCGCGGCCGGTGTCGTGGTGAGCAACCACGGCGGCCGCCAGGTCGACGGTGCCATCGCCTCCCTCGATGCCCTCGCAGCGGTCCGGTCCGCGGTGGGCGGGCAGACCGCGGTGGTCCTCGACAGCGGGGTGAGGTCCGGTGCAGACGTGGTCAAGGCCCTCGCCCTCGGTGCCGACGCCGTCGCCCTCGGACGGCCCTACGTGTACGGCCTCGCCCTCGACGGGCAGTCTGGGGTGCGCGACGTGGTCGCGAACGTCGTCGCCGAGCTCGACCTGACCCTGGGGCTCTGCGGGGTCGGCTCGGTGGCCGAGGTGGGGCCCGACCTGCTGGCCGACGCCGGCTGACCACGGCTGACCACGGCCCGCAGGCTCCCTCCACCGCCGGGCAACGCCTGCCGTCGGTGGACGGCCGCCGGCCGACGTCCCCCGGGCATGCAGAAGGGCCCCGCAGCCGGAGCTGCGGGGCCCTTCCGGGTGGTGCTGGGTGCGTCAGATCACTTGATGATCTTGGTGACGCGGCCGGCGCCGACGGTCCGGCCACCCTCGCGGATGGCGAACTTCAGGCCCTCTTCCATGGCGATGGGCTGGATGAGCTCGACCTTCATCTCGGTGTTGTCACCGGGCATGACCATCTCGGTGCCCTCGGGGAGGTGCACGACGCCGGTCACGTCGGTCGTCCGGAAGTAGAACTGCGGACGGTAGTTGTCGTAGAACGGCGTGTGACGGCCACCCTCGTCCTTGGACAGGATGTAGACGTTCGCGTCGAACTCGGTGTGCGGGGTGATGGAACCCGGCTTCACCACGACCTGGCCGCGCTCGACGTCCTCGCGCTTGGTGCCACGAAGGAGCAGGCCGACGTTCTCGCCAGCGCGACCCTCGTCGAGGAGCTTGCGGAACATCTCGACACCGGTGACGGTGGTCTTGGCCGGCGGCCCGGTGTGGATGCCGACGATCTCGACCTCCTCGTTGACCTTGAGGACACCGCGCTCGATGCGGCCGGTGACGACCGTGCCACGACCGGTGATCGTGAAGACGTCCTCGACGGGCATGAGGAACGGCTTGTCGATCTCGCGCTCGGGCTCCGGGATCGCGTTGTCGACGGCGTCCATGAGGTCGAGGACCGACTGGCCCCACTCCGGGTCGCCCTCGAGCGCCTTGAGCGCCGAGACCTTGACGACCGGGAGGTCGTCGCCGGGGAACTCGTAGGAGGACAGCAGCTCGCGGACCTCCATCTCGACGAGCTCGAGGATCTCCTCGTCGTCGACCATGTCGGCCTTGTTGAGCGCCACGACGATGTAGGGGACGCCGACCTGGCGGGCCAGGAGGACGTGCTCCTTCGTCTGCGGCATCGGGCCGTCGGTCGCCGCGACCACGAGGATCGCGCCGTCCATCTGCGCGGCACCCGTGATCATGTTCTTCACGTAGTCAGCGTGACCCGGGCAGTCGACGTGGGCGTAGTGACGACCCTCCGTCTGGTACTCGATGTGCGCGATCGAGATCGTGATGCCGCGCTGCTTCTCTTCCGGCGCCTTGTCGATGTCGTCGAACGCGAACTGCGGGTTCAGGTCCGGGTACTTGTCGTGCAGGACCTTGGAAATCGCAGCCGTCAGCGTCGTCTTACCGTGGTCGATGTGACCGATGGTGCCGATGTTGACGTGCGGCTTGGTCCGCTCGAACTTTGCCTTCGCCACTTGGTGTCCTCCTCAGGACTCTCTTCTTGGTGGAACGCCTTTGTGCCCAGGTGGGACGTGGCGCGCTGTGGGGGGTGGTGCTGGGGGGTCAGACCGTGCTTCGACCGTTGATCTTAGCGGTCACTCACCACGGGTCTTCTTGATGATCTCCTCGGCGACAGCCTTGGGGACCTCGGCGTAGGAGTCGAACTCCATGGAGAAGCTCGCCCGGCCCTGCGTCTTGGAACGCAGGTCACCGACATAGCCGAACATCTCGGACAGCGGGACCAGGCCGCGGACGACCTTGGCGCCACTGATGTCCTCCATGCCCTGGATCTGGCCACGGCGGGAGTTGATGTCACCGATGACGTCGCCCATGTAGTCCTCGGGCGTACGCACCTCGACGGCCATCATCGGCTCGAGGAGCACGGGGTCGGCCTTGCGGACGGCCTCCTTGAGCGCCATGGAGCCGGCGATCTTGAACGCCATCTCGGAGGAGTCGACGTCGTGGTAGGCGCCGTCGAGCAGGGTGGCCTTGATCCCGACCAGCGGGTAGCCGGCGAGCACGCCGTACTGCATGGCGTCCTGGATACCGGCGTCGACCGACGGGATGTACTCGCGCGGGACGCGACCACCGGTGACCTTGTTCTCGAACTCGTAGAGCTCGCCGGACTCGGTGGTGTCCAGGGGCTCGATGGAGACCTGGACCTTCGCGAACTGGCCGGAGCCACCCGTCTGCTTCTTGTGCGTGTAGTCGAGCTTCTCCACCGCGCGGCGGATCGTCTCGCGGTAGGCCACCTGCGGCTTGCCGACGTTGGCCTCGACCTTGAACTCGCGCTTCATGCGGTCCACGAGGATGTCCAGGTGGAGCTCGCCCATGCCGGCGATGATCGTCTGGCCGGTCTCCTCGTCGAGGTGGACCTGGAAGGTCGGGTCCTCGGCGGAGAGCTTCTGGATGGCCGTCGACAGCTTCTCCTGGTCGCCCTTGGTCTTGGGCTCGATGGCCACCTGGATGACCGGGTCCGGGAACGTCATCGACTCGAGCACGATCTGCTCGTTCGGGTCGCTCAGGGTGTCACCGGTGGTGGTGTCCTTGAGGCCGATCGCCGCGTAGATGTGACCCGCGAGGGCCTCCTCCACGGGGTTCTCCTTGTTGGCGTGCATCTGGAACAGCTTGCCGATGCGCTCCTTCTTGCCCTTGGTCGTGTTGACGACCGGCGAGCCCGCGGCGACGCGGCCGGAGTAGACCCGGATGAAGGTGAGCGTGCCGAAGAACGGGTGCGCCGCGACCTTGAACGCCAGGGCGGAGAACGGCTCGTCCTTGCTCGGCTTGCGGGTCATCTCGACCTCCTCGTGGTTCGGCTTGTGGCCGACCATCGGGGGGACGTCGAGGGGGGACGGCAGGTAGTCGACGACCGCGTCGAGCATGGGCTGGACACCGCGGTTCTTGAACGCGGAGCCGCACAGGACGGGGTAGAGCACCGAGTTGACCGTGAGCTTGCGGATCGCGCCCTTGATCTCCTCGGGCGTCAGCTCCTCGCCACCGAGGTACTTCTCCATGAGGTCGTCGTCGGACTCGGCGACGCGCTCGACGAGCTGGTGGCGGTACTCCTCCACCTTCTCGACCATGTCGGCCGGGATCTCCTGGATCTCGTACTTGGCGCCCATGGTGACGTCACCCTTGGCGTCGCCGGGCCACACGAGCGCACGGCGGTAGATGAGGTCGACGACACCGACGAAGTCGTTCTCGGCACCGATCGGCAGCTGGAGCACGAGGGGCTCGGCGCCGAGGCGGTCCTTGATGGTCTGCACGGTGAAGTAGAAGTCCGCGCCCAGCTTGTCCATCTTGTTGACGAACGCGATGCGGGGGACGTCGTACTTGTCGGCCTGGCGCCAGACGGTCTCGGACTGGGGCTCGACGCCCTCCTTGCCGTCGAACACCGCGACGGCGCCGTCGAGCACGCGCAGCGAGCGCTCGACCTCGACGGTGAAGTCGACGTGGCCGGGGGTGTCGATGATGTTGATCTGGGTGCCCTCCCAGAAGGAGGTCACGGCGGCAGACGTGATCGTGATGCCGCGCTCCTTCTCCTGCTCCATCCAGTCGGTGGTGGAGGCACCGTCGTGGGTCTCACCGATCTTGTGGTTGACCCCGGTGTAGAAGAGGATGCGCTCAGTCGTCGTCGTCTTGCCGGCGTCGATGTGCGCCATGATCCCGATGTTGCGGACCTTGGTCAGGTCCGTCAGGACGTCGAGTGCCAATGTGATCGTCTCATCTCGCTCGTTACGAAAAATCTGTGGTGGTGCAGTGGCGCGTGAGCACCACGCACCTCCGGTGTGCCGCGGGCCGGCGGTGGGCCCGCGGCACCCCGTCCGCCTTTACCAGCGGTAGTGCGCGAAGGCCTTGTTGGACTCGGCCATCTTGTGGGTGTCCTCGCGACGCTTCACCGCGGCACCGAGGCCGTTGGACGCGTCGAGGATCTCGTTCATGAGGCGCTCGGTCATCGTCTTTTCACGACGCTGACGCGAGTAGCCGACCATCCAGCGCAGGGCCAGCGTGGTCGCGCGGTTGGGCTTGACCTCGATCGGCACCTGGTAGGTCGCGCCACCGACACGGCGGGACTTGACCTCCAGGGTGGGGCGGATGTTGTCGAGGGCACGCTTGAGCGTGACCACGGGGTCGGTGCCGGTCTTCTCGCGGCAGCCCTCGAGGGCGCCGTAGACGATCGTCTCGGCGATGGACTTCTTGCCATCGAGGAGGATCTTGTTGACCAGCTGGGTCACCAACGGAGAGTTGTGGACCGGGTCGACGACGAGGGGGCGCTTGGGCGCGGGTCCCTTGCGAGGCATTACTTCTTCTCCATCTTCGCGCCGTAACGGGAGCGGGCCTGCTTGCGGTTCTTCACACCCTGGGTGTCGAGGGAACCGCGGACGATCTTGTAGCGCACGCCGGGGAGGTCCTTCACACGACCCCCACGCACGAGCACGATGGAGTGCTCCTGCAGGTTGTGGCCGACGCCCGGGATGTAGGCCGTGACCTCGATGCCGCTGGTGAGGCGCACACGGGCGACCTTGCGCAGGGCAGAGTTCGGCTTCTTGGGGGTGGTGGTGTACACACGCGTGCACACGCCACGGCGCTGGGGCGAGCCCTTGAGGGCAGGAGTCTTGGTCTTGGTGACCTTGTCCTGGCGCCCCTTGCGCACAAGCTGGTTGATCGTAGGCAACCTGTTCTCCGTACGTAGTTGATGTTCTGCACCTTCGGGCTCTCGCCCTACGGCACTCCTTGGTGTGGTCGCTCTGCCCGACCCCCGCACTCGGGTGTGTCGTGCTCGGCGCTCCCCCCTGCACTCCCCACGCGCCATCCATGCGGATGGGTCGTGGGTTGCCCGGCGAGAGGTGTGCTGGCCCGGCTGCCTGAGACGGCGGCGGCTCCAGCGGGCATGCCCGAGGGTTGGCCCTCAGACACAGTGTTCAAAGATACCGCCTGCGTGGTACCCGACCAAATCGGTGCGGGACCCCTCCCCCACCCGCTGACGCCCGAGGGGGCCGGCCCGGCGAACCGGGCCGACCCCCTCGGGTCGTGCTGTGCGAGCGAGTCGTCAGTCGAGCCCGAGCTCGGCGTCGTCGAGGCGGATGGCCTCGCCGGAACCGGGCCCGAAGACCGGGTAGTCGTACTCGTAGCTCGGCATCGAGTACATCGCCGCCTTGGCCTCTTCCGTGGCCTCGACCTTGATGTTTCGGTAGCGCGGCAGGCCGGTGCCGGCCGGGATGAGCTTTCCGAGGATGACGTTCTCCTTCAGACCCAGCAGCGGGTCCGACTTGGCGTTCATCGCAGCCTCGGTGAGCACGCGGGTCGTCTCCTGGAAGGAGGCGGCCGACAGCCACGAGTCGGTCGCGAGCGAGGCCTTGGTGATGCCCATGAGCTCGGGACGTCCCGACGCGGGGCGGCCGTTCTCGGCCACGACGCGACGGTTCTCGTTCTCGAAGCGGCCACGCTCGGCCAGCTCACCGGGCAGCAGGTCGGCGTCACCGGACTCGATGATCGTGATCCGGCGCAGCATCTGCCGCACGATGACCTCGATGTGCTTGTCGTGGATCGACACACCCTGCTGGCGGTAGACGTGCTGGACCTCGTCGACCAGGTGCATCTGGACCGCACGCGGGCCGAGGATGCGCAGCACCTGCTTCGGGTCGATGGAGCCGACCGTGAGCTGGTGGCCGACCTCGACGTGCTCGCCGTCCTGCACGAGCAGGCGCGCACGCTTGCTCACCGGGTAGGCGTGCTCCTCGGAGCCGTCGTCCGGGGTCAGCATGAGGCGACGCGTCTTGTCCGTGTCCTCGATCGTGACGCGGCCGGAGGCCTCGGCGATCGGGGAGACACCCTTCGGGGTACGGGCCTCGAAGAGCTCGACGACACGCGGCAGACCCTGGGTGATGTCGTCACCGGCCACACCACCGGTGTGGAAGGTACGCATCGTCAGCTGGGTGCCGGGCTCACCGATGGACTGGGCGGCGATGATGCCGACCGCCTCACCGATGTCGACGAGCTTGCCGGTGGCCAGCGAGCGGCCGTAGCAGGCGGCGCAGGTGCCGACGTGGGACTCACAGGTGAGCACCGAGCGGACCTTGACCTCCTCGACGCCGGCGGCGACGAGGGCGTCGATGACCACGTCACCGAGGTCGATGCCGGCCACGGCGAGGACGGAACCGTCCTTCTCGACGTCGGCGGCGAGCGTGCGGGCGTAGACCGAGGTCTCCACGTCGTCGTGCTCGACCAGCGCGCCGGCCGCGTTCTTCTGCGCGATCGGCATGGTCAGGCCGCGGTCGGTGCCGCAGTCGTCCTCGCGGATGATGACGTCCTGCGACACGTCCACCAGACGACGGGTCAGGTAACCCGAGTCGGCGGTGCGCAGCGCGGTGTCGGCAAGACCCTTACGCGAACCGTGCGTGGAGATGAAGAACTCGAGCACCGACAGACCCTCGCGGAAGTTCGCGCGGATCGGACGCGGGATGATGTCGCCCTTCGGGTTGGACACCAGACCACGCATACCGGCGATCTGACGCAGCTGCATCCAGTTACCACGCGCACCCGAGGACACCATCTTGTAGATGGTGTTGGTCTTCGGGAGGTTGGCCTCCATCTCCTTGGCGACCTCGTTGGTGGCCTGGGTCCAGATCTCGATGAGCTCCTGGCGACGCTCGTCGTCGGTGATCAGACCGCGCTCGTACTGGACCTGGACCTTGGTGGCCTTGGTCTCGTAGCCCTCGAGGATCTCGAGCTTGCGCGGCGGGGTCACGACGTCGGAGATGGCGACCGTGGTGCCCGAGCGGGTCGCCCAGTGGAAGCCGTACTCCTTGAGCGCGTCGAGGCTCGCCGCGACCTGGACCTTGCTGTAGCGCTCGGCCAGGTCGTTGACGATCGTGGACAGCCGCTTCTTGTCGACGGGGGCGTCGACGAACGGGTAGTCCACCGGCAGCGTCTGGTTGAACAGCGCGCGGCCCAGCGTGGTCTCGAGGGTGAGCGAGGGCACCTGGCCCAGCTCGTTGGCCTCGACACCCTCGGGCAGCTCGGTGCCGGGGATCGGGACGACGTCGAGCAGGCGGATCTTGATCTTGCTGCCCAGCTCGAGCTTGCCGGCGTCGAAGGCCATGCGGGCCTCGGCGACCGAGGAGAACGCCCGACCGGTGCCCCGACCGTCCTCCACCTCGGAGGTGAGGTGGAACAGGCCGATGATCATGTCCTGGGTGGGCATGGTCACGGGGCGGCCGTCGGCCGGCTTGAGGATGTTGTTGCTCGAGAGCATGAGGATGCGGGCCTCGGCCTGCGCCTCGGTGCTCAGCGGCACGTGGACGGCCATCTGGTCACCGTCGAAGTCGGCGTTGAAGGCCGAGCAGACGAGCGGGTGGATCTGGATGGCCTTGCCCTCGACCAGCTGGGGCTCGAAGGCCTGGATGCCGAGGCGGTGCAGCGTGGGTGCGCGGTTGAGCAGCACGGGGTGCTCGGTGATGACCTCTTCGAGGACGTCCCACACGACCGGACGGGCACGCTCGACCATGCGCTTGGCCGACTTGATGTTCTGCGCGTGGTCGAGGTCGACCAGGCGCTTCATCACGAACGGCTTGAAGAGCTCCAGCGCCATCTGCTTGGGCAGGCCGCACTGGTGCAGCTTGAGCTGCGGGCCGACGACGATGACCGAGCGGCCGGAGTAGTCGACGCGCTTGCCGAGCAGGTTCTGGCGGAACCGGCCCTGCTTGCCCTTGAGCATGTCGGACAGCGACTTGAGCGGACGGTTGCCGGGGCCCGTGACCGGGCGACCACGACGGCCGTTGTCGAAGAGGCTGTCGACAGCCTCCTGGAGCATGCGCTTCTCGTTGTTGACGATGATCTCCGGCGCACCGAGGTCGAGCAGGCGCTTGAGCCGGTTGTTGCGGTTGATCACACGACGGTAGAGGTCGTTGAGGTCCGAGGTCGCGAAGCGGCCACCGTCGAGCTGCACCATGGGGCGCAGGTCCGGCGGGATGACCGGGACGGCGTCGAGCACCATGCCGGCCGGCTTGTTGGTCGTGGCCTGGAAGGCCGTGACGACCTTGAGCCGCTTCAGGGCGCGGGTCTTCTTCTGGCCCTTGCCGGTGGCGATGATCTCGCGCAGCAGCTCGGCCTCGGCCTCGAGGTCGAAGTCCTGCAGGCGCTTCTGGATCGCCGCCGCGCCCATGCCGCCCTCGAAGTAGAGGCCGAAGCGGTCGCGCATCTCGCGGTAGAGGATCTCGTCGCCCTCGAGGTCCTGGACCTTGAGGTTCTTGAAGCGGTCCCAGACCTGGTCGATGCGCTCGATCTGCTGGTCGGCGCGCTTGCGGATCTGGTTCATCTCGCGCTCGGCGGACTCGCGGACCTTGCGGCGCGCGTCGGCCTTGGCACCCTCGGCCTCGAGCTCGGCGATGTCGGACTCGAGACGCTTGGCGCGAGCCTCGATCTCGGAGTCGCGACGGTTCTCGAACTCCTTCTTCTCGACCTCGATCTGGGCCTCGAGCGACGGCAGGTCCTTGTGGCGCTGCTCGTCGTCGACGGACGTGATCATGTACGCCGCGAAGTAGATGACCTTCTCGAGGTCCTTCGGGGCGAGGTCGAGCAGGTAGCCCAGGCGCGACGGGACGCCCTTGAAGTACCAGATGTGGGTGACGGGGGCGGCGAGCTCGATGTGGCCCATCCGCTCACGACGCACCTTGGCGCGAGTGACCTCGACACCACAGCGCTCGCAGATGATGCCCTTGAAGCGCACCCGCTTGTACTTGCCGCAGTTGCACTCCCAGTCCCGGGTGGGGCCGAAGATGCGCTCGCAGAACAGGCCCTCCTTCTCGGGCTTGAGCGTGCGGTAGTTGATCGTCTCGGGCTTCTTCACCTCACCGTGGCTCCACTGACGGATGTCGTCAGCAGTGGCCAGGCCGATGCGCAGTTCGTCAAAGAAGTTGACGTCGAGCACGTGGTTCCTTCTCTCGTGTCTCTTGTTAAGTCTGGGGTGGGTCGGGAGGAGGGGCGGTGTGCCGCGCGGTCACCTGGGTGCTGCGCGGCACACCGACGCCTTAGACCTCTTCGACCGAACTGGGCTCGCGCCGGGACAGGTCGATTCCGAGCTCCTCCGCCGCGCGGAAGACGTCCTCGTCGGACTCCTTCAGCTCGATCGAGGTGCCGTCGCTGCTGAGCACCTCGACGTTCAGGCAGAGCGACTGCATCTCCTTGATGAGCACCTTGAAGGACTCGGGGATGCCGGGCTCGGGGATGTTGTCGCCCTTGACGATGGCCTCGTAGACCTTGACGCGACCCTGCACGTCGTCGGACTTGATCGTCAGGAGCTCCTGCAGCGCGTAGGCCGCGCCGTAGGCCTCGAGGGCCCACACCTCCATCTCACCGAAGCGCTGGCCACCGAACTGCGCCTTACCACCCAGCGGCTGCTGCGTGATCATCGAGTACGGGCCGGTGCTGCGGGCGTGGATCTTGTCGTCCACGAGGTGGTGCAGCTTGAGGATGTACATGTAGCCCACGGAGACCGGCTCGGGGAACGGCTCGCCGGAGCGGCCGTCGAAGAGCCGGGACTTGCCGGAGCCGTCGATGAGGCGGACGTCGTCACGGGTCTTGGTCGTCGAGTCGAGCAGACCGACGATCTCGTCCTCGCGCACACCGTCGAACACCGGCGAGGCGACACGCGTGCCGGCCGGGGCCGAGCGCGCGTCCTCGGGGATGAGCTTGGCCCAGTCCGGGTTGCCCGCGATCTCCCAGCCGCGGCTGGCAGCCCAGCCGAGGTGCAGCTCGAGGATCTGGCCGACGTTCATACGACCGGGCACACCGAGCGGGTTGAGCACGACGTCCACGGGGGTGCCGTCCTCGAGGAACGGCATGTCCTCCACGGGCAGGATCTTGGAGATGACGCCCTTGTTGCCGTGACGGCCGGCGAGCTTGTCACCATCGGTGATCTTGCGCTTGTTGGCGACGTAGACGCGCACGAGCTGGTTGACACCCGGGGGCAGGTCGTCGCCCTCGTCCTTGTCGAACACCTTCACGCCGATGACCGTGCCGGTCTCGCCGTGGGGCACCTTGAGGGACGTGTCGCGGACCTCGCGGGCCTTCTCACCGAAGATGGCGCGCAGCAGGCGCTCCTCCGGCGTCAGCTCGGTCTCGCCCTTGGGCGTGACCTTGCCGACGAGCAGGTCACCATCGCGGACCTCGGCACCGATGCGGATGATGCCGCGCTCGTCGAGGTCGGCCAGGACCTCCTCGGAGACGTTCGGGATGTCCCGGGTGATCTCCTCCGGCCCGAGCTTGGTGTCACGGGCGTCGACCTCGTGCTCCTCGATGTGGATCGAGGAGAGGACGTCGTCCTGCACCAGGCGCTGGCTGAGGATGATCGCGTCCTCGTAGTTGTGGCCCTCCCACGGCATGAACGCCACGAGCAGGTTGCGCCCGAGCGCCATCTCGCCACCGTCGGTCGCGGGACCGTCGGCGATGACGCCGCCGGCCTCGACCCGGTCGCCCTCGTTGACGACGACGACCTGGTTGTAGGACGTGCCCTGGTTGGAGCGCGCGAACTTGGCGATCCGGTAGGTGCGGGTCGCACCGTCGTCACCGGCGACGGTGACGAGGTCGGCGGAGACCTCGGTGACCACACCGGCGGCCTCGGCCCGGACGACGTCGCCCGAGTCGAGCGCGGCGCGGTACTCCATGCCGGTGCCGACCAGCGGCGCCTCGGACTTGACCAGCGGCACCGCCTGGCGCTGCATGTTGGAGCCCATGAGCGCACGGTTGGCGTCGTCGTGCTCGAGGAACGGGATCAGCGCGGTCGCGGCCGACACCATCTGGCGGGCGGAGACGTCCATGAAGTCGACGTCCTCACCGGGGATGTAGTCGACCTCGCCGCCCTTGGTGCGGACCAGGACGCGCTCGTCGGTGAAGTTGCCCTCGGCGTCGATGACGGCGTTGGCCTGCGCGATGACGTGCCGGTCCTCCTCGTCGGCGGACAGGTAGTGGATCTCGTCCGTGACCTGGCCCTTGACCACCTTGCGGTAGGGGGTCTCGATGAAGCCGAACGCGTTGATCCGCCCGTAGGACGCCAGCGAGCCGATGAGGCCGATGTTCGGGCCTTCCGGGGTCTCGATGGGGCACATGCGGCCGTAGTGCGACGGGTGGACGTCACGGACCTCCATGCCGGCGCGGTCGCGGGAGAGACCGCCCGGGCCGAGGGCCGACAGACGCCGCTTGTGCGTCAGGCCCGCGAGCGGGTTGTTCTGGTCCATGAACTGCGACAGCTGGGAGGTGCCGAAGAACTCCTTGATCGAGGCCACCACGGGGCGGATGTTGATCAGGGTCTGCGGGGTGATCGCCTCGACGTCCTGCGTGGTCATGCGCTCGCGGACGACGCGCTCCATGCGGGACAGGCCGGTGCGGACCTGGTTCTGGATGAGCTCGCCGACGTTGCGCAGGCGACGGTTGCCGAAGTGGTCGATGTCGTCGACCTCGACGGGGACGTCCTCGCCGTTCTTGCCCTTGAGCGTGGTCTCACCGGCGTGCAGGGCGACGATGTACTTGATCGTGGCCACCACGTCGTCGACCGACAGGACCGAGTCGCCCAGCTCGGCGGTGACGCCGAGCTTGCGGTCGATCTTGTAACGGCCGACCTTGGCGAGGTCGTAGCGCTTGGGGTTGAAGTAGAGGTTGTCCAGGAGGGTCTGGGCGGCCTCACGGGTCGGCGGTTCGCCCGGGCGCAGCTTGCGGTAGATGTCGAGCAGCGCGTCGTCCTGGCCGGCCGTGTGGTCCTTCTCCAGGGTGAGGCGCATCGACTCGTAGTCGCCGAACTCCTCGAGGATGTCGGCCTCGGACATGCCGAGGGCCTTGAGCAGGACCGTGACCGACTGCTTGCGCTTGCGGTCGACGCGGACGCCGACCATGTCGCGCTTGTCGATCTCGAACTCCAGCCAGGCGCCGCGGCTCGGGATGACCTTGGCGGTGTAGACGTCCTTGTCGGAGGTCTTGTCGGGCGTGCGCTCGAAGTAGACACCCGGGCTGCGGACGAGCTGGGAGACGACGACACGCTCGGTGCCGTTGATGACGAAGGTGCCACGCTCGGTCATGAGCGGGAAGTCGCCCATGAACACGGTCTGGCTCTTGATCTCGCCCGTCGTGGTGTTCATGAACTCCGCGGTGACGAACAGGGGCGCGGAGTAGGTCTGGTCGCGCTCCTTGCAGTCCTCGATGGAGTACTTGACCTCTTCGAAGCGGTGGTCGCGGAACGACAGCGACATGGAGCCGCTGAAGTCCTCGATCGGTGAGATTTCCTCGAAGATCTCCTCGAGGCCGGAGCGATCCGGCACATCCCCACGGCCTGCGGCCTTGGCCTCTGCGACACGGGCCTGCCAGCGCTCGTTACCGAGCAGCCAGTCGAAGCTTTCCGTTTGCAGCGCCAGGAGGTCGGGGACCTCGAGGGGTTCGCGGATCTTCGCGAACGACAGACGGCCGGAAGCCGTCCGTGCGGTGGACACAGTCTGAGTCGCGTTGCGCGAGGCAGCCAAGGAGGGGTCCTTCCACGGGCCTGTCTTAAAACTGATGGTTCGAAACCGAATTGGCGCCAGCCGCCATCACGGCTCCGTCTCGGTCCTGGCCACGAATTCGTGCCGGAGGGCACGACGAAGGGCTGGTGTCCGGGGCGGGGTCGACGAAAGAGGGCAGCGCAAAGGATGAGCATACAGTAAGAGGGCAGCCTCGTCCAACCGTGTCCAGCGGGAAGATCCTTCGCCTTGACGGGGGTCTCGCCCCCACAAGGGGCGGGTGCGACGCAGACGAGGATGACGCGCCCACGCCCGCACGTCAAGGGCGCCACACGGGGAGGGGGCCGAACGGTGGGGGCGGACGGCTGCGGCGACGCCCCCGGGGGGACGTCGCCGCAGGTCAGCAAGGGTTCGGGTGGACTGTCAGAACGCGTCGACCCGGCTGATGAGCCACCGGTTGCCGACCTTGGACATCGTCGCGAGGACCCGGTTCTGGTCGACGACGGGGTCCTTCTGGTCGCTGCCGACCCGCGCCTGGTTGACGAAGGCCATCACCTTCACGGTGGTCGGCGTGGAGCTCATGACCCCGATGTCGGAGACCCGCGCCTGCACCACCGTCTGGTTCTTCACGGCGAGCGGCTTGATCTGCTTGTCCATGGCGGTGGTGAACTCACCCTTGAACGCGCCCGTCAGCAGTCCCTCGATCTGCGCCGACTGCGCGTCGATGGTCTTGTAGTTGTAGCTGAGCATCTGCTCGATCGAGGTGCGGGCCTGGCTGGAGGCTGCGCGCTCCACCGCGGCCTCCTCCCCCGTGTCGCGGAGGCTCACGCCGAGGACGGTGCCGAGCAGCGCGAGGCTGGCCACGAGCGCGACCAGCGGGACGGCCCAGCGGCGGTGGCCGGCCCGGGCGGGCGACGCGTCGGCCGCGACGGCCGGCGCGCCGACCTCGCCTGCGGGCTGGGTACCGGGCCGTGCGGCCGGGCGCCGGAACCGGCTGCGGCGGGTCCCAGCCCCGGGCGTGGCCAGCGGGGCGGCGCTGGTGGCGGGCTCGACCGTGGGCTCGACGGTGGGGGCGGTCGATCGAACCGAGCCGGTGGTGGCCTCGGTGGCACGGGCCCGGGCGCGGTGACCGGCGACCCTGGGGCGGGGACGGGGGGTCTCAGCCGACGAACTCAAGGTTCTCCACCTTCCATGCCTGGCCGACCCGGCGCAGCTCAAGCCGCATCCGGTAGGTCTTGGTCTCCCCCGCCGGGACGGCGGTGTTCTTCGTGGGGGCCACGACGCCCACCAGGGCGACAGCCGAGTCACGGTCGCCCGACACCAGGGCTGCCTCGGTGCGCTGGACGGTGGAGACGGTCTTGTTGGCGACGAGCACCTTCTTGAGCTCCTCGACCGAGGTCGAGTAGCTCTTGAGGAACTGCCCCGTGGCCCCGGCCCGGACGCGGGCCGTGTCCGCGTCGACGCGGGTGTAGTCCACGGTGACGAAGTTGACCGCCAGCTGCTTCGCCGCGGCCACGGCGGCGCTGTGGGCCTGCTCCGTCTGGCGGGCCGAGTACCAGTTGCGCCCACGGGTCGCCCCGAGGGCGACCGAGGCGGCGAGGGCGAGCACCACCAGCGCCCACACGAGGCGGGGGGTGATCCGCGCGACGCCGACCCTTGCAGGGGTCGACGCGTCGGGCGAGGCGTCCTCGCGCTGGTGCCGTGTCGTGTCGGCAGGGGCGCCCTCGGGGGCGCTGCCGGCCGTCACCGCCCGCCCGGCGTGGGTGGTGATCGTGCTCATCGAGCAGCCTCCTTCATGATCCACAACCACGAGGGATCGCTGCCGTCACCTCCCGACGGGAGCACGGGGACCGACACCTGTGGCGTTGTCATGCCCAACGACGCAGCCATGCCCGGGGATACGGGCTGGTCGCCGAAAGCCAGCGGCAGGGTCGAGTTCGTGCTCGAACCCGACGACGGCCCCGGGGCGTTCTGCGCGCCGCGGACGGTGGTCCCCGACCCGCGGGGCGCCGTGCAGCGGGCGGAGGTGTTGACCGGGGGGAGGTTGGTGGTCGTCTTCGGGTCGGTCCGCTTGGTGCCGCCGTACCCCTGCGTGCAGACCGGCGGGTCCTGGGCCAGGGCCAGACCGAAGTGGGCCGTCCCGTCGCCCGGGACCACCGTGTAGCCACCGGCCACGACGTCGGGGTAGGTCACGAGCAGCTGCTGGATGCCGTCCACGTGCGACGTGGTGACCTGGCCGATGGTGATGAGGTTGGCCAGGAGGGCGGCAAGGTTGCCCTTGTTGTCGCGGATGAGGGCCTCGAGCTCCCCCGAGGCGACGGCCCCGCGGTCGAGCACGAGCCGCAGGTCGCCGTCGGAGGACTTCAGGGTCTGCGACAGCTCCTTGAAGTTCTTGGCGAAGACCTTGATCTGCCCCGAGGTGTCGCGCTGGGTGTCGAGGACGATGCGGCCGTCGTCGATCAGCTTCTCGGTCTGTGGCAGGGCCTCGGTGGCCGCCTTGGTGAGCGCGTCGCCGCTGTCGATGAGGCGCTGGAGGTCCTGGCCACCGTCGGCGAACCCGGTGCCGAGCTCGTCGACCACGGTGGACAGGTCCTTCCGGTCGACCGAGTTGACGGTCTGGTCGAGGTCGAGCAGCAGGGTGTCGACCCGCAACGGGTAGCCCGTGTCCCGCCGCGGGATGCGTGCGCCGTCGGCGAGGTCCGGCCCGCGGTCGCTGCGCGGCTGGAAGTCGAGGTACTGCTCCCCCACGGCCGAGCGGTTCTCCACCACGACCTTGGTGTCCTTCGGGATCTTCACCCCGCGCTTGATCTTGGCCTCCACCACGACGCCGTCCTTGGAGAGGCTGAGGCGGTCGACCCGCCCCACGGTGACGCCCCGGTAGGTCACCTCGGAGCCGACGAAGATGCCGCCGGACTGCGCGAAGTCCGCCGAGACGCGGTACTGGCCGCCCACCACCCGGTCGTAGAGCCCGACGTAGCGGGCCGAGAGCACCGAGACCGTGAGCAGCGTGATGAGCATGAAGGCGAAGAGCTGCACCTTCACCGAGCGGCGGATCATGAGCCACCTCCGTAGAGCGAGCGCCACGAGCCGTCCGAGCCGGAGGTCTGCGCGGAGCTCCCCGACTGCTGGGAGGACTGCTGGGACGAACCCAGGGGGCAGAGCAGGCCGGTGCAGGTGGTGGACGACCCGGAGGAGGTGGAGCTGGTGCCAGGGAGACCGGGAAGTCCCGGCAACCCGCCCGTGGGGAGCGGGACCGAGGGCAGGGGGCCCGTGGGCAGACCGGTCGGGAGCCCGGTCGGCAGGCCGGTGGGAGGTGCCGTGGGGAGCCCGAGGTTGCCGGCGAGGTTGACCAGGTTGAGGTCGATGTCGGCCGAGAGGTTGGTGTAGTCGCCCTTGATCGCCCCCGTCGCGCTGTCCGGGAAGGGGTAGGTCAGCAGCAGCTGGAGGGACTTCGGGAGGTCGTCCCCCGCCTTGGTCAGCTGGGCGAGGATCGGTGCCAGCGCCTTGAGGTTGGCCGCCGTGTCGTCCTTGCTCTGCCGGATGACGTCGGTGCCGACTGCGCCCAGGCGACTGAGGGCCGCGAGCATCTGGACGAGCTGCTTGCGCTGGTCGGCGAGGACCTTCAGGCCGCCCGGGAGGGCCTCCACCGCCCGCGCGATGTCGTCCTTCTGCGCGGCCAGCCTGGCGGCGAGCTTGTCGATGTTGTCGATGGCGCGGACGATCTCCGACTTCTGCTGGTCCAGGCCCCCCACGAACGTGTCGAGCTGCTTGATGAGGTCCCTGATCTGGGTCTGGTTGCCGCTCAGGGCGTTGTTGAGCTCGGTCTCGATCGTCTTGAGCTGCGCGACCCCTCCCCCGTTGAGGAGCAGCGACATCGCGCTGAGGACCTCCTCGACCTCGGGGTTGCGGCCGGTGCGGTCGAGCGGGATGTTGTCGCCGTCGCCGAGCCGGCCCTCCGGGGTGCCGGTGGGCGGGGGCCCCAGCTCGACGTACTTCTCCCCGAGCAGCGAGGTCTGCTTGAGCTCGGCGACCGCGTTGTCGGGCAGCTTCACGTCACGGGGCAGCCGCAGGGTCACCCGGGCCGTCCAGCCGTTGAGCTCGATCTTCTCCACCGACCCGACGGTGACCTGGTCGACCTTGACGGAGGACTGCGGCACGAGGTCGAGGACGTCGGCGAACTCGGCCGTGACCCGGATGATGTCGCCGTGCTCGGCTGCGCCCCCGGGAAGGGGCAGGTCGAACGCGCCCTGACAGCCGCTGGTGACCAGCACCGCTGCGGCGGCGAGGCCGGCGACGGCGAGGCGGGAGCGCCGTACCCCTGCGTGGCTCGTGGCGCCGGTCCCGAAGGTACGCGCGGGTCCCATGCTCATCGCCCTCCCTCCAGCAGCCCACCGAGGGTGGGGTCGGCCCCGCGCACCTGCACGGTGGACGAGTCAGTGGTGCCCGTGGCCGCGCCGGCCTCGGGACCGGTGCCGCCCTGCGACCTCGGTATGGCGCTGAGCAGGTCCAGCGGCAGCTTGACGCCCGCGCCCTTGAGCGTGTCGAGCAGGTCGGTGACCGGCTTGAGCACGCCGCTGACGGTCTTGCACACGCTGGCGGGCTGTCCACTGGCGGTGATGAGGTTGCACAGCAGCGTCTGCAGCTTGAGGTTCTCGTTGACGTTGGCGCGGGTGTCCAGGGTGCCCGTGGCCGGGTTGTAGGCGTTCTGCAGGTTGCTGATGGCCACGGGCGCGTTGGTCAGCGTCTCCGCGAGGGCGTCGCGCTGCTTGGCCACCGTGCCGGTCACCGAGGCGAGCTGGTGCAGGTTGGTGGTGAGGCCCGCCCGGTTGTCGTGGACGAAGGAGCTGACCTCGCTGAGGGCGACGGCGAGGTTCTTCAGGGCCGCCGCCAGGTCGTCGCGCTCGGCGTCGAGCTGGGTCGAGACGCTCGCAAGGTCGCCGTTGAGGCGGCGTACCTGCTGGTCGTTCGTGGCGAGCATCGTCGTGAACGTCTGCAGGTTCTTCACCGTCCCGAACAGGTCGTTGCGCCCACCCGAGAGGGTCTCGAGGGCCTTGCTGAGGTCACGGTTGGTGTCGTGCAGCTTCTGGCCCTGGCCGTCGAGGTTCTTGGCGCCGGTGTCGAGCGCCTGCGCGAAGGCGCCGTCCTTGTTGGCCCCCGTCGGCCCGAGGGCCACGAGCAGGTCGTCCAGGCTCGAGGAGATGCGGTCCAGCTCGACCGGCACCGCGGTGCGGTCGAGCCCGATCTGGGCGTGGTCCTTCATGACCGGGCCGCCGGTGTAGGCAGGGAACAGCTGGACGTAGCGGTCGCTCACCAGCGACGGCGCCACGACGGCAGCCTTGGCGTCGGCGGGCACCTTGTACTTGCGGTCGTACTCGAAGACCACCTCGACCTTGTCGCCCTTGGGGGTGACCTCGGCGACCTTGCCGACCTTGACGCCGAGGATCCGGACGTCGGACCCCGGGAAGAGCCCGACCGCGCGGGTGAACTCACCGGTCACGCGCACGCTTTCGTGCCGCGGCCAGAACGCGTAGGCGCCGGCGGCCAGGGCCACCACGGTCAGGGCCGCGACCAGCTTGGGGATGAGGCCCACGTGCGGCAGGCGCGGGAGCGAGGGGCGGCGCACCATCAGTTGCCTCCCAGGTCGACGGGCGTGGTGAGGTTCTGGATGTAGGTGTCGAACCAGCGGCCGTTGCCCAGGACGTTGGCGAACAGGCGGGTGAACGGCGCCATGGCAGCGATCGTGTCGTTGAGGTCCTGCTCGTGCTTCTGCAGGACGGCCAGCACCTTGGTGAGCTGGTCGAGGGCCGGCTTGAGCTCGGCGCGGTTGTCGCGGACGAGGCCGGTGATCTGCTGGGCCATCCGCGAGGTGTTGACGAACAGCGTGTGGATGTCCTCACGCCGCTTGTCGAGCTCGACCAGGAGCAGGTCGGCGTCCTTGATGATCGACTCGACCGCCTTGTTGCGCTGCGCCACCGTGCCGGAGACGCTGTTGGCGGAGGCGAGCAGTCGCTTGAGCTCGGCGTCTCGGGAGGCGATCGTGCGCGACAGTCGGCTCAGTCCGTCGAGGGCCGCCCGGACGTCCTGAGGGCTGTCCTTGAACTCGGTCGCGAGGGTGGTCAGCGACTTGGCGAGCTGGCCGGTGTCGATGCGCTCCGTCGTCGTCGCGAGGTCGCTGAAGGCGTTGACGATGTCGTAGGAGGACACGGTGCGGTCCAGCGGGATCTCGCTGCCCTCCTTGAGCTGGCCGGGGCCGCCGGGTTCGAGGGCGAGGTACTTCTGGCCCAGGAGGGTCTTCATCCGGACCGAGGCTCCCGTGGTCGTGCCGAAGGCGGCCGGCTCGGTGACCTTGAAGTCGACCACGACGTGGTCGCCCGCGAGGTCGACGGCGTCGACCTTGCCGACCTTGACCCCGGCGATGCGGACGTCGTCGCCCTTGAGCAGCCCACCGGCCTCGCTGAAGGCGGCCCGGTAGTGGTCGCCTCCCCCGATGAACGGGATGCTCTGGATGTTGAACGCCAGGACCAGCAGGAGGGCGATGACGAGCAGGCCTGCGGCACCGATGGGCACCGGGTTGCGCTCACGGAACGGGATGGCCATCAGGAGCACCTCGCCGCGCTGAGGCCACCGGGCTTGCCCAGCTTCACCGGCGGACCGGCGGGCAGCTTGATCGTGCCGCTGAAGTCGCAGAGGTAGAAGTTGAACCACGAGCCGTAGGTGGCGGTCCGGGTGATGGTCGAGATCTTGCCGGGCGACGTGGACAGGAACTTCTCGAACGTCGCCGTGTTGGACGGCTTGTTGAGGCTCGCGCCGAGCTGTCGCAGGTTGCTGATGTCGGTCTTGATGGACGGCCTGGTCACCTGGAGCAAATCGGCCGTCTGCGCGGTGAGCGAGTTGATGTTGGTCAGCGAGGCACCGATGGTCTCGCGGTCGGCGGCGAGCCCGGAGACGAACCGCTGCAGCTGGTCGATGAGCTGCTTCAGGGCGGCGTCGTGCTCGTCGACCGTGCCGAGGACGGTGTTGAGGTTGCTGATGGTGCGGCCGATGACCTCGTCACGGTCCGCCAGCGTGGACGTCAGGGACGCGGTCTTGGCCAGCAGGGAGTTGATGTTGCCGCCCTCCCCCTGCAGGACGCTGATGATGTTGCCCGACAGCTCGTTGACGTCCTTGGGCGACAGCGCCGCGAAGAGCGGCTTGAAGCCGTTGAACAGGACCGTGAGGTCGAGGGCGGACCGGGTGTGCGCGAGCCCGATGGTCGCGCCGTCCCGCAGCGGGGTGGCGGCACCGACCTCCTGGGTGAGGGCGATGTAGCGCTCGCCGACGAGGTTGCGGTACTTGATGGTGGCCGTCGTCCCCTGGGTCAGCACGCTGGTCTTGAGCACCTTGAACTGCACGTCGGCGTGCACCCGGTCGCGAGCCACCTTGATGCCCGTCACCTCGCCGACGCGGACACCCGCGATGCGCACCTCCTGGCCGTTGGCGAGGCCGGTGACGTCGTCGAACACGGCGGTGTAGGTGGCCTTGTCGCCGAACTGGATGTTGGCGATGGTCGCGGCGAGGGTGCCGGTGGCCAGCAACGTCGCGGCGACGAAGACGAGGAACTTCACGAGGCTGGAACGGGTGCTCATCGGGGTCCTCGCCAGGTGTCGGAGCGACGAAGGAGCAGAGAACGTGGTGGGGTGATGTTCACTGCTGGCTCACCACCGTTCCACGCAGCATGGGTCCGGCGAGGAGCGTGGTGATGGCCGAGGGCTTCGCCGACCCGTCCTCGGACAGCAGGGCGGCGACCACGTGCTGCTCCTGCTCGGTGCCGGCGAGGCCCGAGTCGGCGGTGCCGATCGCGAGGCCGGAGGTTCCGGTGAAGGCGGCGGGAAGTGCGCTGCTCGCGCTCGACCCGCTCGCTGCGGTGCCGTCGTCGAAGTGGATGCCCTTGCGGGGGTGGGCCTGGCTGCCGTACGAGTCGGGGAGGCCGTAGCAGGTGGGTCCACGGCTCTCGCCCCAGCGGGGTTCCTCCCCCGGCCGGTACCCCGGCCGCTGCGGAGCGACCTCGACCGTGATGTGGAACTGCTCCGACCGGAACGCCTCATCGATCCGCGGCACCCAGTTCGTCAACGCCGCCGCCATGCACGGATACTCCGGCGCATACCTCGCGAACACCGCCAACGTCGGCCGCTGCACCTGACCCACCCGGATCACCCGCTCACCATCAGCAGACAAGAAGTCCGCCGCCTGGTTCGCGAACCCCGCCGTCCCCGCCAAGAACCCCGCCAGGTCATCCCGCTTGGTCACCAACGTCGTGTTCGTCGTCACCAACGCCGACGCCGCCGCCACCAGATCCGGCGCCGCCACCGCATACGTGCTCGCCAGGTCCGCCAACCCACTGATGTCCGCCCGGATCGTCGGCAACCGCGGGTTCAGCTCCTTGAAGTACGAATCCACCAACACCAGGTTCTGACCCAACCGGGTCCCCCGACCCTCCAACGCCGACGCCAACGCGTTCAACGTCGCCGACAACTTCTCCGGCCGCACCGACCGCAACAACGGCAACAGGTCCGCGAACACCTTCTCCAGCTCGATCGCCACACTCGAGCGGTCCTGCCCGATCACCGCCCCCGCCCGGATCGGCCCCGACGACACCACCGGCGCCACCAGATCCACGAACCGCTCCCCGAACAACGTCTTGGGCAACAACCGCGCCGACACGTTCCCCGGCACCATCGACACCAACCCCGGGTCCAACGCCAACCCCAACCGCGCCCCCGAACCCGTCACCTCGATCGAACGGACCTCACCCACCACCAGCCCCCGCAGCTTCACATCCGAAGCCACCTGCAGCTGCGACCCGATCCGATCGGTCAACAACGTCACCTCGACCACCGGCGTGAACCGCTTCTGGAACGAGGCCACCGACAACCCCACCAACAACGCCACCACCACCAGGAACCCCACCCCGTACGCCTTGTTGCCGAGGCGGGAGAGCGCCCCGCGGGCAGGCCCCACGGGCCGCTCCGGGATGGTGGTCACCTCGGGGGCGGCGGTCGGCTGGGGGGCCTCGGTGGGCTCAGGGGTCTGGGTCATCGGCTATCCCGCGATCCGGACGGTCGTCGTGGCGCCCCACACGGCCAGGGAGAAGAAGAAGTCGACGATGTTGATGGCCACGATGGACGTGCGCACGGCCTTGCCGACCGCGACGCCCACCCCGGCGGGGCCACCGGAGGCGTTGTAGCCGTAGTAGCAGTGGATCAGGATGATGACGACGGCGAAGACCATCACCTTGAGGAACGAGAAGAGCACGTCCACCGGGGGCAGGAACAGGTGGAAGTAGTGGTCGTAGGTGCCCTTGGACTGGCCGAAGTACTCGGTGACGATGAACCGGGTCGCGCCGTACGACGACAGCAGGCCGAGCACGTAGAGGGGCACGACCGCGACGAACCCGGCGATCATGCGCGTGGTCACGAGGTAGGGCAGCGAGGGCACGCCCATCACCTCGAGGGCGTCGACCTCCTCGGAGATCCGCATGGCGCCCAGCTGCGCCGTGAAGCCGCAGCCCACGGTGGCCGCGAGGGCCAGGCCCGCCACGAGCGGGGCGATCTCACGGGTGTTGAGGTAGGCGGACACGAAGCCGGTGAAGGCTCCGGTACCGAGCTGGTTGAGCGACGAGTACCCCTGCAGCCCGACCTGGCTGCCGGTGAAGAACGCGAGGAAGGCGATGACGCCGACGGTCCCGCCGATGACGGACAGGGCCCCGGAGCCGAGGGAGACCTCGGCCAGCAGCCGCAGGACCTCCTTCTTGTAGCGCCGGAGAGTGCGCGGGCTCCACGCGAGGGAGCGGACGTAGAACCGCATCTGCTCGCCGAGACTTTCGAGGGCCTGGCCGGGTCGGCCGGCGAGCTCGAGGACCTTGCTCATCGGGACACCTCCTCAGATCTTCTGGGGGACGACTTGGAAGTAGATGGCGCTGGCGACGAAGTTGACGACGAACAGGAACATGAACGTGATGACCACGCTCTGGTTCACGGCGTCGCCCACGCCCTTCGGGCCACCGCCGGCGGTGAGGCCCTTGTACGAGGCGACGACCGCGGCGATGAAGCCGAAGATCACCGCCTTGATCTCGCTGGTCCACAGGTCGGCCAGCTGGGCCAGGGCCGTGAACGACGCGATGTAGGCACCCGGGGTGCCGCCCTGGATGATGACGTTGAAGAAGTAGCCGCCAGCGACCCCGACCACCGACACCAGGCCGTTGAGGAGCAGCGCCACGACCATGGCGGCGAGGACGCGGGGGACGACCAGGCGCTGGATCGGGCTGATGCCCAGCACCTCCATGGCGTCGATCTCCTCGCGGATCTTGCGGGAGCCGAGGTCTGCGCAGATGGCCGAGCCGCCGGCGCCCGCGATGAGCAGGGCCGTGACGATCGGCGAGGCCTCGCGGATGACCGCCAGCACCGAGGCGGCCCCGGTGAACGACTGGGCGCCGAGCTGGCGGGTCAGCGTGCCGAGCTGGAGGGCGATGACCGCGCCGAACGGGATCGACACCAGCGCGGTCGGCACGATGGTCACCGAGGCGATGAACCAGCACTGCTGGATGAACTCCTTGGCCTGGAACGGCCGCCGGGGCATCGCCCGCAGCGTGTCGAGGACGAGGGCGAACAGCGAGCCGCTCTGGCGCAGGGCGGCGGTCACGGGGTTGGCCATCAGACCGGCTCCTCCACGGAGTCCGCCTGCGCGTCGCCGGTGGGGGTGGCGTCGGTGGGGGCCGTGTCGCTGTGGGTGACGTCGGCTCTGGTCGTGTCGGTGGGGGTGGTGTCGGCGCGGACGCCCGGGACCCCCGCGTTGTGCGACTGGAACGACCCGGGGGGCGGGGTGACACCGTGCTCACGGCACCACTCCCCCGCCGGCCGCTCGCCTCTGCGCGGGGCGCCGTCGCTGGTGCCCAGCTGGAGCGGGATGGGGGGCAGCGGGGGCAGCTCCTGCCCCGACTTCGCCTCGGCGGCCAGCTCGTCGGCGTCCTTCTCCTCCGACATGCCGATGGGGCCGATCGTCTGGGCGTTGAGGAACTGGCGGACGACAGGCTCCTCCGAGCTCAGCAGCATCTCGCGCGGCCCGAACATCGCCAGGTGCTTGTGGTAGAGCAGGCCGATGTTGTCCGGGACGGTCCGGGTCGAGTTGATGTCGTGCGTGACGATGAGGAACGTCGCGTCGATCTGGGCGTTGAGGTCGATGAACAGCTGGTTGATGTACGAGGTGCGCACCGGGTCCAGGCCGGAGTCGGGCTCGTCGATGAGCAGGATCTCGGGGTCGAGGACCAGGGCTCGCGCCAGGCCGGCGCGCTTGCGCATGCCGCCGGAGATCTCGCCCGGCAGCTTGGACTCGGCGCCGGAGAGGCCGACGAGGTCCATCTTCTCCATGACGATCGACCTGATGTCGGACTCGCTCTTGCGGGTGTGCTCACGCAAGGGGAAGGCGACGTTGTCGTAGAGGTTCATCGAGCCGAACAGCGCGCCGTCCTGGAAGAGGACGCCGAAGAGCTTGCGGATCTCGTAGAGGTCGTGCTCGCGCAGCTTGGTCAGGTCGCGGCCCTGGATCATGATCGACCCGGCGTCGGGCTTGAGCAGCCCCACGAGCGTCTTGAGGAACACCGACTTGCCCGTGCCCGAGGGGCCGAGCATGACCGAGATCTCGCCGGCGGGGAGCGTGAGGGTCACGTCGTTCCAGATCACCTGGGACCCGAACCGCTTGGTCAGTCCCTCGACCTTGATCTCAACGCCCACTGCTCACCTCGTCGTGGATTCCTGGGGTGGTGCCGGGCCGACGCGCAGGGGGCGGTCGGCCGTTCGCAGGGCTCAACGACGGGCGGGGCCGGAGGTTACGGTCCGGCGGGCACGGGCTGCAGTGGGGCGTGGACGGGCGCCAGCCCTGCCCCATACCCGCGCCCCACCCGCGACACCCCCGCGACCCACCTCCGACTTCTTGCCCGGCAAGCACCTCAACCACCGCGGATCCACGCCCGATCGGTGCAGACCGGGCAAGAAGTCCGGGCAGGTCCAGGGCAGGGGGCGGCCGGTCCGGGCATGCGAAAGGCGGGCCCGACCGGAGTCGGACCCGCCTTCGCGGAAGTGCTGTGCTCCCCCGCCGCAGCGGGGAAGCGTCAGGTCACTTGAGGGTGACGGTGGCCCCGGCGCCCTCGAGGGCCTCCTTGGCCTTGTCCGCGGCAGCCTTGTCGACCTTCTCGAGAACGGGCTTGGGGGCGCCGTCCACGAGGTCCTTGGCCTCCTTCAGGCCGAGGGAGGTCAGCGCGCGGACCTCCTTGATGACCTGGATCTTCTTGTCGCCAGCAGCCTCGAGGATGACGTCGAACTCGTCCTGCTCCTCGGCAGCAGCAGCGTCGCCGCCGCCAGCCGGGGCGCCGGCCGCGGCAACGGCCACGGGGGCAGCAGCGGTGACGTTGAAGGTGTCCTCGAACTGCTTCACGAACTCGGAGAGCTCGATGAGGGTCATTTCCTTGAAGGCCTCAAGGAGCTCGTCGGTGGAGAGCTTCGCCATGATGGGCGTCCTTTCGTGTGTTTCGTATGCCGTGAGTGGCGGTTTGGTGGTGCGAGCTGCACTGGTCGGGGTCACCCCCGGACCGGGTCAGCTCTCGTCGCCACCCTCGGCGACGTCGGTGGCCTCGGCCGCGGGGGCCTCGGCGGGGGTCTCCGCAGCCTCGGCAGCGGGGGCGGCGGCATCGGCCACCGGACCCTCGGCCTCGACCTTGGCACGCAGTGCGTCGACGACCCGAGCGGTCTGCGACAGCGGCGCGGCGAAGAGGTAGACAGCCTGGCTGAGCGACGCCTGAAGGGCACCGGCCAGCTTGGCCAGGAGAACCTCGCGGGACTCGAGGTCCGCGAGCTTCGTGATCTCCTCGGGGGTGAGGGCCTTGCCGTCGAGGACGCCGCCCTTGATCACGAGGAGGGGGTTCGCCTTGGCGAAGTCACGCAGGCCCTTGGCAGCCTCGACCGGGTCGCCGTCGACGAAGGCGATGGCGGACGGCCCGACGAGCTGGCCGTCGAAAGCCGTGACACCGGCCTCCTTGGCAGCAATCTCGGTCAGCGTGTTCTTCACGACGGCGAAGGTGGCGTTTCCGCGCAGCGAGGTGCGCAGGGCGGTGATCTGCTTCACCGAGAGCCCGCGGTACTCGGTCAGCACGGCCGCGCCCGAGGTGCGGAACTTGTCCGACAGCTCGGCGATGGCGGCAGCCTTGTCAGCCTTGGCCATGTGGCCTCCCTTCCGTGTGTGCGACCGTCCGGAGTGAGGGACCCACATGGGAAGAGCCCCGTGCACAGGGCACGGGGCTCGCACGCGGACCAGCTCGGGAGCGGGTCCTGCGGGTGAATCGTGGCCTGCGCTGGATGCCCACCGGGTGGGACCTTCGGTCACGTGCTGCCTCTTGCGGTGGCACGCGACAACCGAGCGGTCTTTGGTCAGGTCACAGCGTAGGCGCTGACCCCGGCCCCGACCAAATCGCACCGCCCCCTCGGGTCCCGAGGGGGCGGTGCGGTGACGCGGAGCCCGGCGCGCCGCCGGACCTGGTGCAGCCGTCCGTCAGCTGCTGGGCATCTGGAACGTGCCGACCTGGCTGGCCGGCGGCACCGCGATCTTGACCGACTTGCCCCAGTCCGAGAAGGCGATGGTGATCGTCTGCCCCTCGGCCTCGACGGTCATCTTGGTCGGGCGGTCCTGGGCGTCGAGGGTGTAGCGGGCCTTGACCGGCTTGGCCGACGGCGCGGCGGTCTGGCCGCTGGAGCCGAGCAGGGTGTTGGGGTCGATGGTCACGTCGTAGACCTTCTCGTCGGCCGACGAGCTCACGACCGTCGCCTTGGAGCCCTTGAGCGCCTTCGCCAGCTGGCGCGGGTCACCCATGTCCCCCGTGAGCCCCGCGAACATCTTGCTCATCGGGTCGTTGCCCTTGGGGTCGATCTTCACCCACGGCTTCTGCGAGCCCGGCAGGCCCTTCATGTAGATGATCCCGCCGGCGGACACGACCCGCAGGGTCTGGCCCTGGATCTCCATCGTCATGTCCTGCTCCATCTTGCCGCCGTTCATGGCGAACTCGCCCTTGGCGCTGCCCGAGGAGCCGAGGTCCATGCTGACGGTGCCCGAGCCGGCCTTGACCATGGCGTCGGTCATGCGGGTCGCCAGCTCGGCCCCGTCGACGGAGTCGCCCGCCTTGAGGGACGGTGCCGAGGAGCTGGAGCTGCTGCTCGAGCTGCTCGAGGAGCCCGACGAGGTCGAGGCGGCAGGCGACCCGGAGTCGGAGCTGCCGCAGCCGCTCAGGCCCAGAGCCGCGGCCAGCGCGACGGCAGCGATCGAGGTGGTCTTCATGCGTCGTCCCCCAGGGTGTGTGGCGCGGCGCGTCGTCGCCGCGGCAGGTGGTGCGCACGCGTGGCATGGGGCCGGTCCATCACGGAATGCGTGCTCGTCCACCATAACCGCCAGCGCACGCAAAGAGCCCGCCACCCCGAGGGGGTGACGGGCTCCGAGCGGTGCGGGGGACGTCAGGCGGTGGCCTCGTCCTCGACCAGCAGGTTGCGGGTGCGGCTGTGGTCGAGCGGGATGCCGGGGCCCATCGTCGTGGTCATCGTGGCCTTGAGGATGTAGCGGCCCTTGGACGCCGACGGCTTGAGGCGCAGGACCTCCTCGAGGGCGGCGCCGTAGTTCTCCACGAGGGACTTCTCGTCGAACGAGGCCTTGCCGATGATGAAGTGGAGGTTCGCGTGCTTGTCGACGCGGAACTCGATCTTGCCGCCCTTGATGTCGGTCACGGCCTTGGCGGTGTCCATGGTGACGGTGCCGGTCTTCGGGTTGGGCATGAGACCACGCGGGCCGAGGACCTTGCCGAGGCGACCGACCTTGCCCATCATGTCCGGCGTCGCGACGACGGCGTCGAAGTCGAGCCAGCCACCGGCGACCTTCTCGAGCAGCTCGTCGGAGCCGACGTGGTCGGCGCCGGCCTCACGGGCGGCCTCGGCCTTGTCGCCGTTGGCGAACACCAGGACGCGGGCGGTCTTGCCCGTGCCGTGCGGCAGGTTGACGGTGCCGCGGACCATCTGGTCGGCCTTGCGGGGGTCGACACCGAGGCGCATGGCGACCTCGACGGTCTCGTCGTACTTGGCCTTGGCGTTGGTCTTGGCGAGGCGGACGGCCTCGAGGGGGGCGTAGACCTTCGAGCTGTCGATGCTCGAGGCGGCCTCGCGGTAAGCCTTGCTGCGCTTCATTTCTGCTCCTGTATCAGGTGGTGCGGTGGAGTTGTGGTCTCGCGGACCAGCGCGGTCCTGCCACGGTCCCCGGTACGCCGCTCGCGCGGCGTACCGGAGGGGGTTCGGGGTGTTACTTGAGCTCGGTCTCGACGCCCATGGAGCGGGCGGTGCCGGCGATGATCTTCATGGCCTGCTCGACGTCGTTGGCGTTGAGGTCCTCCATCTTCATCGTGGCGATCTCGCGGACCTGGTCGGCCGACAGCTTGGCGACCTTGGTCTTGTGCGGCTCGCCCGAGCCCTTGGGCACGCCGGCAGCCTTCTTGATGAGCTCGGCGGCCGGGGGCGTCTTGGTGACGAAGGTGAAGGAGCGGTCCTCGTAGACCGTGATCTCGACGGGGATGACGTTGCCGCGCTGGGACTCCGTCGCAGCGTTGTACGCCTTGACGAACTCCATGATGTTGACGCCGTGCTGACCGAGGGCGGGGCCGACGGGCGGGGCGGGCGTCGCGGCGCCGGCCTGGATCTGCAGCTTGATGAAGCCGGAGATCTTCTTGCTCTTGGGAGGCATGTGCTGGTGTTCCTTCTGTGGTGGTTGGGCCTACGCCGTGGGCGATGACCCGGTTGCAGTACCCCCGAGGACCGGGGGCAGGAGCCGTCCGCTCAGATCTTGGCGACCTGGTTGAACGACAGCTCGACCGGGGTCTCCCGGCCGAAGATCGAGACCAGCACCTTGAGCTTCTGGGTGTCGGCGTTGATCTCGGAGATCGTGGCGGGAAGGGTCTCGAAGGGCCCTTCCATGACGGTGACCGACTCGCCGACCTCGAAGTCGACGACGGCGGTCTCGCGGGGCTTGCCCGCCGCGGTGCCGGGGGCGGCGCCGGCGGCAGCCGTGCTCCCCAGGTCGGCCGGGGCCAGCATGGTGAAGACCTCGTCGAGGCTCAGCGGCACGGGCTGGTGGGCGTTGCCGACGAAGCCGGTGACGCCGGGGGTGTGGCGGACCGCACCCCAGGACTCGTCGGTGAGGTCCATGCGCACGAGGACGTACCCGGGCATCCGGACCCGCTTGACGAGCTTCTTCTGCCCGTTCTTGATCTCGGTGACCTCTTCCATCGGGACCTGGGCCTCGAAGATGAAGTCCTCCATGTTGAGGGAGGTCGTGCGGTTCTCGAGGTTGGCCTTCACGCGGTTCTCGTAGCCGGCGTAGGAGTGCACGACGTACCAGTCGCCGAACTTGCTGGCGAGGGCGTCCTTGAACTCCTTGACCGGGTCGGCCGGGGGTGCGTCGACGTCGGGCTCGTCGGTGGCGGCCGGCTCGCCGGCGGCGTCGTCGGTGTCGCTGAAGGAGACACCGGCGGGGGCGTCGGTGTCAGCGCCCTCGTCGACACCCTCCTCGGGGGCGACCTCGTCGTCGGAGGCGGTGGCGTCGGTGTCCACGGAGTCGTCGACAGAGTCCGTCCCCGGCTGCTCGAGCTCGGCGGCGTCGGTGCTCGCGGCGACCTCGTCGGTCTGCGGCTCCGCGTTGTCGGTGGTCCACTGGTCGGACACGCTGATGACCTACTTCCTTCTGGTGTTACCGGGTGAACCCCGGGTCAGTGCGGGCGGGCGGCGACTAGCCGCCGAAGACCCACAGGACGAGCTTGGTGAAACCGAAGTCCACGGACGAGACCAGCGCCATGACGAACACGACGAACACGATCACGACGATCGTGTAGTTGACCAGCTCCGCCCGAGTCGGCCGCACGACCTTGCGCAGCTCGTCGAGGATCTGGCTGACGAACAGGGACAGCGCCCGGAAGAACCGGGAAACCGGGTTGCCGCTCCTGCCGCCCTTGCGGCTGGTGCGACCAGAGCCGCGGGTCTCCGCGCTCACGTCCGTCACGATGCCTCTGCTTTCACTGTGTCTGCCCTGGGCCTGGTCGGCCGCAGGTCCTGCAACGCAGGGCAGGAGGGACTCGAACCCCCAACCGCCGGTTTTGGAGACCGGTGCTCTACCAATTGAGCCACTGCCCTACGGAACGCCTCGCGGGGAGCGGGGAGTTCCGAGGCCGTCCCGGACCGTGCGCCGGCGACCCGTTGCAGGGCACGCCGGAAGCATGGTCAGAGTCAACCGAGGAGCAAGCATACGTGAGCCGCGGCCCGGAACGCGAACTCGCCCGCGAGGCGCCGTTCCCGTGGATGGGATGGGCCCTCCGCTCGGGTGGGTCGGGGCCTCATGGCCCGGCTGTGCGCCATACGGACGCCCGCTGCGTACCCGGCCCGCGCTCTGGGAGCATGGCAGCGTGACCGAGCAGACCGCCACCGACCGCCCCACCCCCCTCGCCGAGCGCTCCGCCGACGACCTCGCGTCGTTCGCCCGTGAGCAGCGGGAGGCGTACGCCGCGCTCAAGGAGCGCGGGCTCAAGCTCGACCTCACCCGGGGGAAGCCGGCGAGCGAGCAGCTCGACCTCGCCAACGACCTGCTCACCCTGCCGAAGGGGTGGACCGACGCCAGCGGCACCGACACCCGCAACTACGGCGGCCTGGAAGGCCTGCGCGAGCTGCGGGAGATGTTCGCGGAGCTGCTGTGGGTGGCGCCCGAGCAGGTGGTCGCCGGGGGCAACTCCAGCCTGACGATGATGAAGGACACCCTCGTCGACCTGCTCCTGCACGGCGGCGTCGACTCCCCCCGCCCGTGGGGCAAGGAGGAGAAGGTCACGTTCATCTGCCCCGTCCCGGGCTACGACCGGCACTTCACCCTGCTGCAGTCGTTCGGCATCGAGATGGTGACCGTGCCGATGCACGACGACGGCCCGGACGCCGAGGCCGTGGCGGCGCTCGTGGCGGACGACCCCAGCATCAAGGGCATGTGGGTCGTCCCGACCTACGCCAACCCGTCCGGGTCGGTCGTCAGCCAGGAGGTGGCCGCGCGGCTCGCCTCCATGGAGACGGCGGCGCCCGACTTCAAGATCTTCTGGGACAACGCCTACGCGCTGCACCACCTCACCGCCGACGAGGCCAAGAGCGCCGACATCCTCAGCCTGGCGGCAGCCGCCGGCCACCCGCACCGCCCGGTCATGTTCGCGTCGACCTCCAAGATCACCTGGGCCGGTGCGGGCGTGGCGTTCCTCGCCGGGTCGGTCGAGACCGTCAAGTGGTACCTGGGTCACCTCGGCAAGGGCTCGATCGGCCCCGACAAGGTCAACCAGCTGCGCCACGCCCAGTTCTTCGGCTCGGCCCAGGGCGTGCGCGACCACATGGTGAAGCACCGCGACATCATCGCCCCGAAGTTCGCGGAGGTGGAGCGCGTGCTCACCGAGCGCCTCGGCGGTCTCGGCGTCGCGACCTGGACCCGTCCGAAGGGTGGCTACTTCGTCAGCCTAGACGTCCTCGACGGCACCGCCTCCCGTGTGGTGCAGCTCGCCAAGGAGGCCGGTATCGCGCTCACGCCGGCCGGCTCGTCGTTCCCCCTCGGCGACGACCCGCGCGACCGCAACATCCGCCTCGCCCCGACCTTCCCCCCGCTCGGGCAGGTCACCGAGGCGATGGAGGCGGTCGCGACCTGTGTGCTGCTCGCCGCCGCGGAGCAGGCTGCCGAGGAACGCTCCTCCTGAGACCACCTGCTGCCGCCACGGGTGGTGGGGCGGTGGCACCGGCGCGGGGATCGAAGGCGGGACCCCTGGCCTTGCGGCGCCCCCTCCCCTGCCGCAGGGTGGGGGCATGAGCGATCAGCCCGGAACCGAAAGCATCGAGGACGACCTCGGCAGCTACAGCGTGGACGACGCCGTCGACGCCGGCAGCGGCCAGGAGCAGCTGCTGGACTCGAGCGAGGGTGACAACGAGCCCTGGTCGCCCCCGGACCAGCAGCCCCGCAGCACCGAGTGGGGCACCACGGCAGCCGAGCAGGGCCAGGACGAGACCATCGACCAGCGGGTCATGCAGGAGGTCCCCGACCCCTCCTCGGCCTACGGCGCACCCGACAACGAGAGCGGCCTCGACCCGGAGCCCCGGGTGGGCGGCGACGACCCCGACAGCATCGACGCCAGCGAGGACTTCCTCGGTGACGCCGAGGTGGGGGACGTAGGGGTGGGGCAGCTCGCGGACCCCGACGAGGGCGGCCGGGAGGACGACGAGCCCGAGCTGCTCGGCGAGGAGCTCGGCTCCGGGGACGGCGACCTCAGCCCCGAGGAGCAGGCCATGCACGTGGTCGACGGCGACTGAGCCGAGGACCCGCCCCGACCCGTACCGCATCCATCGACAGCGAGCCGCACACCGAGGCGCCGACCCGAGCGGGTCGGCGCCTCGGCGCGTGGCCGCCGGTGCCACACTGCAGCGCATGCCCCGGCCCGTCGACACGCTGCCCAAGGCCCACCTGCACCTGCACTTCACCGGGTCGATGCGGGTGGAGACGGTGCGCGAGCTCGCGGCCAAGCACGGCATCCGGCTGCCCGAGGCGCTGACGAGCGGTTGGCCGCCGCGGCTGAGCGCCCGGGACGAGCGCGGCTGGTTCCGCTTCCAGCGCCTGTACGACGCCGCCCGGGCTTGCGTGCGCGACGAGGCGGACCTGCGGCGGATCGTGCGGGAGGCGGCGCGGGACGATGCAGCCGAGGGTTCGCGGTGGCTCGAGCTGCAGGTCGACCCGACGTCGTACGCGCCCTTCGTGGGTGGCATCACGCCCGCGCTGGAGATCGTTCTCGACGAGGCGGCCGCCGCCTCGCGCGAGGAGCAGACCTCCGTGGCCGTCGTCGTGGCCGCCAGCCGCATCCGCCACCCCCTCGACGCCCGGACCCTGGCCCGCCTCGCGGTGCAGTACGCCGGCGAGGGGGCGGGCTCGGTCGTGGGGTTCGGGCTGAGCAATGACGAGCGCCGCGGCGACACCGCGGAGTTCGCCGCCGCCTTCCGGATCGCCCGGCACGCGGGTCTGGCGCTGGTGCCGCACGCCGGTGAGCTCCTCGGCCCGGCAGCCGTCGAGGCGACACTGGACGCCATCGAGCCCGATCGGCTCGGCCACGGGGTGCGGGCCGTCGAGGAGCCACGCGTGCTCGACCGCGTCGCGGAATCGGGCATCGCCCTCGAGGTGTGCCCCGGGAGCAACGTCGCACTCGGGGTCTACGCCACCGCCGACCAGGTGCCCCTGCGCACCCTGGTGGAGCACGGCATACCGGTGGCCCTGGGGGCCGACGACCCGCTGCTGTTCGGGTCGAGGCTCGCGGCGCAGTACGACGCGGCGCGGGCGCTGGGCTTCGACGACGACGAGCTGGCGGAGCTGGCGCGCGGGTCGCTGCGGGCGAGCCGGGCTCCTGCGGAGGTGCGCGACGCGGCCCTCGCCGAGGTGGACGCCTGGCTGGACGCACCCGCGTGACCCACGCGGTTACAGGTCGTGGCCGACCATCACCGGCTCGTTGACGAGCGTCACGCCGAACGCGTCCTGGACCCCGTCGCGGACCGCCCGGGCGAGGTCTGCCACCTGCGCCGCCGTCGCCCCACCACGGTTGGTGAGGGCGAGGGTGTGCTTGGAGGAGATGGCGGCCGAGCTGCCCGGCAGGGCGAAGCCCTTGGTGAAGCCGGCCTGCTCGATGAGCCAGGCCGCACTCGTCTTGGTGCCGCCGCCGGCGTCGGGGAAGCGAGGCGGCGTGGGACCGTCCGGCCCGAGCCGGCTGGCGGCCCTCGACTCCAGCGCGGCGAACCGCGACGCGGACAGGATCGGGTTGGTGAAGAAGGAGCCGCACGACCAGGTGTCGTGATCGTCGGCGTCGAGCACCATGCCCCGGCGGCGCCGCTGGGCCAGCACGGCCTCGCGGGCGTCGGCGAGCGGCACGCGGTCGCCCACGGCGACGTCGAGCTGACGGGCGAGGTCGGCGTACCCGACCGGCTGGCTCAGGTCGCCCGGGACGAGCTGGAAGAGGACGTCGAGGACGACGAACCGCGAGGTGCCCTTGAAGATCGAGTGGCGGTAGGTGAACCGGCAGTCGGCCGAGGCGAACGTGCGCACCCGCTGCTCGCTGCGGTCCCAGGTGCGGACCGAGGCGATGGTCTGGGCCACCTCCTGGCCGTAGGCACCGACGTTCTGCACCGGCGTCGCACCCGTGCCACCGGGGATGCCCGAGAGCGCCTCGATGCCGGACCACCCCTCGGCCACGGCCCGGGCGACGAGCTCGTCCCACGGCACGCCGGCAGCCACGCGCACCATGACGCCACCGCACAGGTCGGCCGACTCCACCTCGACACCGTCGGAGCCGACGCGCACGACCGTGCCGGCGAAACCCTCGTCGGCGATGACGACGTTGCTGCCACCGGTGACCACGAGCAGCGGCTCGTCGGCGTCGTCGACCTCACGGACCGCGTCGACCACCTCGTCGGTGGTCGTGGCGGTGACCAGGCGGGCTGCGGGCCCGCCCACCCGCATGGTCGTCAGCTCCGCCAGGGGGACGTCGTGCTCCTCACGCATGCAGCGGCGCTCAGTCGAGCTGGACGACGGCGAGGCAGCGGCCGAGGACCTTGTCGCCCCCGCTGGTGGCGGTGAGCTCGACGGTGGCCCGGCGTGACTGCTCGTCCAAGGCCTTGACGACGCCGGCGACCTCGACGGCGCCGCCGTCCTGCGGGACGACGACGGGCTTGGTGAAGCGGGTGCCGAACTCGACGACCCGGCCACCGTCACCGGCCCACTCCTCCACGACGGAGCCCGCGGCGCCCATCGTCCACATGCCGTGGGCGATGACGTCGGGAAGGCCGACGGAGCGGGCGAACTGCTCGTCCTGGTGGATCGGGTTCTGGTCGCCGGACGCCGCGGCGTAGGCGACGAGGGTGTCGCGCCCGACTGCGATCGTGCGGGCCTCGATGGTGTCGCCCACGCTGGTCTCCGCAAGGGTGCGCACGGCCATGGTCACTCCCCTCCCCTGATGACGATGGTGGACGTGGAGGTGCACAGCGCCTCGCCGGCGCTGGTGGCGAGCTCGGTGCGCGTCGTGACCATCGAGTGGCCGCCGGCGGCGCGCACCGAGTCGACGGTGAGGGTGCCGAGCACCTCGTCGCCCGCGGTGATCGGGCGGTGGTGGACGAAACGCTGCTCGCCGTGGACGACGCGGCTGTAGTCGATCCCCGCCTCGGGGTCCTGCACGAACACGGCGTCGCACTGCTGCGCGATCGTCACCGCGAAGGTGGGGGGAGCGATGACGTCGGCGTACCCGGCGGCCCTGGCCGCCTCGGCCGAGGAGTGCACGGGGTCGGTGGAGCCGACGGCGGCGGCGAAGGCGGCGATGGCCTCGGCACTCACCGCGTACGGGCCACTGGGCGGGTAGCTGCGCCCCACGAAGTCTGCGTTGACGGGCATGGGCACCACCCTATTGCGCCCGCGCACGGACACGACAAAGCCGCCCGTGGACCGAGGTCCGGGGCGGCTGTCGAGGCGGTTCAGCTCAGCGGGTCTCGCGGTGGACCGTGTGCTTGCCGTCGCGCGGGCAGTACTTCTTCATCTCCAGGCGGTCGGGGTTGTTCCGACGGTTCTTCTTGGTGATGTAGTTGCGCTCCTTGCAATCCACGCACGCCAAGGTGATCTTGGGGCGGACGTCTGCGCTCTTGCTAGCCACGGGGCAACCTGCTCTCGGAACTGACGGTGGTGATGTCTGGGGCGCCGCGCCGTGACATCCGGGGACATCAGGCGGCGACACATCAGGGTACGCGGATTCAGGCTGATCCTGAAATCGCGGTTGTAGCGGGAGCGGGGCTCGATCCCGCGACCTCACGATTATGAGTCGTGCGCTCTAACCAGCTGAGCTACCCCGCCATGGGGTGCAGCGCCTCGCGACGCCTTTCCCAGAGCCCCCTGTCGGAATCGAACCGACGACCTTTTCCTTACCATGGAAACGCTCTGCCGACTGAGCTAAGGGGGCCTGCACACCGGGGCTCGCAGAGCCGCGCGGAAGTGCGACGGTGAGACTACACGCTCGGGTGCCCGGACCGAAAATCGAGGTCCGGAGAGCCTCGGCGGGACCCTCTGGCAGGGCTCGGCGACCCCGTCGGAGGGCCTACCTGAAGGCCTGTTGACCGGTCATCGCCTGCCCGATGACGAGGGTGTGCATCTCCACCGTGCCCTCGTAGGTGAGCACCGACTCGAGGTTGTTCATGTGCCGGATGACGGGGTACTCGAGGCTGATGCCGTTGGCCCCCAGGATGGTCCGCGACGTGCGGCAGATGTCCAGCGCCTCGCGGATGTTGTTGAGCTTGCCGAGGCTGACCTGCTCCGGGCGCAGCGTGCCGGCGTCCTTGCGGCGGCCGAGGTGCAGGGCCAGCAGCTGGCCCTTGACCAGCTCGAGGGCCATGTCGGCGAGCTTCTGCTGGGTGAGCTGGAACCCCGCCAGCGGGCGGCCGAACTGCTCGCGCTCCATCGAGTACCGGCGCGCGGTGTCGAGGCTGGACCGCGCGGCACCCAGAGAGCCCCACACGATGCCGTAGCGCGCCTCGGAGAGGCAGGACAGCGGCCCCTTGAGCCCCCGGACCTCGGGGAGGACGGCGTCGGCAGGCAGCCGGACGCCGTCGAGGACGAGCTCACTGGTCACCGAGGCGCGCAGGCTCATCTTGTGCTTGATCAGCGGCGCGGAGAAGCCGGGGGTGGTGGTCGGCACGACGAAGCCCCGGATGCCGCCGTGCTCCTCCCCCGCCTGCGCCCACACGACCGCGACATCGGCGATCGAGCCGTTGGTGATCCACATCTTGGCCCCGTCGAGGACCCAGTCGTCGCCGTCGCGCCGCGCCCGGGTGCGCATCGACGCCGGGTCGGACCCGTGGTCGGGCTCGGTCAGGCCGAAGCACCCGATGGCCTCGCCGGCAGCCAGCTGCGGCAGCCACTGCTGCTTGTGCTCCTCGCTCCCCCAGCGGTGGATCGCGAACATCGCCAGTGACCCCTGCACCGAGACGAGGCTGCGGACGCCGGAGTCGGTGGCCTCGAGCTCGAGGCAGGCCAGGCCGTAGTCGACCGCGCTCATGCCCGCGCAGCCGTAGCCGTCCAGGTGCATGCCGAGCAGCCCGAGGGCGCCCAGCTCCTTGGTCAGGCCACGGACGTCGTCGAGCTCACCGCGCTCGAACCAGTCGGCGACGTGGGGCTCGACCCGCTCGTCGAGGAAGGTGCGCACGGTGCTGCGGACGGCCTTCTCCTCGTCGGAGAGGAGGTCGTCGATCCCGGCGAGGTCCATCGGGTCGAGGGGGCGACGGGTCGTGGGAGCCATGGCCTCATCCTGCCCCTCGACGGTCAGCCGCGCTGCTGCACGAGCTCGGCGACCCGGGTGACCGCGAACGCGTACCCGCTCGGCCCGCACCCCACGATGACGCCGGAGGCGATCGCCGACAGGTAGGAGTGGTGCCGGAACGGCTCGCGCGCGTGGACGTTCGAGAGGTGCACCTCGATGACCGGGCCCGTGACCGTGGCGAGCGCGTCGCGCAGGGCGATCGAGGTGTGGGTCAGGGCTCCCGCGTTGACGACGAACCCGGCTGCGGACGACCGCAGCTCCTGCACCGCGTCGACGAGCACGCCCTCGTGGTTGCTCTGCCGGAAGTCCACCGCGAGGCCCGCCTCGCCCGCGACCTCGCGGCACAGTGCCTCGATGTCGGCCAGCGTGTCGTGGCCGTAGACCTCCGGCTCGCGCTCGCCGAGCAGGTTGAGGTTCGGTCCGTTGAGGACGACGACGGTGGGCTCGCTCGGGCCGGTCATACCGCTCATGCGGCCCAGCGTAGGTGAGCAGGCCCCGTACGCCGGGTCTTTGAGCGCCTGACCCGGTCAGGACCGTGCCAGGCGCTCAAAGACCTCGGGGACCACGCGAGGGGCTCCACCCTCGCGGGCGGAGCCCCTCCGGTCGTGCGTACGGCGTGGTCAGCCCTTGCGGCGCCGCAGGCTGCGCAGCAGGACCACGAGGACCACCAGGGCCGCCACGGCTCCGGCGATCTGGGTGGCGTAGGACCTCAGCACCACGGGGAGGACCGTCGCCCCGAGGTCGAGCGAGTCGGCCTCCCGCGCCGGGCTCGGGGTCCGCGCCGCTGCCGCGGCTGCCGGCACCGGGGTCACCGCCGGACCCTGACCCGGCGACGGGGTCACCTCCTGTGGCGCCGGTGCCTCCGCGGGCGCGGTCGGAGATGGCTCCGCGGCGGCCGGGGGCGCCCCGACCTTGCCCTCGATGCAGTCGACGAACTGGCCGAGCAGCTTGTCGGAGACGTCCTGCATGACGCCCCGCCCGAACTGGGCCGGCTTCCCGGTGACGTTGAGGTCGGTCCTCACGTCGGCCTTCGTCGTGCCGTTGCCCGCGTCGGTGAGCTGGATGGTCACCGTCGCCCCGGCCGTGCCGTTGCCACGCTTGTCCTTGCCCTTGGCGTCGATCACCGCGCGGTACGCCTCGTCGTCGCGCTCCACGAAGGAGCCGCTGCCGGAGTACACCAGGGCGATCGGGCCGAGCTTGACCTTGACGGTCCCCGCGAAGCCGTCACCGGTGACGTCGGTGACGGTCGCCCCGGGGAAGCAGCTGCCGACCTCCTGGAGGTCCATGAAGGTCGCCCAGGTGTGCTCGACCGACGCGGGGACGGTGAACGAGTGGGTCAGCTCCACGGGCTCACCGACCTGCCGCGGCGAGCACCGCGCGCCGGGTGAGGACGGTGGCGAGGTGCTTGCGGTAGTCGGCGTCGCCGTTGAGGTCCGAGGGCGGGTTGGTGCCCTCGGCGGCCGCGGCACACGCCTCGCGCACGGCTTCCTCGGTGGCCTCCTTGCCGACGAGCGCCTGCTCCACGGCGGTCGCCCGCAGCGGTGTCGAGCCCATGTTGGTCAGCCCGATCCTCGCCTCGGCGATGGTCCCGCCGTCGACCCGGACCGTCGCGGCGACCGCGACGATCGACCACTGGTGGGCCACCCGGACGAACTTCTCGTAGCGGCTCCCCCACCCGGTGTGCTTGGGGACGCGGATCGCCGTGAGCAGCTCGCCCTCACCGACGGCCGTCTCGAACAGGTCGACGAAGAAGTCGCCCGCCGCGACGGTCCGGTCGCCACCCGGCCCGGTGATGACGAACTCGGTGTCGAGCGCGAGCGCGGGCGCCCCGACGTCCCCGGCCGGGTCGGCGTGCACGAGCGCACCGCCCACGGTCCCGCGGTGCCGGATCTGGGGGTCGGCGACCTCCTCGATGGCGTCGGTGAGCACCCCCGCGTGCTGGCGCACGAGGTCGCTGGCCAGCACGTCGGCATACGTGGTCATGGCACCGATGACGACGTGGTCGCCCTCTTCGCGCACCCCACGCAGCTCCTCGATCCGGCCGAGGTCGATGACCTTGTCGGGGGCGTTGAGGCGCATGCGCAGGATGGGCAGCAGGCTCTGCCCGCCGGCCATCACCTTGGCGTCGTCTCCCGCCTCGGCCAGGGCGCTGAGCGCCTCGGCCAAGGACGTGGGGGCGGCGTAGTCGAACGGGGCCGGGATCACTGTCCTGCTCCTTCCGCGGACGCGCTGCTACTGGGGTCCGGCGGCGCCTGGTTGGGCGCCCCCTCGTCGAAGTGCGGCTGCGCGCCACTCGTCGTGGGGTCGGCCTGGTTCGAGCCGGCCGACTGGATGGCCTTCCAGACCCGCTCGGGAGTGCACGGCATCTGGATGTCGTTGATGCCCAAGGGGCGCAGTGCGTCGACGACGGCGTTGACGACGGCCGGGGTCGAGGCGATGCAGCCCGCCTCGCCGACGCCCTTGGCGCCGAGGTCGTTCGTGGTCGACGGCGACACCGTGTTGTCGGTGACGAACGAGATCGTGTCGGCCGCGGTGGGCAGGGTGTAGTCGACGAACGAGCCCGACACGAGGGTGCCCTGGTCGTCGTAGACAGCCTCCTCCCACAGCGCCTGCGCGATGCCCTGGACCAGCCCGCCGTGCACCTGCCCCTCGACGATGAGGGGGTTCATGATGTTGCCGATGTCGTCGACGCAGACGTACTTGCGCATCGACACCTGCCCCGTCTCGGTGTCGACCTCCATGGCGCACAGGTGGGTGCCGTGCGGGAAGGAGAAGTCGACGGGGTCGTAGGTCGCGTCGGCGTCCAGGGTGGGCTCGAGGCCCTCGGGCAGGTCGTGCGAGGCGAAGGCGGCCCAGACCACCTCTGCCATGGCCTTGCCGTTGTCGGTGCCCTTGACCTTGAACTGGCCACCGGAGAACTCGATGTCGTCGACGGACGCCTCGAGCAGGTGCGCGGCGTGCGGCTTGGCCTTCTCGATGACCCGGTCGGCTGCCATGACGAGGGCCTGCCCACCGACGACGAGCGAGCGCGAGCCGTAGGTGTCGAGTCCGCGGTTGGCGATCTGGGTGTCGCCGTGCAGCACCTCCACGTCCTCGAACGGGACGCCGAGCTTGTCGGCGATGATCTGGCTCCAGACCGTCTCGTGGCCCTGGCCGTGCGGCGAGGTGCCCGTGACCACCTCGACCTTGCCGGTGGGCAGCATGCGGACGGTGGCGTGCTCCCAGCCGCCGGCGGCGTAGCGGAGCGCACCGAGCACCCGGGAGGGGGCGAGGCCGCACATCTCGGTGAAGGTCGAGATGCCGATCCCCAGCTGGACGGGGTCGTTGCGGTCACGCCGCTCCTGCTGCTCGCGGCGCAGGCCGTCGTAGTCGAAGAGCTCCCGCGCCCGGGCGGTCGCGGCCTCGTAGTTGCCGGAGTCGTACGTCATGCCCGCGACCGTGGTGAACGGGAACTCCTCGTGCTTGATCCAGTTCTTCTCCCGGATCTCCAGCGGGTCGACCCCGACCTCCACCGCCAGCTCGTCCATGAGCCGCTCGATGGCATACGTCGCCTCGGGGCGCCCGGCGCCGCGGTAGGCGTCGGTCCAGGTCTTGTTGGTGAACAGGTTGGTGCAGTTGAACTGGTAGGCCGGGAACTTGTAGATGGCGTTGAACATGAAGGCACCCAGGACGGGGATGCCGGAGGTGACGAGCCCCAGGTAGGCGCCCATGTCGGCGAGGAGGTCGACCTTGAGCCCGGTCACGGTGCCGTCCTTGGTCGCCGTCAGCGTGAGCTTCTGCCACTGGTCGCGACCGTGGTGCGCCGACAGCAGCGACTCGCTGCGGGTCTCGGTGTACTTCACGGGCTTGCCCGTGTGCCGTGCCGCGAGGACGGCGATGACCTCCTCCGGGGTGTGCTGGAGCTTCCCCCCGAAGCCGCCGCCGACGTCGGGGGCGATGACGCGGATCTTGCTCTCGGGGATGCCGAGCACGAGGGCGGTGAAGATGCGCACGAAGTGCGGCACCTGCGTGGCCGTCCAGATCGTCAGCTGCTCGCCCGTGGGGTCGCACACGACCGACCGGGGCTCCATGAACGCGGGGATGAGCCGCTGCTGGCGGTACTCGCGCTCGATGACGATGCCGTCGGCCCTGGCCTTCTCGATCGCCTCGTCGATCGACCCGCCCGTCCCCGCACCAGCGGAGTCGAACTGCCAGAACGCGCTCTTGTTGGTCCCCAGGCTGGGGTGGGCCAGCACCTCGTCGGTGGCGGCCGCCCTGAGGTCGAGGACCGGCGGCAGCTCGTCGTAGTCCACGTCCACCAGCTCGGCGGCGTCGCGGGCGGCCGCCGCGCTGCGAGCGATGACGACGGCGACGATCTCGCCGGCGAAGGCGACGTGGTCCACGGCGATCGCCGGGTGCACGGGCGCCTTCTGGTCCTCGGTGATCGGCCAGGCGTTGGCCATGCCGCCCTGGATGTCCTTGACGTCCTCACCGGTGAGGACCGCCAGGACCCCGGGCGAGGCCTTCGCCGCGGAGGTGTCGATGCCGGTGATCGTGGCGTGCGCGAAGGGGCTGCGCACCATGGCCAGGTGCTGCATGCCCTGGAGCTGGATGTTGTCGGTCCACTTCGTGCGGCCGGTGATGAGGCGCTGGTCCTCCTTGCGCTTGCGCGCCGCGCCGATCTCGGTCTTCGGGCGGTCCTCGACGGCGGTCATGACCGGTCACCTCCCTGGGCACCGGACGGGGCGGCAGCACCGGCGCCTGCGGCCTCCTGGACCGCCTTGACGATGTTGTGGTAGCCGGTGCAGCGGCAGAGGTTGCCCTCGAGGCCGACCCGGATCTCCTGCTCGGTGGGGTGCGGGTTGTCGTTGAGGACGTCGATGGCCTGCATGATCATGCCGGGGGTGCAGTAGCCGCACTGGAGAGCGTGGCAGTCGTGGAACGCCTGCTGCATCGGGTGCAGCTCGCCGTCCTGGGCGAGGCCCTCGATCGTCGTCACCTCGTGGCCGTCGGCCTGGACGGCGAGGACGTTGCACGACTTCACGCTGCGGCCGTCGAGGTGCACGGTGCAGGCACCGCAGTTGCTCGTGTCGCACCCCACCACGGTGCCGGTCTTGCCCAAGGTCTCCCTCAGGTAGTGGACGAGCAGCGTGCGCGGCTCCACCTCGTCCTCGTAGCCGACACCGTCGACCGTGACGTTGATCCGGGTCATCCAACACTCCTTTGTGTTCGAGGGGCACCTTCCGGCGCCCCCTTCGGATACTTGCTGCACTGCCCTGCCGTGCCAACCTCCGGACCGTCTAGGTCCCCGCCCCACCTCCCGTGCCCCGGCCGACGCCGGCGGCCACCTGCGGGGGCTCCCCCGCGGTGCCGGTGTGGTGGTGGATGGGGCCCTCGCGGTGGGCGAGGCGGTCACCGAGCCCTCCCCACTGCAGGGCCACGATCTCGGCGGCGATGCTCACCGCCGTCTCCTCGGGGGTGCGCGCACCCAGGTCGAGCCCGATGGGGCTGGAGAGCCGACGCAGCTCGTCCTCGGTGAGCCCGGCCTCGCGGAGCCGCGCGAGCCGGTCCTCGTGGGTACGGCGCGAGCCCATCGCCCCGACGAAGGCCACCTCCGGCAGGCGCAGCGCGACCTCGAGGACGGGCACGTCGAACTTGGGGTCGTGGGTGAGCACGCAGACCACGGTGCGGCCGTCGACCCGCCCGGCGTCGCGCTCGGCCTCGAGGTAGCGGTGGGGCCACTGCACGACGACCTCGTCGGCCGACGGGAAGCGGCTGGCCGTGGCGAAGACGGGCCGGGCGTCGCAGACGGTCACCTCGTAGCCGAGGAAGTGCCCCATGTGGGCGACGGCCGCCGCGAAGTCGATGGCGCCGAAGACGAGCATCCGGGGGCGCGGCGCGAACGACGACACGAAGACGCGCATGCCCTCGCCCCGTCGTTCGCCGTCGGGACCGTAGGTGAGCGTCTCGGTGCGCCCCGCCGCGAGGAGCCCTCGCGCGTCGTCGGTGACGGCGTCGTCGGCGCGGGAGGAACCGAGCGAGCCGCTGTCACCGAGCTCTGCACCCTCGGGCCGCACCACCAGCCGGCGGCCGAGCCAGCCGGGGTCCGGGTGGTCGATCACGGTGGCGACGGCCACGGGCCGTCCCGCCTCGACGTCCTCGGCGACCCCGCCGAGCTCGGGGAACGTCTCGCGGCTCACCTTCTCGACGAAGACGTCGAGGATTCCACCGCAGGTGAGCCCCACGGCGTACGCGTCGTCGTCGCTGACACCGTAGCGCTGCAGGACCGGTGCGCCGTCGGCGACGACCGCGGAGGCCAGCTCGTAGACGGCGCCCTCCACGCAGCCGCCGGAGACCGACCCCACCGCCTCGCCGCCCGGCCCCACGAGCATCGAGGCCCCGGCGGGCCGTGGCGCGGACCGCCAGGTGGCCACGACCGTGCCGACGCCGACGGTCGCCCCCGCCTTCCACCAGCTCAGCAGCTCGGGCATCACCTCACGCACGGGCCACCACCTCGACCAGCTCCTCGAAGGCGGCCATGGAGTGCCCGGCCACGAAGTCGTCGATGTGCGGCAGGGCCGCGACGATCCCCTGCTGCACCGGCGCGTACCCGGCCTTGCCACGGTGCGGGTTGACCCAGACCACCCGGTGCGCGAGGGCACCCAGCCGTCGCATCTGCTCGCCGAGGGCCTCCGGGGCCTCGCGCTCCCACCCGTCGCTGAACAGCACGACGACGGCGCCACGGGCCATGCCCCGCCGACCCCAGCGGTCGAGGAAGACCTTGATGCCCTGGGCCAGCCGGGTGCCCCCCGACCAGTCGGGGACCGCGTCGCCGCAGGCCACCAGCGCCCGCTCGGGGTCACGCTGGCGCAGCGGCCGCGTCACGTGGGTCAGGCGGGTGCCGAGGGTGAAGACCTCGACGGGCAGGCCGGTCGCCGCGTAGGTGTGGGAGAGCCGCAGGAGGGCGTCCGCGTAGGGGCTCATCGAGCCCGACACGTCCACGAGCAGGACGACCCGCCGCGGCCGGGTCCCCCGGCGCTGCCACGCGATGGGCCCGGGCTCCCCCATCCGGCGCAGCTGCTCTCGCAACGTGCGCCGGGCGTCGACGAGGCCGCGCCCGGCCGGCGTAGGGCGGTGCGCGCGGCGTCGCGGCGCCCGGGGGCGCAGTTCGGCGAACATGGCTGCGAGGTGGGCCCGCTCCGCACTCCCCATCGTGGCGATGTCGCGGTGCCGCAGCACCTCGGTCGCGCTCGCCTGCGCCTGGACGGCGTCCTGCTCCTCCTCCGACCCGCCACGGCCACCACCGGCGTCGAGGGACGCCATGGTGAGGGTGGGCGAGGACTCCTGGCGCGGGCGGCTGCCGGCGCGCTCGAGCCCGAACCACGCGGCGTACACCTGGTCGTAGCGCTCGAGGTCGGCCGGCGACGAGCACAGCGTCGCGCGACCGGCCCAGTAGACGGCGGACGCGTCGAGCAGCCCGACCTCGGCGGCCGCCTCGAGGTAGGTGCGCTCGCGGTCGGCCGTCACCGCCACCCCGGCTGCCCGGAGCGCCCGCGCGAACCCGAGCAGGACCGCGTCGGGGGCGTGGGGCCGAAGGGCGGCCGGGGCGGCGGAGGTCATGACGCCAGGATCCGGTCGAGGGCGGAGCGCACGCGCTCGGCGTCCTCGCGGTACTTCACCGCGACGCCGAGCGTCGCCGAGGCAGTGTCGAGGTCGAGGGTCGGGGAGCCCAGCTCGTGCAGGGCCCGCGCCCAGTCCAGGGTCTCCGCGACCCCGGGGGGCTTGATCAGCTCGTGGTCGCGCCGGAGCGCCTGCACCGTCGAGACCACTTGCGCCGCAAGGGTGTCGGAGACCTGGGGGGCGCGAGTGCGGACGATCTCGAGCTCGCGCTGCAGCCCCGGGTGGTCGATCCAGTGGTAGAGGCAGCGCCGCTTGAGCGCGTCGTGCAGCTCGCGGGTGCGGTTGGAGGTGAGGACCACCACCGGCGGGGTCGACGCCGTCACCGTGCCCAGCTCGGGGATGGTGACCTGCCAGGTCGAGAGCACCTCGAGCAGGAACGCCTCGAACTCGTCGTCGGCCCGGTCCACCTCGTCGACGAGCAGGACGGCAGGAGCCTCGCGCAGGGCCCTCAGGACCGGCCGCGCCAGCAGGAACCGCTCGTCGAAGAGCTGGTCCTCGACCGCCTCCACGTCCGTCGCGCGGTCGGCGGCGACCGCCTCGATGGCGCGCAGGTGCAGGATCTGGCGGGGGAAGTCCCAGTCGTACAGGGCCTGGGTCGCGTCGATGCCCTCGTAGCACTGCAGCCGCACCAGCGGCAGGTCGAGCGTCTCCGCGATGGCCTCCGCGAGGGCGGTCTTCCCCGTGCCGGGCTCGCCCTCGAGCAGGAGCGGGCGCTGCAGGCGCAGCGCGAGCCAGGCGACCGTGGCGAGGGAGGCGTCCGCGAGGTACCCGGTCCGCCCGAGACCCTGCGCCAGCTCCCCGGCCGACGCAAAGGCCTCCCGTGGCTCCATGACCTGATCATCACCCACGCCGCTCCGCAGCGAAAGAGCAGCAGCGGACCGGGCGCGACGAGAGGTCCGTTCGCGCCGTCCAGCGGTGGGCACGGTGGCAGGTGTGCCGGCACCCGGGATGCCGGACGAGGTCGGCCGGGGTGTCAGCCGAGGTCGGCCGGGGTGTCCGCGTCCTCACCGCCGGCGAGGTCACCGCACTCGACCGTCGCGTGGGGGTGGGCCGCGAGGTAGTCGCGGGCCCCCCGGTCCCCCTCGAGGACGTCCAGCACCCCCGCCCAGTGGTCGCGGCCGATGACCACGGGGTGGCCGGGCACGCCGGCGTAGGCGGCGCGGGCCAGGCTCGCCGGGCCCCCACCGTCCGTCGCCGCCAGCACCCGGCGCACCACGTCCGGGCCCACGTCGGGTAGGTCGACGAGCAGCACCACCACCGCGTCGGCGGCCGAGGCAGACACCGCCTCGAGACCGGCCCGCAGCGATGCACTCTGCCCCTGCGCCCAGTCGTGCGCCACGACGACCGTGTCGGCGCCCGTGGCGAGCGGCTGCGCCTCCGGCGCCCCGGCGCCGAGCACCACGACCACGGGGTCGCACCCCGAGGCGCGCAGCACCCGCAGCCCCCGCTCGAGGAAGGTGCCGCCGGAGGGGTCGTCGAGCAGCGCCTTGGGGCCGCCCATCCTCCGGCCACCACCCGCCGCGAGCAGGAGGCCGGCGACCGACCGGGGGCCGGGTGGCGTGCCGACCTCCTCGCCGGTGGTCGGCACGCCCCGCGGACCCATCAGCCCTTGAGCCCCGCCTCGATCGCCGCGATGATCCGCGGCCGCAGCTCCTGCGCGGAGATGACCGCGTCGACCGACCCGACCGACACGGCCCGGTGGATGCTGTGCACGCGGTCGAACTCGGCCGCGACCTCGCCCAGCTTCTCGCTGCGTACCGCGGCGCGGACCTCGGCGAGCTCGGTCGCGAGCTGCGCCCGACGCAGCTCCCCACCCTCAGCGAGGGCGGCCTCCAGCTCCCGGACCCGCGGGTCGGCGTTGGTCCGGGCGTCCACGTCCCGCGAGAACACGACCGCGGCGGCCGGGGCGCCACCGAGCACCGAGGCGAACGACCCCTCGACGGCGAGCACCGTCATGCGCGGGTTGAGCACCTTGGAGAAGACGACGAAGGCACCACCGTGGTAGCGCGACACGACCGTGAAGACGATCGGCCCGTCGAAGTTGACGATGGCGCGGCCGATCTCGGCGCCGTACTCGAGCTGGAGGCTGCGCATCGACTCGGGCGAGCCGTCGAACCCGGACAGGTTGGCGAGCACGACCAGGGGGCGGTTGCCACTGGCGGCGTTGATGGCGCGGGCCGCCTTCTTGGACGACCGCGGGAACAGCGTGCCCGCGGTGTAGGTGTCCGGGCCGTCGGTGGGCGGGAACCCGCGCCGCGCAACGGTCTTGGACTCGATACCGAGCAGGCACACCGGGATGCCGCCGAGGTGCGCGTCCTGCACCACGGCCGTCTCGGCGTCGGCCATGCCGGCCCAGCGCTCGAGCGTCTCGTGGTCCTGGTCGGCGACCGCGGCCATGAGGGTGCGGATGTCGAACGGCTTCTTGCGGTCGGGGTTGGTGACCGGGGAGAAGATGTCGCCCACCGTCGTGAAGCCCGAGTCCGCGAGCGTGTGCGGGTAGGACGTCACGTCCCGGTCGACCGGGTCGGTGGTGCGCGCCCTGCGGGGGCCGTCCTCGCCCGGGTGGACGTAGGTGTGCTCGTAGTGCGCCATGAGGATGTCGCGCGCGCCCACGAGGTCCGGCGCCCAGTACTGCGCCTGCCCGTTGGGCCCCATCACGCGGTCGTAGCCGCCGATGCCGAAGTTGTCCTCGGCACTGACCCCGCCGGAGAAGTCGAGGGACTGCTTGCCGGTGAGCACCATGGCGCTGTCCGGGGTCATGACGAGGATGCCCTTGGTGTGCATCAGCATCGTCGCCTCGGCGTTCCAGTAGGGCTGGGCACCGACGTTGATCCCGGCGACGACGATGTTGATCTCGCCGCCGTCCTGGGTGAACTCCACGATGCGCTTGAGCGCCCGGGCCACCCAGTCCATGTTCTCGGTGCCCGAGTCCATGGAGATGCGGGCACCGGCCGAGAGCGCGAACCACTCGACGGGCACACCCATCTCCTGCGCGAGGTCGAGCGCCGCGATGATGCGGGTGCACTCGGCCTCGGAGACGGCGCCCAGCGCCTTGAGGGGGTCGCCGCAGAGCAGCACGCGGGTGACGCCCTCGGGGTAGCGCTCGGTGGGGCTGCTGATGACGCCCGCGATGATGCCGGCCTTGTTGTGGCCGTACGGACGCTCCACCGGGACCAGGCTGCCGCGGTCGTCGAGGTCGTACTCGACGGCGGTGCCGCCGGGGCCGGCGATCATCGCCTGGAGCTCGTACGGGTACACCACACCACGGCGGCGGGCGCGGACGACCTTCTGCGCGTAGTCGTCGAGGGGCTTGAGCAGGTCGGCCGGCGGCTCCTCGACGGAGGTCACGACACCGGACCCCGGCTGGTAGTGGAACCGGGCCGCGAGCGGGGCGCTGTCGCCGCCCGGGCTGGAGATGCGGCCCTGGACGAGCACCTCCTCGATGCCCGCACCCGCGGTCAGCGGCGCGATCTTGGCCTGCAGCGCGGTGAGCTGGTCGAGGTCGGCCTCCACCGGCGGCCAGATGTGCACCCAGACGTAGTTCATGTCGAGGCGGGCGCCGGCGGCCCCGCTCTCGGCGCGTGCACGGCGGATCGCCTCGAGGCAGTTGGCGATCGCCCGCTCCGCGTGGGGCAGCGCGGTCACCCGGCCTGCGTCGTCACGCACCACCGCGAGCTGTCGCACCTGCGCGAGGGCGACCAGCCGCTGGTCGGACTCGTTGCCGGGGGCCACACAGCGGTAGAGGAGCACGTCCTCGGGCGCCTCGAGCCGCGTGACGTCGAAGGCCCGCAGGCGCCACAGGTTGAGGCGGCGGCCGACCATCGGGTGCACCCCGCGGACCAGGTCGTCCTCGACCATCGCGCCGTCACCGGGACGGAACGTGAAGTAGCTGACCTCGCGCCCGCCACCGGGGCAGACGGCAACGGCGACGCGGCGCACGTCCTGCGCCCACGGGATCTCGGCGAGCCGGGCGGCGAGGAGCTCGGAGGCCTGCTCCGGGCCCTCGGGCTCGTCGGGCCACGACAGGTAGAGGTCGACGACGGCCTCCTGGCCCGCGGTGCGCTCGTCCAGCCGGGCGGCGACGGCGTCCACGAGGTCGGACCCCGGGGTGAGCTCGTCGACGCGCCCGACCGTCGTCACGAGGTGGGTGGGGCGCCCGTCGAGGCTGTAGTCGGCGACGGCGAAGGGACGGCTGCCGCTCTGGAGCTCGCGCAGACCGGTGAGGTCGTGGTCGCGGTAGTGGCGCTTGACCAGGACGGCCAGCATCGGCTCCCGGGTGGGGACACCTGCCTCCAGCCGGTCGGAGAGGAAGCGGACGATCTGCTCGGGGATGGCGGCCAGGGCGTCGATGCGGCGGGCGCGCTCCTCCCCGCCGGGGATGCCCTCGAGGGCGGCGAGCTCGTCGCGCACGCCGCCCAGCACACTCGCCCGGTCGGCGTCGACGAGCGGCTGGTCGAACCAGCGGAACCGCACGCTGCGGGCGAGGTCGCCGATGACGGGGTGGCGCAGCTGGGTGGCGACGACGAGCCGGTCGAGCACCTCCCGCGCGGCGGCGTCGAGCGGGGGCTCGGGGCACGGCTCGACGATCCAGCGCTGCAGGAGCGCCGTGGCGAGGACGACCTCGGGCGCCGAGCGCTGCTGGGCGAGGAACACGCGGAAGACCGCCTCCTCGAGCTGCGGCGTCCGGTCGAGGCTGTCGAGGCCGTAGTGGCGCAGGACCTGCGAGAGCTTGGTGCGGAACTGCTCGGGCAGGGCGCCGCGCTCGACGTCCAGGCTCTGCAGGTAGGTGTGGAAGTGCTCGCGGGGGCTGTGCACGCGGTTCTCGACGTGGTCCTCCTCACCCGCCGGCCGGTTGCGGCTCAGCTCGGCGAAGTCGGCGAACACCTCGAGCACCGCGATCTCCGCCCCCACCTGGGAGGCGCCGGCCGCGGAGAGCTCGTCGCGGGCCTCGAGGTAGGAGCGCAGCGTGTTGCCGTCGTCGCGGGGGTCGACGTCGTAGCCGAGGAGCATGGCGCACAGCGCGGCACGCGAGCGCCGGGCCACCTCGTCGGCCCCGGCCGCACCGAGGTCGTGGGTGGGCAGGTCGAGGTCGACCGTGTCCTGGGCGGCCTCGTCGGCGACCTCGTCACCGTCGCCGACGGGCTCGAGACGGACCAAGGGCGCACCGGTCTCCACCTGGCTGCCGGTGGAGACGAGCAGCTCCTTGACCCGGGCGGCGAACGGCGCGGGCAGCACCGTCTCCATCTTCATCGACTCGAGCACGAGGACCGGGGCGCCCGCGGCCACCTCGGCGCCGACGGGTGCGGGCGTCGCGACCACGAGGGCCGGGGCGGGCGAGCGGAGCACGCCGCCCTCGTCCCGGGACACCCGGTGGGTGACGCCGTCGACCTCGACGAGCTGCACCGGTCCGTGCGCGGCCGAGATGAGGCGGTGGGTGCGACCGCCGATGGTGACGCGGCTGGTGTACTCGTCGAGCCGGTCGAGCTCGGCGTCGACGGTCTGCTCGGTGGTGCCGTTGGCCACGGTGACGCGGAACAGGTGCGGCCCGATGCGCCACACCGTGACCTTGTACGCGGTGCCGCGCAGCTTGAGGTCGATGGCGCGGCCGGTGCGGTGCTGGACCTGGGGGCGCCCACCCCGGGAGGTCTCGAGCAGGCGGGTGCGCTCGACGCCCTCCTCGTCCTCGTAGCCCTCGATGCCGGCGACGACGAGCGCGACGCCGGAGTGGCGGTGGGAGACCAGGCGTCCCTCGCCGCGCACGCGGTCGATCCAGCCCGTGTCGGCGCTGCCGTCGACGACCTCGGGCTGGTCGAGCAGGTCGAGGATGAAGCTCTTGTTGGTGGAGCCGCCCTCGATGACCACGGTCGTCTCGGACATCGCGCGCCGCAGCCGGGCGAGCGCCTCGTCGCGGTCCGCGCCGACGGCGATGATCTTGGCGATCATCGAGTCGAAGTCGGCCGGGATCGAGTCGCCCTCGCCGACCCCGGTGTCGACACGGATGCCCGGGCCGGCGGGGAGGTCGAGCAGGGCGATCCGGCCCGGCGACGGGGCGAAGTCGCGGTCGGGGTCCTCGGCGTTGAGCCGCGCCTCGACGGCGTGGCCCTCCTCGGTCGGCCGCTCCCCCTCGAGGCGGCCCCCGGACGCGACGTGGATCTGGAGCTTGACCAGGTCGGTGTCGGTGGTGGCCTCGGTGATCGGGTGCTCCACCTGCAGGCGGGTGTTGACCTCGAGGAACGCGAAGAACTTCTCGCCCGGGTGGTAGAGGAACTCCACGGTGCCGGCGCCGGCATACCCCACCGCGATGGCGAGGCGCTCGGCGCTGGCCTTGACCTCGGCGACCTGCTCCGGGCCGAGGACGGGCGAGGCCGACTCCTCGATGACCTTCTGGTTGCGGCGCTGCACCGAGCAGTCGCGAACGCCGAGGGCCCACGCCGTGCCGTGGCCGTCGGCGATGACCTGGACCTCGACGTGCCGTGCCCCCGTGACGAGCTTCTCGAGGAAGACGACCCCGGAGCCGAACGCGCGCTGGGCCTCGTCGCGGGTGCGCTCGTAGGCGTCGGTGAGGTCGGCGTCCGACGCGACCATGCGGATGCCGCGCCCGCCACCACCGGCGGTCGCCTTGAGCATGAGGGGGTAGCCGATCTGCGCGGCGGCGGCCTTGGCGTCCTCGAGGGTGTCGACACCTCCGCGGCTCCACGGCGCGACGGGCACGCCGACCTCCTCGGCGATGAGCTTGGAGCCGATCTTGTCGCCCAGCTTGCGCATCGCCTCCGGGCTCGGGCCGATGAACGTCACGCCGATGCGCGCGCAGAGCTCGGCGAAGTCCGGGTGCTCGGCGACGAAGCCCCAGCCCACCCAGGCCGCGTCGGCGCCGGTCTCGCGCAGCGCCTGCTCCAGCACGGCGTAGTCGAGGTAGGGGCGGTTGGCCGCCGGGCCGAGGTTGTGGGCGTGGTCGGCCTCGCGCACGAACATGGCGCGCTTCTCACCCTCCGTGTGCAGGGCGACGGTCTCGATGCGGTGGCCACCGACGCCTGCCTGCGCGTTGAGGTCGCGCACGGCGTGGATGAGCCGCATCGCGGCCTCACCCCGGTTGACGATGGCGATGCGCGAGAACATCGAGTGGGCCTCCCAGCACGGACGGACGACGGGGGCGGCGCAGACGGCACGCCACCGAGGCCCGAGCCTGCCACCGATCGTCGGTGACTCGCGAGTAATGCTCGCCGAGGCATGCCCGCGCCGCCCCACCTAGGGTTGGTGACATGTCCCGCGCTGCCTCGGTCCTCTGGCTCCGCCGCGACCTGCGCAGGGGCGACCTGCCCGCCCTCGGGGCCGCGGCGTCGGCCGCGGACGGCGGCAACGTGCTCGTGCTGTTCGTCCTCGACCCCGCCCTGTGGGACGGCGGCGGCCCCGCCCGGCGGGCATGGCTCGCCGCGACCCTGGAGGCCACCCGCGAGGCGTACGACGGCCGGCTGTGCCTGCGCGTCGGCGACCCGGCCGAGGTCGTCCCCGCGGTCGTCGAGGAGGTGGGCGCCACCTCGGTGCACGTCTCCCGCGAGACCACCCCAGCCGGCGTACGGCGCGACAAGGCGGTCGCCGCCGCGCTCGGCGAGGCGGGCGTGGAGTGGGTCGAGACCGGCACGCCGTACGCTGTGGGCCCGGGGTCCGTGGTCAACGGCAGCGGTGACCCCTACAAGGTGTTCACGCCGTTCAGCCGCGCCTGGCGCGACCACGGCTGGCCCGCCCCCGCGACCGAGCCGCAGGACCTCTCACTCGCCCGGGTGGCCTCCGACGACGACGGCTGGAAGACCGTGCGCGCGGCCCTCTCCGAGGACGACCTGCCCGAGCTGCCGGAGGCAGGCGAGGAGGCCGCGCTCCAGCGGTGGCGGGACTTCCTCGACGACTCCGTCACCGCCTACAAGGACGAGCGCGACCGGGCCGACCGGCCGGGGACCTCACGGCTGTCGCCCTACCTCAAGATCGGCGCCGTCCACCCGCGGACCCTGCTCGCAGAGCTGAGGGGCCGGACCGGGCAGGGCGCGCAGACGTTCGAGACCGAGCTGTGCTGGCGCGAGTTCTACGCCGACGTCCTCTGGCACCACCCGCGCTCGTCGTGGCACGACCTGCGTCCCGCCCTGAAGGGGATGACGTACGAGGACAACCCCGAGCTCGTGCAGGCGTGGAAGGAGGGGCGCACCGGCTACCCCGTGGTCGACGCCGCGATGCGCCAGCTGCTCACCGAGGGCTGGATGCACAACCGGATGCGGATGGTGACGGCGAGCTTCCTCACCAAGGACCTGCACGTCTGGTGGCCCGTCGGCGCCCGCCACTTCCTCGACCACCTCATCGACGGCGACATCGCGTCGAACAACCACGGCTGGCAGTGGGTGGCCGGCACGGGGACCGACGCCTCGCCCTACTTCCGCGTGTTCAACCCGGTCACCCAGGGCCAGCGCTTCGACCCCCGGGGGGACTACGTGCGCCGCTACGTGCCCGAGCTCGCCCACGTGCCGGGCAAGGCGGTCCACGAGCCGTGGAAGCACGACGGCGCCTACGACCACGGCTACCCCCAGCCGGTCGTCGACCACGCCGAGGAGCGCCGCGAGGCGCTGCGCCGCTACGACGCGGTACGCGGCTCGGGGTCGTCGTGATCGACCCGGTCGCCGAGGTCCGCTCGTTCGTCCGGGCAGCCCTGGTGACGCCGGTGCCCCGCGACCACACCGAGTCGGACGCGGCCTTCCGCCGACGCCGCGTCGTCGCCGTCGTCACCCTCGTCGTGGGCAGCGTCGTGCTCACCCTCGCCCTGCGCATCCCGCCCGGTGACCCCCTCTTCTACGCCGCGACGGTGGGGCTCGCCGCGATCTGGACCATCGGCGCGTTCGTGTCCGGCCCGCTGCACCTCGGCCGGGCCCGCACCAGGTCCGGCGGGGACGCGAGACCCCTCGTGCAGTCGCTGGCCCTCGGGGCGATCCTGCTCGCGGTGTTCCTGCTCGGCGGGTTCGTCATCGCGCACGTCCCGCCGCTGCGCGACCCCGTCACCCACCTGCTCGACCACGCCCGGCTCGGGTCGCTCACCCTCGTGGCCGCGATCACCGCCGTCAACGGGATCGCGGAGGAGCTCTACTTCCGCGGCGCCCTCTACTCCGCCGTCGGGCGCCGGCACGCCGTGCTCGTCACGGCCGTCGTCTACGCCCTGACCACCGTGGGTTCCGGCATCCCCCTCCTGGTCCTCGCCGCCGCCCTGCTGGGGGTCCTCACGGGCCTGCAGCGACGGGTGACCGGCGGCATCCTCGGCCCCATGGTCACCCACCTCACGTGGTCCCTCGGGATGCTCCTGCTCCTCCCCCTCGTCCTCTCCTCAGGAAGCTGATCGCATGCCTTCGTCCCCCGGCACGTCCCGCACGGTCCTGGTCACCGGCGCCACCGGCTACGTGGGCGGCGTCCTCGTCCCGGCACTGCTCGACCGGGGCTGGCGGGTCAGGGTGCTGACGCGCAGCCGCCGCGGGCTCGAGGGCAAGCCGTGGGCCCACGACGTCGAGGCCGTCGAGGGCGACGCGACCTCGGCGCAGGACTGCCGGCGCGCCATGGACGGCGTCGACGTGGCCTACTACCTGCTGCACTCGATGGACGGCAAGGGCGACTTCATGGAGCGGGACCGCTCCATGGCGCGCACCTTCGCGCAGGCCGCCTCCGACGCGGGCGTCGGCCGGATCGTCTACCTCAGCGGCCTGCACCCGGAGGGGCGGCTGTCCGACCACCTCGCGTCGCGCGTCGAGGTCGGCGACATCTTCCTGGCCGGTCCCGTCCCAGCCACGGTGCTGCAGGCCGGCATCGTCCTCGGCGACGGCTCGGCGTCGTTCGACATGCTGCGCCACCTCACCGAGCGGCTGCCCGCCGTCATCGCCCCGCGCTGGCTGCGCAACCGGATCCAGCCGATCGCGGTCGACGACGTCGTCCACTACCTCGCCGGGTCCGCCGAGATGGGGCCCGAGGTCAACCGGACGTTCGACATCGGTGGCCCCGAGGTGCTCACCTACGCCGAGATGATGCAGCGCTACGCCGAGATCGTCGGGCTGGGCCGCCGCTGGATCACCACCGTGCCCGTCCTGACGCCGCGCCTCGCCGGCCTGTGGATCGACATCGTCACGCCGATCTCCCGCGGCATCGGCCGACCGCTCATCGGCAGCCTGGTCCACGAGGCGGTGTGCGGGGAGCAGGACATCGTGGACGTCACCGGCCCCCCGCCCGGCGGCCGGACGGCGTTCGAGGACGCCATCCGAGCGGCCAACAAGGGCATCGACCCGTTCCGCTGGCGCCGGACCCTGGCCCGCACCAGCGCGATGGTCGGCGCTGCCGCCGTGACCGGGTCGCTGCTCACCGACCCGACCTCGCGCTGGTACCGCAGGCTCGACAAGCCGTCGTGGGAGCCGCCGCCCGCGGCCTTCCCCGTCGTCTGGACGGGCCTGTACGCCGACGTGGCCCTCGTCAGCGCGGTGTCGTCCTCCTACCTCGCCGAGGCCGGACGCGAGGACGAGGCGAAGCAGCTCGAGCAGGCACTCGCCCTCAACATGGCGCTCAACACGGCTTGGACCGGCCTGTTCTTCCGCGCCCGGAAGCCGTGGCTCGCGACCGCCGAGTGCGCGGTGCTCACGCTCTCCTCGGCCGACCTCGCCCGGCGTGCCGGCGCGGCCGGGCGGGGCAAGGCGGTGGCCATCGGTGCGTACGCCGCGTGGTGCGGGTTCGCGACCGTGCTGTCGGGCACCATCGCGCACCGCAACCGCCGTCGCTGAGGTCGACGCTCGCTGGGGTCGACACCGACCGCCGCGGGACCGTGGTTGCCTCGGGACCGCGCACCTGAGAAACTATTACAGACCGTTCGGTCAGTAATTGACCGCGGCGCCCCGAGCCACCCTCTCGTCCCGACCCGTGGAGGACGCATGACCGACACCGCCACCGACCCGCTCCAGGCCGGTTTCGACGCGACCATCGGGCACGGCGACCGCATCGAGCCGCGCGACTGGATGCCCGAGGGCTACCGGCGCACGCTCGTCCGCCAGGTGGCCCAGCACGCGCACTCCGAGATCATCGGCATGCAGCCGGAGGGCAGCTGGATCGGCCGGGCGCCATCGCTGCGGCGCAAGGCGATCCTGCTCGCCAAGGTGCAGGACGAGGCCGGGCACGGCCTCTACCTCTACTCGGCGTGCGAGACCCTCGGCGTCAGCCGCGGCGAGCTCACCGAGAAGCTCATCTCGGGCGCCCAGAAGTACTCCTCGATCTTCAACTACCCGACGCTGACCTACGCCGACGTGGGCACCATCGGCTGGCTCGTCGACGGCGCCGCCATCTGCAACCAGGTGCCGCTGTGCCGCACGTCGTTCGGCCCCTACGGCCGCGCGATGATCCGCATCTGCAAGGAGGAGTCCTTCCACCAGCGTCAGGGCTACGAGCTGCTCATGACGATGATGCGCGGCACGGACGAGCAGCGGGCCATGGTGCAGGAGTCGGTCAACCGGTTCTGGTGGCCGGCGCTGATGATGTTCGGCCCGCCGGACGACGAGTCCCCCAACTCGGCGCAGTCGATGGCGTGGGGCATCAAGCGCAACAGCAACGACGACCTGCGCCAGCGGTTCGTCGACATGTCGGTGTCCCAGGCGCAGGCCCTCGGCGTGACGTTCCCCGACCCGGAGCTGCGCTGGAACGCCGAGCGCGGCCACCACGACTTCGGCCAGCCCGACTGGGACGAGTTCATGCAGGTGGTCAAGGGCAACGGCCCGTGCAACACCCAGCGGATCGCCCACCGCCGCAAGGCGCACGAGGACGGTGCGTGGGTGCGGGAGGCCGCCACCGCGTACGCCGCGAAGCAGGCTGCCGTCGCCACCGCCGGGGGTGCCGCATGAGCGACGCACAGCCGGGTGGCGTCAAGGCCGAGTGGCCGCTGTACGAGGTGTTCGTCCGCGGCAAGCGCGGGCTCAACCACGTCCACGTGGGCTCGCTCCACGCGGCCGACGACGACATGGCCCTGCGGCACGCGCGCGACGTCTACACGCGGCGCAACGAGGGCGTGAGCATCTGGGTGGTGAAGTCCAAGGACATCGCCGCCTCGAGCCCGGACGAGAAGGACCCGATGTTCGCGCCGAGCAACGACAAGGTCTACCGGCACCCGACGTTCTACGAGATCCCCGACAACGTCCCCCACATGTGAGGCCTGCGATGACCGACCACGTCGAGCCCGCCTCGCACCCTGCTCCCGAGCCCGCCTCGCACCCTGCGCCCGAGCCCGCCTCGCACCCCGCGCCCGACCCCTCCGACGCCCACGGCAGCGTCTACGACGGCCTGCTCGGTGGCGACCCCTCCCACTGGGCGTTCGGCACCGACTTCGAGGACCCGCTCGCCGGTGTCGACACGACGATCCCGGACGGCGTCGACGCCCACGACCTCGGCACCTACTGCCTCATGCTCGCCGACGACGCGCTCATCGCCTCGCAGCGGCTGGCGCAGTGGACCAGCCGCGCACCCGACCTCGAGGAGGACATCGCGCTGGCCAACATCGCGCTCGACCTCCTCGGCCAGGCCCGGTTGCTGCTGGCCCGCGCGGCCGCGGCCGACCCCTCCCTCGTGCCGGTGCTGCCGGAGGGCTCGCCCGTGCCGCCGGAGGACGCGCTGGCGTTCTTTCGCGAGTCCGGCGAGTTCCGCAACGTGCGCCTCGTCGAGACCGACAACGGTGACTTCGCGGTGACCATCGTCAAGCTCCTCGTCCTCGCCACGGCCCGGCTGGCCCTGCTCGAGCGCCTGGCCTCGAGCAGCGACCACGTGCTGGCCGCCGTCGCCGCGAAGGGCGTCAAGGAGCTCACCTACCACCGTGACTACGCCGGGCGCTGGTTCCTGACCCTCGCGCAGGGCACCGACGAGTCACGGCGCCGCCTCGAAGCCGCCCTCGCCACCGTCTGGCCGCTGCAGGCAGAGCTCTTCGCCACCCACGACGTCGAGCGCCGGGTGGCCGAGGCCGGAGTGGGTGTCGACCCCGCCACCATCGCGGACGACGTCGCCGTGGTGCTGGCCCAGGTGTTCGCGGTGAGCGGTGTCGACCAACCGACCCAGGGCGCCCTCGCGGCCGTGCAGGGGCGCCAGGGTCGCGACGGCCTGCACACCGAGGCGCTCAGCCTGCTGCTCGCGGAGATGCAGGTGGTCGCCCGCGCCCACCCCATGGGTCGGTGGTGACCGTGCCGACCACCACCCCTGCCCCGGTCGAGTCGGAGACCCGGAAGGCGTTGCACGACAAGGCGATGGCCGTCGCCCGGACGGTGACCGACCCCGAGATGCCCATGCTGACGCTCGAGGACCTCGGCGTCCTCCGCTCGGTGGACGTCGACGACGACGGGCACGTCGTCGTCGCGATCACCCCCACCTACACCGGCTGCCCCGCCATGGCCGCGATGCGCGACGACCTCGTGCGGTCGCTGCAGGAGGCCGGCCTGCCGGGCGCCACGGTCAGGGTCTCCCTGACGCCTGCGTGGTCGAGCGACTGGATCAGCGAGCGCGGTCGGCAGGCCCTGCGCGACCACGGCCTCTCCGCACCCGGGCGCGTCCCGGCCCGCAGCGGCCCGGTCGCGCTGTCCCTGATGCCGACGCGTCGTGAGATCGCTTGTCCCCGTTGTGGATCCGCACAGACCGAGCTCACCTCGGAATTCGGTCCCACGGCCTGCAAGGCGCTCTACCGGTGCACCAGCTGCCTTGAGCCCTTCGAGCACGTCAAGGAGATCTGAGTGACCTCGGCCGCCCCCTCGTTGCTGCTGAAGAAGCCCCGACGCCCCGCCCCCACCTTCCACACGCTCACCGTCCACGGGATCGAGCAGCTCACCGACGACGCCGCTGCCGTGTCGTTCGACGTCCCCGACGAGCTCACGGACGCCTACGCCTTCGCCGCCGGCCAGTCGCTCACGCTGCGCCGCCGCATCGACGGCGTCGAGCACCGCCGCACCTACTCGATCTGCGCCGCGGTCGGGGAACGGCCGCGCATCGGCGTCCGCGAGATCCCCGGAGGCCTGTTCTCGCAGTGGCTCCTGCACGAGCTCCGACCCGGCGACGAGGTCGAGGTGCAGACACCGCACGGCACGTTCCGCGCCGACCCCGAGGAGGGCGGCCGCCACCTGTGCATCGCCGCGGGGTCCGGCATCACGCCGATGCTGTCCATCGCGACCACCGTCCTGACCAACCCCGGGGCCGAGGTGACGCTCCTCTACGGCAACCGCACCACCGGGTCGGTGATGTTCGCCGAGGAGCTGGCCGACCTCAAGAACCGCCACGGCAGCCGCTTCCAGCTCGTGCACGTGCTGTCGCGCGAGCCCCGTGACGTCGAGCTGTTCTCCGGGCGCCTGGACGCCGACCGGCTGCGCCGGCTCTTCGACGTCCTCGTTCCGGTCCACGACGTCGACCACGTCTGGCTCTGCGGACCGCTCGCCATGATCGAGTCGGCGCGCGAGGTGCTCACCGAGCTCGACGTCCCCGCCGACAGGGTCCACTTCGAGCTCTTCTACGTCGACGAGCCGCCGCCGGAGCTGCACCGCGCCGACGCGGTCGTCGAGGGCGAGACCAGCGACGTCACCGTGGTCCTCGACGGCGTGAGCTCGACGACCGCGATGCCCCGCGGCCGGTCGATCCTCGACTCGGCCCAGGCCACCCGCACCGACGTGCCGTTCGCCTGCAAGGGCGGCGTCTGCGGCACCTGCCGGGCGCTGGTCCGCGAGGGCGAGGTCGACATGCGCCGCAACTACGCGCTCGAGCAGCGCGAGGTGGAGCAGGGCTTCGTCCTCACCTGCCAGAGCCACCCCGTCAGCGACACCGTGACCGTCGACTTCGACGCCTGACCACCTGACCCCCTGACCCCCTGACCCCACCCCCGGCGACCGCACACCGGTGCGGCGGCGGGGCCCCGGCCCAGCGCCGTACGGACCCCGAAGGAGCACGACCGTGACCGAGGCCTTCCTCCTCGACGGAGCCCGCACCCCGATCGGCCGGTATGCCGGCGGGCTGGCCACCGTGCGCCCCGACGACCTCGCGGCGCTCGTGGTGCGCGAGGCCGTGCAGCGGGCGGGTGTGGACCCCGAGCTGGTGGACGAGGTGGTCCTCGGCGCCGCCAACCAGGCGGGTGAGGACAACCGCAACGTCGCCCGGATGGCCACGCTCCTCGCCGGGCTGCCGCAGTCGGTGCCCGGGTTCACCGTCAACAGGCTCTGCGCCTCCGGCCTGACCGCCGTCGCGACGGCCCGGCAGATGGTCGCCTCGGGCGACGCCGACCTCGTCGTGGCCGGTGGCGTCGAGTCGATGACCCGGGCGCCCTGGGTCACCGAGAAGCCGACCAAGGCGTTCGCGCGCCCCGGGGCGACGTTCGACACCTCGATCGGGTGGCGGTTCACCAACCCGCGCTTCGACGCCGACACCACGCTGTCGATGCCGCAGACGGCCGAGCGGGTCGCCGAGCGCTGGGGGCTGACCCGTGACGAGCTCGACGCGTTCGCGCTGCGTTCGCACCAGCGGGCGGTCGCGGCGATCGAGGCGGGACGGTTCGCCGACGAGATCGTGGCCGTGCCGGTGGGCGACGGCGAGTTCGCCGTCGACGAGGGTCCGCGCGCCGACACCTCGCTCGAACGCCTCGCGAAGCTCCGTCCGGTCAACCACCCCGCGGGCCTGGTGACCGCCGGCAACTCCAGCTCGCTCAACGACGGCGCTGCTGCAGTCGTCGTGGCCAGCGAGGCGTTCGTCGTCCGGCACGGGCTCGAGCCCCGGGCCCGGCTCGTCGCCTCGGCCAGCGCGGGGGTCGCCCCCGAGGTCATGGGCATCGGCCCGGTCCCGGCGACGCACAAGGCCCTGGACCGTGTCGGGTGGGCCATCGGCGACCTCGACGCCGTCGAGCTCAACGAGGCCTTCGCGTCGCAGTCGCTCGCCTGCATCCGCGACCTGGGCCTCGACGAGGACATCGTCAACGCCGACGGCGGCGCCATCGCCCTCGGCCACCCGCTCGGCTGCTCGGGCACCCGCATCCTGCTCACGCTGCTCGGCCGCCTCGAGCGCGAGGGCGGCCGTCGGGGTCTGGCGACGCTGTGCGTCGGCGTCGGCCAGGGCGCCGCGCTGCTCGTCGAGCGTCCCTGACCCGCGCCCGACCACCCCCACCCACCCCCGCCGACCGGCCCCGCCCACCACCCCCGGGAGAACCCATGACCGAACCCGCTGCCGCCGCCCTGCCCGACCTCGTCGGGGTCTACGGCGGAGGGCGCATGGGTGCCGGCATCGCCCACGCCTTCCTCGTCCGCGGGGCACGCGTCGTGGTCGTCGAGAACGACCAGGCGGCCGCGGACGCAGCCCGTGAACGCGTCGCGACCAGCGTGGGTCGGGCGGCCGACCGCGGCCTGCTGTCCTCAAGCGTGGACGAGGCACTGGCGCGCCTGCGCGTCACGACCGCCGCCGGTGACCTGGCCGGCGCCGGCCTCGTCGTCGAGGCGGTCCCCGAGGACGCCGGCCTCAAGCTCGACGTGCTGCGGCGGGTCGAGCAGGTCGCCCCGGACGCCGTGCTGGCGACCAACACCAGCTCGCTGTCGGTCAGTGGCATCGCCGAGGGCCTGCGGTCGCCGCAGCGCTTCGTCGGCCTGCACTTCTTCAACCCCGTGCCAGCCAGTGACCTCGTCGAGGTCGTGCTGGGCGCGCAGACCGGCGACGACCTGGCCGAGCAGGCCCGCCAGTGGGTCACCGCGCTGGGCAAGACGGCGATCACCGTGCAGGACTCCCCCGGGTTCGCGAGCAGCCGGCTGGGCGTGGCCATCGCGCTCGAGGCGATGCGGATGGTGCAGGAGGGCGTCGCCTCCGCGCAGGACATCGACACCGCCATGACCCTCGGCTACCGCCACCCGGTCGGCCCGCTGCGCACCACCGACATCGTCGGCCTGGACGTGCGGCTCGCCATCGCAGAGCACCTCGAGCGCGAGCTCGGCCCGCGGTTCGAGCCGCCGCAGGTGCTGCGCGACATGGTGGCCGCCGGCCACCTGGGTCGCAAGACCGGTCGCGGCTTCTACGACTGGTGAGGTGAGGCGACCGGTGCCCGCGACGCGCCGGTGGACGGTTCTGCGGGCACCAGGGCGAGGCCGTCGAAGGCGATCGTGGTGATGGCGTCCGAGAGCTGGGCGGCGTCGACCGTGCCGCCGGGCCGGTGCCACTCGACGACCGAGTTGACCATGCCGAACAGCAGCCTGCTCACCAGCACCGGGGAGACGTCGGCCCGCAGCGACCCCTCGTCGACGGCCTCCTGCACCAGCGCGGCGAACCGCGCGTCGAGGTCGCGGCGGCGGCGCAGGGCGGCCACCTCGACGTCGCTGTTGCCACGCACCCGCAGCAGCAGCGTGACGGCCGGCTGGTGGTCCACGAGCACCTCGACACTCATCCGCACCGCCCGCCGCAGCCGGTCGTACGCCGTCGCGCCCTGTGCCTCCCGGCCCGCCTCGTCCAGCACCTCCGTGAGCCCGTCGAGGGCCTCGTCGAGCGCCTGGGACAGCAGGTGCGTCTTGCTCGGGACGTGGTGGTAGATCGCGGACTTGCTGAAGCCGAGGGCTCGCGCGAGGTCACCCATGCTGGTGCCGTCGTAGCCCTGCTCGATGAACAGGTCGACGGCCTTGCGCAGCACCGTCTCCTGGTCGTGGCCGGGGCGTCCCCGACGGGGCGCCCCTGCCTCTGCGTCACTCACGCGGCCACACTCTCACAGGGCGCCTCAGCCGAGCACGGTGTCGAGGAAGGCGTTGCCGAACACCCGTCCCGGGTCGAGGTCGTCCCGCAGGCGCCGGAAGTCGTCCCAGCGCGGGTAGAGGGGCGCCAGGTCGGCAGCCGTCGCGACGAAGCACTTGCCCCAGTGCGGCCGGCCGCCCAGCGGCAGGAGGACGTCCTCGGCGGCCGGCAGGACCGCGTACACGGCCGCCTCGTCGAGCACCCACGTGAAGTGGAACCCGACCACGTCCCGCTCGTGGGACGCGCTGAGCCACAACGGGTCCGCGGCGACGGTCCGGATCTCGGCGTTCTGCAGCACTGGCGCGAGCGCCGGCCCGAGCCGTCGCAATGCGGCGACCGCCTCGAGCGCCCGGGGCCGCGGCACGAGGTACTCGCTCTGGAGCTCCGCGCCCCGGCTGGGGGTGAACTCGACTCGGAAGTGCGGCAGCCGTTCGAGCCACGGTCCTGGCACCCCGGTCTGGTCGGTGACCGACTCGGTGGGGACGCCGTCGAGCATGTGCAGCGTCGCCGCGGCCCGGGGTGCGCCGAGGAGGTCAGGTGGGGCCTGCGGTGAGCGGCTCTTGCACCAGGCCTGGAAGACCCCGCGCTCGTCGAACCGGGTGAAGAGGCTGACGCTGTCGGCCGCCCCGGTCAGGTCGTCGAACCGCTCCTCGACCACCGACCACGGCAGGTCGGTGTAGACGTCCTGGCGCACCGGGTAGGTCGGCTCGACGTCGAGGGTGACCCGGGTGAGGACCCCGAGCGCCCCGAGCGCGACGACCATGCCGTCGAAGTCCTGCTCGCCACGCGCCCTGTGCAGCAGCTCGCCGTCGGCGGTGACCAGCTCGACCCCCGCCACCGCGGCCGCCAGGGAGGGGGTGCGGTCGCCGGAACCGTGCGTCCCCGTCGCCACCGCGCCGGCGACGCTGATGTGCGGCAGCGACGCGAGGGACGCGAGCGCCCAGCCCTGCCGCTCCAGCTCGGCGGCGACGAGTCCGTACGACGCGCCCGCCGGCACCGTGGCGGTGCGGGCTCGCGTGTCCACCTCCACGGCTGCCGCGCCTTCCGGGGGCTCGAGGTCGGCGACGCAGACCAGGACGCCCTCGGTGTCGGCCAGCCCGGTGAACGAGTGCCGCGACCCCAGCGCCCGGACCTTCGCCGCCCCGGCCACGAGCTCCTGGAGCTCCTCGACCGTACGGGGCCGCGCGAACGACGACGCGCGGTAGACGTGGTTGCCCGCCCAGTTGCGCTCGGTCATGGCCCCAGTCTCGCGTGGTGCGGCCCGCCTGTCGCCGCACGCCCGCCGGCCGGTGGCGCACCGTACGGCGCGATGGCCCACAATCGAGCCCATGACGGTCTTCTCGGCTTCCAAGCGCTCCACGGCCGTCGTGCCCTTCGCCCGGGACGCCGTCTGGGACGTCCTGCGCGACGCCTCCCAGGTCGCCCGCCTCACCCCGATGGTGCGGTCCATCGAGGACCACGGCAGCACCTGGCTGTGGAAGCTCGCCCCCATCGAGGTCCTCGGCAAGAGCATCGGCCTGTCGTTCACGGAGAGGATGGACCTGCACCCCGTCGAGCGCATCGTGTTCACCCACGACCCCCAGGGCGACGAGCGGGCCGGGGTCGAGGGCACCTACCTGCTCGAGGAGAAGAGCAGCGCCACCCGCCTGTCGATCGACCTCGAGGTCAACGTCAACCTGCCGTTCCCCAGGCTCGCCAAGCCCGCGGTCCAGACCTCCATGCAGGCCGTCATCGCCGCGATGGGTGCGGGCTTCGCGCACAACCTCGACCGCCACCTCAAGTCGCACCACTGACGTCTCCACCCCCTGCAAAACGCCGGTTGCCCGGCAGAACGAGGGTTAGGAACCCGCGTTCTGCCGGGCAACCGGCGTTTTCCGGGGGGAGCGGCCAGGCGGACCCGTGGCGGTCAGGCGGGCGGCGGCGGGCCGAGCAGCACGTCGCGCCAGCCGCCGAGACGGTGGTGCACCGGTCGTCCACCGGCTCGGGACACCTGCCCGCCGGCCCAAGGGGCGTCGGAGTGCAGCGGACCCACGATGTCGCGGTCGCGGTCGGGCACCGAGTCGGCCGGCACGGCCAGGGCCCGGTCGAGGGCGTCACCGACACCCACGAGCCGGTGCCCCTGCGGGAGGAGGTCGGTGCGGAAGTCCTCCTCGCGGCACACCATGTCGTGGTGCAGGCTCTCGACGAGGGTCTGCACGGTCGAGGCCGGGGCGGCGGTCAGCACCGGCGCCAACCGGGCGACCAGTGCGGTCGGGACGAACGGCACGCTCACCTGGACCCGGGTGAGGCCGGCGAGGCGCGCGTAGCGACGCAGCAGGGCGGAGTACGCGAGCGGCTCCCCGCTGCCGACGTCGTAAGGGCGGCTCACGGCAGGCGCCGTCAGGGTGCCGACGAGGGCGGCCACGACGTCGGTCACGGCCACCGGCTCCACGCGGCTGCGCATCCACGTGGGCAGCGTCTGCACGGGCAGGCGCTCGCTGATCTGCCGCATGATCTCGAACGACGTCGAGCCGCTGCCGACCACCATGGCCGCGCGCAGCGCGTGAGTGGTGACGCCCGAGTCGGTGAGGACCTGCTCGACCTCCAGCCGCGAGCGCAGGTGCGGCGACAGGTCGCTGTCGTCGAGGTCGGGCACCAGGCCGCCGAGGTAGGCGATGCGCCCCACCCCCTCGCGCACCGCAGCATGGGCGGCGTTGTAGGCACCCTCCCGGTCGGTGGTCGCGAAGTCGTCGCCCCCGAGCCCGTGGATCAGGTAGTAGAGCGCCTCGGCGCCGCGGCAGGCAGCCCGGACGGAGACGCGGTCCAGGACGTCCATGCCCACGACGCGGACCCGGTCGGCCCACCAGAACCGCGCGGCCGACGCGGGGTCGGTGAACGTCGCCGTGACGTCGTGCCCAGCCTCGAGCAGGGCGGGTACGAGCCGGCTGCCGACGTAGCCTCCCGCTCCGGTGACGACGACGCGCACACACACCTCCGGCTCGACCGGGCGCCGACGGCACCGCACTCCCGCGAACCTACTCTCCGCGCCCCTGCAGCCTCGCGAGCAGGGGTCCGAGGTCGACGAGGGCGAACCGGACCACGGCATCGCTGCACCCGTACGGGAGCACGAGCTGCCCCGCGTGGACGAGGCCGCCGCAGGAGTAGACGACGTTGGGGACGTACCCGTCGCGCTCCTGTGCGGTCGGGGTGAGGAACGGCGCCTGTAGGGAGCCGAGCACCCGCGTGGGGTCCTCGAGGTCGAGCAGCATCGCACCGATGCCATAGGTGCGCATCGGGCCGACGCCGTGGGTGAGGACCAGCCACCCGGCGTCGGTCTCCACCGGCGAGCCGCACTGACCCAGCTGCACCAGCTCCCACGGGCGCCCCGGACGGGTCAGGGTCGTCGACGCCCCCCACCGCACCGCGTCGGTCGAGGAGGTGAGACCCAGCGACTCACGGTCCCACCGGGTGAGGGCCAGGTAGCGCCCGCCGACCTTGCGAGGGAACAGGGCCATCCCCTTGTCCTTGGCCGAGGGCCCCTCCTGACGACGGCTCTCGAAGGTCACGAAGTCCTCCGTCGTGAGCAGCCGCGGCGCCACCGAGGTGCCGTCGTAGGCCGTGTACGTCGCGTGCCACGTGGGTCGGTCCCCGCCCGTGAACCTCACGAACCTCGCGTCCTCGATGCCGTTGCTCTCCACCGCCGCCGTGGGGAACACGACGCGGGCCGACAAGGGACGGTCGGCGTCGTACCGCACCCAGTAGGTGGCGTCGCGGGCCGGTTCGGCGCGGTCGCCGGGGGGTGGGGCCGCCCGTTGGTCGCTGGACAGCCAGACCGGGGCGACCGTACCCGTCGAGGGGTGGGGGTCGGGGGCGTCGAGCCGCGGCCCACCGGCGCCGCCGAGGACACCTGTACGGAACTCGATGCTGGACACGTGGCCCTCACCGACGGCTCGCAGGCTCATGACGAACCGCAGCTCCCCGTCTGCCAGCCCCGCTTGGTCGGGGTGGGCGACCAGCGAGGGGTTGAACAGCGCTGCCGCCTCGAGGGCGTACTCCTGGGTGAAGTACGCCCCCAGCAGGTCGCGTCGCGTCGCCGAGAGCTCGGCTGCACCGGCGATGCGGTGGGCCACCAGTGAGAAGTGCGCCCTGAAGGTCCCGAGCAGGTCGTGGTGGCGGTCGGCGAAGCGGCTGACGGTGTCCGCGAGCACCGCGGTGGCAGTCTGCTCGTCCAGGGCCAGGATCCGGTCGATGACCGCGGCGGCCCGTGAGGTCCCGCTGCTCATCAGCTCCTGCCCCGGCAGGAAGAGGCGTGCCAGCACCCGCGAGGGGTCCGGGTGCAGCTCCGGTCCGGTGCGGTGGACCCACTCCGGGTCCCCGCCGCCGCTCACGGGGCCTGTGGACCGGGTGCGGCCACCCCGAGCCGTTGTGCCTGCTGGAGAGTGGAGATCATCGCGATGGTCGACTCCGCGCCCTGGTTCTCGTTGCGGCCCCCCGCTTCCAGGCCGTCGCAGCCGCCCCCGCTGTGGGGGTCGTGCAGCACGGTCTGGGAGTCGTTGGAGCCCTCGAACCACGCCGCACACCGACCGACCGCGTCGCGCCAGCGGGGGTCTGCCGTCACGTCGAACGCCCGGGCACAGGCGTCGGCGAGTGCCGCGACCTCGATGGGCTGCTGGTCGAACTGCGGCCGTGGCTCGCCGATCCCCCAGCCCGCGGCCGGAGAGACCGAGACGTGGCCGGCGGCGGTGTCGGTGTCGAGCAGCCAGCCCAGCATCCCCAGTCCCTCGGTGAGCCACTTCCAGACCCCCAGCAGCGAACCGGCCGCGACGAGGGTCTCGGCGAGGGCCGCGTTGGCGTAGGAGAGGCGCTCCTCGGGCCAGCGCCAGCCGGGGATGAGCACCTGTGCCGTCCCGAGCAGGGGGTCGGCGGGGGCGATCAGGGCTGCGGCATCCGCGAGCAGTGCCCGCGCCGCCGCGTCGTCGGGGTGCACCGTCAGCACCTCGGCCGCGCCCAGGGCGGCGAACGCCATGGCACGGGGCCACGGCGAGCGTTGCTGCGCGCCGGCCGTGAAGGCCTGTAGTCCCTTCCAGTCCACGAGCTCGGGGGCCCTTGCGACTCCCGTGCCGAGGGCCCACAGGGCGCGCCCCCAGCAGTCGTCGGTGCTGGGTTCGTCGGACCACGGGGCGTCGACGTGGCGCCGGTTGTGGAAGCGCCCGTCGTCCACCTGGGCGTCCAGGACGAAGTGGAGGTACGTCGTGGCCAGGGCCGCGAGCTCGACGGTGTGCTCGGGCTGTCGCGCGGCCACCACGAAGGCCCGCGCCACGTCGTCGACGCAGTAGCCGTGCTCACGGCGAGGCACCGTCAGCTCCGCGTGCTCGAAAAGGCCCACGGCGTCGGTGAGGGTGTACAGGTGCTGGAACGAGACGGGGGGCAGCGTCACCGGGACGGGGGTGGTCTGCGTCATCTCAGACCCCCGCGAGGACGCGGGCGGACAGGACCTGGCCGGCCAGGTCGCGGTACTGCTGGGCCACCGCCGGCCACAGGAGCTGGGGTGCGATGCGGCGCGCCTCGGCGGACATGGCCTCGGCGAGGCCCGGCTCGGTCAGCACCCTGCGCAGGCCCTGCGCGATCGCGCCGGGAGCCTGCCGCCCGACGAGCAGCCCGGCGCCGCTGCCGAGCACCTCCACGGCGTGGGGGAACCGCGTGGACACCACGGGCTTGCCCGCAGCCAACGCCTCGACGAGCACTCCCGAGGTGACCTGCTCGGTCGAGTCGTAGGGAAGCAGCACGACATCCGCGGCATCGACCTCACGTCGGAGGTCATCCGGCGGGAGGTAGCGGGCGTCGAACTCGAGGAGGTCCTCCACCCCGGTGCGACGGGCCCGCTCGACCAGGGCGTCGCGGTACCTCTCACCCTCGTGCTCGAGCACCTTGGGGTGCGTCCGGCCGACGACCCGGTAGCGCGGCGAGAGGTCGCGCAGCTGGTCGAGGGCCTCGACACCCCACTCGATCCCCTTGCCGGCCCCGAGCAGCCCCCACGTGAGCACCACGGGTCGCTGCTGGGCGGGCCGGACGCGATGGGTGGACGCCACGGCGGTGCCGGGTGCGGCGCCGTGCGGGACGACGGTGACGGCCTCGACGTCGAGGCCGTAGTGCGCGACCAGCCGGTCGCGCGCGGTACGGGTCATGGTCACCACGGCAGCGCTGCGCGCAGCGAGCTCGCGGACGATGTGGAGCTGGCGTGCGGACGGTGACACCAGGACGGTGTGGACGACCAGGACGACCGGCGCCGACAACCGGCGGGCGACCTCGAGGACGTCGGCACCGTCGGGTCCGCCGAAGATGCCGTACTCGTGCTGGACCACCACGACGTCGTGCCGGTCGAGGACGGCCGCCGCCCCCGCGGCGCCCTCGGCGCTGCCGCGGACCCACTGGTGCACGACCTCGGGGTGGGTCACCTCCTCGGGGCCGTCGACCAGCTGGACGACACCGACGACGTCCTCGGGCGAACCGAGGGCGTCCACGAGCGACCGGCTGAAGGTCGCGAGCCCGCACGGGGTCGGGGGGTAGGTGCTGAGGACTCCGTAGGACACGGACATTGGGCGAGCCTTCCTGGTCGACCCCCGCGTCGACAGCCGACGTGGAGCACTCCACCCGGAAGGGTGGGACGTGCACGCACGGTGCGCTGGGGGCCGTCGCGGCGTCTTCACGCGCAGGCCTGTCGAGACGTCGTCGTCGCGATGCGCCTCGTTTCCTGACGAGACGGCGAGACCCTTGACGGTAGCAGCCCCACCACCCGGGGGCCCGGGTCCGACCGCGCCTCGGACCATGAGCCGCCCTCCCCTCCGACGGCGTGGCTAGGGTGGCCCTGACGCCCCGTACCGCGCAGCATCCTCACCGCTGCCGCACCGGCACCTGCCGCGCCACACCCAGCGGACGGAGCGCCCCATGAGGATCGGCGTCATCGCCTCGATCGCCCATCGCCTGCCCCCGGTCGGTTACGGCCCCTGGGAACAGGTCGCCTCGACCCTCACCGAGGGCTTCGTGGCCGCGGGCCACGAGGTGACGCTGTTCGCGACCGCCGACTCCACGACGACGGCCCGTCTGCACCCGACGGCACCCCACGGGTACGAGGAGTCACCCGGCCTCGACGCCAAGGCCTGGGAGGGCCTGCACAACGCGGCGGCGTTCGAGCGGGCGGGCGAGTTCGACGTCCTCGCGAACCACTTCGACTTCATGCCCCTGACCTACAGCCGCCTCGTGGACGTGCCCGTCGTGACGACGATCCACGGCTTCTCCTCAGCGGCGATCCTGCCCGTGTACCGCGAGTACGACGACGTCGCCCGCTACGTCGCCATCAGCGACGCCGACCGGCACCCCGACCTGCACTACACGGCGACCATCCACCACGGGGTCGATCCGGCCGCCTTCACGTTCGTGCCGGGGCCCGGCACCTACCTGCTGTTCCTGGGGCGGATCCACCCCGCCAAGGGGACGCACGCCGCGATCGAGGTCGCTCGCCGGGCCGGCCAGCGCCTGGTGATCGCCGGCATCGTCCAGGACCAGGCGTACTTCGCCGACCGGGTCGCGCCGCTGGTGGACGGCGAGGCCGTCACCTACGTCGGACCTGTGGGACCCGCCGAGCGCGACTCCCTCCTCGGTGGCGCGCTGGCACTGCTCCACCTCATCGACTTCGAGGAACCCTTCGGACTGTCGGTGGTCGAGGCACTGGCCACGGGGACCCCTGTCGTCGCGACCCCGCTGGGGTCGATGCCCGAGCTGTTGCGCCAGGGCGTGACGGGCTTCCTCGTCAAGGACGTCGAGGCCGCGGTGGCGGCCGTCGCCGAGGTGGCCACGCTCGACCGCAGGGTGTGCCGCGACGAAGCACTCACGCGGTTCTCCGCGGAGCGGATGGTCCGCGACCACCTCAGGGTGCTGGAGCGGGTCGTCGGCGAGTCCCGGACCTGAGGAGCCTGCGACCGACGAGGCGTCGGGGTGGAGCGACGCCGGGGTCAGACCGCCCGGATGCCGCCCAGGACGATGCTCACGACCCGCTCCTGCTGGGCAGGGTCCAGCTCGCCCATCATCGTGCAGCCCCCGACGAGGCGCAGCAGGTCGGAGGGCTCGACGTCCTTGCGGGCGACGCCGGCGTCCTGGGCGTGGTGGAGCACGGCGGCCGCTGCGTCGTTGACCGCCTGGCGGGAGTGCGTGAGCAGCTCGGAGTCGCGACCGACCGCGTCGACGAGCGCCTGGAACAGCGCACGCTTGGTGGCCACGTAGTCGAGCAGCACCCACACCCACTTCTCCAGGGCGACCCACGGCTCCTCGTCCTCGACGAGCCGCTGGGCCTGGGCGCCGAGCGAGTCGACGTCCTCGCGGTACACGGCCTCGAGCAGGGACAGGCGGGTGGGGAAGCGCCGGTAGAGCGTGCCGATGCCCACTCCCGCCCGGCGGGCGATCTCCTCCAGCGACGCCTCCGCACCGGACTCGCGCAGCACCTCACGGGCGGCGAGGAGCAGCCGCTCGAGGTTGCGCTGGGCGTCGGCGCGCATCGGTCGCTCCGCAGCGAGCTGGTCGGCGGCGGGCGTCGGGACCACCTTGCATACCTCCATCACGGGAAAGGACTTGCAAACCGGAGGCACCCTCCGTATCTTCGTATGCGGAGGGACCTTCCACTTCTCCACCCATCGTACTCGAAGGAGCAAGGCCAACGTGTCTGCCCAGACCCTCGCCGCTCCGGCGGCCCGCCCCGCGTCGCCCCCGGCACGCGGCCCCCGCCTCCGCGTCTCCCCCACCGTCGTCCTCGGCGTCATCCTCACCGCCCAGCTCATGGTCGTGCTCGACGCGACCATCGTGAACGTCGCGCTGCCCCGGATGCAGACGGCGCTCGGCTTCAGCCCCACGGGCCTGTCATGGGTCCTCAACGCGTACACGCTCGCCTTCGGCGGGCTCCTGCTGTTCGGGGCCAGGGCCGGCGACCTGTTCGGCCGGCGCCGGGTCTTCCTGACCGGCATGGCCCTGTTCGCCGCCGCCTCCTTCGCCGGGGGCTTCGCCACCACCTCGACCTGGCTGGTCGCCTCCCGCGCGGCCCAGGGCGTCGGCGCGGCACTCGCCGCCCCGGCGGTCCTCGCCCTGCTCATGTCGACCTTCCCCGAGGCCCGCGAGCGCACCCGCGCCCTGGGCCTGTTCACCGGCGTCTCCATCGGAGGGGCCGCGATCGGGCTCATCGCCGGAGGACTGCTCGTGCAGTGGTTCTCGTGGCGCTGGGTGATGTTCGTCAACGTGCCGATCGGCCTCGCCGTGATCGCCGCCGCGCTGCTCGTCGTGCCGGAGACCCCGCGGGCGACCGGGCGGATCGACGTCGCCGGCGCACTGAGCTCGACCCTCGGCATGACCGCACTGGTCTACGGGTTCGTCCGCGCCGCCGAGGCCGGCTGGGGCGACGCCGAGACGATCGCGTCATTCGTCGCCGCGGTGGCGCTGCTCGCCCTGTTCGTCCTCGTCGAACGACGCGCCGCCCACCCGATCGTGCCCCTCGAGCTGTTCGCCAACCCGACCCGTGCGGGTTCGTACGCGGGCCGGCTGCTGCTGGTCGCGGGGATCATGGGGACGTTCTTCTTCACCACCCTGTTCCTGCAGGACGTGCTCCACTACAGCCCGCTGCAGACCGGCCTGGGCTTCCTGCCGCTGACCGCGGCGCTGTTCCTCGCCTCCCAGCTCAGTGCGCGACGCTTCGTCGAGCAGTTCGGGCCGCGCCGCGTGATGGTGGTCGGGACGCTGCTCTCGACGACCGCCCTGGCGCTGCTCAGCCGGATGTCCGAGACCAGCAGCTACTGGGCCATCCTCGTGCCGCTCGTCCTGCTCGGCCTGGGCAACGGCACCGCCTTCGTGCCGCTCACCGGCGCCTCCCTCCACGAAGTGGAGCCGCAGCACGCCGGCGCCGCCTCCGGCCTGGTCAACGTCACCCAGCAGGTCGGCGGGTCCCTGGGCCTCGCCCTGCTCGTGACGGTGTTCGGGACCGCCAGCCGGCACGCTGCCGCCGAGCCGCGGCACGGCCGCTCGCTCGTCGAGCAGTCGCAGCACGTCTTCGTCGCCGGTGCGTCGACCGCCCTGACGGTCGCCGCCGGGCTGCTGCTGCTCACCGTGGTGGTCGTGTCCCAGCTGCACCGCACGCCGCGGGCCGCTCGTGCCGAGGTGGCACAGGCCGAGGTCGCCCCGGCTGCGTAGCCCCGACCCGCCCTGGGCACAGGGACGAATGACGAAGGGCCTCCGGTCAGCGTTTCCGCTGTCGGAGGCCCTTCGGCACGTGGTGGCAGGTGAAGGATTCGAACCTTCGTAGCTTTCGCGATGGATTTACAGTCCACTCCCATTGGCCGCTCGGGCAACCTGCCTGGGTGCGCGTGGAAGGATAGCAAGGACACCCGCGATTGCCGAAACCGGCGCCCACCGCACCTCGTGGCGCCCAGGAAGGACACCCCACATGGCCGACAGCTCGTTCGACATCGTCAGCAAGATCGACCACCAGGAGGTCGCCAACGCCCTCAACAGCGCTGCGCGCGAGGTGGCGACGCGCTACGACTTCAAGAACGTCGGCGCCTCCATCGAGGCCAGCGGTGAGGACAAGGTCGTCATCAAGGCCAACACCGAGGAGCGCGCCAACGCCGTCCTCGACGTCTTCCAGACCTGGCTGGTCAAGCGCAAGGTCTCCCTCAAGCACCTCGATGTCCCCGAGCGCGGCCCGCAGCTCTCCGGCAAGGAGTACCGCCTCGAGGTCGGCCTCAAGGAGGGCATCTCCCAGGAGAACGCCAAGAAGATCGGCAAGATCATCCGCGACGAGGGACCCAAGTCGGTCAAGAGCCAGATCCAGGGCGACGAGCTGCGGGTGACGAGCAAGTCCCGTGACGACCTGCAGGCCGTGCAGGCGCTGCTCAAGGGCAAGGACGACCTCGACTTCGCGATCCAGTTCACCAACTACCGCTGAGAAGCGGTGCGCCCTCACCGCATCGTCGCAGGTGAGGGCGCTGCCGCTTCTACTGCTGCTGCGCGCTGGGCACAGGCTGGGCACACCACGCGCGGTCCAGTGCGGCGCGCACCCGGTCCTCGCTCTGCGGCCACTACTACGCGCCTCGCTGGAACCGCAGGACGGACCCCGATGAGGGGCCGACGTCGTTCCCCCAAACTGACGCCCCTAAAGCCACGCGCCGTCCGCCTGCTGGCAGCCGCAGCGGAGACCATGCCCCCGTGCCGCCGCGCCCCCCGCCTGTGGGACGGGCGCACCCCAGACGACAGGGAAGCCGCCAGCCACCAATGCCTGGCCTGCCCCCTCGAAGGCTGGCGCGGGTGCCGCGCGCCGCGAGAGGGCTGCGGGCTAGGAGGTGGGGTCTGCGGGCTAGGAGGCGGGGTCTGCGGGTGCGTCGTCAACGACTCCCAACTCGTGTCGCACCATTGCGCGTAATTTCTGCAGGCCGTCATCGGCCTTCCCGAAGTAGTCCCTGACCTGTTCCGCATAGGCGTCGCTGTCGTCGCGTCGTCGCGCGTTGCCCATAACGCCTGCCATGACCAGGCATTGGCTCACGTACTGCGCCTCTCGGTGGATGGCCTTTGCGCCCAAGATGCCGATGGCTTCCACCGCCTTGTCGGCCTCATTTCCTAGTTGCTCCGCCTCTTTTCGTGCCATGGCATTGCTCTCATCGTCGGGCCCCACACCCAATAGCAGGTCGCTGGCGTAGCCCCAGCGCGTACGGCTCAACTGCGCCTGAAGGACCGTCATCAGGGCGGAGTAAAGCCGGTGCTGTTCTGCCAGCCATCGAGCGCGGTCCTCCCGCTGCCAGCGCTGGTTCTCGCGCTCTACTTCACGCTCCCAGCGCTCCTGATCCTTCCTGCCTTGCAGGACGCCACCGATGTACACGCCAGCGAGGCCGGACACGGGCGCGGCAACCACCTTCGCGAACTCCACCCAGTCCATGAGGGGCACGGTATATCCAGAACGGGCTGCGCACAGGGGAGGGTGAAGGCAGCAGTGGTACCGCGCGCCCTGCGTGGGAAGTCCCTCGCGCAGCCCTCACCAATGCGATGCTCTGCGGCCATGAGCAATTTCACGTGGCAGGTAGCGGTGATATCGGCCGCGATCAGTGCCGTTGTGGGGGCGGGCGTTTCGCTACTGGCCGTGTCACAGACCACCATTCGGCAGCGCAGAGCGGAGAGCCGCGACGACGCGCGGTTGGAGTTGCGTCGCGTGCTGCAGCCAATGCGCGCGAAGGTGCGCAAGTACCGGGCGCGAATGCTGTCGGGCATGAAGCGGGACGCTCACCGCATCGAGGGAGACGACTACGTGCTGGCGAGCGCGGTGCTGGCTGCTGCCGACGGGCTGCACCCGGTGAGGCGGTGGCTGGTGCTCCGGCGCGCGCGTCGGGTATTCGGTCCCTTCATGGTTGCCGTGGCTGACCTGTCGCCGACGCAGGGCGACACGTTGGGCTCAATAGCGCCGTTACTCATGGCGCAGCACGACCCATCCAAACTGGGTTTGGCTGATGACGAGTTGCGGCTGGGCCTACTTCATGAGGCCCTAGTGTGCGACCCGGGGTCGGAGCAGGTGCGCCGCCTTGAGCGGGAATTAACCCGGTTAGCGTCGGGGTGGTGAGGCACCCGATCAGATGTCGAAGTACGCGTCACCCATCACCAACATGGGGTCGGCGCCGAACTCCACGCACTTGTCCGCCATGTCTCGGTTGGTCAGCTTGTCCACCCTGTCGATCCGCACCTTCACCAACAGCTCCCCCAGGCGCACACCCTCGGCGATCAGCCGCAGGTCCGGCGGGTTGCCCCCCCCAACCTCAGCAGCCCGTAGTTCGACAGCACCTCCACCTCCAGCACGGTGCGGAAGTACGGTGCCGGCGAACCCCACAGCGGGTCGCCCAGCCCCACACCACGTTGCTGTCGTTCATCACGATCTCCTCTCGGCCGGTCGCTCCCGACGATGCCATCGCCGAGGGTGCGGGGGCGCGAATCAGCCAACCCCGACCCCGGCCCTGCCCTCCCCGTTAGCCCACTACGGCAATCGACTTTCTGCCGCTGGGGGTCATGCCGATGGTGGAACCGCCGTCATCGGCTTCGGCCTAGGTTCGCTGGCATGCTGGCGACGCAGCGGCTCCAGGCGGCATGTGTGTGGGTAGCCCTGTGCTTCGTGTTCTTCCTGCTCATGTTCATCGTCCCGGTGCAGGGAGCACGCGCTCCGCAGGGTTATTGGTATCAATGTCCCTCCCTGTCCACCATCGCCCGGCTCAGAGCCGACCCTCATGCAGAGGACGACCGCATGTCGGGGCTCACGACCAGCCGCGCCTACATCGCATGCCGCAAGGGCCCCGCCACCCGGTGGGCCGCAGCAAGCGTGCTACTGCCAACGCTGCTGTGCCTAAGCGGGTTCGTATCCTTCGCCCGCGCCGACTCACGGGCGCGCCTGCCGCAGTGACGCGCTTGCGGGTAGCGGCTGGGCGCACGTTGGGCACGGAACAGGTACCAACGGGGGTCACCGCAGTACAACGCTGTGAGTGCCGGCCGCAGGTCGGTGTGGGTAGAGGGGGCATTCTTGGAGGTCAACGCCTTGCCTACGGCAGCAGACCAACTACCGCTGAGCCGCACCCCCGCCGCGACGAACGACGCCGCCGCACCCCGGACGGGATGCGGCGGCGTCGTTCGTCAGTGCGTGTCAGGCCTCGATGGCCAGGGTGGGACCGCCGAGGTCCGGGAACCGCAGGACCGAGCCGTCGGAGTCGGTGTCGGGCGAGTCGTCGGACCAGCCGTCGAGGGCGATCGCGAGGCCGAGGGCGAGCCCTGCCATCTCGTGCTCGCCGATGCCGACGCGGCGGGCGACCTCACGGGCGTTCTCGGGCCGGGCGGCCGGGTCCTTGGACAGGCAGTCGGTGACGAGCTCGGCCAGGTCGTGCGGCACGTCGTCGGGCAGCGGCGGCGGGGGCTCGTTGACGTGGCTCAGGGCCGTCGCGACCGGGGTGCCGCGGTCGAACGGCCGCCGCCCGCTGAGCATCTCGTGGGCGACGACGCCGAGGGCGTAGAGGTCGCTGGCACCGGTGGCCGACTCACCCATCGCCTGCTCGGGGCTGATGTAGTGCGGCGTCCCCAGCATCTCCCCCACCCGGGTGTGGCCGGCGGCGTCGAGCGCCCGCGCGATACCGAAGTCGGTGAGCTTCACGAGGCCGTCGGGGCGCACGAGGATGTTGGCGGGCTTGACGTCGCGGTGGACGACGCGGGCCTCGTGGGCGACACCGAGGGCCAGCGCGGCCTGGCCGAGCAGGGAGCGCACCTCGGGGGCCGGCAGGGCACCGCGTCGGCGCAGCAGGAGCGACAGCGGCTCGCCCCTGACGAGCTCCATGACGAGGAAGGCCAGCCCGTCGTCCTCGCCGTAGTCGAACAGCGTCGCGATGTTGGTGTGCAGCAGGGCCGCGGAGTGGACGGCCTCGTCGCGGAACCGCTTGGCGAAGAGCTCCTCGTGCCCGGTGTCGGGCCGCATCACCTTGATCGCGACCGAGCGCTGGAGGACCTGGTCGGTGCCGGCCCAGACGTCGGCCATGCCACCGGAGGCGATCCGTGCGCCGAGCACGTAGCGGTCGCCGAGGACGAACCCCTCGGACAACCTGTTCATGCTGCGAGCTCCACGCGGAGACCTCCGTCGACCGAGGTGGGCGTCGATTGACATCTCAAGAACCTCGCCCGTGCATCGTACGCCCACCGGGGACAAAACGCGCGCGGACGCCCAAGCCTCCCACCCCGCCTGACCTGCGACGACGCGGTCGGCTCAGCCGAACGTCGCCCGCGAGCGCAGGGCCTCCTCCAGCTGCGACTGCGCGTCGACGATGGACCGGCGGACCGCCGCGGTGAGGTCGCTGCGCTCGAGGGCAGCCCGGCTCAGCGTCGCGGTCTCCTCCTCCACGACCCGGGACGGGTAGGCGAGCGTGGCCACCCGGGCGAGCGCGTCGTCCCCGACCCACGCGGCCATGTCCGGCACGTCGGTGAAGTACCGCGCGGCGTACGGGCGCAGGACTTCGGGCTCCCCCGAGGACCAGAACCCCTGGGCGAGGGCGTTGAGCTCGTAGTTGGACCGCGCGCGGTTGGCCGTCAGCTCGTCCCAGGCCCAGGCCTTGGCCTCCGCCGACGGCATCGACGCCCCCGCCATCAGCGCGCTGAGCCGGCCCTGGAGGGTGTCGTCCTGCTCGCGGGTGCGCTCGACGAGGTCGCGGCCCGCGAGCCCGCGGGAGGCGAGGTTGCGCACGACGATCCAGCCGAAGTCGGAGTCGTCCTCGAGGCCCTGCGGGCGCTCCTTGCCGGCGGCCCAGTCGTGCAGGAGCGCCTCGTCGGCACTGGTGCGGGCGACCGTCCGTGCGGCGACGACGGCGCGGGTGGACCCGGGCGCGGCGTCGGCCAGCACCGCGGTCGCCGCCCGCGCGACGACCTGCTCCGCCTCGTCCTGCTCGGCGTGCGGAAGGAAGGTCGGGATGATGCGCCCGAGCAGGCTCATCACGGTGCGGTTCAGCACCGAGTCGTTGTCCTCGCGCGGCCACGCGTGGCCGAAGGTGCGGACCATGACCCGGGGGTCGACCTTGCCCAGGGCGACACCGTCGATGAGCGACACCCACACGACCGCGCGCGCCTGCGGGTCGGGCACCTCGGCCAGCGCCGTCGGGACCGCCTCCACGGAGGCGGGGTCGAGCGTGACCGTGGCCCAGGTGAGGTCCCCCGCGTTCGGGACGACGAGGTCGGCGGAGGCCGTGTCACCCAGCTCCGGCACCTGCGTGGCGTCGGCGGTCACCGTCACCCCGGTGCGGAAGACCTCCGACCCCCCGGCGAACCCCGCGACGTCGAACGTGTGCGGGCGGTCGGCCGGCGAGTCGGCCGGTACGGCGCGGTGCAGCGTGCCACTCGCGCGGTCCAGGGAGATCACGTCGACCCCCGAGGTCAGCAGCCACGCGCGTGTCCACGAGGCGAGGTCCTTCCCGCTCGCCTTCTCCATGAAGCCCATGAAGTCGGCCAGCGTGCCGTTGCCGAAGGCGTGCTCGCGCAGGTAGTCCGAGACACCGGCGATGAACGCGTCGTCGCCGATGTGCGCGATGAGCTGGCGCAGCGTCGCCGCGCCCTTGGCGTAGGAGATGCCGTCGAAGTCCTGCAGCGCCGACTCGGCGTCCAGCGCCTCGGACCCGGCGACCGGGTGGGTGGAGGGGGTGCGCTCGGCTGCATACCCCCACGCCTTGCGGGCCATGGTCGAGTCCACCCACGCCTCGCTGCCGAACTCGGTCACCGCCGAGATGGTGCGGTGCGACATGTACTCGGCGAACGACTCGTTGAGCCACAGGTCGTCCCACCACTGCATGGTGACGAGGTCGCCGAACCACATGTGCGCCATCTCGTGGGCGATGGTGTTGGACCTGGTCAGCACCTCGTCGCGGGTCGCCTGGCCGCGGAAGACGTAGACGTCGCGGAAGGTGACGCACCCGGGGTTCTCCATGGCGCCGGCGTTGAACTCGGGCACGAACACCTGGTGGTACTCCCCGAACGGGTATCGGATCCCGAAGAGCGAGTGGTAGTAGTCGAAGCTCTGCCTCGTGACCTCGAGCATCTGCGGCGCCTCGCGCTCGAGCGCGTCCCTGAGCGACGCGCGCGCGTGGATGCCGAGCGGTATGCCGTCGTGCTCGCTCCGCACGGACGCGTAGGGCCCTGCGCAGACGGTGACGAAGTAGGTCGCCAGCGGCCGGGTCTCGGCGAGCTCCCAGCGACCGGGCGCCGTGCGGGTCGCGGCGCCGTTGCCGAGGACGGTCCACGCCTCCGGCGCGGTGACGGTGACGGCGTACGGCGCCTTGAGGTCGGGCTGGTCGAAGCAGGCGAAGACGCGCGGACCGGCGTCGAGGAAGAGGTGGCCGTAGACGTAGTGCTCACCGTCGGCGGGGTCGACGGCGCGGTGCAGGCCCTGGCCGTCACGGCTGTAGGCCATCACCGCCTCGGCCTCCAGCACGTTGTCGGCCGCGAGCCCGTCGAGCTGGAGGCGGCCGTCGCGCAGTCCCGCGACGTCGACGGCCGTGCCGTTGAGGACCAGCGACCGGAGCTCGACCGGCTTGACGTCGACGAACGTCGAGGCTCCCGGCTCGGTGCAGGAGAAGGTGATCCGCGTCCGGGAGGTGAAGTGCTCCTCCCCCTGGTCGAGGTCGAGGTCGACCTCCATCCGCGTCACCTCCAGCAGGGCTGAACGGGTGCGGGCCTCGGACCTCGTGAGCGACGGCATGGGTGCGATCTAACCAGCCCGACCCGGGTGTGCGTGCCGGCCCCCGGGCCGTCGCAAGCCGCCCCGGACCCTGTCGAACCGCCTCAGGACGGACCGAAGCCCCCGACCAGTGCTGGTCGGGGGCTTCGGGAAGATCACCGGTTGCGGTGGATCAGATGACGCGGACCTTCTCGGCCTGCGGGCCCTTGGGGCCCTGCGTGATGTCGAACTCCACGCGCTGCGCCTCGTCGAGCGAGCGGTAGCCGGAGGAGTCGATCGCGCTGTAGTGCACGAAGACGTCGGGGCCGCCGCCGTCCTGCTCCACGAAGCCGAAGCCCTTCTCAGCGTTGAACCACTTGACTGTTCCCTGTGCCATGGGATTTCTCGTTCCTGTTGGCCGAGGTGGACGCGGTCGCGACCCACCAGCTGCGCACACCACCACGACACGGAACAAGCCGCTGAAGAAAAAAGGCCCGCACACTGGCGGGCCCACTCAGACGAGGAACTGCAACTGCAACTGGGACCAGAGTAGCGCACCGCGGCCGTTCTCCGTACTCGGCCTCCCCGGACCCGCCCGGCGCAGCACCAGCTGCCTCCCGGACGGGGCCGGACCACCGCCGCCTCAGCGCTGGCGGAAACCGTACGCCTGCTGCTCCAGCCGGGCGATGCGCTCGGTCATCGGCGGGTGCGTGGAGAAGAAGCGCGAGACGTCCTGGGGCCGGAACGGGTTGGCGATCATCATGTGGCTGGAGTTCTGGATGGCTGGCGTGGGCTGGAGGGGTGCGCGCTGGACGCCGACCTCGAGCTTGCGCAGCGCCGAGGCGAGGGCGAGCGGGTCGCCGGTGAGCCGGGCGCCGTCCTCGTCCGCGTCGTACTCGCGGGTGCGGCTGATGGCCATCTGGATCATCATCGCGGCGAACGGCGCGAGCAGGGCCATGGCGAGCATGGCGAGCGGGTTGGGGCGGTCCTCGTCGTTGCCACCGCCGCCGAACATCCCGGCGAACATGAGCATCTGCGCGACGGAGGTGATGACACCGGCGACAGCGGCGGCGACCGAGCCGGTGAGGATGTCGCGGTTGTAGACGTGCATGAGCTCGTGGCCCAGCACGCCGCGCAGCTCGCGCTCGTCGAGCAGCCCGAGGATGCCCTCGGTGCAGCAGACCGCGGCGTGCTCGGGGTTGCGACCGGTCGCGAAGGCGTTGGGCGCGGCGGTGGGGCTGATGTAGAGCTTGGGCATCGGCTTGCCGGCACCGGTGGAGAGCTCGCGGACGATGCGGTACATCGCCGGCGCCTGCGCCTCGCTCACCGGGTAGGCGTGCATGGCCCTGATGGCCAGCTTGTCGGAGTTCCAGTAGCCGTAGGCCGTCATGCCGACGCCGAGCAGGGCGAACAGCCAGATGTAGCGGCCGCCGCTGATGACCGACCCCATGGCCAGGAGCAGGGCGAAGATCGCGCCGAACAGCGCTGCGGTCTTGAGCCCGTTGAAGTGGTTGTGCATGCCTGGGTCAACGCCGGTTCGGACCGCGGCGTTCCCGCCTACTCCAGCAGCCCGACGAGCAGCTGCGGCAGCACGCTCGTCGCCACGAGCACCGTCCCGCTGAGCACCAGGGCAGCGAGGAGCGGGCGCGCGACGGGGCCGCCGAGGAGGCCGTGGTCCGCCGCCTCCTGGGGCTCGGGGTCGCGCAGCAGCACCGCGAACCAGCGCAGGTAGACCGCGATGCCGACGACCGCGTTGGCGACGGCGACCAGAGCCAGCAGCCACTGCCCCTGCGCGACGACAGGGCGCAGCGCCACGACCTTGGCGACGAGGCCCACCACTCCCGGCGGGAGCCCGGCGAGGGACAGCAGGGCCAGGCCCAGCGCGCCGCCCAGCAGCGGCCGCGAGCGGAGCAGCCCCGTGTAGGCCGCGATCCGGCGCGGCGCTCCCCCGATGCTGACGACGTGGACCACGACGAACGCCACGAGGGTGGCCACGACGTAGGAGACCAGGTAGGCGCCGGAGGCGGCGGCGGACCCGGGAGAGGACGCGGAGAGCGGGAGCAGCACCCAGCCCGCCTGCGCCACCGTCGACCACGCCAGGAGGCTCACGGGGTCGTCCTGGGCGAGGGCCAGGAGGTTGCCGACGGTCATCGTCACCGCCGCGACGACCCCCACTGCTGCCAGCACCGGGGCGCCGGCCGCCACCAGCGGCTGCAGGACCACGACGAGGGCCGCGAGCGCTGCCACCTTCGACGTGGCGGCGAGGAAGGCCGCGACCGCCTCGCTGCCTCCGGCGTACGCCTGGGGGGTCCAGACGTGGAACGGCACCAGGGACAGCTTGAACCCGACCCCGGCGAAGAGGAGGAGCACGCCGAGCAGGAGCACGGCACGTCGCTCCGGGTCGTCCAGGGCGGTGGACACGGCGTCGGCGGCGAAGACCGCCTGGCCGGTCGCGAGCAGCCAGAGCGCGGCACCGAGCACGACGAGGGCGAACGACACCAGCGAGGTGGTCAGCAGGGCCAGGGCCCCTCGCCCCGCCTCGGCCGTGCCGCGCAGGGCGACCAGGGCCACGACGGGCAGGGTGGCGAGCTCGAGGCACACCAGCCACGACCCGAGGTCGTGGGCGGCCGCGACCCCCGCCGCACCGGCGGTGGCCGCGAGGACGAGGGACACGAGGACTGCCGGCCCGCCGCGCAGGGCGGCGCGACGGTCGGGCCACAGCAGCAGAAGCACGACGACCGCCGAGCCGAGGGCCGCGAGCTGCAGGGCGGTGGCGACTGGTCCCGCCTCGTAGAGGCAGGACCCGGCCCGGCCGGCCAGGCACAGCGACCGCAGCGGGGCCCCGCCGGAGGTCACTGCGGCGGGCAGGGCGAACCCCACCCCGGCGAGGAGCGCCGCGAGGCCGAGCAGGTGGTGCACGCGGACCAGGCGGGGGGCCGCGGCGTCGACGACGAGGACGAGCACGGCGCCCAGGGCTGGCGCGAGCACCGGCGCCAGGGCCACCCAGTCGAACGTCGCCACGGCGCTCACCGGGACGCCCCCACGAGCAGGGCCACGGTGTCGTGGGTCAGGGCCAGCAACGGTCCCGGGACCACCCCGAGCACGATGGTGGCGACGAGGAGGAGGACGACGACGCCCCACTCGGTGTGGCGGCTGTCCTCGATGGCCGGGGAGGTGCGGTCCCCCGCCCAGACGGTGCGCAGCACCCGCAGGGCGTACGCCGCTGCGAGCACCGTGCCCAGCGCGGCCACCACGGCGAGGGTGCGGAAGAGGGCGAGCGGGCGGTCGGGCGCAGGTGACCACGCGGAGTACACGCTGAGGAACTCGCCCCAGAAGCCGGCGAGGCCGGGCAGCCCGAGCGAGGCGGCGAACCCGACCACGAGCGCGAAGCCCAGCCGGGGCGCCACCTCGCGCAGGGCTGCCCTGGCCGTCTCGAGGTCGGCTCCGCCCCAGCGCTCCTTGAGGCCACCGACGACGACGAAGAGCAGGGCCGAGATGACCCCGTGCGCGACGTTCGCGAAGAGCGCCGCCTGCAGCCCGGTCTGCGTGCCGCTGGCGAGGCCGATGGCGACGAAGCCCATGTGGGCCACCGAGGAGTAGGCGACCAGCCGCTTGAGGTCACGCTCGACGAGGCAGGCGAGCCCTCCCCAGACGATCCCGACCGCGCCAAGCACGCCCAGCACCGGCGCGACCCGGGCGAACCCGTCCGGCACGGTGGCCAGCGGCAGCCGCACGAGGCCGTAGGTGCCCATCTTGAGCAGCACCGCGGCGAGCAGGACCGAGCCGGCCGTGGGAGCCGTGGTGTGGGCCGGTGGCAGCCACGTGTGCAGCGGGAAGACCGGCACCTTGACCGCGAGGCCCGCGACGAGCAGGGCCGCGACGAGCAGCTGGGTGGAGGCCGGGATGCCGCGCCCCGCCGCCTGCGCCATGGTCCCGAGGTCGGAGGTGCCCGAGGCCGAGACGAGGGCGAGGATGCCGACGAGCATCAGGGTCGAGCCGAAGGCCGTGTAGAGCACGAACCGGGCTCCGGCGTCGGCGCGCGCAGCCGGGCGGTGGGCGTCGCCGAAGCGGGTGATGAGCACCCACATCGGCACGAGGACCACCTCGAAGGACACGAAGAACAGCAGTGCGTCGCGGGCGAGGAACGTCGCGAGGGCCCCGAGCTCGACGAGCAGGAGGCAGGCGTGGAAGGCCGCACTGGTGCCGCCGACCGGGGGCCGGTCGCTCGTGTGGAGCACGACCACCACCCCGAGGACGGCGGTGAGCAGCAGCAGCGGGGCGCTGACCCCGTCGACGGCGAGGTGCCAGCGCAGGCCGAGCGAGGGCACCCAGGCACGGTCCACCTCCGGCCGCACCACGACCACGAGCACCACGGCGACGAGCGTGACGGCGCTGGCCACCGCGGCCAGCCGGTTGACGGCGCGGTGGCCGAGGCCACGACCGGCGGTGAGCAGCCAGGTGGCGACGGCGGCGGGGACCAGCAGCGCGACGAGGGTCACCACAGCGCCACCCCCGCGAGCGCCACGGCCACCGCTCCCGCGACGACCCAGGCGAGGCCGGTCGCGGCCCGCTCGGCCTGGTGGGCGCGGTCACCACCCCGGCCGGCGAGCGCGGCCCCGACGGCCGCCCCGCGCACGTACGCGTCGACGACCTCGCGGTCGAGGAAGACGACCAGGCGCGCGAGGGCGAGCACCGGGGTGGCGACCAGCGCTACGTACAGCCGGTCCACCCCGAAGCCCCGGTCGAAGTGAGGCATCCGGGCGCCGACGAGCCGCACGGCAGGGTCCGAGCCCCCGGCGAACCGGCGCACGAGCAGGCCAGTGCCGACGACGAGCAGGACACTGAGCACCGCCATCAGCCAGCCGATGTGGCCCTCGAGGTCGACGAGCGGCGTCAGCACGACGAGTCCCCCCACGACGGTGAGGACCGTGAGCACCACCACGGCCGTCCGCACGGCCGGGGTCGCGGTGTCGCCGTCGTGCCGCTCGGCGTCGAAGGCGGTGACGTCGTCGAGGACGAGCCACGCCCGCATGCAGTAGGCCGCAGTGAGGACGACGGTCACGAGCCCCGCGAGCAGCACGAGCCAGGCCCGCGCCTCACCCGCGGACGCCCCCGCCTCGGCCGCTGCGAGGACGTGCTCCTTCGAGACGAAGCCGACCAGCGGTGGCACGCCGGCGAGCGACAGCAGCCCGACGAACATCGCCGGCCGCACGACCAGGTGACCACGCAGGCCACCGCGCAGGGTCGTGGCCGCGGTGCCGCCGACCGTGACGCTGAGCCACCCGATCGCGAGGAACAGCAACGCCTTGAAGAAGGCGTGCGAGTAGAGGTGCAGCACCCCTGCGCCGGGGCCCTCCTTCGCAGGTGCCACGGCGACGGCTGAGAGCATCAGCGCCACCTGACTCAGGGTGGAGTAGGCGAGCAGCCGCTTGAGGTCGCTCTGCCCGAAGGCCAGCAGCGCGGCCCAGACCATCGTGACCGCGGTGCTGGCCGCCAGGACCCAGCGTGCGCCGTCGCTGGCCGCCAGGACGTCGAAGAGCTGGGCCAGCACGAACGTCCCGGCAGCCACCATGGTGGCCGCGTGGATGAGCGCCGAGGCCGGCGTGGGGCCCTCCATGGCGTCGGGCAGCCAGTCGTGGAACGGCACCATGCCGGACTTGCCCAGGATCCCGATGACGAGCAGCACCATGGCGACCGTGCGCAGGGTGCCGTCCGGGGCGGCGCAGGCGGCCACGGCCGTGTCGGCGCACTCCGTGACCGGCCCCCAGGCCGACAGGACCTGCCGGTATGCCGTGGAGCCGGCTCCCACGGCCAGGACCACCACGCCGAGGACGAAGCCCACGTCCGCCAGCCGGGTGACGAGGAAGGCCTTCACTGCCGCCCGCCGGGCGGACTCCTTGCGGCTCCAGTGCCCGATGAGCAGGAAGGAGCACCAGCCCATCACCTCCCAGCCGACGAGGGTGAGGACGAGGTCGGCGGACTGGACGACGAGCAGCATGCCGGCGGTGAACAGGGAGACGGTGGCGGCGAAGGTGCCGTAGCGGTCGTCGTCACGCAGGTACCAGCCGGCGAACGCCTGGACCGCCCAGCCGACGACCGCCACGACGAGGGCGATCAGCGCGGTCGCCGTGGTCGCCTGGAGCTCCAGCGGGATGCGCAGCTCGCCGGCAGCCAGGGCCGGGACGGTCGCCACCGCTCGCGACGCCGAGCCGGTGTGCACGCCCACGAGCTGGACGAGCCCCGCGAGGACCGTCAGGGCGGCGGCACCGACGGCGAACCCCCGAGCCGGTCCCGGCCGGCGGGCCAGGAAGAGCCCCAGCACGGCGGCCAGGGCCGGCAGCAGGACGACCAGCCGTGCCGCGGCGGCGCTCACGACCGGGGCTCGCTGAGGTCGACGTCACCGCGCATCCGGAACACCGCCAGCACGACCGCGAGGGCCACGCAGACCTCGGCGGCCGCGATGGTGATGACGAACAGGGTCAGCACGTTGCCCGCGGCCCAGCGGTCCCCCGCCGACGCCCCGACGGCGACGAGCAGCAGCGTGGCGGCGTTGAGGACCAGCTCGACCCCGATGAGGACGAGCACGGCGTTGCGGCGGGCGAGGACGCCGTACGTCCCGAGGCCGGCGAGGACGGCGGCGAGCAGGTAGGGGCCGGCGAGGTGGATCACGCCCCCTCCTCCCGCGAGGTGCCCACCCGCGAGACGGCGAGGGCCGCCACGAGCGCCACGAGCAGCAGCAGCGAGAGCACCTCGAAGGGCCACACCCAGGTGCCGAACAGCTCACGCGACAGGACCGAGGTGTCGGTCTCGTGCCTGTCCACGGGGTGGGCCAGTGGCAGCAGCACGCTGGCCAGCAGCGCGGTCACCCCGGCACCGAGGACCGCGGCCAGGGTGCGGTGCAACGGGCTCGTGGAGATCTCCGCCCGGGGGCCGATCGGCGCGCGGGTCAGCATGAGCGCGAACAGCACCAGGACGACCACGGCCCCGACGTAGACGAGGACCTGCACGAGCGCGACGAGCTCGGCGCCGAGCACGAGGTAGCAGCCCGCCACCGACCCGAGGCAGACCACCAGCCACAGGGCGGCGTGGACGACGTGGCGCGTGGTCACGGCGAGGAGCCCGCTGGCCGCGGCGATGGCACCCACCGCCGCGAAGGCGAGGTCGAGCCCGGTCACGCCTCGGCCTCCGGCGCCGGGGTCACCCGCGTGGGACGGGCCGGGCGTGCCGACGGCGCCCGCACCGCGCGGGGCGGCTTGTTGACGGCGGCGACCTCGGCGGGCTCGGCCGCGTGCTCGTCGAGGGCCGGCGGCGGAGGGACGGTCGGCATCCACTGGCCGAGCCTGTCCTTGTCGTGCAGCAGGTCGCGGATGTCGAGCTCGGAGTACTCGAACTCGGGGCTCCAGTGCAGCGCGTCGAACGGGCAGACCTCGATGCAGATGCCGCAGTACATGCAGAGGCTGAAGTCGATGGCGAACCGGTCGAGCACGTTGCGCTGCCGGTCGCGTCCGCCCGGGGTCGTCGCCGGGATCGTCTCCTTGTGTGAGTCGATGTAGATGCACCAGTCCGGGCACTCGCGGGCGCACAGCATGCAGGACGTGCAGTTCTCCTCCAGCAGCGCGATCACGCCACGGCTGCGGGGCGGCAGGTGCGGCTGCACGTCGGGGTACTCCGCCGTGTGGGTCGGCCTCGCCAGGGTGCGGGCTGTGGTGGCCAGGCCCTTGAGGATGCCCGGTACGGCGCCGCCGCTGCTGCGCCTGGTCGGCTGGGGCCGGGTCTGGGGCGGCTGGGGCTGGGTCGGCTCGGGTTGGGTCGGTTCGCTCATGCGCTCACCACCACCCAGACTCCGGTGAGTGCCAGCTGCGCGAGCGCGAGGGGCACCAGGACGAGCCAGGCCAAACGCTGGAGCTGGTCCTCGCGCAGCCGGGGCCACGCGACCCGCAGCCAGATGACGACGACCGCGATGCAGAAGCCCTTGAGCACCGTCCACACCCAGCCGAGCTGGTCGCTGAACGGACCGTGCCAGCCACCGAGGTAGAGCACGGCGAACAGCAGCGACATCACCACGATCCCGGCGTACTCGCTGAGCAGGAAGAACGCGAACCGCAGCCCGGTGTACTCGGTGTAGGCGCCGAAGACGATCTCGGAGTCGGCCACCGGCATGTCGAACGGCGGCCGCTGGAGCTCGGCCACGGCGGACACGAGGAACACCACGGCCCCGGGCAGCTGCCACAACAGCCACCACGGCGACCACGCCGCGGCGACGCCCGAGAGGGACAGCGACCCGGCGGCGAGGCAGACGCTCGCCACCGCCAGGACCATCGGCAGCTCGTAGGAGAGCAGCTGGGCCGCCGCGCGCATGGCGCCGAGCAACGAGTACTTGTTGGCGCTCGCCCAGCCGGCCATGAGCGTGCCGAGGATCCCGACCGCCGTGACCGCGAGGACGAACACCGCGCTGGCCGGGGCGTCGGCGGCCACGACGTCGGGCGACAGCGGGATGACCGCCATCGCGACGAGGTAGGGCACGAGGGCGACGGCCGGGGCGAACCGGAAGACACCCCGGTCGGCGGCGGCCGGGGTGATGTCCTCCTTCTGGACGAACTTCACCCCGTCGGCGACGAGCTGGGCCCAGCCGTGGAAGCCGCCGGCATACATCGGGCCGAGCCGTCCCTGCATGTGGGCCATGACCTTGTGCTCGGTCTGGCCGACGAGCAGCGGCAGGACGAGGAAGGCGGCCAGCACGGCCACCGCCCGCAGGCCGACCTCGAGGGCGTCCGCGCCGGTCACCGCGGCCCCCACTCGGGGTCCGGCACGCCGGGTGCGGAGACCCGGCGCCGACCCGTGGGCTTGCTGTGCTCGCTCTCCCCCGGTTCCTTGGCACCGGGCCACTGCTTGGACGCCCGCGCCGCCAGGACGAACGACTTGCGCAGCGGGGTGCCCTCGAAGCCGTCGGGGAGCAGCAGCGGGCGCAGCCCCCGCCCCGTGCCGTCGTCGAAGCCCCCGAAGCCGAGCCCGAACATCTCGTGCGTCTCGCGCTCGTGCCACGCCGCCCCGCGGAAGACGCCGGTGATGCTCGCGAGCGGGGCACCTTCCGGCACGCGGGTGCGGATCATGGTGCGTCGCAAGGCAGTCGGCGTCGAGGGGTCGAGCAGGTGGCAGACGACGTCGAGCCCCGGCACGTCCGTCGCGTCGGCCTGGTCGACCGCGGTGAGCCAGTCGAAGAAGGTGAAGCCCTCCGCGCGGGCCGACTCCGCCGCAGCCACCCAGTCCTGCGGCTCGACCTCGCGCCGCTGCACCGACGCGGGGTCGCTCACGGCCGCCCTCCCGCCGGCGGCTGCACGAGCCCGCGGGTGACCTCACCGGCCGACGCGGTGCGGTGCGCTGCATACTTGCCGCGAATCCCCTTGGTGCTCAACGTCTCTGCCGCGATCTTCTCCTGGAGCCGCAGGATCCCCTGGAGCAGCGACTCGGGACGCGGTGGGCAGCCGGGCACGTAGACGTCGACCGGGATGATCGTGTCGACACCCTTGGTGACGCTGTAGGAGTCCCAGTAGGGGCCGCCGGAGTTGGAGCAGGCGCCGAACGAGATGACGTACTTCGGCTCGGGCATCTGGTCGTAGAGCCTGCGCACGGCCGGCGCCATCTTGTCCGTGACCGTGCCCGAGACGACCATGAGGTCTGCCTGCCGCGGACCCGGCGCGAAGGGGATGACGCCGAGGCGGATGAAGTCGTGGCGGGCCATCGACGCCGCGATGAACTCGATGGCACAGCAGGCGAGGCCGAAGTTGAACACCCACAGCGAGTAGCGCCGCCCCCAGTTGAGGACCACCCGGATCGGCTGCGGCGCGAGGTCGGTCGCCGGGCCGACGCGCGGCAGCGGCAGGTCGACCGGGGCCATCAGACCCACCTCAGCAGGCCACGTCGCGCGGCGTGCACGAGGCCGACGAGCAGGACACCGATGAACACGCCGATCTCGACGAGCGACGCCGCGCCGAGGTCCGCGGAGCGCACGACGAGCGCCCACGGGAACAGGTAGACCGCGTCCACGGCGAAGATGACGTAGAGGAAGGCGTAGACGAAGTAACGGACCTGGGTCTGCGCCCAGCCCTGCCCCACCGGGTCGACACCGGACTCGTACGTCGTGAGCTTGGCCCGCGTCGGGGCGCTCGGGGCGAGCAGCCGGCGGGCGCCCATGGCCGCGACGAACAGCAACAGGCCGACCACGACCACTGCGGCGACGACGACGTAGGGCGACACGGTTGGCAGCCTAGTCGGAGGTGCCCGGCAGAGGGCTCCACCACCGCGACGGCGGGACGGCTGTCGGTGCCGGCCGCGCGGGCCTACCGTGGGGACATGGCGCGGGTCCCGCTCTTCCCCCTCGGCACCGTCCTCGTCCCCGGTGCGAGCCTGCCGCTGCAGATCTTCGAGCCGCGCTACATCGTGCTGCTCAGCGACCTCCTCAACGCGATGGACGTCCCCGAGTTCGGCGTGGTCGCCATCCGGCAGGGCCACGAGGTCGGTGCCGGTTCCGTGCACGACCTGCACGACGTCGGCTGCCTGGCGCGGGTCACCCAGGCTGCGTCCCTCGGCGACGGCCGCTACCTCGTGGTCAGCACCGGGGTGCGGCGCTTCCACCTCGACGCGCTCGAGCCCGAGGCCGGCACGGCATACCCCACCGGGGAGGTGACCGTCCTGGAGGAGCCCACCGGCGGCGAACGCCAGGTCGCCGACCTCGCCGAGCGGCTGCGACGGGCCCTGCACGCCTACGCGACCACCCTCGGCGCCGAGGAGCCGCAGTGGCCCGACGACCCGGTCGCGCTCTCCTACGAGGTCGGGGGCGCCGTCGGTCTCGACCTCGGCGACCGCCAACGGCTGCTCGCCGCCACCGACACCGAGAGCAGGCTGCGCCTCGCGCTGCGCCTCGTCCGGCGCGAGCAGGGCCTGGCCAGCACGATGGGTCTGGTGCCACCGCCACCGGAGCGCCCGTACAACCCCAACTGATGGCGCGAAGCGGTAACCGGTGGCGCGGGGCACGCGGCGTACGACAGGGTCGGTGCCATGAAGCCTGACGACACCCCGCCCACCTGGGACGAGCGGACCACCCTGCTCACGATGCTGCAGTACACCCGCGACGTCGCCGCCGGGAAGGCGCGCGACCTCGCCGCGCACCACGTCGCTGCCGCGCCGCTGCCCGGCTCACCACTGATGACGATCGGCGGGGTGCTCAACCACCTGCGCTGGGTCGAGCACTCGTGGGTCGAGAACCGGTTCGTCGGCGGCCCCGACCTCGGGCCGTGGACCGCGGCGGAGCCCGACCGGGAGTTCAGCGTGGGTGCCGAGACACCGTTGGCCCAGACGCTGGAGGAGTACGCCGCGCAGGCCGTGCGGACCGACGCCATCATCGCCGGGCTCGACCTCGACGACGTCTCGGCGACACCCTTCCGCAGCGGCGAGCGCCCGACCCTGCGCTGGGTGCTGCTGCATCTCATCGAGGAGAACGCCCGGCACAACGGCCACCTCGACCTGCTGCGCGAGCTCGCCGACGGCCGGACCGGCGACTAGCCCACCCGCGCCCACCTCCGAGCCCACCCCGCGCCCACCCCGGCCCACCCCCGCAAAACGCCGGTTGCCCGCCATACCGCGGGTTGTCGTCCCGAGTGTTGCCGGGCAACCGGGGTTTTGCCGGGCCTAGTCGTCGAGTCGCTCGAACGCCGGGGCGTACCGGAACGGCCCCCGCACCCCGTCGCCCCAGGCATGGAGCCGACGGAGTATGAAGAACTGCGGACCCCAGTCCTGCGGCGGGGTGACGCCGTGCTCGACAGCCGGCCCGAACCCGAACCGCGGGTAGTAGGTGGGGTGGCCGAGCAGCACCACCCCGCGCTCACCGAGGGCGTCCGCCGCGGCGAGGGTGGCGTGCATGAGCGCCGTCCCCACACCCGAGCGCTGCACCTCGGGCAGCACCCCTAGCGGGCCGAGGCCCACCAGGACCGGCTCCCCGGAGACGGAGGCCCGGCTCACGGCCACGTGACCGGCGACCACGCCGTCGACCTCGGCGACGAGGCAGCACTCGGCCACGAGGTCGCCGTCGGCCCGCAGCTCGTCGACCAGGTCGGCCTCGAGGGTGCCCTGGCGGGCGGGGGCGTCGTCGGTGGCCGGCTTCGCGAAGGCCGCGAGGTGCACGGCCCGTACGGCGTCGGCATCGGCGGGGAGCTCGCGGCGGACGATCATGGCCGCGACCCTAGCCACGGACTGCGCGGTGGCGCCTCCCGTTTACGTGGCGGCGAGGCGGGCGTAGCTCGGGGGCGCGGGGTCGTAGCCCTCGGCGGCGACGAGGTAGCCCTCGGCGTCCAGCGTCACCGGGACGGGGTCGATGATCTCGAACCCGTCGAAGCCCTGGGGTTCGACGTTGCGGAAGCCGACCATCGCCCACGACCCGTCGCGCCGCTGGACGAGCGGCGCCGCGAAGAGGTCGGGCTCGGCCGTGAACGGGCGAGCGGCGTCGATGTCCCACGGCCCCAGCGGACCGGGGCCGGGCACCGACCACGTGCAGTAGTCGCCGGTGCGGGCCCGGCGGTCGGTGGTCATCTCCTGCGGGTGGCAGGTGAAGACGAGTACCCAGCGCCCGTCCACCTGCTTGTCCTGCAGCACCTCGAGCTGGCCGAACCCGGCGCCGGGCTCGCACAGCGGCGCCCCGAGCGTCCAGTGCTCGAGGTCGCCCGAGGTGGCGTGGGCGACGACGCCGTCGTCGTTGCGGGCGGCGTCGCGGGCGCGAGCCGACAGCAGCAGGTGCCAGCCCTCGCCGTCCGGGTCGGCGAAGACGAGCGGGTCGCGCCAGGTCTCGCTCGAACCCTCCAGGTCAGGGCCCTGCGTCGGCGCCGGGGTGTTGGCGAGGTTCTTGTACCAGCGCCCGTCGACCCGCACGGCCGGCTCGGGTGACACGCGCTCCCAGTGGTGCAGGTCGGCGGAGACGGCGGAGCCGACCCGCTGGTCGTAGACGTGGTGCCCGGCGGTCGAGACGGCGGTGTAGAACATCCGCCACCGGTCGCCGTCGCGCACGACCGAGCCGGTCCAGATCGCCAGGTCGTCGAACCCGGTGTCCGCCGGCCCGAAGCACTCGCCGAGGTAGTCCCAGGACACGAGGTCGCGCGAGGTCGCGTGCCCCACCGTCGCGGCGGTGTGCCGCTTCGCCGGGTCCACCAGCGACCGGGGCGCCTGGAGGAAGAACAGGTGGTAGAGGTCGCCGTCGTCGGCGATCCAGGAGTCCCAGACCCAGTGGTCCTCGAGCCGCAGCATGCGCCGAGTCTGGCACCCCCACGCGCTCTGGACCACGCATCGCCGGCCGGGCCCTCCGTGGCGAGCCGCCCGGTCGGGGCCGAAGGAGGCTCAGATGCCGTCGACCGTGCCGCCCGACCGCCAGTAGCGGCCGTCGCGCCGGTCCATGAACCCCTCCTCGACGAGGTACCTCCGCAGCGCGGCGACGTCGTCGTGGAAGGCCCGCAGCCTGGTGTTGACCTCGGTCTCCTCGTAGACCTCGCCCACGGCGAACTCCTGCGCGATGAGGTCCAGCACGACGAGCCGCTTGGCGATCTTGGTCGGGATCGACACGAGGCTGCCGTCGGGGCGCACGAACGCACGCAGCACGGCGTCGCGGTGCTTGAGGGCGTCCTGGAGGGCTGGCCGGTCCATGCCCAGCACCCTAGGCACAGATCACCCGAGCCGCTCGCGCAGGCGCAGCACGGCACCTGCCGTGGCGGCCGGGTCGGTGAGCAGGTGCAGGTGGTGGCCGTCGACCTCCTCCACCGGCCACCCGGCAGCGCGCGCGAAGGCCAGCTCCTCGGCATACGTGCTCCCGAACCCGAGGTATGCAGCGGGCAGCGCCTCCCAGCCGGACGGCACCTCGACCGGGGTCGTGAACCACGACGGCGGGAGCCGGGGTGCCTCGTCTGACACCCGGGTGAACCACTCCCGCGAGGGGAACAGCGGCAGCACGTCGGCGGGGTCCCACCAGAGCGGCCACGGCGGGAGCAGGCCGTCCTCCTGTGGGAGCCCCGCGACGAACTCGCCGAACTGCGGTGGCGCCAGCAGCGTCGTGGCCGCGGCAGCGAGGGGTAGGGCGGCGTCGACGAAGACGACGGACTCGACCGGGGCGGCTGCACGGACGGCAGGCACGAGGTAGCCGGCGTTGCTGTGCGCGACGAGGAGGGGGGCGGCCGACGCGGTCACCTGGTCGACGAACGCCGCGAGCACGGCGGCGGGCACCAGAGCTCCGTCGGGCAGCCGGGCCACCACCGCCCCCGCGCCCCGCGCGGCCAGCGCGTCGACGAGCGGCTCGTAGCCGGCCGGGCCGAGGAGGGGGCTCGGCAGCACAATGACGTCGGCAGGCACCTTCCGCACGGTATCCCCGTCGGGGGTAGCCGGGGCGAAACCCGCTTGAAACACTGCCTTGGTCTACTGGTCCCCAGCCAGTGCCCCGACCAGGAGGCTGCAGTGCACCTGTCCCCCGCCGACACCGAGAAGCTGCTGTTGTCCGTCGCCGGCATGGTCGCGCGCGACCGCCTGGCCCGAGGGGTCCTCCTCAACCACCCCGAGTCGGTCGCGCTGCTGTCCACGTGGGTCGTCGAGCGCGCCCGCGAGGGAGCCCTCGTCGCCGACCTGATGGAGGAGGGCCGCACCGTGCTGCGTCGCGACCAGGTCATGGAGGGCGTGCCGGAGATGGTCGCCGACGTGCAGGTCGAGGCGACGTTCCCGGACGGCCGCAAGCTCGTCACCCTCCACCACCCGATCACCTGACCCGAGCCACCGAGACACCCGAGACACCCGAGACACCCGAGAGCAGGAGATCCGTTGAGCAGCAACAGTTCCGGGCCGGGTGCCGTCCGCGTGAGGCCGGGCACCGTCACCATCAACGCCGACCGCACCGACGACGAGCGCCTCACCCTCGTCATCGTCAACACCGGTGACCGCCCCGTGCAGGTCGGGTCGCACCTGCACCTGCCCGACAGCAACCCGGCCCTCGCCTTCGACCGCGCCGCGGCCCACGGGTTCCGCCTCGACATCCCCAGCGGCACGTCGGTGCGGTTCGAGCCGGGCGTCAGCCGCGAGGTCGCCGCCGTGGCGCTGAAGGGCCGCCGGCGGGTGCCGGGTCTGCAGGTCGACGGCCGGTCCGACGGCAGGCTCGACGGCAGGCTCGGCGGTCGGCTCGACGACACGAACGAGGGAGGTGCCCTCGATGGCTGAGCTCGACCGCGAGCGGTACGCCGCGCTGTACGGCCCCACGAAGGGCGACCAGGTCCGCCTCGGTGACACCGACCTGTGGGTCGAGGTCGAGGACGACCTCACCTTCGGCGGCGAGGAGGCCGTCTTCGGCGGCGGGAAGTCGATCCGCGAGTCGATGGCCCAGGGCCTGCGCACCAGTGCCGACGGGGCGCTGGACACCGTCATCACCAACGCGGTCGTCCTCGACCACTGGGGCATCGTCCGGGCGGACGTCGGCATCCGGGCCGGGCGCATCGTGGCGCTGGGTCGCAGCGGAAACCCCGACATCGCCGACGGCGTGCACCCCGACCTCGAGATCGGCCCCGGCACCGACGTCATCTCCGGCGAGGGCCGCATCCTCACCGCCGGCGGCATCGACCTGCACGTCCACTTCCTGTCGACCAGCCAGGTGCACGAGGCGCTCGCCGCCGGGCTGACGACGCTCGGCGGCGGAGGCACCGGGCCGTCCGAGGGGTCCAAGGCGACCACCGTGACGCCCGGACCGTGGCACCTGCGCTCCGTGCACCGCGGGCTGGACCACCTGCCCGTCAACGTGCTCCTCATGGGCAAGGGCAACACCGTCAGTGCCGCGGGGCTGCGCGAGCAGGCGCTGGCCGGCGCGGCGGCGTACAAGGTGCACGAGGACTGGGGAAGCACCCCGGCGGCCATCGACGCGGCGCTGCGCGCGGCCGACGAGTTCGGACTCCAGGTGACGCTGCACAGCGACAGCCTCAACGAGGCCGGCTACGTCGACTCGACCCTGCGGGCGATCGGCGGGCGCAGCATCCACGCGTTCCACACCGAGGGAGCCGGCGGCGGCCACGCGCCCGACATCATCACCATCGCGAGCCACGCCAACGTGCTGCCGGGGTCGACCAACCCGACACTGCCGCACACCGTCAACACCGTCGCCGAGCACCTCGACATGCTCATGGTCTGCCATCACCTCAACCCCGCGGTGCCGGAGGACCTGGCCTTCGCCGAGAGCCGGATCCGGGCGACCACCATCGCCGCCGAGGACCTGTTGCACGACCTCGGGGCGCTGTCGATGACGAGCTCGGACGCCCAGGCCATGGGCCGCATCGGCGAGGTCGTCACCCGGACCTGGCAGGTCGCGCACGTGATGAAGGCGAGGTACGGCGCCCTCGGCGACAGCCTGCCGGCCGACAACGAGCGGGCCCGGCGCTACGTCGCGAAGTACACGATCAACCCGGCCATCGCGCACGGCATCGACCACGAGGTCGGCTCCGTCGAACCGGGCAAGCTCGCCGACCTCGTGCTGTGGGACCCGAAGTTCTTCGGGTGGCGCCCGGACGTCGTCATCAAGGGCGGGGCGATCGTGTATGCCGCGCTCGGTGACCCGAACGCGTCGATCCCGACGCCGCAGCCGGTGCTCATGCGCCCCGCGCTGGTCGCCGAGGGCGGCGCCGGCGCCGACCGCTCGCTGACCTTCGTCGCGCCGGCGGCGCTGGAGGCCGGCCTGGCCGACGACCTGGGCCTGCGCCGCCACCTGTCGGCCGTGCGACCGACCCGCCAGGTGACCAAGGCCGACATGGTCAACAACAGCGCCACCCCGGCGATCGAGGTGGACCCCGAGTCGTTCGAGATCCGCGTCGAGGGCGAGGTCGTCACGCCGTCCCCCGCCACGGAGGTGCCGCTGGCCCAGCGGTACTCACTGTTCTGATGACGCCCGATCCAGTGTCGCCGCCTGCCGGGAGAGCAGCCCTCCCCCACCCCGAGCTCGCCGCGATGCTGCTCGCCGACGGGCGGCTGCCGGTCGGCGGCCACACCCAGTCCTCCGGCCTCGAGCCGGCGCTTCTCGGCGGCCTGGCCGAGGGCGACATCCCGGGGCTGGTGCAGACCCGGCTGTGCACCGTGGTCCGAGTCGAGGCCGCCGTCGCCGTCGTCACCCGGCACCACGTCCTCGCCGGCCTGCCGCTCCAGCCCGTGCAAGACGCCTGGGCGGCCCGGACCCCCAGCGAGGTGTCGCGCGCGGCGTCGGTCGCCGTGGGGCGCGGCCAGCGTCGGCTGGCCCTGCGGCTGTGGCCCGGGTCGGCAGCGGCCACCTCGCTCGCCGACCTGCCCACGCCGTGCCGCCCCGTCGCCGTCGGCGCCATGGCTGCGGCAGCGGGTCTCGACGCGGCTCGGACCGCACGGCTCGTGGCGTACGACGACGTGCAGACGCTGTGCGCCGCCGCCCTCAAGCTGTGCCCCCTCGACCCCGCCGACGCGACGGCCTGGCTGCTGGACGCCGGCGCGGCCGTCGAGGAGGTCGTCTCGGCGGTCGCGCACCTCACCGAGCCCCGCGCCGTACCCGCTCCTGCAGCCCCGCTGCTCGAGCAGTGGCAGCACCACCACCCGACCCACCCCCGGAGGTTGTTCAGTGCCTGACGCCAGCCCGTCCCCCACCCGCGCCCTGCGCCTCGGCGTCGCCGGGCCCGTCGGCACCGGCAAGTCGTCACTCATCGGAATGCTGTGCCGCGAGCTCGGCGGCACCCTCGAGCTCGGCGTCGTCACCAACGACATCTACACCGACGAGGACGCCCGGATGCTGCGTGCGGCAGGGGTGCTCGACCCGGAGCGGATCCGCGCCGTCGAGACCGGCGCCTGCCCGCACACCGCGATCCGTGACGACGTCAGCGCCAACCTCTCGGCCGTCGAGGACCTCGAGGCCGACTTCGCGCCGCTCGACCTCGTGCTGGTCGAGTCCGGTGGCGACAACCTGACCGCGACGTTCTCCCCCGCCCTCGTGGACGCCCAGGTCTTCGTCCTCGACGTCGCGGGCGGCGGTGACGTGGTCCGCAAGGGCGGTCCCGGCATCTCCCGCGCCGACCTGCTGGTCGTCAACAAGACCGACCTCGCGCCGTACGTCGGGGTCGACGCCGAGCTCATGGCCCGGGAGGGCCGGCACGCGCGCGAGGGCCGCCCGGTCATCGCGCTCTCGCGCACCGATCCGGCATCCGTCGCGGAGCTGAGGGCGTGGGTGCTCGGCGTCCTCGAGGAGCACCGCGGCGGCGGCCGCACCCCCGTCGACCCCGGCCCGATGGCCCCGCACTCCCACGCCGGCGGTGAGGGTGCCCACACGCACTGACGTCCGGACCGCCCGCGTCGCCCTGCTCCCCGACGACACGCGGCGGGGCGGCCCGGCGCGCCTCGACCTCCGTGGGGGCCTCGTCAGCCCCCGGGTCGTCCGCCAGGGCGCCGCGAGCGCCGAGGTCGCGCTCATCGCCACGACCGCGACCCTGCTCGGCGGCGACGAGCTGCGGCTGTCCGTCGAGGTCGGCCCGGGGCTCCGGCTGGACCTGCGCGACGTCGCCGGCACCGTGGCCTACCACGGTCGCGGCGCGGGCAGCCTCGTCGAGGTGGCGCTCACCGTGCACCCCGGCGCCGTCCTCGTGTGGGCCGGTGAGCCCCTCGTGGTCTGCGACGGCGCGCGGGTCGTGCGCACCCTCGACGTCGACGTCGCCGACACGGGTCGGCTGCTGCTGCGCGACCGCGTCGCCCTCGGACGCACCGGCGAAACCGGTGGCGACCTCACCTGCCGGACGACCATGGCGTACGCGGCCCGGCCGGCCCTCGTCGAGGAGCTCACCCTGCGTGGCGGGTCGGGTGCCGGGACCGGCGTACTCGGCGGCGCGCGGGTCGTGGACTCGGTCACGGCCCTCGGGTGGCGCCCCGCCGACCCCGGTCGTGACGTCTTCACCCTGCACGAGCCCGGAGCCCTCGGCCGGCAGCTGGCCACGGACGCGCACCACTCGACCCTCGGCCGGACCTGGGACGCCTGGGCCCGCGCCCTGCCGTCATTTTGACGGAGGAGCAGCCAGCGGCCCCGGCGTAGCGTGGCGAGACCACCACCCCTCAGGGAAGGAGCTCCCATGGCCCAGTTCATGGACGTCCACACGAGCATGCCGGGCGTCACGGCGCAGGCGCTGCACGAGGCGCACCAGGCCGACCTGGCGATCCAGGACGACGAGTCGGTGCAGTTCACCCACGCCTGGGCGGACCCGGAGTCGGGCCACGTCTTCTGCCTCTCCGAGGGCCCCAGCAAGGAGGCGGTGCAGCGCATCCACGAGCGGGCCGGACACCCCTACGACGAGATCCACGAGATCACCGTCACGGCCTGAACCCGCGGCCGCGACGGCTCGGTGCGGCCTGCCCCTCCATAACGTCGTGTTACGCGTCTCAAAAGCAGGGTGGCCGGTTTGCCCTGACCTGCACCGACGTACGATGGATGGGCAGGCTGCGCCCAGGCGCCGTCCGTGCGCCGAGCGGCTCCGGACGGCCCGGGACGACAGCCCCGAGAACTGTTCGTCCACGACCGTCAGGACCGCATGAGCAGCAAGACCGTCGAGAAGCTGGACCGTGTCGTCATCCGCTTCGCAGGGGACTCCGGCGACGGCATGCAGCTGACCGGTGACCGGTTCACCTCGGAGACCGCGGCCCTCGGCAACGACCTGTCGACGCTGCCCAACTTCCCGGCCGAGATCCGCGCGCCCCAGGGCACGCTCCCGGGCGTCTCCAGCTTCCAGCTGCACTTCGCCGACCACGACGTGCTCACCCCCGGCGACGCCCCCGACGTGCTCGTCGCGATGAACCCCGCCGCCCTCAAGGCCAACCTGCGCGACCTGCCCCGCGGCGCCACGATCATCGCCAACACCGACGAGTTCACCAAGCGCAACCTCGGCAAGGTCGGCTACGCGACCAACCCCCTCGAGGACGGCAGCCTGGAGTCCTGGCACGTCCACCCCGTCGCCCTGACCTCCATCACCGTGGAGGCCCTGGCCGCGTTCGACTCCCTGTCCCGCAAGGACAAGGAGCGCGCCAAGAACATGTTCGCGCTCGGCCTCCTGTCGTGGATGTACCACCGCCCGACCACGGGCACCGAGGCGTTCCTCGCGAAGAAGTTCGGGTCGAAGCCGGACATCCTCGAGGCCAACCTCACCGCCCTGCGGGCGGGCCTCAACTACGGCGAGACGACCGAGGACTTCGCGGTCTCCTACGAGATCGCCCCCGCGGTGATGCCCGCCGGGACCTACCGCAACATCACCGGCAACGCGGCACTGGCCTACGGCCTGGTCACCGCGGCGCACCGCGCAGGCCGGCCGATGCTGCTGGGCTCCTACCCCATCACCCCCGCCTCCGACATCCTCCACACCCTCTCGGGGCTCAAGCGCTACGGCGTGACCACGCTGCAGGCCGAGGACGAGATCGCCGGCATCGGCGCGGCGCTGGGCGCGAGCTTCGGCGGTGCCATCGGCGTGACGACGACCTCGGGGCCCGGGGTGGCCCTGAAGTCCGAGACCATCGGCCTGGCGGTCTCCCTGGAGCTGCCGCTCGTCATCGTCGACGTCCAGCGTGGTGGCCCCTCGACCGGCCTGCCCACCAAGACCGAGCAGTCCGACCTCCTGCAGGCGATGTTCGGTCGCAACGGCGAGTCGCCGGTCCCGATCGTGGCGCCGCGCTCGCCCGCCGACTGCTTCGACGCAGCCCTGGAGGCGGTCCGGATCGCCACCACCTACCGCACGCCCGTCTTCGTCCTCTCGGACGGCTACCTCGCCAACGGGTCCGAGCCGTGGGCCGTACCCAGCGTGGCCGACCTGCCCGACCTCACGGTGGAGCTCGCGACCGAGCCCAACGCCACCGACGACCAGGGCAAGCCGGTGTTCCACCCGTTCCTGCGCGACGAGCGCACGCTCGCCAGGCCGTGGGCGGTGCCGGGCACCCCCGGGCTCGAGCACCGGGTCGGCGGCATCGAGAAGGCCGACGTCACCGGCAACATCTCCTACGACCCCGACAACCACGACCTCATGACCCGGCTGCGTGCCGGCAAGGTCGAGCGGATCGCCGACACGATCGGGGACCTCGAGGTCGACGACCCCAGCGGCGAGGCCTCGATCCTCGTCCTCGGCTGGGGGTCGACCTACGGGCCGATCGCCGCCGCGGTGCGCAGCGTCCGCAACACCGGGGTCCACGTGGCGCGCGCCCACCTGCGCCACCTCAACCCGTTCCCGTCCAACACCGGCGAGGTGCTGCGGCGCTACGACCGGGTCCTCGTGCCCGAGATGAACATGGGCCAGCTCGCGATGCTGCTGCGCGCCAAGTACCTCGTGGACGTGCACTCGTTCACCCAGGTGCGCGGCCTGCCGTTCACGACCGTCGAGCTCGCCGACGCGATCGTGGGCCTGGCCGCCGGCACCGACGCCGACGAGCCCGTCACCACCCAGGGAGGCCACTCATGAGCACCGACCTCGGCATGCCGTCGACCGGCGTGCCCCAGGGCACGGCCGGCGTCCCCCGCCTCGCCGACGACGCCCCGCGGCAGACCAAGAAGGAGTTCACCTCCGACCAGGAGGTGCGCTGGTGCCCCGGCTGCGGCGACTACGCGATCCTGGCCGCCGTGCAGGGCTTCCTGCCCGAGCTCGGGCTCAAGCGCGAGAACATCGTCTTCGTCTCCGGCATCGGGTGCTCCTCGCGCTTCCCGTACTACCTCGACACCTACGGCATGCACTCGATCCACGGTCGAGCGCCTGCCATCGCGACCGGGCTCGCCACGAGCCGGGAGGACCTGTCGGTGTGGGTCGTCACCGGTGACGGCGACGCGCTGTCCATCGGCGGCAACCACCTGATCCACGCGCTGCGCCGCAACGTCAACATGACGATCCTGTTGTTCAACAACCAGATCTACGGCCTCACCAAGGGCCAGTACTCGCCCACGTCCGAGGTCGGCAAGGTCACCAAGTCGACGCCCATGGGCTCGGTGGACCACCCGTTCAACCCGGTGTCGCTCGCCCTCGGTGCCGAGGCGACCTTCGTCGCACGCACCATGGACTCCGACCGCAAGCACCTCACCGAGATCCTCAAGGCGGCGGCCGCCCACCGTGGCACCGCGCTGGTGGAGATCTACCAGAACTGCCCGATCTTCAACGACGGCGCCTTCGACCTCATCAAGGACCGCAGCGAGCAGGAGGCCCGGATCGTCCACCTCGCCGACGGCGAGCGCGTCCAGGTCGGTCCCGAGGCCGACCGGCAGGTGCTGGTCCGTGGTGAGGGCGGGACGATGGAGTTCGTACCGGAGGCGCAGGCGGCCGGGCGCGACGTCGTGGTCCACGACGCCCACGCGGGCGACCCCACCCAGGCGTTCGCCCTCTCGCGCCTGGACTCCCCGCACATGACGCACGTCCCCATGGGCATCTTCCGCGACGTGGTCCGCCCCACCTACGACGACCTCGTCCGCGCGCAGGTCGCCGCCGCGGTCGACACCTCGGGTGGGCCGGCCGACGACGCCGACCTCGACCAGCTGCTGCGCGGGCGCGACACCTGGACCGTCGCCTGAGCACCGACGGGGCGGCTCCCGTGGACGGCCGCGACGAGACCCGTCGCGGCGCGCTGCAGGGCCTGCTCGCCTACGCCGTCTGGGGTGTCTTCCCGCTCTACTTCGCCGCGCTGAAGCCGGCCGGTGCCTGGGAGATCCTCGCCCACCGCATCCTGTGGACGCTGCTGCTGTGCGCCCTGGTGCTGCTCGCGCGCCGCGACCTCGGGTGGGCCCGGCAGCTGTGGCAGCGCCCGCGGCTGGGTCTCGGCGTCACCACCGCTGCGCTGCTCATCGCCGTCAACTGGGTCGTGTACGTCGCGGCGGTGCTCGGCGGGCGCACCACCGAGGCCGCGCTGGGCTACTTCCTCAACCCGATCGTCACCGTCGCCCTCGGCGTGTTCGTCCTGCGCGAGCGACTCCGGGCTCTGCAGTGGGTCGCGGTGGCCATCGGCGCGGTGGCCTTCGTCTACCTGTCGGTGGCGGCCCGAGCGGTGCCGGTCATCGCGATCACCCTGGCCCTGTCGTTCGGCCTCTACGGCCTGGTCAAGAAGAAGGTGGGTGTGTCGCTGCAGGCGATGCACTCCCTCGCGGCAGAGACCGCGGTCCTCGCCCCGGTCGCCGCCGTGATGCTCGTCGTGCTCACGGCCCGGGGCGAGACCACCTTCACCACCGAGGGCCCCCTGCACACGGCGCTGCTCGTGGCAGCCGGGGTCGCGACGGCCGCTCCCCTGCTCCTGTTCGCGGGTGCTGCCCGCCGGGTGCCGCTGGTGACGATCGGGCTGCTGCAGTTCATCACGCCGGTCCTGCAGCTGCTCTGCGGCGTGCTGCTGCTCCACGAGCACATGACGACGAGTCGCTGGACCGGGTTCGCGATCGTGTGGGTCGCCCTCGCCGTCCTCACCGTCGACTCCGTGCGCAACCTGCCGCGGCGGTCGCCCGCACCGGTCGCCGTGCCCTCCTAGTCCTTCGGGACGTGGTGGCCGGTGCCGCCGTCGAGCAGCTCCCGCAGGATGTCGGCGTGCCCGGCGTGCCGCACGGTGTCCTCGACCATGTGCACGAGCACCCACCGCATGCTCACCGTGTGGCCGGCGTACGACGTGCCGGTCGCGTCGAGGCCCAGCTCGCGCACGGCGGCGTCGCTGGCTGCCCAGGACCGCCGGTAGAAGTCGACGACGTCCTGCGTGGTCTCCCCCTCCGCGGCGCGCATGTCCGCCTCGAGGTCCTGCGAGATGTCGGTGAGCGGCTCGGTCCGCCGGCCGAAGGTCTCGCAGAACCAGCCGTACTCGGCGTTGGCGAGGTGCTTGACCAGGCCGAGGAGGTTGGTGCCGCTGGGCACCATCGGCCGTCGTTGCTGCTCGTCGGTGAGGCCGTCGAGCTTCCAGAGCATGACGTCGCGGTGGCTCTGCAACGCGGCCAGCAGGATCGTCGTCTCGTCACCCGTGCGCGGCTCGTCCCTCATGGCCACGCACGCTAACGGGGACGTCAGACAGGCGGGGAGCAGGGCCGGAGGCAGGCGGCTCAGTCGCCCAGGACGTGGCGCAGGTGGTCGTTGGTGAAGGTCCGGCCGGGGTCGAGCCGGTCGCGCACGCCGAGGAAGTCCCCGAAGCGGGGGTAGAGCTCGGCCAGCCGGTCGGCTCCGAGGGTGTGCAGCTTCCCCCAGTGCGGGCGACCCTGGTGCTCGGCGACGATCGCCTCGAACGCCGCGAACACACCGCCGTCGTCCATCCGGTGGTACTGGTGCACCGCGACGTAGGCGTTGTCGCGCTCGTAGCCGGTCGACAGCCAGATGTCGTCGGCGCCGGTGAACCGCAGCTCGACGGGGAACGGCAGCGATACGTCGTGGCGGTCGACCCAGTCGCGCAGCGCGCGGACGACGTCGCCGGCAGCCGCCCGCGGCACCGCGTACTCGCTCTCCCGGAACCGCACCTGGCGCGGGGAGCAGAACACCTTCCACGAGTCGTCGGTGTAGTCCCGCGCCGACAGGGTGCGCGACGTCAGCTGGTTGAGCCGCGGCACGATGCGGGGCCACCGGGTGCTCACGCGGTTGACCACCTCGAAGAAGCGGTTCGAGAGCAGGTCGTCGTCGAGGGTGGCGCGCCAGGCGGGCAGCGGGCGGCCGGCGGAGTCTTCACCGACGCGGTCGTTGTGCTTCACCAGGACCCGGTCGGTGTGGGGGAACCAGTGCATGTCCACGTGGTCGTGACGGGCGACGTCGTCGTCCACGGAGGAGAGCACGTCGTGGAGGTCGGCACCGTGCTCCTGCGCGTGGAGCCGGAACGCCGGCACGCACTGCAGCTCGACCTCCGTCACCACCCCGAGCGCACCGAGCCCGACCCGTGCGGCTGCGAAGACCTCGGGCTCCAGCGTCGCCGAGCAGCGCAGCACGGTGCCGTCCGCGAGCACGAGGACCAGCCCCGTCACCGCCGAGGCGATGCCCTGGTACCGGGCGCCGGAGCCGTGGGTGCCGGTGGCGATGGCGCCGCTGATGGTCTGGCGGTCGATGTCACCGAGGTTGGGCAGCGCGAGGCCGAGGGCCTGCAGGGCGGGGTTGAGGACGTGCAGGGGCGTCCCAGCGCCGACGGTGACCCGGCCGGTCACGGTGTCGGCGGTGAGGATGCCGCTCAGGTGGTCGAGGCGCACGTGCACCCCGTCGGTGGTGGCGACGGGGGTGAAGGAGTGCCCGGACCCCACGGCCTTGACCCGCGTGCCGTCGGCGGAGGCCCGGGCGACCGTCGTGGCGAGCTCCTCGACGTCACGCGGCACCTCGACCCGCGCGGGGTGGCACGTCTGGTTGCGCCCCCAGTTGGTCCACGTGGCGCTCATCCGAAGTTCCGCCCCTCTCCGCGGTAGGTGGGCACGGTCTCCACCAGGTCCTGCCCGCGCACGAGGTGCAGGGCGTCGAACCGCTCGCAGAGCTCGCCGGCCTTGGCGTGCCGGAACCAGACGCGGTCACCGACGCGCAGGCTGCCCGTCCCCGGTCCCCGCAGCGGCGTCTGTACCTCGCCGGCACCTTCCCGGCGCACGAGGTCCAGGCCTGACCGGCCGAACACGGAGGGCAGCCGGTTCCACCCCGGTGGACCCGACGCGATGTAGCCGCCACCCGACACCGTCACGAACCCCGGGCCGGAGCGGCGGGTGACCGCGAGGGCGAAGGCCGCCGCAGGTCTCGGGCTGAAGTCGTCGTAGCCGTCGAACAGCGTGGGCCCGTAGAGGCCGGAGCCGGCTGCCACCTCGGTGACGACGGGGTCGAGTGCCGTGAGGTGGACCGAGCCCGTGCCACCACCGTTGACGAACTCCAGGTCGCTCACCTGGCGCACCGCCGCCACGACCGCGGCACGCCGTTCGAGCAGCGACGCCGCCGAGCGCCGCTTCACCAGGCGCACGGCGGGCGAGGTGTCGGGGAGCCCCGCGATCTGGGCGTCGTAGAACATCAGGCCGACGACGTCGAGCCCGGCGGCGACGGCGGCCCCTGCCACCGCGGCGGCCTGCGCAGGGCTGCGGACGGGCGAGCGCCGCACCCCGATGTGAAGGCGCCCGAGGCGCAGCGACGCGTCGACGTCGACCGCGACCCGCAGGCCGTGCGGGCGGTCGAGGGAGGCCAGCAGCTCCACGTGCTCGAGGGAGTCGATGGTGAGCGTGACCCTCCGGGCGGCCCACGGGTCCCGGCCGAGCTCGGCGAGGGCCAGCACGTCGACGCTCGGGTAGGCGACGAACACGTCGTCGACCCCGGACTCCACCAGCCAGCAGGCCTCCCGCACGGAGTACGCCATGACGCCGGCGAAGCCCGGGCGGTTCAGCACCCGTGCCAGCAGCGAGCGGCACCGCACCGACTTGGAGGCCACCCTGATGGGCACGCCCCGGGCACGGCGGACCAGGTCGTCGGCGTTCGCCTCGAGAGCGTCGAGGTCGACCACCGCGAGCGGCGCGGCGAGGCCGGTGGTGGCCACGTCCCAGTTCCGGGTCACGTGCGCGACCCTACCTGCGGCTCGTGCCCCGCCGACCGGAATGCGCCCTGCGGGTTCAGCCGACGCGGGTGACGACGCTGCTCGCCAGGGCCGCCAGGGCGGTGCGCGCCTCGCTGTCCGGCAGCCCGTCCAGCGCGGCGACAGCTTCCTCGGCGACGGCGTTGGTCTGCTCCTGCGCCAGGTCCATCGCGGGGTGGGCCCGAAGGAGCCGCAGGGCCTCGGCCAGCGCGTCCTCGTCGCGCAGGTCCGAGAGCAGCAGCTCCTGCAGGCGGGCGTCGGCCGGGTCGGTGGACGCCAGCGCGAACAGCACGGGCAGCGTCCGCTTGCCCTCGCGCAGGTCCGTCCCGGGGGTCTTGCCCGTGTCCTCGGAGTCGGAGGCGATGTCGATGAGGTCGTCGGCGAGCTGGAACGCCATCCCCAGCCGCTCGCCGTACTCGCGCAGGGTCTCGACCGTGACCGGGTCGCAGCCGGCGAACATCGCGCCGTACCGCGCCGCGGTGGCGATGAGGACCCCGGTCTTGTCCGCGAGCACCTGCAGGTAGTAGTCGACCGGGTCGGCGCCTTCCGGAGCCGGCCGGGCGTCCCGGATCTGGCCGGAGCACAGCCGCACGAACGTCTGCGCCTGGATCTTGACGGCCTCGGGACCGAGGTCGGCGATGATCGAGGAGGCCGTGCCGAACAGCAGGTCGCCGACGAGGATCGCCGTGGAGTTGTCGTACAGGGCGTTGGCGCTGGGAGCCCCCCGCCGCACGAGGGCCTCGTCCATGACGTCGTCGTGGTAGAGCGAGGCCAGGTGGGTCAGCTCGACCCCGGTGGCCGCGGCCACCACCTCGCGGTTGACGCCCGAACCCACCTCCGAGGCCAGCAGGGTCAGCAGCGGGCGGAACCGCTTGCCGCCTGCCTCGGCGAGGTGCACGTTGGCACCGGCGATGAACGGGTCCTCGTGGTCGACCTCGCGGCGCAGCAGCGCGTCGACCTCCGCCAGCCCGTCCTGGAGCCGGCTGGCCAGCTCCTCGGACGTGGCCGGCAGCGCGAGGACCGGCGGCGTCGGGCTCACTTGAGCAGGAACTGCGACGAACGCTCGGCGAGGTCGAGGACCTGCGACGGCAGCACGCCGAGGACGAGGGTGACGAGGGTGCCCACCGTGATCGCGATCGTCGTGTAGGCCGACGCGGACTCCGCGACGACGGCCTCCCCTGCCGGGGCCTCGGTGAAGTACATGAGCACGATCAGGCGGACGTAGACGAACGCGGTGATGACGCTGCACAGCACACCGATGACGACGAGCGCGACGCCCGAGGTGCCACCGAAGGCGACCGCCGGCGAGAATGCCGCGAACTTGGCGGTGAAACCCGAGGTCAGCGGGATGCCCGCGAAGGCCAGCAGCAGGAAGGCGAAGACGCCCGCGACCACGGGGTGGTTGCGGCCGAGCCCGGCCCACTGGGACAGGTGCGAGGCCTCGGAACCGCCCTGGCGGACCATGGAGACGATCGCGAAGCCCGCGATGGTCATGAAGCCGTAGGCGACGAGGTAGAAGAGCGTGCCCGCGACACCGGTGCGGTCGAAGGACAGCACGGCCACGAGGATGAAGCCCGCGTGGGCGATCGAGGAGTAGGCGAGCAGCCGCTTGACGTCGGTCTGCGTCACCGACAGCACGGCACCGACGACCATGGTCAAGGCGGCGACGGCGATGACGCCACCGCGCCAGTCCCAGCGGTTGGCCTCGATGCCGACGTAGACGATGCGCAGGATCGCGCCGAACGCGGCGACCTTGGTGCAGGCGGCCATGAACCCGGTGACCGGGGTCGGGGCGCCCTGGTAGACGTCCGGGGTCCACGAGTGGAACGGCACGGCGCCGACCTTGAACAGCAGCCCGACGAGGACGAAGACGACGCCCGGCAGGAGCAGGCCCTCGAGGTTGGCCGAGGCGCCCGAGACCGCGGTGGCGATGTCGGCGATGTAGATGGACCCGGCGTAGCCGTAGAGCAGCGCCGCGCCGAAGAGGAAGAACGCCGAGCTGAAGGCGCCGAGGAGGAAGTACTTCAGCGACGCCTCCTGCGAGAGCAGGCGGCGACGGCGGGCCAGGCCGCACATGAGGTAGAGCGGCAGCGACAGGACCTCGAGCGCGACGAACATCGTCAGCAGGTCACCGGCGGCGGGGAACAGCATCATGCCCACGACGGCGAACAGCGTCAGCGGGAAGACCTCGCTGGTGGCCAGCCCGGCGCGCAGGGCGGCTGCCTCGTGCGGCGAGCCGGGGACCGCGGCACCCATGGGGGTGAACGCGTCGGAGCCCTGGCCGCCGAACTTCTCGGCCATGGTGAGGATCCCGAGCACCGACATGAGCAGGATCGCGCCCTGCAGGAACAGCGCGGGTCCGTCGATGATCACGGCCTGGGCGAGCGTGCCTCCCCGGTTGGCCGCGTCGGTCGACACGGCGACGAGGACGACGAAGGCGGCGACCAGGGTCACCAGCGCCAGCGCCACCTGGGCGGTGTGCCGCGCCCGGCGGGGCGCGAAGGCCTCGACCAGGACGCCGATGAGCGCGCCGGCGACGACGATGAGCATCGGGGCGATGGCGCCGTAGTTGACGTCGGCGGCCTTGAAGGCTGCCGGCACCATGGGCGCGGCCAGGACAGTCACGGCGGGCATTACTTCGTGCTCCCGTCAGCGGAGGTCGGGGTGGGGTCGGTGACGCCGACGTACTGCAGCGTCTTCGACACGGCCGGGTTGAGCATGTCCAGCGCCGGCTTCGGGTAGAAGCCGAGGACCACGAACGCGGCGATGAGCGGGGCGACGACGATCTTCTCGCGCAGGCTGATGTCGCGGACCGGGCCCTCGAGCTCCGGCTTGGGACCGGTCATCATCCGCTTGTACATGAGGAGGATGTAGAGGGCGGCCAGGACGATGCCTGCCGTCGCGACGACCGCGGCGAACTTGTAGCGCTGGAACGTCCCGACGAGCACGAGGAACTCCGAGACGAACGAGCTCAGACCCGGCAGCGCCAGGCCCGACAGGCCGGCGACGAGGAAGACCCCCGCGAGGCCGGGCGTGACGCGCTGCCAGCCGCCGAAGTCGGGGATGCGCTTGCTGCCGCGCCGGGCCACGAGCATGGCACCGACGAGGAAGAGTGCAGCGGTCGAGAAGCCGTGGTTGAGCATGTAGAGCGTCGACCCGGCGGCGCCGGTCGTCGTGAAGGCGAAGATGCCGAGCACGATGAAGCCGAAGTGGCTGACCGAGGTGTAGGCGATCAGGCGCATGAGGTCGGTCTGGCCGATCGCGAGCAGCGCGCCGTACAGGATCGAGATGACCGCGAGCACGAGCACCACGGGGGTGGCCCAGCGGCTGGCCTCCGGGAAGAGCTGGAGGCAGAACCGGATCATCCCGAAGGTGCCGACCTTGTCGAGGACGCCGACGAGCAGCACCGCGGTGGCGGGGCGCGCCTCGGTGGCCGCGTCGGGCAGCCAGGTGTGCACGGGCCACATCGGCGCCTTCACCGCGAAGGCGAAGAAGAAGGCGACGAACATGAGGCGCTCGGGCGTGGTGCCGAGGTGCAGGCCGGTCAGCTTGGAGACGAGGAAGCCGTCCGCCCCGCCGGGCCCGTAGTGGTAGAGCGCCAGGACGCCCACGAGCATCACGAGGCCGCCGGCGAGGGAGAACAGCAGGAACTTCACCGCGGCGTACTGGCGGCGCGGGCCGCCGTAGGAGCCGATCAGGAAGTAGACCGGGATGAGCATGGCCTCGAAGAAGACGTAGAACAGGAAGACGTCGGTGGCGGCGAAGACACCGACCATGAACGTCTCGAGTGCCAGCAGCAGCGCGAAGTAGTTCTTCTCCCGCTTGCCGCCCTCCGGCACGTCCCGCCACGCAGCGAGGATGCACACGGGCGTGAGGACGAGCGCCATGAGGATCATGACGAGCGCGATGCCGTCGACGCCCACCGCGTAGGAGACACCGAACTGCGGGATCCACTCGTGCTGCTCGCTGAGCTGGAACTGCGTGCCCGACTTGTTCTCGAACTGCAGGGCGGCCGCGATGCCCATGACGAGCGTCACGACGGAGACACCGAGCGCGATGTGCTTGGCCCGGTCGGTCACCCCTGCCGGGAGGGCGGCCACGACGGCAGCACCGATGAGCGGGATCAACCCGATCACGGTCAGCCAGGGGAAGTTCGTCATCACTGGATCACCCACAGAGCACCGAGGATCACGACGACGCCGGCAAGCATCGTCAGGGCATAGGAACGTGCGAAGCCGTTCTGCAGGCGACGCAGGCGACTGGACGTGCCACCGACGAGGGCAGCCAAGCCGCCGAACCCGCCGTCGACGCCGCGGTTGTCCGCGAAGACGAGGGCACGGGTCAGGTGGAGGCCGGGGCGCATGAACACGCCCTCGTTGACGTCGTCCTGGTAGAGGTCGCGGCGCGCGGCCCGCGTGACCAGCGAACCGGTCGGCTGGGCCTGCGGCACCTCGTCACGCCAGTAGCGCATCCAGGCCAGGGCGACCCCGCCGAGCACGAGCAGCAGGGTGAGGATGGTGATGACCGGCACCGACAGCACCGGGTGCTCCTCACCGTGCGAGCCGGTGATGGGCTCGAGCCAGTGGGTGAAGGTGCCACCGATGGACAGGACGAGGCCGAGCAGGGCCGACCCGACGGCCAGCACCATCATCGGCACGGTCATCGTCAGGGGCGACTCGTGCGGGTGCACGTCCTCGGTCCAGCGCTTCTTGCCGTGGAAGGTCATGAAGAACAGGCGCGACATGTAGAAGGCGGTGATCCCGGCGCCGATCATCGCGGTGAGCCCGAAGACCCACGGGCGCCAGCCCTCGCCGATGAACGCGGCCTCGATGATCTTGTCCTTGGACCAGTAGCCCGAGAACGGCGGCAGGCCGAGGATGGCGAGCCAGCCGAGCCCGAAGGTCACCCAGGTGATCTTCATGGCGCCCGACAGCCCACCGAAGCGGCGCATGTCGACCTGGTCGTCCATGCCGTGCATGACCGAGCCGGCGCCGAGGAACATCCCGGCCTTGAAGAAGCCGTGCGTCAGCAGGTGGAAGATCGCGAAGGCGGCACCGACCGGGCCGAGGCCGGCGGCGAGCATCATGTAGCCGATCTGGCTCATCGTCGAGGCGGCAAGCGCCTTCTTGATGTCGTCCTTGGCGCAACCGACGACCGCGCCGAAGAGCAGCGTGATGGCGCCGACGATGACGACGACGAGCTGGGCGTTGGGCGCGTGGTTGAAGATGAAGCCACTGCGCACGACGAGGTAGACACCGGCGGTGACCATGGTCGCGGCGTGGATCAGCGCCGACACCGGCGTCGGGCCGGCCATGGCGTCGCCGAGCCAGCTCTGCAGCGGGAACTGCGCCGACTTGCCGCAGGCACCGAGCAGGAGCATCAGGCCGATGGCCGTGAGGACCCCCTCCCCCGCGCCGCCCTGGGCGGCCTGCTGCACACCGGCGAAGGAGACCGTGCCGAACGCGGCGAACATGATCATGATCGCGACGGACAGGCCGAAGTCACCGACGCGGTTGACCACGAAGGCCTTGTTGGCCGCGGTCGCGTACGCCGGGTTGTGGTTCCAGAACCCGATGAGCAGGTAGGACGCGAGGCCCACGCCCTCCCAGCCGACGTACAGGAGCAGGTAGGAGTCGGCGAGCACCAGCAGGAGCATCGCGGCGACGAACAGGTTGAGGTAGGCGAAGAAGCGGCGCTTGTCCGGGTCGTGCTCCATGTAGCCCAGGGAGTAGACGTGGATCAGCGAGCCGACGAACGTCACCAGCAGCACGAAGGTCACCGACAGCTGGTCGATGAGCATGCCGGCGTCGACGTTGAACGACCCGGCCGGCACCCAGCTGAACAGGTGCAGCGACGCGGCCCGGGCCCCGGGGTCGCGGCCGATCATCGAGATCCAGATGATCGCGCCGACGACGAACGCGGCCCACGACATCGCGGTGGCGAACAGCGGCCCCCACTTGTCGGTGGCGCGTCCCCCGAGGAGGAGCACGGCGGCACCGAGCATGGGCAGCGCGACGAGCAGCCACGCGTATGCCGTGATGCCGGTGGCCGCGGTGGCGGCACCGTCGGCGGCGGCGAGAGTTGCGAGGGAAGTCACCTTCGAGGCCCCTTCTACAGCTTCAGGAGGTTGGCGTCGTCGACCGAGGCCGACCGGCGGGCACGGAAGATGGCCATGATGATCGCGAGGCCGACGACCACCTCGGCGGCGGCGACCACCATGACGAACAGGGCGATCACCTGGCCGTCGAGGTTGCCGTTCATCCGCGCGAAGGTCACGAACATGAGGTTGGTGGCGTTGAGCATCAGCTCGACACCCATGAACACGATGATGGCGTTGCGCCGCATGAGGACGGTGGCACCACCGATCGCGAACAGCAGGGTCGCGAGGTAGATGTAGTTGACGAGGTTCACCGCTGTGAGCCCTCCTCGATCTCGTGCTCGATGTCGTGCTCGGACTCGACGTGGCGGACAGGGGCGACGATCTGCTCGCGGGCGGTGAGCACGCGCGACACCGACAGCTCGCTGGGCGTGCCGTCGGGCAGCAGGGCCGGGGTGTCGACGGCGTTGCTGCGCGCGTAGACACCGGGGGCCGGCAGGCCGGCGACGTTGCGGTTGTCGCGGATGCGCCGCTCGGACCACAGCCGCTGGCTGGGCTTGGCACCGATGCGCTCGCGGTGCGCCAGCACCATCGCGCCGAGCGCGGCGGTGATGAGCAGGGCCGAGGTGATCTCGAACGTCCAGACGTACTTGCCGAAGATCAGCTCGGCGACGCCCGTGACGTTGCCGGTGCTCTCGTTGACGCCGGACAGGCCCTTCATGGGCGCGAACCGGACCCGGCCGACGGCGGTGAAGACCAGGGCGGCGAGGCCCAGGGCCAGCAGGACCGAGGCCCACTTCTGTCCCTTGAGGGTCTCCACGAGCGAGTCGGAGGAGTCGACGCCGACGAGCATGAGGACGAAGAGGAACAGCATCATCACGGCGCCGGTGTAGACGAAGATCTGGATGATGCCGAGGAAGTCGGCCTGCTGCGCGATGTAGAACACGCCGAGGTTGATCATCACCAGGGCCATGCCGAGCGCCGCGTGCACCGCCTTCTTGGCGAAGACGAGGCCGAGCGCCCCGAGGACGCTGATGGGTGCGAGCACCCAGAACATGATCTGCTCACCGAGGCCGGTCATCGGCGCACCGCCTCTCCACTGCTCTCACGGGTCGCCTGGCGGGTCCGCACCGTGTCGACGCCCTCGACGGGGTCGCCGGTGGGGGCGAGGCCGTCTTGGGGCTGGACGTCGTGCGCCGTCACCCACGCCTCCTGCTCGGGCGTCGCCCTGGCGACCTTGCCCTGGTAGTAGTCGCGCTCCTCCATGCCGTCCACCATCGGGTGGGGCGCGGGGAGCATGCCCTCGGCCAGGGGCGCGAGGAGCTGCTCCTTGGTGAAGATGAGGTCGCCGCGGTTGTTGTCCGCGAGCTCGTAGAAGTTGGTCATCGTGAGGGCCCGCGTCGGGCACGCCTCGATGCACAGGCCGCAGAAGATGCAGCGCAGGTAGTTGATCTGGTAGACGCGGCCGTAGCGCTCGCCGGGCGAGAACCGCCCGAGGCCGCCCTCGGTGTCGTCGTTCTGCGCGCCCTCGACGAGGATCGCGTCGGCCGGGCAGGCCCACGCGCACAGCTCGCAGCCGACGCACTTCTCGAGGCCGTCGGGGTGCCGGTTGAGCTGGTGGCGCCCGTGGAAGCGCGGCTGCGTGGGCCGCTTCTCCTCCGGGTACTCCTCCGTCTCGAGCTTGCGGAACATCGTGGCGAAGGTGACGCCGAAGCCACCCACCGGGGCGAAGAGGTCGGCGAGGAACCCGCCCTTCTTCTGCTCGTCAGCCACGGGTGGCCTCCTTCTCGGGTGCGCGTTCGCTGCGGTCGCTGAGGGCCATGCTCGGCTCCTTGAGTCGCTGTCCGGGCAGGGGCGGCACCGGGTAGCCGCCCGCGAACGGGTCGACCTCCTCCGGCGCGGGGGCGTTGCGGACCGCGTCGCGCTCGATCTTCTTGTTGTCCCACAGCCAGACCGCGAGCAGCGCGGCGAGCGAGACGATGACGACGAAGACGATGCTGAACAGCGGGAACCGGCGGTTGCCCAGGGTCAGGGCCGCGTCACCGAAGTAGCCGAGCTGGCTGCCACGGATGAAGGCCACGACGACGACCCAGGCCAGCGTCACGGGGATGAGGAACTTCCAGCCGAAGCGCATGAACTGGTCGTAGCGGACACGGGGCAGCGAGCCACGCAGCCACACGAAGAAGAACATGAACAGCCAGAGCTTGATGACGAACCAGAGCAGGCCCCACCAGCCGTGGTTGAACATGCCGTCGTTGATGGCGGCGATGCCGGGAGGCGCCTGCCAGCCACCGAGGAACATCGTCGTGGCCAGCGCGGAGACGGTGAACATGTTGACGTACTCGCCGAGGAAGAACATCGCGAACTTCAGCGAGGAGTACTCGGTGTGGAAGCCACCGGTGAGCTCGCCCTCGCCCTCGGCGAGGTCGAACGGCAGGCGGTTGGTCTCGCCGACCATGGTGATGACGTAGACGAAGAAGCTGAAGAACGCCGGGATGATGTACCAGAGGTCCTTCTGCGACGCGACGATCTGCGAGGTCGACATCGAGCCGGAGTAGAGGAAGACCGCGACGAGCGACAGGCCCATGGCGATCTCGTAGGAGATGACCTGGGCGGTCGAGCGCAGGCCACCGAGCAGGGGGTAGGTCGAGCCCGACGACCAGCCGGCGAGCACGATGCCGTAGACGCCGACACCCGCGACCGCGAGGACCAGCAGCACCGCGACGGGGATGTCGGTGAGCTGCAGCGGGGTGCGGTGGCCGAACATCGACACGGTTGGCCCGAGCGGGATGATCGCGAACGACACGAACGCCATGGCGCCGGCGATGGCCGGGGCCAGCGCGAAGACGACCTTGTCGGCGTTCTTGGGGGTCAGGTCCTCCTTGAGCGCCAGCTTGATGCCGTCGGCCAGGGTCTGCAGCAGGCCGAAGGGGCCCGTGCGGTTGGGGCCGGGGCGCTGCTGCATGCGACCGATGACGCGGCGCTCGAACCAGATGACGACGAGCGTGTTGACCAGCAGGAAGACGAAGACGAACAGCGCCTTGACCAGGTGGAGCCACCACGGGGTGTCGCTGAAGTCGGTGCGGGGGTTGTCGGCGAACGGCACGTTCGCGGCCAGCCCGGCCGTGAGGTGCGGTAGGCCGGTGACGGCCTGTGCGGCGTACGTCACGGTGCTCACTGGGTGACCTCTCGTTCCACGGTGGTGGCGGTGGTGCCGGCCTTCGTCACGGTCACGAGGGCCCCGGCGCCGGCGCCCAGCGTGGCACGGACGGCGCTGCCCTCGGAGTTGGTCGGGAGCCAGACCACGTGGTCGACCATGTCCTCGACGACCTCGAGCGGCGCGGTGACCGTCCCGGCGCCGGTGGCGACCCGGACGGTGTCACCGGCGGCGAGGCCGAAGCCCTCGGCCGTGGCTGCGGAGACCCGCGCACGGGTGGCCTGGGCGGTCCCGGCGAGGAACGGCTCGCCGTCCTGCAGGGAGCCCCGGTCGAGCAGGTGGTGCCAGGACGCCAGGACGGCCTGGCCGTCGCCTGCGGTCGGCACGGGGCCGACCTCGACGGTCGGCGTGGCCGGGCGGTCGCCCTGCCACGGGCCGAGCGCCTGCATCTCGGAGCGGACCTCGGCCAGGGTGCGGGTGCCGAGGAAGCCGCCGAGCTCGGAGGCGAGCATGTCGAGCACGCGGTAGTCGGACTGGTACTGGGTCTCCAGGGCCGTCGCGAACGTGCGCGTGCGGCCCTCCCAGTCCACGAAGGTCCCGCCCTTCTCGGCGTGCGCGGCCACGGGCAGCACCACGTCGGCGACCGCGGTCACCGAGGAGGGGCGCAGCTCCAGGGAGACCACGAACGTCTTGGCCAGGGCCTCCTCGGCCCTCGCGTCGGCCAGGTCGGCAGCGTCGACGCCACCGACGACCAGGGCGTTGATGTCCCCCGTCGTCGCGGCGGCGATGATGCCGGCGGTGTCGCGGCCGGGCGCGTCGGGCAGGCCCACGACGTCCCAGGCCTCGGCGACCTGCTGGCGCGCGGCGGGGTCGGAGACGGGGCGTCCGCCGGGCAGCAGGCCCGGGAGCGCGCCCGCCTCGAGGGCACCGCGCTCGCCCGCACGGCGGGGCACCCACGCCAGGCGGGCACCGGTGGAGGCGGTGAGGGCCACGGCCGCGGAGAGGGCACCGGGCACGGTGGCCAGGCGCTCACCCACGAGCACGACCACGCCGGGCTCCTGCAGGGCCTGGGCGGCCTTCGCGGCAGCGCCGTCGCCGGTGACGCCGTCACCGAGCGCACGCAGCACCTCGGCCTCGGTGCCGGGCGCGGACGGGATGAGGGTGCCGCCCAGCTTGGTGAGCCCACGCGTGGCGAACGGCGCCACGGCGTACACGGCCGTCTTGTGCTTGCGGTGCGCCTTGCGCAGCCGCAGGAAGACGATCGGGCTCTCCTCCTCGGGCTCGAACCCGACGAGGACGACGGTCCTGGCCGTCTCGAGCTCGGCGTAGGTCACGGCTGCACCGTGCGGGCCGGTGCCCACCACGGTGGAGGCGAGGAAGTCGGCCTCCTCCTGCGAGTGCGGCCGTGCCCGGAAGTCGACGTCGTTGGTGTCGACGACGGTGCGGGCGAACTTGCCGTAGGCGTAGGCGTCCTCGGCGGACACGCGGCCGCCGACGAGCACCCCGACGCCCCGCGCGGCGCGCAGGCCGGCGGCAGCCGCCTCGAGCGCCTCGGGCCACGAGGCGACCTGGAGCTCGCCGTTCTCGTCGCGGACCATCGGGAACTGGAAGCGGTCACCGGTCGTGGCGTACTGGAAGGCCCAGCGGCCCTTGTCGCAGTTCCACTCCTCGTTGACGGCCGGGTCGTTGATCGCCATGCGCCGCAGCACGACACCGCGACGGTGGTCGGTGCGGATCGAGCAGCCGGACGCGCAGTGCTCGCAGACGCTGGGGGTCGACACCAGGTCGAACGGGCGGCTGCGGAAGCGGTAGGCGGCACCGGTCAGGGCGCCCACGGGGCAGATCTGGACCGTGTTGCCCGAGAAGTAGGACTCGAACGGCTGCTGCTCGTAGATGCCGACCTGCTGCAGGGCCCCGCGCTCGACGAGGGCGATGAACGGGTCACCGGCGATCTGGTCGGAGAACCGGGTGCAGCGGGCGCACAGGACGCAGCGCTCACGGTCGAGCAGCACCTGCGAGGAGATGTTGATCGGCTTGGGGTAGGTGCGCTTGACGTCCTCGAAGCGGGAGACCGCGCGCCCGTTGCTCATCGCCTGGTTCTGCAGGGGGCACTCGCCGCCCTTGTCGCAGACGGGGCAGTCGAGCGGGTGGTTGATGAGCAGCAGCTCCATGACGCCCTGCTGCGCCTTGTCGGCGACGGGCGAGGTCTGCTGCGTCTTGACCTGCATGCCCTCGGACACCGTGATGGTGCACGACGCCTGCGGCTTCGGCATCGGGCGCAGCGAGCCGTCGGGGCCCGGCGTCGCGATGTCGACCAGGCACTGGCGGCAGGCGCCGACCGGCTCGAGCAGGGGGTGGTCGCAGAACCGCGGGATCTGCACACCGATCTCCTCGGCGGCGCGGATCACCAGCGTGTTCTTGGGCACCGACACGTCGACACCGTCGATGGTGAGCTTCACCAGGTCGACGGCGGGCGGGGTGGAGGCGTCGCCACCCTTGCTCACGGCGTTGCCGCCCGCGCTGGGGCTCGTGGTGACAGTCATGCGGTGGCCTTCTCCTTCGCGAACAGCGACGACTCCCTCGGGTCGAAGGGGCAGCCACCGTTGGTGAGGTGGGCGAGGTACTCCTCGCGGAAGTACTGGATGCTGCTCGTGATCGGGCTGGTGGCACCGTCTCCGAGGGCGCAGAACGAGCGGCCCAGGATGTTGTCACAGATGTCGAGCAGCTTGTCGAGGTCCTCCTCGGAGCCCTCGCCGTGCTCGAGGCGACCCAGGATCTGCTTGAGCCACCAGGTGCCCTCGCGGCACGGGGTGCACTTGCCGCAGGACTCGTGCTTGTAGAAGTCGGTCCAGCGGTCGACGGCGCGCACCACGCAGGTGGTGTCGTCGAAGATCTGCAGCGCGCGGGTGCCGAGCATGGAGCCCGCGGCCGCGACCGACTCGAAGTCGAGCGGGGTGTCGAGGTGCTCGTCGGTGAACAGCGGGGTGGACGAGCCACCGGGCGTCCAGAACTTCAGCTTGTGGTTGGGGTCGCGCATGCCGCCGGCCATGTCGAGCAGCTCGCGCAGCGTGATGCCGAGCGGGGCCTCGTACTGGCCGGGACGCTTGACGTGGCCCGACAGGCTGAAGATGCCGAAGCCCTGCGACTTCTCGGTGCCCATGCCGGTGAACCAGTCGGCGCCGTGCAGCAGGATCGGCGGGACCGAGGCGATGGACTCGACGTTGTTGACGACGGTCGGGCGCGCGTAGAGGCCGGCGACGGCCGGGAACGGCGGCTTGAGTCGGGGTTGCCCGCGACGGCCCTCGAGGCTGTCGAGCAGCGCCGTCTCCTCGCCGCAGATGTAGGCGCCCGCGCCGGCGTGGACGGTCACGTCGAGGTCGAAGCCGCTGCCCTGGATGTTCTTGCCGAGGTAGCCGGCGGCGTACGCCTCCTCCACCGCGCGCAGCAGGCGACGGTAGACGTGGACGACCTCGCCGCGCAGGTAGATGAAGGCATGGTTGCAGCCGATGGCGAAGGACGTGATCGCGACACCCTCGATGAGGAACTGCGGCGCGGCCATCATGAGCGGGATGTCCTTGCAGGTGCCCGGCTCGGACTCGTCGGCGTTGACGACGAGGTAGCGGGGACCGCCGTCCGGCGGGGGCAGGAAGCCCCACTTCATGCCGGTCGGGAAGCCTGCGCCACCACGACCGCGGAGACCGGAGTCCTTGGTCATCTGGACGAGGTCGGCGGGCTTCATGCCGAGCGCCTTCTTCAGCGCCTGGTAGCCCTCGTTCTTCTCGTAGGTCTCCAGGGTCCACGACTGCGGGTCGTCCCAGAACTTGGTGAGGATCGGGGTGAGCGTGGTGGCCACGGCTGTCACTTCCCCTCGGCGGGCTTGTCGCCCGCCTGCTCGTCGGCGTCGTTGGAGGGCGTGTCGGTGGAGGAGCTGCGGCCCGGCGACAGGTCGTCGGGGTGGCCCGCACCCTGGGCGTCGCCGGAGGTGTCGTCCCCCGAGGGAGCGGTCCAGTTGCGGTCCTTGGCGACCCGCAGGCCCTCGAGCGAGGCCGGGCCCGCGCCCACGCCCTCGTCGGCGAGGCCGTCGTGGAATCCCGCGAGGACGCGCGAGACCTGCTTGAAGGAGCAGACGCGCGCCGGCCCGCGGGTCGGGGCGACGTCCTTGCCCGAGCGCAGGTCGTCGACGAGCTGCTTGGTCGACTCCGGCGTCTGGTTGTCGAAGAACTCCCAGTTGGCCATGACCACCGGCGCGTAGTCGCACGCCGCGTTGCACTCGACGCGCTCGAGGGTGATCTTGCCGTCGGCCGTCGTCTCGTCGTGCCCGATGCCGAGGTGCTCGGAGACCTCGTCCCAGATCTGGTCGCCGCCCATGATCGCGCAGAGCGTGTTGGTGCAGACGCCGACGGTGTACTCACCGTTGGGGTGGCGCTTGTACTGCGTGTAGAACGTCGCGACGCCGGAGACCTCGGCGGTGGTCAGGTCGAGGACCTCCGCGCAGAAGTCGATGCCCCGGCCGGTGACGTAGCCGTCGACGCTCTGCACGAGGTGCAGCAACGGCAGCAGCGCCGAGCGCTTCTGCGGGTAGCGCGCGACGACCTGCTCGGCGTCGGCGTGCAGCTGGGCCAGCACGTCCTCGGCGTAGGGCTCCTTGGACTCGGCCGGCACCGTGAGGTGTCCCGCCGCGGTCTGCAGTCCGTAGTGCTCCATCAGCGGTCCACGCCTCCCATGACGGGGTCGATCGAGGCCACCGCGACGATGACGTCGGCGATCTGGCTGCCCTCGCACATCGCAGCCGTGGCCTGCAGGTTGTTGAAGGACGGCTCGCGGAAGTGCACGCGGTAGGGCCGCGTGCCCCCGTCGGACACCGTGTGGCAGCCGAGCTCGCCCTTGGGGCTCTCGACCGCGGCGTACGCCTGGCCCGGCGGCACCCGGAAGCCCTCGGTCACCAGCTTGAAGTGGTGGATGAGCGACTCCATGGAGGTGCCCATGATCTCGCGGATGTGGTCGAGGCTGTTGCCCATGCCGTCGCCGCCGATGGCCAGCTGGGCCGGCCACGCGATCTTCTTGTCGGCGACCATGACCGGGCCCGGGTTGGCCTGGAGGCGGTCGATGGCCTGCTCGGCGATCTTGAGCGACTCGTACATCTCGTCGATGCGGATCCGCAGGCGCGAGTACGCGTCGGACTCCGTGCGGGTGATGACGTCGAAGTCGTAGGTCTCGTAGCCGCAGTAGGGGTCGAGCTTGCGCAGGTCGTGCGGCAGGCCGGTGGAGCGCAGGATCGGGCCCGTGATGCCGAGCGCCATGCAGCCGGAGAGGTCGAGGTAGCCGACGTCGACGGTGCGACCCTTGAGGATCGGGTTCTCGACGAGCAGGAGTTCGAGCTCGTGCAGTCCCTTGCGCAGCAACGGGATCGTGTCCCGCACCTTGTCGATGGCGCCGGGCGGGAGGTCCTGGGCGACGCCACCGGGGCGGATGAACGCGTGGTTCATGCGCAGGCCGGTGACCATCTCGAGGATGGCCAGGACGCGCTCGCGCTCGCGGAAGCCCACCGTCATGACGGTGGTCGCGCCCATCTCCATGCCACCGGTGGCCAGGGCCACGAGGTGGGAGCCGATCCGGTTGAGCTCCATCATCAGCACGCGGATCACGCTCGCGCGCTCCGGGATCTGGTCGGTGATGCCGAGCAGCTTCTCGACCGAGAGGCAGTAGGCGGCCTCGTTGAACAGCGGCGCGAGGTAGTCCATGCGCGTGCAGAAGGTCACGCCCTGGGTCCAGGTGCGGAACTCCATGTTCTTCTCGATGCCGGTGTGCAGGTAGCCGATGCCCGCGCGGGTCTCGGTGACCGTCTCGCCGTCGATCTCGAGGATCAGGCGGAGCACGCCGTGCGTCGAGGGGTGCTGCGGACCCATGTTGACGACGATCCGCTCCTCGTGGAGCGCAGCGGCCTCGTCGACGAGCTGGTCCCAGTCGCCACCGGTCGAGTTGAAGACGTGCGCGCCCTCGGAGGCGGCCGCGTCGGCGCCGGACGTCGCGTAGATGTCGGGCCCCGTGGTGCCCGTGGTGCCTGTCGTGGTGCTCATCAGTTGTACGACCTCCGCTGGTCCGGCGGTGGGACCGTCGCGCCCTTGTACTCGACGGGGATGCCGCCGAGGGGGTAGTCCTTGCGCTGGGGGTGGCCCGGCCAGTCGTCGGGCATGAGGATGCGGGTCAGGGCCGGGTGGCCGTCGAACTCGATCCCGAACATGTCCCACGTCTCGCGCTCGTGCCAGTCGTTCGCCGGGTAGGTCTCGACGATCGACGGGATGTGCGGGTCGGCGTCGGGCGCGGTGACCTCGACGCGGACGCGGCGTCCGCCGTGGGTGATCGACAGGAAGTGGTAGACCGCGTGCAGCTCGCGGCCCTCCTCCTGCGGGTAGTGCACACCGGACACGCCGGTGCAGATCTCGAAGCGCAGGGCCGGGTCGTCGCGCAGCACGCGGGCGACCGCCGGCAGGTGCTCGCGGCGCACGAAGAGCGTCATCTCGCCGCGGTCGACGACCACGCGCTCGACGGCCTCGGCGTAGGACGCGGTGCCCCCGACGAGGGCTCGCTCGAGCTGGTCGGCGACCTCGTCGAAGAAGCCGCCGTAGGGCCGCACGGCCGCGGCCGGGAACAGGATGGGGCTGACCATGCCGCCGTACCCGGTGGTGTCACCGGTGTCGCGCGCGCCGAACATCCCGTGCCGCTCGCCGACCACGACCGGGTCGGGCGTGGTGCCGGGGGCGGCGGGCAGGCGCTCGCCGGTCTCGCGGTCGGTCACCGAGCCGGGCTGGGTACCGGTGGTGGCGCCGGCCACGACGGGGGCGGGCTGCTCGACCGCGTCGCCCTTGTCGGCAGCCGCGTCAGCGGCCTTGTTGCCGACGACGTCGCTGTTGGCGGTGGCCTGCTTCGGGTCCTTCTCGGAGCCCTGCTGGGGGTCCTTGGCGTCGCTCACGCGGCACCTCCGTGCGCGCTGTGCTCCTGGCCGAGGGCCTGGTGGTGCGCGTGGTCGTGGGCGTGGCCCGACGTGCCGGCGAGCGGCAGGCTCGTGCCCGCGCCCTGGGCCAGCAGGCCGGTCATCTGGTGGGTGGGCGTCGCCGTGAGCGCGGCGGCCTCGGCCGCACGGGCCGCGGCGACGCGGTTGACGCCGAGCTTGCTGTTCTGGATCTGCTCGTGGAGCGTGAGGATCGCGTTGAGGAGCATCTCGGGCCGCGGCGGGCAGCCGGGGAGGTAGACGTCGACCGGGATGATGTGGTCGACCCCCTGCACGATGGCGTAGTTGTTGAACATGCCACCGGAGCTGGCGCAGACACCCATCGAGATGACCCACTTGGGCTCGGGCATCTGGTCGTAGACCTGGCGGACGACCGGGGCCATCTTCTGGCTCACGCGGCCGGCGACGATCATGAGGTCGGCCTGGCGCGGCGTGGCGGAGAACCGCTCCATGCCGAAGCGCGCGATGTCGTAGTCGGGCGTGCCGACGGCCATCATCTCGATGGCGCAGCAGGCGAGGCCGAACGTCGCGGGCCACACCGAGCTCTTGCGCATGTAGCCGGCGACCTGCTCGACCGTGGTCAGCAGGAAGCCCGCAGGCAGCTTCTCTTCGATTCCCATTGGTTTGTCCTAGTCCTCGTCAGTCCCACTCGAGGCCGCCGCGGCGCCACACGTATGCGTAGGCCACGAAGACGGTCAGGATGAACAGCACCATCTCCACGAGCGCGAAGAGGCCGAGCTGGTTGAAGGCCACCGCGAACGGATAGAGGAACACCGACTCGATGTCGAAGACGATGAACAGCATCGCGGTCAGGTAGTACTTGATCGGCACGCGACCGCCACCAGCAGCCTGGGGGGTGGGCTCGATACCGCACTCGTAGGCGTCGAGCTTGGCGCGGTTGTAGCGCTTGGGTCCGGCGATCGACGCGGCGAACACCGAGAACACGGCGAAGCCACCACCGATGGCCAGCAGGAAAAGCAGGGGGACGTAGGGGTTGCTCATCGCCGTGCCACTCCCCTTCCGAAGTCATCGTCGAAGTCATCTGTGAAGTCAGGGCCGACGCCGGTCCCGATGCGCTGGGCGGCGTCCGTGCGGGACGAGCGGGCGGGCCGCGCCGTGCGCGCCCCAATCCTAGGGGTGGCCTCAGCGATTGCACGACGGGTCATGCGTCGGGCGCCATCTTGGACAGAGCCGTGATGAGGCGGTCGCTGGCGTCGCCGCCGCGGGGCTCGGCGAGGTTGGCCATGACCTTCAGCAGGAACTTCATCAGGGTCGTGCGCGGCAGGCCGTACTTGGTCGCGAGGCGCATCACCTCGGGGTTGCCGATCATCTTGGCGAAGTAGCGGCCGAGCGTGTAGTAGCCGCCGAGCGCGTCGGCCATGACGCCGGGGTAGGACTGCAGGACCCGCTCACGCTGGGCGTCGTCGGTGCGGGCGAACGCCTGGGCGATGACTTCGGCAGCGAGACGGCCCGACTCCATGGCGTAGGCGATGCCCTCGCCGTTGAACGGGTTGACCATGCCGCCCGCGTCACCGACGAGGAGCAGGCCCTTGTCGTAGTGCGGCTGGCGGTTGAAGCCCATGGGGAGCGCCGCGCCGCGGATCGGGCCGACCATCGTCTCGTCGGAGTAGGTCCACTCCTGCGGCATCGTCGCGACCCAGCGCCGCATGACGTCCTTGTAGTCGGTCTTGCCGAAGGCGCTGGAGGTGTTGAGGATGCCGAGGCCGACGTTGGAGGTGCCGTCGCCGACGCCGAAGATCCAGCCGTAGCCGGGCAGCAGCACCTTCTTGCCGTTGTCGTCGGTGGACCACAGCTCGAGCCAGGACTCGAGGTAGTCGTCGTCGTGGCGCGGGCTCGTGTAGTAGGTGCGGACGGCGACGCCCATCGGGCGGTCCTCGCGCTTCTCGCGGCCCATCGACAGCGACAGGCGGGACGAGTTGCCGTCGGCGGCGACGACCAGCGGTGCGGTGTAGCGCAGCTCGGGGCCGGTCGCGCGGCCCTTCTCGTCGGTGGCCTTCGCGGTGACGCCCACGATCGAGCCGCGGGAGTCCAGGATCGGGCCGGTGACGTTGGTGCCCTCACGCAGGCGCGCACCGTGCTTGACGGCGTGCTTGGCGAGGATGTCGTCGAAGTCCTGCCGGGTGCGGACGAGGCCGTAGGGCGGGAAGCTCGCGAGGTCGGGCCACGGGAGGGACAGGCGCATGCCGCCGCCGATGATCCGCAGGCCGTGGTTCTTGATCCAGCCGTCCTCCTCGGGCGTGGGGATGCCGAGGGTGATGAGCTCCTTGACCGCGCGCGGGGTCAGGCCGTCGCCGCAGACCTTCTCGCGGGGGAACGTGGTCTTCTCCAGCAGGAGGACGTCGAGCCCCGTCATCGCCAGGTAGGCGGCCGTGGCCGAGCCTGCCGGACCGGCTCCGACGACGATGACGTCGGCGGTCTCCGTGGGTGTGCCTGACACAGGACTGCCGCCTGCAGCCTGCTTGATGGTGTCTGTCACGCCTGCCTCACCCGCTTGTGAACGACTTCACGAACTACAGCTGCGGAGTCTATTCCCGCCCCGCACGGCCCTCCTAGTTAGGCAGCCCTAACCCGCCTTCCCCGTGCCGTTGACCGCGCGGTGCAGCGCCACGATGCCGCCGGTGAGGTTGCGCCACGCCACCTGCGACCAGCCGGCGGCCCCGATCGTGGTCGCGAGCTCGCGCTGGGCGGGCCAGGCCTGGATCGACTCGGCGAGGTAGACGTAGGACTCGGGGCTGCTGCTCACGCGGCGCGCGATCGGCGGCAGCGAGCGCATGAGGTACTCGGTGTAGACCTTGCGGAACGCGCCGTTGACCGGGTGGCTGAACTCGCACACGACGAGGCGGCCCCCCGGGCGCGTGACGCGGCGGAACTCGGCGAGCGCCGTCTCCACCGAGGCGACGTTGCGCAGGCCGAAGGACATGGTCACCGCGTCGAAGCTGTCGTCGGCGAACGGCAGGCGCATCGCGTCGGCGGCCGTGAAGCCGAGGTCGGGCCGTCGCCGGTGCCCCACGCGCAGCATGCCCAGGGAGAAGTCGGCCGGCACGACGTGGACGCCCCCGTCGGCGAACGGCTCGCTGCTCGTGCCCGTGCCCGCGGCGATGTCGAGGACGGTCTCACCGGGCTGTGCGGCCACGGCCTTCAGCACGGCACGCCGCCACAGCCGGTCCTGGCCGAGGGAGAGGACGTCGTTGGTCAGGTCGTACTTGCCGGCGACGTCGTCGAACATCGCTGCGACGTCCCGGGGGTCCTTCTCGAGGCTGGCGCGGGTCATGGCGCCATCCTCCCCCACCGTCGGTGGACCGGCAGCCCCGGCCCGGCGCCGTACCCGGCGGTCGTAGGCTGGCCCCCGACATGAGCACCCTGCCCACGCCCACGGCCGCGTCCCGGCCACACGGGACGCCCCTGGTCGCCCGCACCGTGGCACTGCCCGACCCCGGCCGGCTCCTGAGCCTGCTGCCCGACCTCGGCGACCCGCGGGCGCTCGCGAGCTGGGTACGCCGCGGCGAGGGCCTCGTCGGCTGGGGCCGCGCGCTGGAGTTCACCGCCCACGGCCCGGACCGGTTCGCGGAGGCCGAGGCGTGGTGGCGCGAGGTCGTGGCCACCGCCGTGGTGCGCGACGAGGTGCAGCGCCCCGGCACCGGCCCGGTGACCTTCGGCTCCGTCGCGTACTCCGCCGGGTCCCCCTCCGGGGCCACGCTCGTCGTGCCCGAGGTCGTCGTCGGTGCCCGTGACGGCCAGTGGTGGGTGACCACCACCGGCACCGGCGCCGAGCTCCCCTCCCCCGTGGTGCCACGACAGTCCGCACCGGTCGAGCCCCAGGGCATCGCCTTCGCCGACGGCGCGCTGTCCCCCGCCCAGTGGGCCGGCGCGGTCGAGCAGGCCGTCTCCCGGATCACCGCAGGCGAGCTCGACAAGGTGGTGCTCGCCCGCGACCTGCGGGTCGAGGCCGACGAGCCCATCGACCCGCGCTGGCTGCTGCACCGGCTCGCCGAGCGCTACGACACGACGTGGGTGTTCGCCGTCGACGGGCTCGTGGGTGCGACGCCCGAGATGCTCGTCCGGCTCGAGAAGGGGCTGGTCACCTCACGGGTGCTCGCGGGCACCATCCGGCGCACCGGCGACGACGCCCACGACCTCGCGCTCGCGGGTTCGCTGGCCCGCTCGAGCAAGGACCTCGAGGAGCACGAGTACGCCGTGCGGTCGGTGGCCGACGCCCTGCGGCCGCACTGCTCGTCGGTCAACGTGCCGGAGTCGCCGTTCGTGCTGCACCTGTCCAACGTGATGCACCTGGCCACCGACGTCGCCGGAGTGCTCGCCGACGGGGCCACCTCGCTGACCCTCGCCGCGTCGCTGCACCCGTCGGCCGCCGTCTGCGGGACCCCCGCCGCCGCGGCCGACGCACTCATCTCCGAGCTCGAGCACATGGACCGCGGCCGCTACGCCGGGCCCGTGGGCTGGATGGACGCCTCCGGCGACGGCGAGTGGGGGATCGCGTTGCGCTGCGGGGCCTTCGAGCCCGACGACGCCGCCTCCATGAGGCTGTTCGCCGGCTGCGGCATCGTCGCCGGCTCCGACCCCGAGTCCGAGGTCGCCGAGTCCGACGCCAAACTCGTGCCCATGCGCGACGCCCTCACCGCAGGCTGACCCGTGGGCTCGGACGGCACCCTGGGCCACGCGCACGACCACGCGGACGGCAGCGCGACCGGTCACGCGGCCGTCCGCGCGGGGTCGGACCCGCTGGCCCCCCGCCCCGCGGACGCCGTGGTCTTCGACCTCGGCAACGTCCTCATCCGCTGGGACCCCGTGCCCGCCATCGCGGCGGCCGTCGGCGCCGACCGGGCAGCCGCCTTCCTCGCCGACCCGGACTTCGACTTCGCCGCCTGGAACCACGCCAACGACGCCGGCCGCAGCCTGGCCGAGGCGGAGCAGGCGGCCCTCGCCAGCCACCCGCACTACGCGCAGGAGGTCCTGGCCTACAGGGAGCACTTCGACGCGTCGATGGTCGAGGAGATCGCCGGCAGCGTGGAGATCCTGCGCGAGCTGCACGCGGGGCAGGTGCCGCTGTTCGCGCTGACCAACTGGTCGGCCGACCTGTTCCCGCGGGCGGTCGAGCGGTTCGAGTTCCTGGACCTGTTCGAGGACATCGTCGTGTCGGGCGAGGAGGGCGTCGCCAAGCCCGACCCCGAGATCTTCGAGGTGCTCGAGGAGCGGGTGCGGCACCGGGCGGGGCTCGACGACTGCATCTTCGTCGACGACAGCGCGGCCAACGTCCAGGCCGCGGAGGCGACCGGGCTCGACGCCATCCTCTTCACCGGCCCGGAGCACCTGCGCGACGACCTCATCGCGCGGGGCATGCCGCTGCGCCACCTTCCCTGAGCCCCTCCGGCAGCCAAGACTGCCAAGACTCCAAGGCTGTCAGCGCGGCTGGGGCTGCTCAGGCGCCTCCGCCGGGCCCCGGCTCCGCAGCGCCTCGGCCGCCGCTCGGCGCAGCGCAGCGTGCTGCTCACGGTGCGCGGAGCGGTCGAGCGGCACCTCCAGCACGGTGAGGCCGCGAGGGCGTGCGGTCAGGGCTCCGGCGAGCTCGGCCCGGGAGGTGACCAGCCGGTGCTCCACGTGGTGGGCGGCGCACAGCGCGGCGAGGTCGACACCCGTCGGCGTGCCGAAGATGCGCTCGAAGTCCGCCGACCTCGAGGGCTCGCCCGGCTCGAGGAGGGTGAAGATGCCGCCACCGTCGTCGTTGACGACCACCACGGTGAGGTCCGGCCGGAGCTCGGTCGGGCCGACCAGGAGCCCGTTGGAGTCGTGCAGGAACGTCAGGTCACCCATCAGCGCGTAGGTCGGCCCGGGGCCCGCGAGCGCGAGCCCGACCGAGGTCGAGACACAGCCGTCGATACCGGCCAGCCCACGGCTCGCCACCACGCGCAGGCCTTCCCTGCGGGGGGCGGCCAGGTCGAGGTCGCGGACCGAGCTGGACGACCCCACGAACACGGTCGCCCCCTCGGGCAGGCTCTCCAGCACGGTCCGGGCGACGGCCAGCCCGCTGGGCCACGGCTGCTCCAGGCCCGCCGCCGCGGCCGCGACCCGCGCACCCGCCTCCTGCCAGGACCGCAACCAGTCCGGGTCCTCGGAGGGGGACTCGGCCGGTGCCTCGTCGAGGACCGAAACGGGGTGGACCGCGTGGATGTCGGGGCGGGACTCGATCCAGCCGTGCGCTCCGACCGCCTCGACCCGCACGCCCGGTCGGCGCAGCAGCGCGGCGACGGGTCGCGAGAGGGTCAGCCGGCCGACGGCCACCACCCGGTCGGGGGCGTGGTCGTCGAGCCAGGCGGGGTCGCTCAGGACGAGGGGCCCGTGCGGCAGCACCCGGGCACGGGGGTGGGTGCCGAAGGGCTCGGCGACCACCGGCCAGCCGTGCTCGCCGGCCCAGCGGACGGCGCGCTCGAACTGGTCGGGCTCGGGCAGGTCGCCCACGACGACCACGGTCCGCGCGACGTGCTCGACCCCGCCCGTGGACCCGTCGGTGCCTGCGCCTGCAGTGGTCGCAGCTGCGGCGCATGCTCCGGTCGCGGGGGCGGCGGGCGCGTCGGAGGGCGCCCCTGGGGCAGCGTCCGAAGAGGCGTCCAGCGGCTCCGGCCACGGCTCTCCGTCCGTGGGGACCAGGGGCTCTCGCAGCTGGACGTTGAGGTGGACCGGACCCGGCTCGGTACCGGGGCGCGAGCCGGTGGCGTGGCCGACCGCGTCGGCGGCGAGCGCCCGCCACCGGGCCACCTCGCCGGCGACGCGGCGCGGCGCCTCGGCGTCGACCGACCAGCGGACCGCGTCCGCGAACATGCCGGGCTGCACGGTGGTCTGGTTGGCCCCGGTGCCCCGCAGCTCCGACGGCCGGTCGGCGGACAGGACGACCAGGGGCACCACGCCGTGGTGGGCCTCGAGGACGGCGGGGTGCAGGTTGGCGACGGCGGTGCCGGAGGTCGTCACGACCACGGCCGGCACCCGGGTGAGCTTGGCGAGCCCGAGCGCGAGGAAACCGGCCGAGCGCTCGTCGACCCGCACGTGCATCGTGAGCCTGCCCGCGCGCTCGGCGGCCTGCACGGCGTACGCGATGGGGGCGGACCGCGAGCCCGGGCACAGCACGACGTGACGGACCCCGCGCCCGACCAGCTCGTCGACGAGGACGGTGGCCATGGCGGTCGACGGGTTCACGGTCCGGATTGTGCCACCCGGGATGTCGGCACCACGCGGGCGATCCGGTAGTCCCGCACCACCACCTCCTCACCCGTCACCAGCGAGAAGAAGGCCTCGCTGCCGCCGCGCCAGGCGACCAGCGACGGGTCGGTGGAGCGGTCGACGGCAGCCGCGGTCGCGGCGTACTCCCCCACCCCGTGGGCGGCGCTCCCGGTGCCGTCGCGGGCTCCGTCGTCGAGGTCGCGGGTGGCGGTCACCCAGCCGGCCCGGTCGGGGTTGGGGGCGCCCTCGAGCCGGGGCACCGGGTCCTGGCGGTGCTCCAGCGACAGCACCTGGGTGCCCGACTGCACCGGCATGCGGGCGACCGGCGAGCCCATCGTCACGACGTGGGTGACCCGGTGTCGTGCGGTGAAGGCCGGTGACGAGGCCATCGCAGCCGCGACGATCCCTCCGAGGCTGTGGCCGACGAGCATGACGGGTTCCCCGGACGGGTCCGGACCCGAGCCGTCCGCGGCCGCCTCCGCGCCATCCTCCAGACCGTCCGGCCCGCCCGCTCTCGCCGCGGCCGCCAGGGACTCGGCCTGCGCCTGCTCGAGCGCCTCCTGCACCCCTCGGGCGAGCGCGGTGGACTGCTGCGCCATGGCCCGCACGTCGGTCGTGGTGTCGAACGGGTTGGCGCCGGCCCGCGGGTCCCACACCTGGGTGCCGCTCACCTCCACGATCCAGGCCCGGCCCGAGGCGGTCGGCACCTCGACGACGCGGACGTGGCCGGGGTAGTCCTCCGCGTCGCCGAGGTTGCCCTGGTCGCGGGCCAGGTCCTCGAGCGACCGGGGCGCGCAGGCGCCCGCCCGCGCCACCGGTTCGGCCTGCACCTGCACCGCTCCACCGTCGTCGAGCAGGCCCCACGCCGCCGCGGTGCCTGTGAGCACCTCCAGGGCGTCCTCGTAGTCGCGAGCCTCACCGGGGCGTGAGCGGTGGTCGGTCGCTCCCGGTGCCAGCAACGGCGCGGTCCTGGGGTCGGTGCGCAGGCCCGCGACCAGGCCGTCGGCCCCACCCGCCAGGTCGGCGATCGCCGGCACCTCCCAGACGGCACGGTCGAGTGCGGCACCGAGGTCGACCCCCAGTGCCCGGAGCGTGAGCACCCCGACGGCGACCTCGGGCGCGTTGCGGCCCACCGCGAACATCACGGCGTCCTGGGTGAGGGCCACAGTCCGGGCCACCTCGGCGTCCGCGGCGCGGTAGGCGGTCACGGTCGCCGCCGTCGCGCCGGCGAGGGCTGCGACCCGCGCGGCGTCGCCCGCCAGCCCCCTCGGGCCGGCTGCGACCGCCAGGGCCGCCTCGGCTGCCGCCGCCGTGACGAGGGAGGGGGCCGCGCCCGCGAGCCCGGGGTCGGCGGCGACGAGCAGGACGTTTGCCAGCGAGGCGGCGAGGTCCTGCGCGCTGACGGCCAACCGTCCCGCGGCCGCCTCGAGCGCCGCCAGGCCGACTGCCGTCCCGCCCGCTCCTCCACGGACGCGAAGCCCTCCGTCGCTCACCGACCACCTCCTGCGTGGGGCGGGTGCCGCGACGCACCGACCAGGGGCAGGGCGTCGAGCACCGACTCGACCGCTGCGGCGTGCGCGTGCAGCAGCTGGGCGGCGGCGTCGAGCAGCTCGGCCGTGCGGTGCAGGGACACCACGCACAGCGTCACGGAGTCACGGAAGGCGCTCGCGGCGGGCGACTGCCACGGCACCGCGCGCGTGGCCGAGACCCCGGCCGCGACGTCCCGCACCCGTGCGGCCTCGGCAGCCACCCTGGCCGCCTGCCGCCTCATCTCCTCCGGGCCACCCACCATGCCCCGAACCTGCCGCAGCCGCCTCGCGGGCGTCAGGGGTCGGCGGTGGGGCTGTGGACGGCCGCTCGCGGCGGAGCGTCCTGTGCACGCGGGTCAGGGCCGCAGGCCGGTCCCCGGCGCCCGCTCGGTGAGGCAGTAGCGGAGCCCCCGGGGCGCGGTCATCACGGTCCAGCCCTCGTGGACCGGACCCAACCGGGCGCCGAGCGACTCGTGGACGAGCGTCTCTGAGGCACGGTCGGCACAGGCGAGGTCGACGTGGGCCTTGACCTCGCCGCCCGCCTCGCCCAAGCGCTGGGTCAGCAGCCGCAACGGCAGACCCTCCGGTCGGACCAGGGGCAGCAACCCGGACGTGTCGGGGTGCGGGGAGGGCTGCGCCCACCCGGTGAGCCTGGTCCAGAAGTCGAGCTCGGCACCGTACCGGTCCGCGGGGATGTCGAGGCAGACCTGGTCGAGCAGGCTCGGCTGCCCGTCCCGCACCTGGCGCGACGGCCCGCCGGGGCGAGCCGCGACCAGGCAGAAGGGGAACCCGCCGGGCGAACGGCACACGAACAGCGAGCCGAGGTCCTGCGACACCCGGGCACCGAGTCCCTCGGCGAGCGCTCGGGTGGCGTCGAGGTCGTCCACCTCGAGGTCGACGTGCACGCCGGCGGGGCCGCCGGTGCGCTGCACCTTGACCCAGGCGTCGCCGGCCGCGGGCAGCAGCGTCGCGAACTCGTCATGTTCCCCACGCCAGGGGGACAGCGTCGTACGGGTCATCTGCTGCCAGAAGGCCAGCTGCTCGTCGAACCCCTCCTCCGGCAGGTCGAGGAGAGCCCAGGCCCAGACGACGGTCACGACCGGGCCGCCTCGCCAGGTGCCGTGGTCGGGGCCTCGGGGTCGAGGCCGGCCAGCTCGAGGAGGAAGAGCGCGAGGGCCACCGCCGTGCGCCGCAGCTCGTCCGGGTGCACCGACTCGTCGGGCCCGTGGATGCGGGACGCCGGCTCCTCGACGCCGAGCAGCAGCACCTCGGCCTCCGGGACGACCTCCGCGAGCGTGGTGGCGAGCGGTATCGAGCCACCCTGGCCGGCCGTCGCGACCCCGTGCCCGAACGCGCGCTCCATCGCCCTCGTCATGGCGGCGTACGCGGGACCGTCGGTCCGGGCGCGGAACCCGTGGCCGAGCGAGACCGGCCGCACCTCCACCACCCCGTACGGCGTGTGCCTGCGCAGGTGGGCCATGAGCAGCTCCTGCGCGGCCCGGGGGTCGGTGCCGGCGGGCACCCGCAGGTTGACGACGGCCCGGGCCTCGCCCTGGACGGCGGCGGTCACCTGGGAGACCGGCGGGCAGTCGATGGCGAGGACGGTGGCGGCAGGTCTGGCCCACAGTCGGTCGGCGATCCCCGCGGCGCCCCTTCCGCCGCCCAGCGGCGCCACCCCGTCCACCAGCCCGGTGTCGTGGGCGAACCGGGCCTCGTCGAACCCGGACCCCTCCCAGGTGCCGTCGTGGTCGAGCCCGTCGACCGTGGTCTCACCCTCGGCGTCCCGCAGCGAGGCCAGGGCCGTCAGCAGGGCCTGGAGCGCGTCCGGGGCCGCACCGCCGTACATGCCCGAGTGCGCGGGGTGGGCCATGGTGCGCACGGTCACGAGGACGCTGCCGGTGCCCCGCAGGGACGTCGTGAGCGTGGGCGCCCCGAGCTCGACGTTGCCGGTGTCGGCCAGCACGAAGGCGTCGCAGCGCACGAGCTCCGGGCGGGCGCGGGCCAGGGCCTCCATGCCCCCGCTCGACTGCTCCTCCGACCCCTCGCAGACGACGGCGACCTCGACCGGCCACGGCCCGAGCACCTCGCGGACGGCCCGGAGCGCGAGCAGGGTCGCGACCAGGTTGCCCTTGCAGTCGGCGGCCCCACGGCCGAACCACCGGCCGTCGCGCTCGGTGAGCTCCCACGGCGGTGTCGACCAGGCGTCGAGGTCACCCGCGGGGACGACGTCGTGGTGGGAGTACAGGAGCACGCACGGGGACCCTTCCGGGCCCGGGGACCGCCCCACCACCGCGATCGACCCGTCCGGCGCCTCGACCTGCTCGACCCCACCGACGCCCGCGTCGGTGAGCAACGACGCGACGAGAGCGGCCGAGGCCTCGCACTCCGAGGCGGGCTCGATCACGGCGTTGGCGACCGAGCGCAGCGCGACCAGGCGCGCGAGGTCGTCGCGACCGCGCGCCATACCCGCGTCGACGGCGGCGGCGACGCGGTCGGCGACGGTGACCACGGCGCTCACGGGACGAGGTCGTCGAGGTAGAGCGGGAGCATCTCCCACCACGTCGGCCAGTCGTGCATGTAGCCCGGGCCCCAGTCGTCGACGCGGTTGGGGATCCCCTTGTCCCCCAACACCTTCGCCACTGCCCAGGACTCGCCCACGTCCTCGTACGCACCGCTGCCGGAGGCCAGCAGGACGAACCGGTGGCGCAGCGTCTCGAGGGCGTCACCCTCGAGGCCGGGCACGAACTGCAGCGGCGAGGAGAAGTAGAGCTCGTCGGTGTGGGGGCCGCCGATGAACTGCTCGATGGCGTAGGTGCCGCTCATGCCGACCGCCGCGCTGAACAGGTGGGGGTAGCGGCACAGCATCGCCACGGCGTTGAACGCGCCGATCGAGGCGCCCGCCGTGACGATGGGCTGTGGCCCATTGCTGTCGGCGTGGATCGCCGGCACCACCTCGTGGGCGACGGCCTGGTGGTAGGCGTTGAACAGCCACATGCGGTACTCCGTCGAGCCGACCTTCGTGGCCATCGCCCGTCCCGCGGCGCTGTCGCACGAGTAGACCTTGATGCGGCCGGCCTCGATCATCGGCGCGAGGCAGCCGACGAGGTGGTTGCGCTCCACCTCCTCGGCGTCGCCGCCCGCGGTGGGGAAGAGCAGGACGGGTACGCCGTAGTGCCCCCACCGGACCAGGGACAGCTCCTGCTCCATCCGGTCGGACCACCAGTGCTCGGTCACCTTCACGTGCGTCTCCTCACTCGTAGACGAACTTCTGCGGGCCGGGGAAGATCCACGACAGGCCGTCGCGCAGCCGGTCTCGCCAGTCCTCCCAGTTGTGGCCGTCCCGGGCCTCGACGTAGCGGACCGTCATGCCGGCCTCACGGAAGACGGGCACCATCGACCGGTTGGGGGTGATGAGCGGCTCGTAGGTGCCGCAGGACATGAAGATCCGGTCGACGGGTCGCGTGGGCCTGGCGCGGTAGCGGTTGACGAACTTCACCACGGGGTCGAAGTAGGGGCCGCCCCCGTGGTCGCTGCCGATGTCGGTGAACACCATCGACGCCGACTGCAGCAGCAGCGACCCGAACTCCCCCGGGTAGCGCACCGCTGTCGACAGCGACGCGATGCCGCCGAAGCTCGACCCCATCAGGCAGCGGCCCTGCGGGTCGTCGACGAGGGAGAAGCGCTCTGCGAGCCTCGGGACGAGCTCGCGGGCGATGAAGCGCGCGTGCGGGGCGTGGTTGGGGTACTCCTTGAGCCGGTCGCGCGGCGGCACGAACGCGACGACGACCGGCGCGACGTCGAGGCGGTGGATGAGGTTGTCCAGCACCGTCTTCATCGCCGCGTAGTCGAGGTAGTCGGTGCCGTCGTGGACCACGAGCAGGGGGTAGCGCTGGGCTGCGGTGTAGCGCGCCGGGAGGTAGAGCTTGACGGGCTGCTCGCGGCGAAGCGCCTTGGAGCGCAACACGTCCTCGACGATCTCCCCCTGCCGCGCCTCGGGGTCGTGGTGGACCCAGTCGGGCACCTCGTAGCCCGTGGCGGCACACACCGAGCTCGACCCCATGGGCGAGTGCGCCACCTTGGGGTTGAGCGGGTCGTTGAAGGACTCGTAGTGGTCACCGCGCCGGGTCTCGAGCTGGTACTCCACCCGCGACCCGCTGGGCAGGGTGGTCGTCGCAGCCCAGAGGTCGGTGTCGGGCAGCCGTCGCATGGGCAGCGGGTCCGGCAGCCCGACGACCCTGTGGCGGACGCGCACCTCGTCGGCCTCGCCCCGGAACAGGAACGTGGCCCGCTCCCCTTCGACCACCGGCGACGGGTGACGGGCGAGGAAGCGGTCGATGGCGGCGCCGTCGACGGGCAGCCGCTCCCGCAGCCGGTTGACGGCCAGCCTGCGCTCGTTCACGTCGTGGCTCCTTGCGCGCCGGCGGGCGCCGAGGTCGCAGCAGCCGCCCCCAGCTCGTGGACGGCGCCGTCGATGCCGAGGATCCGGGCACCCCTGGGCAGCCCGCCGTCGGCCGTGAGCTCCAGCGCCGTGCCGTCGTCGAGGAGCACGCAGTGCTGGTCGGTGAACCGGCGCGCCATCACCGCGCACCGGTCCCGGTCGTCGAGGCGCAGCCGGCGGCGGGCGTGCGGCAGGGCGACGACACCGCGTACCCGGCCGAGCCCGCGGTCGTAGACCTCCGCCTCGCTCGCGCCCTCGGGCCCGAAGTCGTGGAAGAGCACCACCCGCTCGGTGAGGGCCATCGCCCCGGCTGACCAGGCGATGACGGGCAGGTCGTCGGGGATGCGGATCGCGAAGAGCCGCAACGCCCGCAGCAAGGTGCCGACGTGGCCGCCGGTCAGCACCAGGGCCGAGCTGTCGGCCAGGGCGGCGCTGATCTCGCCCCGGTGCCAGGCGATGACGCCGCTGGAGTCGAGCGGTGCCGCGGCGTCGAGGTCGGCGTAGAGGCCCTTGAGCTGCGCGGCGTACCAGGCATCGACGTGCCGCACGCCCTCGACGGCGTCGTCGACGGCACCGAACGACGCGGGCTCACCGGAGCCCTCGACGCGGGACCGGCCCTCGACCTCACCCCGCGCCCGACCCTCACCCTCGCGCGTGCGGCGCACCACGTCGTACACACCCTCCATGGAGTGGTGCAGCCGCAGCCGGTAGAGCGAGAGGAGCGCGTCGTGGCGGTCGCGGAAGGCCAGGGCTGCTGCCGCGAAGACCTCGTCCTTGGCCAGGACGTCGAACGTGCGGTGGTAGAGCCGCAGGTGGTGGGCGCGGCCGTCCAGGACCGTGTCGAGCTCGTCGACGACGTCCTCGCGCTCCTCCCAGCCGGCGTTGATCGTGGCGACGGGGCCGTCGACGCCGAGGGAGCGCAGGGCGGTGCCGGCCGTGGTCATGAACCGCTGGGGGCCCAGCAGGATGGTCCGCATGGAGGGTTCTCGCGCCTACCCTGCGTGCACGCGGATGGTGGAGCCCACGTCGTCGAGCATCCCACGCAGGGTGTCGTAGTCGGGGTGGCGCATGCGCACGTAGGCGTTGGCCATGTAGCCGGCCTCGACGGGCTGGGTGTGGTGGCCGACGTGGGGGAAGTGCGCGTCGATGACCCACTGGCCGTGCCGCGACTGCATCTCGTCGATGCCGCTGTAGCCCGTGATCTGACCGTCGGCCTCGGGCCGCAGCGCCACGATGCCGGCCGAGTAGGGGCGCAGCATCTGCCGCTCGGGGAACCCGTGGACGATGACGTGCGCCCACTCGCGGTAGACGTCGACGTCGTTGCTGGCGGAGTAGAGGTCCCAGCAGCCGACGCCGGGCGGCCGGCAGCCGATCTCGGAGAACCGCAGCCCCTTGGGTCCGTGGAACCACTCCATGTGCGTCGCCGACGTCTCGATGCCGAGGGCCTGGATGACGCGCTGCCCCATCTCTGCGACCTCGCGGTAGAAGTCGGAGTCGGCCATGCGGTTGGTGGTGACGAACTGAGGCGAGATCCAGCGGGTGCGCATCGCCTCCAGCACGTTGGGGTAGTAGTGCGTGGTCCAGTCGTGGACGACGTGCCCGTCGCGGGTGATGGTGTCGTAGAACCCCTCGTGTCCCTCGACGAACTCCTCCACCGCGATCGACGCCGCGCCGTGGCTGCCGAAGTCGACCAGCGCCCGGCCGAGCTGCTCGTCGTCGTCCACCCGGACGGTGTCCTTGGCCCCGGCGCCGTCACGGGGCTTGAGGATCAGCGGGTAGCCGTGCTCCTCGGCGAACTCCCAGACCTCGTGGGCGTGGTCGACGGCGCGCGAGGCCGCGGTCGGGACGCCGGCCTCCCGCAGCGCCTGCTTCATCGACGGCTTGTCGCGGCACAGCCAGGTGGTCCGCACGGAGGTGCCGGGGATGCCGGTGGCCTCGCGGACCTGTGCCGCCGTCATGGTGTGCGCCTCGACGGTCGCCTCGAGGCGGTCGACCCAGACCTTGGACTGGATGAAGCGCACGGCCTCGGTCATGTCGTGCAGGCTCGTGACGGAGCCGACCTTGTAGTAGCCGGACATCGCACCGCGCAGCTCGTCGTCGAGCGCCCACTCGTCGGACTCCCCCACGCCGATGACGTCGGCCCCGACCGAGGCGAGCGCCAGGGCGAACCGGCGCTGGTTGGCGGGGAACCCTGGCTCGACGAAGACGATGTTCACGGGTCGACCGTAGCGCCGCTCAGGTGGGGGTGGCATGCCGTGACGCGCTCGCGCCACCACTGCTCGCGCTCGGGCGGCGCGGCCCAGCGTTCGAGCAGGTCCTCCTGCGCGTCCACCCTGCCCACCGGCAGCCGGCCGCCCGAGGGCAGGAGCGGGGGCTCGGCGACGTCGCCGGCGAGCAGGGCCACCGTCCCGAGGCCGCAGGCGTGGTCGAGGGCGGGCAGGGCGGCAGCCAGTGCGACGCCTGCGGCCATGCCGACGGAGGTGTCCAGGGCGGAGCTGACCACGGCCGGGAGCCCGCACGCCTCGACGACCTCCAGCGCGCGCCGTACCCCGCCGAGCGGCGCGACCTTGACCACGACGAGGTCGGCGGCGCCCTCGCGGGCCACCCGCAGCGGGTCGTCGGCCTTGCGGATCGACTCGTCGGCGGCGACGAGCACGTCGACACCGGCGCGGGCCAGCGCGCGGCGCAGCTCGCCCAGCTCCTCCACGGTCGCGCACGGCTGTTCCGCGTACTCCAGCCCGAACCGCGACAGCCGCCGCAGCGCCTCCACCGCCTCGTCCACCGTCCACCCGCCGTTGGCGTCGACGCGCACCCGGCCGGCGCTGCCCATCGCGTCGCGGACCGCGGCGACGCGGTCGACGTCGTCCTGCACGGACTGGCCGCGCTCGGCCACCTTGACCTTGGCCGTGGTCGCCCCGTCGAACCGGGCCAGGACCTCGGGGACCCGTTCGGGCCCCACCGCCGGGACGGTGGCGTTCACGGGCACCGCGGTACGGCGCGGGGCCGGCCACGCGCCGTACGCCGCCTCGACGGCCGCGCCGAGCCAGCGGGACGCCTCGAGCGGCTCGTACTCGAGGAAGGGCGAGAACTCTCCCCATCCCGACGGACCGTGAAGCAGCGCCGCCTCACGCACCTCCACGCCCCGGAACCGCACCCGCATGGGGATCGACACGACCCGGAGCCCAGCGAGCAGGTCGCCCAGGTCGGGCACGGCGGTCTCGTGGTGGGTCACCCGCCCATCCAACCGCGCCCGCTCAGGCGCCGCGCACGGCCTTCTGCAGCTCGTTGACCGCGAGCGCGATGAACGCGGCGGCGCAGAGCACCATCGCGACGTTGGAGGGCAGCTTGTTGCGCCACTCGCGGGGCACCCGGTCGGTGTTGAGCAGCCAGAGCAGGGTCACCGACAGGAACGGCATGAAGAACGCCCCCAGGACGCCGTAGGCGAGGATCAGGTAGACGGGCTTGCCGAGGAACATCATCACCATCGGCGGGAACGTCAGCCAGAGGATGTAGGCGCGGTACCACTTGCCGCCGAGCCGGCTGTCGGGGTGGTCCTGGCCGTGGCCGCGGACGTGGCCGACGAAGTCGGCGAACATCATCGAGACGCCGTTCCAGACGCCCACGAGCGAGGACATCGCCGCCGCCCAGAAGCCGACGAGGAAGACGCTGCCGGCCCACGCGCCGTACCGGGAGGCGAGGACGTCGGAGAGGCTGAGCAGCCCCTCGTCGCCGGTCTTGATCGCGATGTTCGCGGAGTAGAGGAGCTCGGCGCCGACGATGAGGGTCGAGACGACGAAGATGCCGGTGACGAGGTAGGCGATGCCGTTGTCGATCCGCATGACCCGCATGTGGCCGGGGGTGGTCCAGCCCTTCTCGCGGATCCAGTAGCCGTAGGCGGCCAGGGTGATCGTGCCGCCGACGCCGCCGGCCACCGACAGGACGTTGACGAGCGCCCCGTCCGGGATGAGCGGCACGAGGCCCTTGGCGAGCTCCGGGAGGTTGGGCAGCGTGAGGGCCGCGGCGCCCACCATGGTCACGAACATGATGCCGACCAGCGCTGCACACACCTTCTCGAACAACGCGTAGTGGCCCCACCAGACGAGCACGAGCCCGATGAGCCCGGAGAGGATGCCCCAGGCCGGCACGGACAGGAACGGCATGAGCGAGTGCAGCGGCAGGCCGGTGCCGGCCATGGCGGCGGCACCGTAGACGAAGCCCCAGACGACGATGTACGGCCCGAAGTACCAGTGCGTCCACCGCCCGAGGCTCGACCAGCCCTCGTAGATGGTGCGCCCGGTCGCGAGCGAGAACCGGCCGGCGCCCTCGACCAGCACGATCTTCATGACGCAGCCGACGACCACGGTCCACGACAACGCGTAGCCGTACTTGCTGCCGGCGATGAGGGTGGCGACGAGGTCGGCGGCACCGACCCCGGTGGCCGCGACCACCAGCCCCGGTCCGATGAGGGACCACCCGGGCCTGCGGCCCTCGGTCGTGGTCGTGGTGGTCGTGTCGGTGGCACTGGCCATGTGGGACTCCGGTGTCGGCGCTGACAGGAGCACCCCACGCTACCCAGAAACGGACATATCGGTCCACGGCGCCGGGCACCGGTCCCACGTCAGGCCTCGCCCGTGCCGCGCCGTCTCACCCGACATACGCTGTCCACCATGCCCACGTTGTCCGACTTCTCCGCCACCACCCTCGAAGGCTCCGAGCAGGACCTCTCCGCGTACGCGGGCAAGGTCGTCCTCGTCGTCAACACCGCCAGCCAGTGCGGCTTCACCCCGCAGCTGGGCGGGCTCGAGGAGCTCTACCGGACCTACGCCGACCAGGGCCTGGTCGTCCTCGGCTTCCCGTGCAACCAGTTCGGCGGCCAGGAGCCCGGCGACGCCGAGGAGATCGGCACCTTCTGCGAGCGCAACTACGGCGTCTCGTTCCCCATGTTCGCCAAGGTCGACGTCAACGGCGACGACGCCCACCCGGTCTTCGACTGGCTGAAGTCGGAGAAGGGCGGCCTGCTCGGCAAGAACATCAAGTGGAACTTCGCGAAGTTCCTCGTCGGTCGCGACGGGCAGGTGGTCAAGCGCTTCTCCCCCACCACCGAGCCCGGCAGCCTCACCAAGGACATCGAGAAGGCCCTCGCCGCCTGACCGGCCGGCTCTTCGAGCGTGCGTCGCGGGTAGCCTCGCGACGTGAGCGAGCAGCGGACCGTCAGCGAGACCTTCGACCCCGACGCGTGGGACGTCGTCGAGGGCTTCGACTTCACCGACATCACCTACCACCGGGCCAAGGGCGTGGGTGCGGTCCGCATCGCGTTCGACCGGCCCGAGGTGCTCAACGCCTTCCGGCCGCACACCGTCGACGAGCTCTACCGTGCGCTCGACCACGCACGCCGCACCCCCGACGTCGGTGTCGTGCTGCTCACCGGCAACGGCCCCGGCCCCGAGGGCTCGGGCAGCGCTGGCAAGTGGGCGTTCTGCTCCGGTGGTGACCAGCGCATCCGCGGGCGCTCGGGCTACCAGTACGCCGCGGACGACGGCGACGACACCGCTGCCGGTGTCGACCACCGTCGGGTCAAGGCCGAGGGTGGGCGGTTGCACATCCTGGAGGTGCAGCGCCTCATCCGCACCATGCCCAAGGTCGTCATCGCGCTGGTCAACGGCTGGGCGGCGGGCGGCGGGCACTCCCTGCACGTCGTCTGCGACCTCACCATGGCCAGCCGTGAGCACGCCCGCTTCAAGCAGACCGACGCCGACGTGGGCTCCTTCGACGGGGGCTACGGCTCGGCGTACCTCGCCAAGATGGTCGGCCAGAAGTTCGCCCGCGAGATCTTCTTCCTCGGGCGCACCTACACGGCCGAGGACATGTACCGCATGGGTGCGGTCAACCTCGTCAGCGACCACGCCGCCCTGGAGTCCGACGCCCTCGACGTCGCCCGCGAGATCATGGGCAAGAGTCCGCAGGCCCAGCGCATGCTGAAGTTCGCGTTCAACCTGCTCGACGACGGGCTCATGGGCCAGCAGGTCTTCGCCGGCGAGGCCACCCGGCTCGCGTACATGACCGACGAGGCCGTGGAGGGACGCGACCAGTTCCTCGAGAAGCGCGACCCCGACTGGTCGCCCTTCCCCTGGTACTTCTAGGCCGTCTGCTTCCGGGCCCCGCTCAGCCCTCCACCCCTCAGCCCGAACCTCCGAGGTCGACGTCGTACGCCTCATAGACCAGGTCGGCCCCCTTCTGCCGGTGCCGCACGAGCTGTCCCATGAGGGTGGTGACCTCCTCGCGGAAGACCGGCAGGTCGGCCGTCGTGCCGCCGTGCTCGAGCACCGCGAGGTAGGCGTCGATGTCCTCGCGGTAGCGCTCGTGCTCGCGCAGCAGCCGCTTCACCCGACCTGCCAGCCGCGGGTCGTTCTGCCGCACCGACGCGTACAGCCCGCCGGGTGCCTCGGTCAGGGCGACGTGGTCGCGGAAGTCGTGGGACAGCTCGGCGAGCGCCGCACGGACCCGTTCGCGCCACGCACCGCCTCGCGCGATCGGCGAGGCCAGCGCCTCGTCGACGGCCGCGACGGAGTCACGCAGCTCGGCGCGGTGGGTCCGCACCCGGTCGAGGTATGCCGCGAAGTCAGCGTCCATGAGGCCTCCCGTCCCCATCGTCCCGCCGCCCTGAGCGGCCGTCCACCGGTTGGCTAGCCTGAGGCGGGTGAGCACGCTGCGTCCCCTCCCCATCGGCCCGGGACGTGCCGCCCACGAGGCGCTGCCTGCCCTGCGCGAGGCCGTCGAGGGCGGCCCGGCCGTGCTCCCGTACGCCGCCGGCGGGTCCCCGGTGCAGGTCCCCGACGGCGCCACCCCGGACTCGGGCACGGCGCTCGTCGTCGGCACGTCGGGCTCGACGGGCACCCCCAAGCTGGCGATGCTGCCCGGCAGCTCTCTGGTCGCCAGCGCGACCGCCACCCACGAGCGGCTGGGCGGCCCCGGGACGTGGCTGCTCTCTATGCCGCCGCACCACATCGCCGGGGTCCAGGTGCTCGTGCGGTCGGTCGTCGCGGGCACGACCCCCGGCTTCGTCGAGCTCGAGGGTGGCTTCACGGCGGCCTCGTTCGTCCGGGCCGCACGGGCCCTCGGCGGGGAGCGCCGCTACACCGCGCTCGTGCCCACGCAGCTGGTCCGTCTCCTCGACGACGGCGCGGCCACCTCCGCGCTCACGACGTTCGACGCGGTACTGGTCGGTGGCGCGGCCAGCGCGCCCAGCCTCCTCACCAGGGCCTCGGACGCCGGCGTGCGGGTCGTGACGACCTACGGCATGAGTGAGACGTCCGGCGGGTGCGTCTACGACGGGGTGCCGCTGTCGGTGAGCCGGGTCCGCGCGGACGAGCTCGGCCGGCTCGTGCTCGGTGGGGCGACGCTGGCCACGGGCTACCTCGGGCGGCCCGACCTGACCGCCGAGGTCTTCACCACCGACGACGACGGCGAGCGCTGGTTCCGCACGAACGACGCGGGCCACCTCGACCCGGCCACCGGTCGCTGGCACGTCGACGGCCGACTCGACGACGTCATCACCACCGGGGGGCTGAAGGTCGCGCCGCGGCTCGTCGAGGACGCCCTGCTGGCCCTGCCGGTGGTCGGCGAGGCCGTTGTCGTCGGCGTGCCCGACGACCGGTGGGGCGAGGCCGTGGCCGCGGCCGTGGTCGTCCGCGCCGGGGCTCCGGCGCCCACGCTGGAGCAGCTCCGGGACGGCCTGCGCGGCGGCCTCGCCGACCACGCGCTCCCCCGGCGGCTGCTCGTCGTGGACCGGCTGCCGCAGCGCGGACCGGGCAAACCGGACCGGGCCGGGATCGCCGGTCTGTTCACCAGCGGGCCATGACACGATGGGCGCATGATCCGGCTGGCCCCGTGGCTCCTCCTGATCGCCCTGACGGTCTACGCCCTGGTCGACTGCATGCAGAGCGACGAGGACGCCGTGCGCGGGGTGCCGAAGCTGTTCTGGGCCCTGCTCATCGTGGTCCTGCCGCTCCTCGGTGCCGTCGGCTGGTTCGTCGCCGGCCGGCCGGAGCAGCCCCGACCCGGCACCGGCCCACGACAGCAGCCGCGTCGCCCGCGTGGCCCCGACGACGACCCGGACTTCCTCCGTAGGCTCTGAGCACCTGCCCGCGCGGCCGCCACCGGTAGCGCGCGCGACCCCGAACCACCCGACCGAACCCGAGCAAGCGAGACCACCACCCCATGGCCACCCTGTCCCAGTGGATCGCCGGCGCGCGCCCACGCACCCTCCCCGCTGCCATCGCCCCCGTCATCATCGGCACTGCCGCCGCGGCGCCCCTGGAGCGGGTCGACCTCGGCCTGGCCATCCTCGCCGTCCTCGTGTCGCTGGGACTGCAGGTCGGCGTCAACTACGCCAACGACTACTCCGACGGCATCCGTGGGACCGACAGCGACCGCGTCGGACCGATCCGGCTGGTGGGTCAGCACAAGGCGGCCCCCGAGAATGTCAAACTCATGGCGTTCGCCTTCTTCGGAGCGGCCGCGCTCGTGGGCCTGGCGCTCGTGGCGATCAGCGAGGCGTGGATCATGATCCCGCTGGGCGCCCTGGCCGTGGTCGCCGCGTGGCGCTACACGGGCGGCGACAACCCGTACGGGTACCGCGGGCTCGGTGAGCTCTACGTGTTCGTCTTCTTCGGGCTCATGGCGACGCTCGGCACGCTCTACACGCAGGCCAAGGAGCTGAGCTGGGTTGGCCTCGCCGGCGCGGTTGGGGTCGGCGCCATCGCCTCGGCCATCCTCGTCGCCAACAACCTGCGCGACATCCCCACCGACGAGACCAGCGGCAAGCGCACGCTGGCGGTCCGGCTCGGCGACCGCGGCACCCGGCTCCTCTACGTCGCGCTCGTCGTGGTCTCGCTGGCCATGGTGGTGCTGGTGGCGTTCAGCCTGCCGTTCGTGCTGCTGTCGTTCCTCGCGCTGGGCATCCTCTGGAAGCCGCTGCAGGGTCTGCGCCGCGGCGCCACCGGACGTGCCCTGGTGCCGGTCCTGGCGGCGACCGGCCTGTTCGAGATCGCGTACGCCGTGCTGTTCGCGGTGGGGGTCTGGCTCAGCCGCTCCGTCTGAGCGCTGGCGGCTGTCCTCATCCCGGCAGTGCCGCCGCTCGTGCTCCGGACTCACGATGCACCGCTACGCCGAACAACGGAGGCCAACGACGCTGTGGCGGAGGAGGGTCGAGGTGCGCGAGTGAAGCCGGGGCCGTAAAGGGGTGAAGGCCATGCGCACGATGAAGGAGACTCTGCGAGGGCTACGGAGGACCACGAAGCGACTGCGCTCCCTCGTCAGGGACGAGGACCACGACAAGTGGTACGACGAGCACACCGACAAGCACGACCGACCGCCGAACATCACGGGGCCCTGGTCCCAGGGTGGAGGCTGAGGGGGTGGTCGGGTTCGATCGTCCACGCCCGGACCGGACGACAGAGCGTGAGGGGTACGGAGGCAGCCCGACAGCGGTTGGAGGCGGCGCCTAGCGAGGTCGGCCACGATGGGATCCCACCCGCAAGGAAGGTCGATGCCATGTCCGAACCACGCCCACCCTTCCCGCCCTTCGACGAGGACAGCGCCCGACAGAAGGTCCAGGCGGCGGAGGACGCGTGGAACACGCGCGACCCCCACCGCGTGAGCCTGGCGTACACACCGGACTCCGTGTGGCGCAACCGCGACGCCTTCGTGGTCGGACGCGAGCAGATCGTCGAGTTCCTCACCGCGAAGTGGGAACGCGAGCTCGACTACGCCCTGCGCAAGAGCCTGTGGAGCTTCACCGGCAACCGGATCGCCGTCCGCTTCCAGTACGAGTGCCACGACAGCAGCGGCCAGTGGTGGCGCAGCTACGGCAACGAGCTGTGGGAGTTCGACGACAACGGCCTCATGCGCCGGCGCGAGGCCTCGATCAACGACCTGGCCATCAGTGAGGCCGACCGCCGCATCTTCGGCCCGCGCACCGACGAGGAACGCTCCCCGGGCCACGACATCCCGCTGCAGTAGCGACCAGCCCGGGCGAGACTGCGGGCCCGTCCCCCCGGACGAGCCCGCAGCCGGCACGGCGCGCGTCAGCGGCCGGCGTGGAGCAGCCCGAGCAGCCCGTGGGCCTCGTCCTGCGGACCGGCGGTGAAGAGCACGTCATGTGTCGAGCCCTCGGTGCCGTTGCCGGGCAGCAGCGCCCACAGCCCGTCGATGGTGATCGCCTTGCCGCCCGGGCCACGCAGCGTCCCCTCGAGCTGCAGCGTCGCCGGGTCGAAGGCGTGGATGCGCCCGTCGCCGAAGTTGCCGACGAGCAGGTCACCGGAGAACCTGCCGAAGCCGGTAGGTGCGATGGTCAGGCCCCATGGCGCGTCGAGCACGCCGTGATTCGCGTCGCGGCGGACGAGGGCACCGTCCAGGGTGAACACGTCCACCCGACCCAGTCCAGGACCGGCGACCTCGTCGACGTGCGCGCTGTCCTGCTTCGCGTACGCGACGTACACCTTGTCCCCGGAGACCATGACGTTGAAGGGCGCGAAGCCGTGCGGCAGCCGGGCGTCCTTGAAGTTGCCCTTGGTGACGACGCGCTGGAAGTCACCGTTGTAGACGTCGACGACGCCGGCCGAGAAGTCCGCGACGTAGAGCCGCGGCCCGTTGGACGCCTGACCCATGGCCATCCCCTTGTCGACCGCCCCGGGGGTGACGACCGCGTCCACGGCGTGCGTCGACGGCGGTGCGCCGGTGCCGCCGACGGCGGGGCTCCACCCGCTGAGGTGGCCGGTCTCCCCCACGAACAGGAACCGCGCAGGTGCGGCGTTGCCGGCGGAGTCATGCACCACGAAGGACGTCGTGGCGTTGGAGACCTGGCCGGTGGGTGCACCACCCGGGATGCTGACGACGAGCGGCACGACGGTCTGCGGGCTGCCGTCGACGCCGCCGGAGTAGAGCGTGGTCACGTCCGCGCCGTTGTCCGAGACCCAGAGCGGGCTGGCGCCCAGGTAGGAAGCCCCCCAGGCGTTCACCAGGTGGGGGTCGGTGACCTTCGCCATCCCCGGCACGTCCGAGACGAGGTTGACCTGGTGGTAGGCGGAGAAGTCGGTGGCTCCGGCAGGGGCGCTGAGGGCCAGCAGACCGACGGCGGCGCCGAGGCTGGCGCCGAGCGCCAGGAGTGGTGAGGGACGGCGAGCGATGCGTGTCATGGACAACCTCCCGATCAGGAGCGGACAGCCCGGGATGGACCGGCGCCATCAGGTAGACGAGGGCCACGGGTCGGGGGTTCAGGTCCACGCCACCTTCGGGGCCCAACTCCTTCCTGCAGCCTCAGTCCGGCCGCCACCGCACGACCACACGGGTGGCGCCGGCGCCGAGGAGCGCGGCGAGCCCGACCGCGACGGACACGGCCGGTATGGGGCCGTATGTCCCGGGCGCCCCCACCAGCAGCAGGGCCGCCACCCCGATGGCCGTGCCGAGCTGGGCCCCCGTGTTCAGGACGCCGGTGGCGGTGGCCACTTCGTGCTCCGGAAGGTCGGTGCCGATGTCGTTGAACGCCACGGACGACAGCCCCAGCCCCGTGCCGAGGAGGAGGAGCCCGACGATGGTGCCGGCCACCGCCGCAAAGGTGGCCAAGCTGTCGCCGGCGAACGTCGTCACGGCGACGACCAGGTTCCCGAGGGTCATGCTGCCCAACCCCACGACGGCGGGACGGCGCGGTCCGTATCCACGCGACAAACGCGGCGCGGCAGATGCCCCGATGACCACCGCGAGGCTGAGGGCCAGGAGGGTCAGGCCCGCCTCGAACGCGCTGAACCCGTGCCGCCTCTGCAGGTACAGCGTGAGCAGGACCGCGGTCGAGCTCGTGACAGCCGTGTTGACGAAGGAACCCAGGGTCCCGGCCAGCAGGTGCGGGGCTCGCAGGGAGGAGAGGGAGACCAGGGGCCCCCGCGCCCGACGCAGCCACGCCACCAGCAGCAGCCCGAGGACCACGCCGCCGAGGACGACCACGAGGCCTAGGACCCGCGAGTGCGCCTCCTGGACCAACGCCGCACCCAGCACCACACCCATCACCGCCGCGACGAGCAGCGTCGCCCCCACCACGTCGAGCGCGGCCTCGGTGTCCTGGACGGGTCGCACGTGGACCCAGTACCGGACCCCGGCAGCCAGCCCGACAGCCAGCGGCACGTTGACCCAGAAGATCGCACGCCAGCCGAACAGCTCGATGAGGAGCCCACCGGCGAACAACCCGCTCGCCCCCGCGGCTGCGCCGGCCGCACTCCACAGTCCGAGCGCCTTGGTCCGCTCACCTGTGGCCGTGGCGGCCGCCAACAGCAGGCTCAGGGCCGCGGGGACGGTGAGTGCCGAGGCAGCACCCTGGACCGCCCGCGCCAGCACGAGCTGCCACGCGTGCTGCGCCAGCGCCCCCGTGGCACCGGCGAGTGCGAAGACGACCAAACCGACCAGCAGCATCCGCACGTGGCCGTAGCGGTGGCCCAGCCGCGCGCCCACGACCAGCAGGCCACCGAACAACATCGCGTATGCCGTCGCGATCGGCCCCGCCGCCGCATCGCCGGCCCCGACGCCGTCGAGCATCGAGGGGATGGCGACGATGGCCGCGGTGACGCCCAGCACGTCGACGAACTGCACGAGGCACAGGACCACCACCACCGCCGCGCGGGACCGAGGGGTGCGAAGCATGCCCGCGACGCTACCCACGACATCGGACAACCCGGACTGGGGCGAGGAGGCGCCGCGGATGGGGCACTCGCCGGCCGCGCTGGACGGACGTGGCTGTGGCACCCTTGCCGAGGTGAGCCTCCCTCGTCATGACGTCGACCCGGATGGACTGCTGGAGTACTCGGTGGTCTTCACCGACCGGTCCCTCAACCACATGTCGAAGCGGTTCGTCGGGGTGATGCAGGACATCCTCGACGTCCTGCGCACGACCTACAGCGCCCACACGGTCGCGGTCGTGCCGGGCGGTGGCACGTACGCCATGGAGGCCGTCGCCAGACAGCTCGCGACCGACCGTCGCTGCCTCGTCGTCCGCAACGGCCTGTTCTCCTACCGCTGGTCGCAGATCCTCGAGGCCGGCTCCGTGGCCAGCGAGACGACGGTGTGCCGCGCACGACCGGCCTCGGACGACCCGCAGACTCCGTGGGCACCGGCACCCGTGGCCGAGGTGGTCGAGGCCATCGAACGCGAGCGCCCCGCGGTCGTCTTCGCGGCCCACGTGGAGACGGCGGCCGGCATCCTGCTGCCCGACGAGTACGTCCGCGCGGTCGCCGACGCGACGCACGCCGTCGGCGGTCTCTTCGTCCTCGACTGCGTCGCCTCCGGGGCGATGTGGGTCGACATGGCCGAGGTCGGCGCCGACGTGCTCCTCAGCGCCCCGCAGAAGGGGTGGAGCGGGTCGCCCTGCGCGGGCTTCGTCATGCTGTCGGAGGCCGGGCGTGAGCAGGTCATGGGGACGACCTCGACGAGCTTCGCGGTGGACCTGCAGAAGTGGCTGACGGTGAGCGAGTCCTACCTGGAGGGCCAGACGCCGTACCACGCGACGATGCCGACGGACGCGCTCGCCCGCGACGCCGCCCTCATGCTGGAGACCCGTTCGCTGGGCCTCGACGTACTGCGCGAGGCCCAGATCTCGCTCGGTGCGCAGGTGCGCGCGATGCTCGCCGAGCACGGGTACCCCTCCGTCGCGGCGGCGGGGTTCGAGGCGCCCAGCGTGGTGGTCTCGTTCACGGACGACCCCGAGGTGCGCAGCGGCGCCAGGTTCAAGCAGCGCGGGCTCCAGGTGGCTGCCGGGGTGCCCTTGATGTGCGGCGAGCGGGACGACTTCTCGACCTTCCGGATCGGGCTGTTCGGTCTCGACAAGCTCACCGACGTCGACGGCACGGTCGAACGGCTACGGGCCGGGCTCGGCTGACGGTCGGCGTGCGGATGCGACCTGCAGTGCGGCGGGGCGGTCTCGCGCTGCTCGGTGCGCTGCTCGGAGTCCTGGGAGCGCGGTACGTGCTGGTCGGGTCGGGGTGGAGCCTGCTGCCCTGGGGGCTGCCGTCATGGTCGGGGTCCTCGCGCGGTCGCGCCGGGCGGCTGCTGTCGACGCGGGCCTCTACGGCTTCACGCTCGCGCTGGTCTTCATGGTCGCGGGGTACGACGGGGCGGAGCCACTGTCGGGGCGGCTGCCGTTCTTCGCGCTGCTGGGTCTGTTCGGCGCCGCCTGCGCGGCAGCGCTCGCCCTCGTCGGCGCGCTGGTGAGGCGCCGGCTGTCTCGGGAGCCGCGCGAAGGCGGCCCGAGCCAGGCCTGACCCGGCCCGGATCCGTCAGCGGTACTCGGCGGGCCCGCGCTCGTCCTCGGCGTCCTCGGCCGCCTCGTCGTCGCCGTGGACGGTGCCGTGGCCGGCCGCCGCGGCGGCCTGCTTGGCCTCGGTGCGCCGCTGCACGCGCTCGGCCAGCTGGCGGGTGCTCTCCTCGCGGAAGCGGGCGAGCACGAAGTAGGACAGCACCATCGACACCAGGGCCGACAGGACGAGCAGCATCCACTGCTGGTCGCGGTCACGCAGCCCGAGCAGCCAGAACAGGGACAGGACCCCGAAGAAGATGAGCAGGCGCAGGACGGTGTAGCGGAGCATGGTGGTGCGGGTTCCTCACAGGCCGGAGTAGGAGTGCTGGCCGACGAAGAACACGTTGACCACGGCGAAGTTGACGATGATGCAGGCGTAGCCGGCCAGGGCGATGTAGCTGGCCGTCTGGCGGCTGATGCCGCTGGTCGCGCGCGAGTGCAGGAAGGCCGCGTAGACCACCCAGATCACGAACGTCCAGACCTCCTTCGGGTCCCAGTTCCAGTACGACGCCCACGCCTGGCGCGCCCAGATGGCACCGGCGATGAGGGTGAAGGTCCACAGCGGGAATGCCACGATGTACAGGCCGTACGCCGTGCGCTCCAGGGCCGGGGCGTCGGGGAACCGGTCGAGCACGCTCGCGCGGCCGGACCGGGCGAAGGCGTCCTTGACCAGGTACACGGCCGTCGCGGCCGCCCCGATGGTGAAGACCGCGGTGGCGAGCACCGCGACGGTGACGTGGATGACCAGCCAGTAGCTCTGCAGCGAGGGCAGCAGCTCGGCGGCCTCGGTGTACCAGACGCGGACGGCCATGCCGAGCACGAGCAGGATCGGGCCGGTGATGAACAGGCCCAGCCAGCGCAGGTCGCGCTTCATCGACCAGATCGAGTAGGCCAGCGAGGTGAACATCGAGCCCATCACGGCGAACTCGAACATGTTGCCCAGCGGCCACCGGTCGACCGAGAGCCCGCGCAGGACGACCGACAGCAGCAGGAGCATGCCGCCCAGCCAGGTCGTCGTCGAGGCGATGCCGGCGGCGGCCCGCGCCCGCGAGGGCACGTCGTGGTCCTCGTCGGGGGTGGGTGCGACCTCCGAGGGTACGTCGACCGCGGTGCCCGCTGCACCGGCGCTGACGAGCTCGCGCTCGGAGGTGCGGTCGGTGGCTCGGTCCGCGGCCCGGTCGCGGGCCGGCAGCAGGCCTGCGAGGTAGACGGCGTGGCACAGCATGGCGATGGTGAAGACCGCCATCGCCGAGTACAGGCTCACGTTGGCGTATCCGGCGAGCGTCTCGTTCGTCATGTGCTGGTGCCCAATCGTCGTTCCACGGCGGCGAGGACGTCCTCGACCACCTCTTGAAGCCCGTCGTCGTCGCCCTTGGCGAGACCGCCGACGGTCACCACGGTACGTCCGCCGTCCTGCGCAGGCGAAACGCGGACGAACACGCGACGGCGCCGGATGACCAGGGAGGCGATGAGGCCGCCCAGGGCGAGCAGGGCCGCCACCAGCGTGACGTACTTGCCGGGGTCGTGCCGGATCGACAGCCCGGCGAACCGGTCGACGCTGTCGAACGTGATGCTGCCGCGGTCGCCCGGCAGGGTGAAGGTCTTGCCCGGCTCGAGCCAGATGCGCAGCGGCTGGCCCTTGGCGGTCTTGACCTGGGTCATCTCCGCGGTGTCGAGCACGTATACCGACTGCGGCCGGCCGCCGGGGAAGAGGGTGCCCTCGAAGAGCGTCAGCGCCAGCGCCGGCTTCTTGGCGTCGGGGAAGATCGACGTGGGGCCCTTCTCCTTGTCGATGACCGCGGTGGGCAGGAACAGGCCGGAGAACCCGAGCTGCTTGGGCTGCGCACCGGGCACCTTCACCGCCCCGACGGAGGTGTAGTTGTTGTCCTGGGCGAGGAAGGGCACCGGCCCGCTGTAGGTCGCGTTGCCGTCCTTGTCGCGGACCGTGATGACCGGGGCGTAGCCGTTGCCGAGCAGGAAGACGCCCGCGCCGTCCATCTCCAGCGGGTGGTTGACCTTGATGGTCGACTGCTTCGGCGTCGCGCCCGGCTCGGCCACCGTGGTCACGTGGGCGGTGAAGTCCCGCGGCTGGCCGAACTGGCCACGGCCGGTGACGTTCTCCTCGAAGGTGGCGTCGAGCTTGTCGACCGTGATCCTGAACGGCGACAGGCTCGAGGGGTCGACCCAGGGGCCGGGGCTGAACGTGTCGTACTGGATCAGCGAGTTCGCGAAGCTCTTCCCGACGGGCACGATGACGTCGCCCTTCCACCCGAACAGGTGGCCCACCGCGACGCCCACGATGACGAAGATCAGCGCCAGGTGGAAGACGAGGTTGCCGGTCTCCTTGAGGTAGCCCTTCTCGGCGCTGACCGAGGTGAGGTCGTGGGTGTGGGTGCGGAACCGCTTGCCCTTCAGCACCTCGCGCGCGGCCGCCAATACGGTCTGCACGTCCGCGTCCGTCTCGGCCGTCGCCGAGGAGGGCAGGCGCTCGGGTCGGGCAGGGGCGCGCGGCGGCGTCGACCGCATCGCCTTCCAGTGCACCTTGCTGCGCGGCAGGACGCAGCCCACGAGGGAGATGAAGAGCAGGAGGTAGATCGCCGCGAACCACGGCGAGGCGTAGACCTCGAAGAAGCCCAACCGGTCGAGGATCGGGCCGGCCTTGGGGTGGTTGGCGATCCAGTCGGCGGTGCGCGCCGAGTCGATGCTGCGCTGGGGCCAGATCGAGCCGGGCAACGCGGCGATCGCGAGCAGCAGCAGCAGGAACAGCGCGGTGCGCATGCTCGTCAGCTGCCGCCACATCCAGCGCAGCCAGCCGACGGCGCCCAGCCTCGGCTGGGTGATCCCCTCGGTGGCGTCCTTGGTCTGCTGTGCCATGGTCAGATCACCGTCTGGAAGCCGTTGACGAGGGAGGTCTGCACGTAGCGCGTCCAGGACTCCCAGAGGCCGGTCACGAGGAGCAGTCCGATGACGAGGAGCAGGCCGCCGCCGAAGAGCTGGATGCCGCGCTGGTGCCGGCGCAGGAACGCCGAGACCCGGCCGAACCGCTCGAACCCGGCGGCGATGAGCACGAACGGCAGCCCGAGGCCGAGCGAGTAGGCCAGGGCGAGGACGATGCCGCGGACCACCGCGGGCTGGTCACCGGTGGTCGTCGCGAGGAGCACGACGGCGCCGAGGGTCGGTCCGGTGCAGGGCGCCCAGCCCAGGCCGAAGACCGCGCCGAGGAACGGTGCTCCGGCCAGGCCCGAGGCCGGGCGGCGGTGGACCTTGAGCTCGCGCTGCGAGCCCAGCCGGCTGCCGACCCCGATGAAAACCAGCGCCATGAGGATGACGAGCACGCCGCCGAGCCGCATGAGGCCCTGGCGGTGCTCGACGAGCGTCGCCCCGACCCCGGCGAGGAACGCCGTCGTGGCCATGAACACGACCGTGAAACCCAGCACGAACAGCAGGGCCCCGGCGACCATCCGGTGCCGCGAGCGCTGGGCGAGCGACTCGTCGGACAGCCCGGTGACGTAGCCGAGGAAGCCTGGCACCAGCGGCAGCACGCACGGCGAGGCGAACGAGACCGCCCCGGCGACGAGGGCGACGACGAGGGCGACCGGGAGCGCGCCGGTGGTCACCGCGTCCGTGACGTCTGCGATCAAGATCCGTGCCTACTTCTCGGCCAGGACGTCGTCGACCAGCCCCTCGAGGGTGGACGACGTCACCTCGCCCAGGACCCGGGCCGCGATGCGCCCCTTCGGGTCGAGCACGAGCGTCACCGGAGGCGTGGGCGCCTTGCCCTGCAGCGCCAGGATCATCTGGCCGTCCTGGTCGTCGAGCGAGGGGTAGGGGATGCCCTGCCGCTTGGCGGTCGCCCTGCCGGAGGACGGGTTGTCACGGGTGTTGATGCCCATGAACACGACCGGCTTGCCTGCCGCGGCGACGGCCTCGGCCGACTTCTTGAGCTCGGGCGCCTCCTTCTCGCACGGCGGGCACCACGAGGCCCAGACGTTGAGGACGACGACCTTGCCCGACTGGTCGGCGACCGACCAGGACTGGTCGTCGAGCGTCTTCCCTGAGAGGACGACCGGCTTGTTGCGCTTGGCGGCCGGGATCTGCTCGACGGTCCCGTCACCGGAGATGTAGCCCTGTCGGTTGCCGGACTTCGCCTGCGCCGCGATGGAGTTCGGGTCCTGCGAGCACGCGGCGAGGGACAGCGCCAGGACCGGCGCCGCGAGCAGCGCGACCGGCCGCACCGTACGGCGTGGGGCGTGCGACCTCATCCGGTGCCACCGCGCGACTCCGCGAGCAGCGCCGCAGCGGGCTCGCAGTAGGTGATGGACTCCAGCTCGTCGCCGACGTAGGTGAACGTCGTCAGCGACGCCAGCCGGCACTCGCGCCTGCGCGGGTCGTGCCACAGCCGCTTGCCGGCGAGCTGGTTGCGCAGGGTCCAGATCGGCAGCTGGTGGGAGACGACCACGGCCTCGTGGCCGCGGGCGTGCTCGCGAGCGTCGGCGACCGCCTCGACCATCCGCGTGGCGATCTCGCTGTAGGGCTCGCCCCACGACGGCCGCAGCGGGTTGACGATGCGGCCCCAGTAGCGCGGGCGCACGAACGCCAGCGGGCTCATCGAGCCGACCTGCTCCCCCTCGAAGGAGTTGCCCGCCTCGATGACCCGGTCGTCGGTGGTGACCGACAGGCCGTGGGAGGCGGCGATCGGCGCGGCGGTCTCCTGCGCCCGGGTGAGCGAGGAGGCGACCACGTGCGTCACGTCGTGGTCCTCGAGGTGGCGTGCCGCGGCCTGCGCCATGCGAGTACCGAGCTCGGACAGGTGGTAGCCGTCGAGGCGCCCGTAGAGCACGCCCTCGGGGTTGTGCACCTCGCCGTGGCGCAGCAGGTGCACCACGGTGCGCGGGGCGGCGGTCATGAGTCGATTGTCGCAAACGCCTCGGCAGCCGCTGCCGCCGCGGCGGGCACCGCCGAGACGACCCGGTCGACCGCGGCGTCGTCGTGCGCCCCGCTCACGAACCACGACTCGAACGCGCTCGGCGGCAGGTAGACACCCTGGCTGAGCATCGAGTGGAAGAACGCGCCGAACGCCGGCACGTGCTGGGCGCGCGCCCCGTCGTAGTCGGTGACCGCGCCGTCGCGGAAGAAGACGCTGAACATGCTGCCGGCCCGCTGGATCGTGTGCGGGACCCCGGCGCGGCCGAGCTCGTCGCGCAGCGCGGCGGTGAGGGCGTCGGCCGCCTCGTCGAGGCGGGCGTACAGCGCGGGCGTGCACTGCTCGAGGGTCGCCCTCCCGGCGGCGGTCGCGACCGGGTTCCCCGACAGGGTGCCTGCCTGGTAGACCGGGCCGACCGGGGCGAGCAGCGCCATGACATCGGCACGACCGCCGAACGCGGCGGCCGGGAAGCCGCCGCCCATGACCTTGCCGAAGGTGAACAGGTCGGGGGCGCCCGCGTCGTACGGTCCCTCGAGTCCGTACCAGCCGGCGGCCGAGCAGCGGAAGCCCGTCATGACCTCGTCGGAGATGAGCAGGGCACCGTGGGCGGCGGTGATGCGGCGCAGTCCCTCGGTGAAGCCGGGGGCCGGCGGGACGACGCCCATGTTGCCCGGCGACGCCTCGGTGATGACGGCGGCGATCTCGGCGCCCTGGGCGGCGAACGCCTGCTCGACGGCGGCGAGGTCGTTGTAGGGCAGCACGATGGTCTCGGCCGCCATCTCCTTGGGCACGCCCGCGGAGTCCGGGAGGGCGAACGTCGCGACCCCGGACCCGGCCTGCGCGAGCAGGGAGTCGACGTGGCCGTGGTAGCAGCCCGCGAACTTCACGACGAGCGAGCGGCCGGTGTAGCCGCGGGCGAGGCGGATGGCGCTCATGGTGGCCTCGGTGCCGCTGGACACCAGGCGCACCTGCTCCACCGGCTCGACACGGGCGACGATCTCCTCACAGAGCCGCACCTCGTTCTCGCTCGGGGTGCCGAACGAGAACCCGTCGGCCACCGCGGCCTGCACGGCCTCGACGACAGCCGGGTGGCGGTGACCGAGGATCATCGGCCCCCAAGAGCCCACGAGGTCGACGTACTCGCGGCCGTCGACGTCGGTGAGGTAGGGACCCGCGCCGGAGGCCATGAACCGCGGCGTCCCGCCGACGGCGCGGAAGGCGCGGACCGGCGAGTTGACGCCGCCGGGCGTGACCGCGAGGGCGCGTTCGAGCAGGGCCTGCGAAGCCGGGGCGTCGAAGGGGTAGGGCGTCATGGCCCCATTGTCACAGCCGTACCTGAGCGTGCGAGCACGGGTGCCGCGGCAGGGGTGCGCAGGCTCACACGGTGGCGCGGCGGGTCGGGGTCAGACCTCGCTGCAGGAGGGGAGCCCGCCGGCGAGGATCGCGTCCCGCACGGCCGCCATGGCAACGCCCAGCGCCGCGAACTGCTCGGGCGACATGGTGTCGACGATGTTGCGGCGGACGCTCTCGATGTGGACCTGCGCCATGTCGCGGACCGCCTCCAGCCCGCGTTCGGTGAGCACGAGCTCGACGCCGCGGCGGTCCTCCAGGCACGACTCACGCCGTACCCATCCCCGCTTCTCCAGCCGGGCGGCGGTGTGGGTGAGCCGGCTGCGGGACTGCACGACGAGGTCGGCCAGGCCGGACATGCGCAGCCGGCGCCCCGGCGCCTCGGACAGCATGGAGATGATCTCGTACTCGGACAGCTGGACGCCGTGGGACTGCAGGTCGCGGTCGAGCGCGGCCTCCAGCAGGCGGGTGCCCCGCAGGTAGGCGCGCCAGGCGTCCTGCTGCTCGGGCGACAGCCAGCGCGGTGGCGCGGTCACGGTGGTGCTCATGGTGGTCAGTATCCCATCTCGGTCAGTTGGTTGAAATATAAATCAACTCTGCTATGTTCAACACAGTGACGCCGCGGGAAAGTCCCGCGGACCACCCCCTCGACACAGGAGAAACTCATGGCCAGCATCAACGACCTCCCCGCCGGCACCTGGAACATCGACGCCTCGCACAGCGAGCTCGGCTTCACCGCCCGCCACCTCATGGTGACGAAGGTCCGCGGCAAGTTCAACGAGTTCGAGGGCGCCGCCAAGGTCGCCGACGACGTCACCGCCTCGCAGGTCACCGCGGTCGTCCAGCTCGCCTCGGTCGACACCGGCTCCGCCGACCGCGACGCCCACCTCAAGTCCGGCGACTTCTTCGACGTGGAGAACAACCCGACCATGAGCTTCACCTCGACCGCGGTCACCGAGGACACCCTCAAGGGCGACCTGACCATCAAGGGCGTCACCAAGCCCGTCGAGTTCGACCTCGAGTTCAACGGCCTCGCCACCGACCCGTGGGGCAACCAGAAGGCCGGCTTCGAGGCCACCACCGAGATCAACCGCAAGGACTTCGGCCTGGAGTGGAACGTGGCCCTCGAGGGTGGCGGCGTGCTCGTCTCCGAGAAGATCAAGATCAACCTGGACGTCCAGCTCGTCAAGGCCGCCTGAGCCAGACGAGGCACAACGGGCCCACCAGCCCGACGCACGACCCGAAGGGGCCGGTTCCGAGAGGGACCGGCCCCTTCCGCGCACCCCTCAGGGGTAGCCCTCCACGTCGACATGGCGGGCGATCGTCGCGGTGGCCCGGCGCCCGGCGCCCAGCGGGATCGTGGGGACGAGGTCGTCGAGGAAGCCGTAGCGGCGCAGCAGCGACAGGTGGTACGAGGTGCGGTCGCCGGAGGCGCGCTGGTGCGTCCACCAGTCGGCGATGTCACCCCAGCCCGGCGCGGCGAGGCTGCCGCCGAACTGCTGCACGGACAACGAGGAGCACAGCGCGGCGAACGCCAGGCGCTGCTGGAGCGGCCAGCCGGCCAGCGTCCCGAGCACCATCGAGGCGCCGAACACGTCGCCCGCCCCCGTCGGGTCCATCGCCGGGACGCGCAGGGCCGGCACCACCGCCTCCTCCCCCGTGGCCGAGTCGATGGCCAGGGCCCCGGACTCGCCGTTGGTCACCACGGCCAGGGGGACCCGGTCCGCGAGGGCGTAGAGCGCCTCGTGGGGCGTGCTGGTGCGCGTGTAGGCCATGGCCTCCCCCGCGTTGGGCAGGAACCCGTGCACCACCTCGAGCTGGTCGAGGACGTCGGGTGACCACCGACCGCTCGGGTCCCAGCCCACGTCGGCGAAGACCAGCGCCCCTGCCGACTGCGCCTGCTGCACCCAGGTCGCCTCGGAGCCGTCGACCAGCGGCCGCTCCTCGGACAGCTCCACCATGACGGCCCGCGACCGCGGCGGGGTGCCGATCAGCTCCGACGGCCCGAGCGGCGGGGCGTGGCCGTGGCTGACCATCCCGCGGTCGCGGTTGACCGCCATCGACACCGTGACGGGCGAGTGCCACCCCTCGAACCGGCGCGAGCGGCTGAGGTCCACGTGCTCGAAGTCCGCCAGAGTCTCCCAGCAGAAGTCGCCGTACGCGTCGTCACCGAACGCCGCGGCGAGCGAGGTGCGCAGGCCCAGGCGTCGCGCGGCGACGGCGAGGTTGGCGATGCCACCAGGGCACGACCCCATACCGTCCGCCCACACCTCCTGCCCGTCCTCGGGCAGCGCGGCCAGGCCGGTGAAGATGATGTCGAGGAACACCGTCCCCCAGATGAGCACGTCCAGGTCTGGGGCGTCGGGGGTCCGCAGCGCGGCCAGGGGGTCGTAGGCCTGCTCGTCGGCCTGCTCTGGCACGGGACGGCTCCTGTCGTCGGTCGGTGTGCCGCCAGAATGCCGTGCCACCCGGGGAGTGACAAGGAGCGGGCGTGGGCAGCCCGTGGCGGGCACGGCTAGGTTGCCTGCATGAGGCTGACGATCCTGGGCGGGGGCGGCTTCCGCACGCCGCTGGTCTACGGCGCGCTGCTCACCGACCACCACGAACGCCGCGTCGACGAGGTGCGGCTGCACGACGTCGACCCGGCACGGTTGGAGGCGATCGGGAGGGTCCTCGCACAGATGGGCGCGGGCCATGACGACGCCCCCACCGTCATCACGACGACCGAGCTCGACGAGGCGCTCGAGGGCGCCGACTTCGTCTTCTCCGCCATCCGGGTCGGCGGCCTCGAGGGGCGCACCGCGGACGAGCGCGTGGCCCTCGACCTCGGTGTCCTCGGGCAGGAGACCACGGGACCGGGCGGCCTCTCGTTCGGCCTGCGCACGCTGCCCGTGGCCCGCCACGTCGCCGAGCGCGTCCGGGCCCTGGCCCCCGACGCCTGGGTCATCAACTTCACCAACCCCGCAGGCATGGTCACCGAGGCCATGCAGCAGGTCCTCGGCGACCGGGCGGTCGGCATCTGCGACTCCCCCATCGCCCTGGCCCGCCGGGCTGCGGCCACCCTCGGCATCGACCCGGCCGGCACCACGGTCGACTACGTCGGGCTCAACCACCTCGGCTGGCTGCGCGGCCTGCACTCGGGTGGCCGCGACGTGCTCCCGGACCTGCTCGCCGACGACCGCCTGCTCGGCTCCATGGAGGAGGGGCCGCTGTTCGGCCTGGAGTGGCTGCGGACGCTCGGCGCGATCCCCAACGAGTACCTCTACTACTACTACTTCAACCGTGAGGCCGTCGCCTCGATCCGTGCCGCCGACCAGACCCGCGGCGAGTACCTCCTGGCGCAGCAGCGCGGCTTCTACGCCGCCCTCGCGAGGGCGGGCGACGACCCGTACGGCGAGTGGGACCGCGTGCGCAGGGAGCGCAACGCGACCTACATGAAGGAGGCCCGCGACGAGGGCCAGGAACGCGACGAGGACGACGTCCAGGGCGGGGGCTACGAGGGCGTGGCGCTGGCCATCATGGCCGCGATCGCCCGGGGCGAGGCCACCTCGCTGATCCTCAACGTACGCAGCGCGGGTGCGGTCCCGGGGGTGCCCGAGGACGCGGTGGTGGAGGTGCCCTGCACCGTCGACGCCGCCGGGCCCCGCCCCCTACCGGTCAGCCCGCTCACCGCCCACCAGCTCGGGCTCGTGCTGCAGGTCAAGGCCGTCGAGCGCCTGACGATCTCGGCCGCGGCGACGGGTTCGGAGCGCGAGGCCGTCGAGGCGTTCGCCCTGCACCCGCTCGTCGACTCGGTCACCGTCGCCCGCGAGCTGCTGCGCGGCTACCGCGCCCGGATCCCGGCCGTCGACGCCGTCTTCACCCGACGGCCCTGACGGGTCAGAGCAGGGCGGCGGCGTCGAAGGCGAAGTACGTGAGGATGATCTGCGCACCCGCCCGGCGGATGCCGATGAGCGACTCCATCATCACCCGCTCGCGGTCGATCCAGCCGTTCTCGGCAGCCGCGACGATCTGCGCGTACTCACCCGAGATCTGGTACGCCGCAACGGGAACCGGTGACATGGCAGCAGCAGCGGCGACGATGTCGAGGTGCGGCCCGGCGGGCTTCACCATGACGATGTCGGCGCCCTCGGCGATGTCGAGCTCCAGCTCGCGAAGGGACTCCGTGGCGTTGGCCGGGTCCTGCTGGTAGGTCGCGCGGTCACCCTGCAGCGAGGACTGCACCGCCTCGCGGAACGGGCCGTAGAGCCCGGAGGTGTACTTCGCGGAGTAGGCGAGGATGACCGTGTCGGTGAAGCCCTCGGCGTCGAGCGCGTCGCGGACGAAGGCCACCTGGCCGTCCATCATCCCGGAGAGCCCGAGGACCTCGGCGCCGGCGCGGGCCTGCGCGAGGCCCATCGCGGCATACCGCTCGAGCGTCGCGTCGTTGTCGACGCGGCCGTCGGCGGTGAGGACGCCGCAGTGCCCGTGATCGGTGAACTCGTCGAGGCAGAGGTCGGCCATGACGACCAAGCGGTCGCCCACCGCGTCGGCGACGGCGCGGAGCGCGACGTTGAGGATGCCGTCAGGGTCGTCCGCCCCCGAGCCCACCGCGTCCTTGTGCTCCGGGACGCCGAACAGCATGATCCCGCCGAGCCCGGCGTCGGCGGCGCGCTGCGCCTCGGCGACCAGCGACTCCACGGTGTGCTGGACGACCCCGGGCATGGCGGAGATGGCGACCGGCTCGGTGATGCCCTCACGGACGAACACCGGCAGCACCAGCTCGGCCGGGTGCAGCCGCGTCTCGGCGACGAGCCTGCGGACGGCGGGCGACTGGCGCAGCCGTCGGGGCCGCAGGACCGGCCCCGACGGGTGACCTGCTGGGTGGGTCAAGACCTGCTCACCTCGCGCGGCGACGCGAGGAGGACTTCTTCGCGCTCGGTCGGACGACGGCCTCACCGGCCTCGGCAGCAGCCGCGGCGAGGCCGAGGCCGTAGTCGGCCAGGGCGTCGACCAGCGCGTCCGAGGAGGCCTCGGGGGCGAGGACGTCGACCCGCAGGCCGTGCTCCTCCGCCGCCTTGGCCGTCGCCGGGCCGATGCAGGCGATCACCGTCGAGGGGTGCGGCTTGCCGGCGATGCCGACGAGGTTGCGCACGGTCGAGGACGAGGTGAACACCGCGGCGTCGAACTGGCCGCCCTTGATGGCCTCGCGGACCGCCGCGGCGGGCGGGGCCGCCCGTACGGTGCGGTAGGCCGTCACGTCGTCGACCTCCCAGCCGGCGGCCTGCAGGCCGGCGACCAGGGTGTCCGTGGCGATGTCGGCGCGCGGCAGGAAGACCCGGTTGATGGGGTCGAGCACCTCGTCGAACGGTGGCCAGTCCGCGAGCAGCCCGTTGGCGGACTTCTCGCCGGACGGCACGAGGTCGGGGACGATGCCCCACTCGTGCAGCGCCTCGGCGGTGACCCCGCCGACCGCGGCGACCTTGAGGCCGGCGAACGCGCGCGCGTCGAGCCCGAACTCCTCGAACTTCTCGCGGACCGCCTTGACGGCGTTGACGGAGGTGAAGCCGATCCACTCGTACCGACCGGTGACCAGGCCCTTGACCGCGCGCTCCATCTGCTGGGGCGTGCGCGGCGGCTCGACGCTGATCGTCGGCACGACCTCGGCGGTCGCGCCGTAGGACTCCAGGCGCGAGATCGTCGAGCCCGACTGCTCCTTGGTCCGCGGGACGAGGACGTTCCACCCGAACAGCGGCTTGGTCTCGAACCACGACAGCTGCTCGCGCAGGGCCACCGTGGTGCCGACGACCGCGAGGGCCGGGAACTCCACGGTCTTCATGACCTTGGCGACCTCACCGAGGGTGGTGACCCGGGTGGACTGGCGGATCGTCGTGCCGCGCTCGGTCAGGGCGACCGGGCTCGACTCCGGGCGGCCGGCCGCGAGCAGCTTGGCCAGTGCGCCGGCCAGGTCGTCCGGGGCGCCGAGCAGCACGACGGTGACCGACTCGGTCGCCGAGGCGGACCAGTCGACGGACCGGTCGTTGGCGGAGATGACGTGCACCGCCGGCGAGCTGCTCGAGGTCAGCGGGATGCCCGCGTAGGCGGGGACCGCGGTGACCGCGCTGACGCCGGGGACGATGTCGAAGCCGATGCCGGCCTTCTGGCAGGCGAGGGCCTCCTCGGCCAGACCGTTGAAGGTCGCCGGGTCGCCGTCCATGAGGCGTACGACGAGGCCGCCGTGGGCGGCCTTGGCCGCCTTGACGACCAGCTTGGCGCGCATCGCGTGGGTCAGCGGCTGGCCGTGGTCGCCGTGGCCGGCGTCGACGACCTCGACGTCGGCGCGGCAGTAGCGCTCGACGACGGACTCGCGGGCGACCTGGTCGATGACGACCGCGTCGGCCTTCGCGAGGAGCTCCAGCGAGCGCACGGTCATGAGACCGGCGTCGCCGGGGCCGGCGCCGACGAAGGCGACCCGACCGGGCAGACGGGTGGTGGGCTTGGTGGGCTGGGTCGAGCGCGTGGGGCTCACGTGGCACGCTCCGTGCTGTCGTGTTCTGGGCGGCGGTCGGGGGCGGCGAGCGGATGTGGTCCGTTCGCCCCGGCTGGGTCGGGGGGCCAGCTGTCGGCGGTGTGGTCGCGCAGGGCGGTCACGGCCGAGGGCCCCGGTGCGGCCGGCGGGCGTTCCTCAGGGCCGCGGAGCAGGTCGGTGCCGTCCTCGAGGAGCACGGCCGCCAGGCGGTGGCCGAGCGACTCGGCGTCGCCGACCGGACCCACGAGCGACCGGCGCAGGTCGACGGCGCCGTCGACGCTGCCGACGAACGCGCGCAGCGACAGCTCGAGGCCGTCCTCGCCCTCGACGACCTCGGCGAGCGCGCCGACGGGGGCGGAGCAGCCGGCCTCGAGGGCGGCGAGCACCGCGCGCTCGGCGGTCACGCAGGCCCTCGTGTCGGCGTCGTCGAGGACTGCCAGCGCCGCCCGGGTCGAGGCGTCGTCGGTGCGGCACTCGACGGCGAGCGCTCCCTGCCCCGGGGCGGGGAGCACCTGCAGCGGGTCGAGGGCCTCGGTGACCTCGTCGAGGCGGCCGAGCCGTGCGAGCCCGGCCCGGGCGAGGACCACGGCGTCGAGCGCACCGTCGCGGACCATCGAGATCCTGGTGTCGACGTTGCCACGGATGTCCTTGAAGCCCAGCCCCAGGCCGAGGGCCGCGAGCTGCGCGACGCGGCGCGGAGAGCCGGTGCCGACGACGGCACCCTCCCCCAGCTCGCCGAGCGTGCGACCGCCGGAGGCGACGAGGACGTCGCGGGGATCCTCCCGGCCCGGCACCGCGACGACGGTGAGACCGGGCTCCGGCGCGGTGGGCAGGTCCTTGAGGGAGTGGACGGCGAAGTCGACCTCACCCTCGAGGAGGGCCCGCCGCAGCGCAGCTGCGAACACACCGGTGCCGCCGAGGCTCGCGAGCGACTCGGTGGAGGTGTCGCCCTCGGTGACGATGGTGACCAGGTCGACGGTGTGGCCCAGCGCGCGGAGCCGGTCCGCGACCCAGCTGGACTGGGTGGTGGCCAGGGCGCTGCGCCGGGTGCCGAGGCGCAGGGTCAGGGGTGCGGCGGCGCGCACGGAGGTGTCGCTCACGGCATACCTCCCGACCGGGGCGGCGGGACCGAGGCGGTGGCCGCCTCGCCGGGGCCGAGGTCGAAGAGCTCGCGCAGGGCCTGGGCGTAGCCGTCGCCCTGGCCGCCGACGGCGAGCTCCTTCACGCGGACCGTCGGGGTGTGCAGGAGCTTCTCGACGATCCGGTGCACCGCGAGCTGCACCTCGGCCCGCGAGGTGTCGTCGAGGTCGGGGAGGCGCTGGTCGAGGCGGCTCAGCTCACCGGCGACCACGTCGGCGGCGTGGGAGCGCAGCGCGGCAACGGTCGGCGCAACCGTCTCGGCGGCACGGGAGGTGAGGTAGGCGGCCACCTCGCCGATGACGAGGTCGGCGACCTGCTGGACCTCGCTGGAGGTCTGGCTGCCGGCCAGGTCCTCGCCGAGGGAGGCCAGCCCGGCGAGGCTGACGCCGTTGAGCGAGTCGACCTCCGGGGCCACGTCGTGCGGCAGCGCCAGGTCGACGTAGGCCTGCGGACGGCCACCGCGGGCGACCTGCGCGTCGGCGGCGCAGGCGAGGCTGACCACGACACCGGTCGAGCCGGTGCAGGAGATCACCACGTCGGCGTCGGCGAGCGCGGGGCCGAGCTCGTCGAGCGGCCGGGACCGGCCGCCCGTGCGCTCGGCCAGGCGGGTCGCCTTGGACAGGGTGCGGTTGACGATGGTCAGGGAACGGACCCCGCGTCGCGCCACCGTGGTGGCCGCCAGGGAGCTCATGCCACCGGCACCCACGACGAGGACGTCGAGCCCCGACAGCGGGCCGAGGTCGCGCTCGGCCCGGGCCAGACCCGCCTCGACGAGCGAGACGCTCACGGCGTCGATGCCGGTCTCGGTGTGGGCACGCTTGCCCACCCGCAGGGCCTGCTGGAAGAGGGTGTTGAGCGACGGACCTGCGTGGCCTGCCCGCTGCGCCTCACGCAGCGAGGTGCGCATCTGGCCGAGGATCTGCGCCTCGCCCACCGCCATCGAGTCGAGCCCGCAGGCGACAGTGAAGGCGTGCGCGATCGCGCGGTCCTCGTAGTGGACGTAGAGGTGCTCGCGCAGCTCGTCGCGGGCCACGCCGGTGACCTCGGTGAGGGCGTCGGTGATGTCGGTGACGGCTCCGTGGAAGGTGAGCGACTCGGCGTACACCTCGGTGCGGTTGCACGTGGACACGACGGTGACCTCGGAGAGGTTGTCGCGCGCGAACAGGCCGGCGGCGAGGCGGCCGCGACCGGCGGCGTCGAGGGACATCGACTCGAGCAGGGACAGCGGTGCCGTGTGGTGCGACAACCCCAGGACGACGAGGCTCACCGGGACACCACCGCCGCGACGTCGAGCGCGCCCTGGGCGGCGAGCGCCTTGCGCTGCTCGTGGAAGGCGAGGATCTGCAGCTCGGTGGACAGGTCGACCTTGCGCACGTCCACGCCCTCGGGGACGACGAGCACGCAGGGGGCGAAGTTGAGGATCGAGCGGACGCCGGCCTTGACGAGCTGGTCGCAGACGCCCTGGGCGGAGGCGGCGGGAGTCGCGATGACACCGATGGCAAGGCCCTCGTCGTTGACGAGCGAGTCCAGCGCGTCCATCGGCTGCACGGCGATGCCGGCGATCTCCTGGCCGTGCAGGGCCGGGTCCTGGTCGAGCAGGGCGACGACGCGGAAGCCACGCGTGGCGAAGCCGCTGTAGGCCGCGAGCGCGTGGCCGAGGTTTCCCATGCCGACGATGGCCACGGGCCAGTCCTGGGTCAGGCCGAGCTCGCGCGAGATCTGGTAGGCGAGGTGGTCCACCTCGTAGCCCACGCCGCGCACGCCGTACGACCCGAGGTGGGAGAGGTCCTTGCGGAGCTTCGCGCTGCGTACCCCGGCGGCGGTGGCGAGCTCCTCGGAGGAGACGGAGGTGATCCCCCGCTCGGCGAGCCCGGTGAGGGCGCGCAGGTACTCCGGTAGCCGGGCCACCGTGGCGTCGGGGATGCCCCGACGAGCGCTCGGTTCGGCAGACAACGTCTTCTCCGGCTCCTTCTCGACCCACAGGGTCCGCACCTGGCTGATACGGGCTGCCCACGGCAGATTACGCTTTTGTGAACGGATGCACAAAGTCACAAGCCCGTCCCGACAGGTGATGACAACGCCTGTGAGCCAGGTCACCACGCGCGCTGCGCCGGACCCTACGGGCGGCCGGGGCGCGCCGTGTCCAGCGGGCGCTCAGGCCTGCAGGGCGGCCCGGAGCCGGGCCTCGTCGACCCGCCAGTAGTCGTGCTGCCGGCCGTCGACGAAGGTGACGGGGATCTGCTCGCCGTACTGCTCCAGCAGCGCCGGGTCGTCGAGGACGGACTGCTCCTCCCACTGCACGCCGAGGTCGGCCGCGACCCGGGCGATCACCGCGCGCGCGTCGTCGCACAGGTGGCAGCCCGGCCGCCCCAGCATGCGGACGCGGGGCACCGCGTCGGCGGGGTGCGGGTTCGGTACGTGCTCGGCCACCCGTCCAGCGTAGGCCGCGGCGTCCGCGGTGTGACGCGGGTCTCCTGACAAACGACTCGATATCGGCGAAACTGTGCGGCCAGGAGGTCCCCCATCAGGATGCGCCCACGCCGTCGTGCCGCGAAGCCGTTCGCGGGGCTCGGTCGCGCCCTCGTGCGGCCCTCCCCGTGGCCTTCGATGGTGCCGGCGATGGCACCTGCGGTGGCGCCCGCGACCGCCACCGGGCTCGCGGACCACGGCATGGCTGCCGCCACCGCCCAGTTCCTGGAGTCGCTGCGGCTCGCGCTCAGCCTCGCCGGCGACGCCGGCACCCTCGACGGCTCGGGCCGTGGCTCCGGAGGGCAGGGTGGCCACGGGCCGGGCGACACCGACGGCGGACGGGCCGCGCGGGCCGGCTTCGGCCCCGGCGAGGCGCCCCAGGACTTCGTGCGCATCTCGGCGCTGGTCGAGCTGGCCCAGCGCGGGGACTCCGAGGCGTTCGGCATGCTCTACGAACGCTACGTCGACGTGGTCTACCGCTACGTCTACGTGCGCGTGGGCGGCCAGCAGCTCGCGGAGGACATCACCTCCGAGACGTTCCTGCGGGCCCTGCGGCGCATGGACTCCTTCTCCTGGCAGGGCCGCGACATCGCCGCCTGGTTCATCACCATCGCGCGCAACCTGATCACCGACAACGCCAAGTCGGCCCGCTTCCGCATGGAGGTGACCACGGCCGACATGCTCGACGCCGACCCCCGGGTGGAGGCCGCACCGGACAACGAGGTCCTCGAGCGGCTGCGTGACGAGCGGCTCCTCACGGCGGTGAAGAACCTCAAGCCCGAGCAGGCCGAGTGCGTGGTCCTGAGGTTCCTGCAGGGCCTGACGCTGGCCGAGACCGCCAAGGTCCTCGGCAAGTCCGAGGGTGCGGTCAAGCAGCTCCAGCTGCGCGCCGTCCGTGCCCTCCACCGGGAGCTGGCCGATGTCGACCTCTAGGCCTCTCGGGCCCACGACATTTCGCTACGGCGCGGCGCGTAACTTCTGCGCACCCGGGTCGTTCTCAGCGCGACAGACCGTGACCGAGCTGGGGAGGGAGGTGTCGGCATGCCACTGATCAACCGCTCGGCCGATCGGTTCCAGCGCGCCCTGGAAGGGGAGCGCATCACCGACGACGAGCTCGACCGCCTGCTCGAGACCAGCCGCCGGCTCGCCACCGTGGGCTCGTCGCTGGGCCCCGGCCCGGACCCGGCGTTCGTCGCCACCCTGCGCGAGCGCCTGACCGCCGAGGCCGCCAACCTGCCTGCCGCGTCGACGCGGGCGCGGCGCACGGGCAACGCCGCCCGGTCGGCCGCGGGACCGGCCCCGGCCGTACTCGTCGTGGGCCGCGGCCTGCCGCGCATGCTCGCCGGCGCGACCGCCTCCGCACTCCTCGTCGGCGGGGTCGTGGGCCTGGTGTCCCGCGGCGCCGTGCCCGGCGACACGCTGTACCCGGTGAAGGGCTGGCTCGACGGCGTGGCCGTGCGCCTGGCGGACAGCGACCTCGACCGTGGCCGCACCCAGCTCGACCAGGCCCAGGAGCACATCTCCGACGCCCGCGACCTCGCCGACCGCCCCTCGCCCGACTCCCAGGACATCGACACCGCGCTCGACGCCGCCACCGGGTCGGTCATCGGTGGCCAGCGGTCGCTGGACCGGGCCTGGTCCGAGACGCAGAACCCCCAGGCACTGCTCGAGATGCGCGACTTCACCGCCCGCGCACTGCCCCAGGTCGACGCGCTGCGCACCGAGGTCCCCGCGGCGTCGCTGCCCGCGCTGCGCAGGCTCGAGTCGTTGCTGCGCCAGAGCGAGGTTGCGACCGCCCGACGCATCGCCGCGTGCGGAGGCGGGTGCGCGACGGCCCTGAGCTCAGGACTCGGACCGTCCTCGCTGCCCAGCTCGCTCACCGCCGGCCGCCCCGCGTCCGCCACCTCGACCGCCGCCCCCACCCGGACCGGGGTGACGGTGACCGTGCCCGGCGCACCCGTGACCAGTGGGGCCGGTGGCCTGCCGCCCGCCCCCAGCGTCTCGGGCGGGACCGGCGGCGTCGTCGTCGGCGGCGGGGGCAGCGGGGCGACCCTGTCCACCGGAGGGGCCACCGTCAACCTGCCGACCCTGAGCGCGACGCTGCCCCTGCCCTCGGCCACCCTTTCGGTGCCGCTGCCGTCGGCCACCGTGGGGACGGGCGGCGTGACGGCCACGGTGCCGGGCACCACGCTGGGACCGGTGACACTCCCGGGCGTGACGCTCTCCGTACCCTGACGCCGTCCACGCCCGACCCCCGAGGTGCGCCCGGTCAGGCGCGGGTGGCGCTGCTGATCAGGAGCAGCAGGGGTCAGAAGAAGACGGAGCGGCGCTGCATGAGCAGTGAGTAGAGCGTCTGCTGGATGGTTTCGCGGACCTGGTCGGTGAGGTCGAACACGAGCATGGGGTCGTCGGCGGCGGCAGGTCCGAGGTCGGCCGTCTCGACGGGTGAGCCGAACTCGATGATCCACTTGCTCGGCAGCGGGACGAGCCCCAGCGGGCCCAGCAGCGGCCAGGTGGGGGTGATCGGCGCGTAGGGGGCACCCATGAGCCGCGCCACGGTCTTCATGTTGCCGATGATCGGGTAGATCTCCTCGGCCCCCACGATCGAGCACGGGATGATCGGGGCACCCGTACGCAGCGCCGCCGAGACGAAGCCTCCACGGCCGAACCGCTGGAGCTTGTAGCGCTCGCTGAACGGCTTGCCGACTCCCTTGAAGCCCTCGGGCCACACCCCGCAGAGCTCGCCGTTGGACAACAGCCGCTCGGCGTCCGGGTTGGCCGCCAGGGTCGACCCGGACTTGCGCGCGATCTGGCCGACGACGGGCGTCTGGAACACCAGGTCGGCACCCAGCATGCGCAGGTGGCGGTGGGCAGGGTGCTCGTCGTGCACGGCGACCTGGGTCATCAGCGAGTCCATGGCGATCGTGCCGGAGTGGTTGGCCACGACGAGCCCGCCACCGGTCGCGGGGATGTTCTCGATCCCCCGCACCTCGACCCGGAACCACGAGCGGTAGAGCGGGCGCAGCACCGGCAGGTAGAAGTGCCGGGTGAAGTCCTCGTCGAAGCCGAACTCGTCGACCGAGTAGTCGCCGGTGAGTCGGCGCCGCAGGAAGGACAGCATGGAGGCGAGGTGGCGCTCGGCGTCCTCGGCGGAGATACCGGCAGCCTGTGCCGCGGCACGGACCGCTGCGATGCCGGCCGACAGGAGCTCCTCCACGCCCGGGGCGACGCTGCGGGTGGTGGCCTCCGGGGCCGGTACGGCGGCGAGCACGGGAGCATCGTCCGGCACCGCCTTGAGGGCACGGGCCGGCCGGGCCGCACTGCTGGCTGCTCCCGCCTTCGCCGGTCGGGTCGTCCGGGCGCCGGACCTGGCCACGGCCTTCCGGCTGGGGACCACCTTGGCTGCCGGCCGCGGGCGCGGGCGGTGCTTGCTGGTCGCGGCAGCTGCCGGCTGGGTGCTCGAGTCGTCGAGCGGGTTCGCGACCGGGGCGTCGGTGCGGGCCTCCGCGCGGTTGTCGGCCGCGGCGGACGACACCATCGGCGGCACCGTCGTGGCGGCCAGCAGCGGGGTGCTGCGGCGCTTGGCGCGCTCCCCCGACGCCCGTGCCGCGCCGGCGGCGAGCGCTCCGCGGCGGGGTGCGCCACCGGCACTCGAGGAGGCGGTCGCTTTCTTCGCCGTCCGCTTGGCGGCCGCCGTCTTCGCCGCGGTCGTCTTCGCGGCCGTCTTCGCGGTGGTGGACGTCGCCGCGGTCGTCTTCGCGGCCGTCTTCGCGGTGGTGGACGTCGCCGCGGTCGTCTTCGCGGTGGACTTCCTCGCCCCCGGAGTCTTCTTCGACGCCGTCTTCTTCGGGGTGGTCGCCATCAGTCGTTCCTCCCTGCGGGCCAGACGTGGCTGAGGGCCTGCGCCGCGGAGCCTGCCATCCCGGACACGGCGGAGCCCAGCGCCGCCCCGCCTGGCACGACGGCAGCGATGCCGCGGACGTAGTCCTCGAAAGCGGCCCGCGTCGAGTACACGGGCTCGAAGCCGAGCACCTCGCGCATCCGGCGGGTGTCCAGGCCGCGGCCGAAGGCGAGGAACTGGATCTGGTCGCTGCTGAAGTCGGCGAGGCCGGAGCGCTTGAGGACGAGGCCGAAGAGCCCCGCGGCCGGCATGGGCACGGGCAGCACCGGACGGCCCGCGAGGCCGGCGGCCTGGGTGACGGTGATGACGCCGTCGCCGGCGATGTTGGTGATCCCGCTCGACGGGCCGGTCGTCGCGAGCAGCAGCGCCCCGACGGCGTCGGACTCGTGCACGAACTGCAGGCGCGCGTCGTAGCCGAGCGGCACGGGCACCACGGGAAGGGCGAAGTAGTCGGTGAGCGAGGTGCGGATGCCCGGGCCGATGATGTTGGCGAAGCGCAGCATCGAGATGTCGACGTCGGGGCGGCGGCGGGAGAACCCGCGCACGTAGCCCTCCACCTCGACCGAGTCCTTGCCGAACCCCGCGCGGGGCAACGCCTTCGGACCCATGTCCTCGGTGAACATGGCCGGGTCCCGCGGGCTCGAGCCGTAGACGGCAGCAGACGACTTCACCACGAGGCGCCGGATGCTCGGCGCCTTCTGGCACGCCGCGAGGAGCTGCATCGTGCCGATGACGTTGATCTCCTTCTGGGAGGTCCGTCCACCGGCGTGGGTCGGTGTCGCGATGACGTTCATGTGGACGACGGTGTCGACCTCGGCCTGCGCGATGATCTTGCCGATCATGGGGTTGCGGATGTCCGCCCGGACGAACTCGGCCCGGCCGATGTCGTGCGGCGGGGGGATCACGTCGACGCCGATGACGCGCTCGACGGACGGGTCGGCGGTGAGCTGACGGGCGAACTTCCCGCCGAGGTAGCGGGAGACGCCGGTCACGAGGACGACCTCTGCCACAGCACCTCCCCTGGTACGCCGGTCACGGACGTCGCGACTGCTGCCACCCTACCCAGCGACCCGGGGTCGCCGAAGGCCCAGTCCCGGTCGTGGACGCCGCGTCTGGTGGGGGCAGACGAAAGGCCCCCGCGGTGCGGGGGCCTTCGATCACTTCTTGTTGCGACGCTGGTGGCGAGTCTTGCGCAGAAGCTTGCGGTGCTTCTTCTTCGCCATCCGCTTGCGGCGCTTCTTGATGACAGAGCCCATGGTGTCCTCTTGGTCGTGGTCGTGTTGCCGGACGGGGCAACGAACCAACGCACCACGCCGAACAGTGGTGGCCACTCTAGCGGCCCCGCGCGCCCCAACCCAAACCCGGTCCACGGCGCGCAGCTGGCGGGAAGCCGACGTGGCAGCGGCGGCAGTCCGCCAAAGCAGTCGAGTAACCCGAGGTCGGGCGGCCTCGTTGACAGCGCGACCGGGTCATCGAGGACCCGCCAGCCAGCAGGAGATTCCCGTGAAGTCGTCCCGCAAGCACTCGATCGCCGTGGGGGTGTGCCTGCTCACCGCGGCCGCCACCGCACTCCCCCTGTCCTCGGCCGCCGGAGCCACAGCCTCGCCCCCCACGGCCGACCCCGGCTCGGCGCTCACGGGACTCGGCGACACCGTCGACGCCCTGGCGAAGACCCTCGACACGCGCTCGGTCGACCGCCCGGTGGTTCCCACCACGGCGGCGAAGGACGCGGTCACCGCACTCCTGTCCCGCAGTGGCCACGGCGCCCGGGCGACGTGGGACGAGAGGTTCGGGACGCTGCGGTCGCTGCGCGGCCAGCAGCCCCTGACGGCGCCGACGAGCGGCACGGCAGTCAGCATCGCGCGCAGCTGGCTCCGGGCCAACGCCGCCGCATTCGGCCTCTCCACCACCCAGGTCGACGGGCTCGCCGTCGTGCGCGACCACGCGCTGCCCGGCACGGGCACCCACGTCGTCGACCTGGTCCAGACCGCGGCCGGGGTGCCCGCTGCCCGCGGGGGCCGGCTCAACGTCGCGGTCACCCAGGACGGCCGGATCCTCTCCTACGCGGGCGACCCCACCCCGGGAGCAGGCCTCACCGGCGGTTGGGTGCTCGGGGAGGGCGGCGCCGTGCTCGCGGTCGCGGGCGCCCTCGCCCCCGGCATCGCGTTCTCCCCACAGGCCACGGGAACCCAGGCGGGCTACACGACCTTCGCGCGCGGCCCCTTCGGCGGTCCCTCGTACGCCAAGAAGGTCACCTTCGGCACGCGGACCGGCAGCGTCGCGGCCTACAAGGTCTACTTCATCAAGAGCCCGACCGAGGCGTGGGAGGTCGTGGTCGACGGGACCACCGGCCGCACCCTGTACCGCGCGTCCGTCGTCCAGCACGCCGAGGACCCGCAGGGCACGGTCTACGACAACTACCCCGGGGCCGCCAGGGGCGGAATGCCACGCCAGCAGTCCTTCGGGCCGAGCGCGCAGTCACCCAAGGGCTGGGTGGACCCCACCAGCCTCGCCGGCACCGGCGTGACGACCTACGGCAACAACGCCGACACCTACGCCAACTGGTCCAACTACCTCGCGCCCGTCGACAACGCGCCCCGCCCGGTCTCGCCCACCGGCAACTTCAGCTACACGTACACCAACCAGTGGGCGGCGACGAAGGGCCAGACCGTGCCGCCGTCCTACGCCCAGGACCTCGACCCCGCCGCGACCAACCTCTTCTTCCAGCACAACCGGATCCACGACGAGTACTACGCGCTCGGGTTCACCGAGACGGCCGGCAACTTCCAGCTGGACAACGGGTCGAACGGTGGCATGGGCGGTGACGCGATCCGTGGCCTCGTCCAGGCCGGGGCGGCCTCGGGCGGCAGCCCGACCTACACCGGTCGCGACAACGCCTACATGCTGACGCTCGACGACGGCATCCCGCCGTGGAGCGGCATGTTCCTGTGGGAGCCGATCGACGACGCCTTCGAGGGTCCCTACCGCGACGGCTCGTTCGACATGAGCGTGATCCAGCACGAGTACACCCACGGCCTGTCGACCCGGTACGTCGCCGGCGGCAGTGCGCTCGGCTCGCAGCAGGCCGGGTCGATGGGTGAGGGCTGGTCCGACTGGTACGCGCTCAACCACGGCTTCAACGCCGGGTTGCTGACCAAGCCGATCGTCGGCGACTACGTCACCGGCAACGCGACCCGCGGCATCCGCAACTGGAACTACGACCAGAACCCGACGACGTTCGGCGACATCGGCTACGACCTCACCGGTCCCGAGGTCCACGCCGACGGCGAGATCTGGACGGCGACCCTGTGGGACCTGCGCAAGGCGCTCGTGGCGCGATACGGCGCGGTGAAGGGCGCGGACGTCGCAGCCCGCATCGTGACCGACGGCATGCCGCTCACCGCCCCCGACCCGTCCTTCCTCGACGCCCGGGACGGCATCCTCTCGGCCGACCTCGACCGCTTCCACGGCGACGACACCGACCTCATCTGGTCGGTCTTCGCCCGGCGCGGTGCCGGCGCCTCGGCGAAGTCGGTCACGGGCGACGACACCGACCCGACGCCGGGGTTCGACCACCCGGCTGCAGCCCTCAACGGCACGGTCGCGCTGACGGTGCTCAACGCCACCACCGGCAAGCCCGTGCCCGGAGCGAAGGTCATCCTCGGTCGCTTCGAGGCACGGGTGACCCCTCTGGGACGCACCGGCTCCACCGGCGGCTTCTCCGTCAAGGCGGTCTCCGGAACCTACCCGCTGACCATCCAGGCCCCTGGCTTCGGTGTGCAGACCATCGACGGGTTCGCCGTCGCCGCCGGGAAGAACGCGGCCCGCACGATCAAGCTGGCCCCCAACCTCGCCTCCACCGCGGCGGGCGCCACCGTGGTCAGCGCCTCGAGCCAGGACGACGGTGCCCCGGCGAAGTTCGCCTTCGACGACACCGCGGCCTCGGTCTGGGCGACCAGGGCCGGCACCACGCCGTACAACGACGGCCCCGACGAGCGCGTGACCGTGAAGCTGGCCGCGCCCGCCACCGTGAGCAGCGTGCGGGTCAGCGCGTTCAAGGCCACCAACGCCTCACGGTTCACGGCCCTCAAGGACTTCACGGTCCAGACCTCGACCGACGGCGTCACCTGGAAGACCGCCCGGACCGGAGGCTTCGCGTACGCCGCCCCGCGGCCGACCGCGCCCGACCTCAACTTCACGACGTTCGCCCTGGCGACCCCGGTGAAGGCGGCCTACGTGCGGTTCTTCGTCGACTCCGTGCAGGGCAACACGGCCACCCAGGCGCAGGTCGCCGACATCGAGGTCTTCGGCTCGGGTCCGGTGGTCCAGAACGGCTCGGTCACGCCCGACCCGGCCTACACCGACTCCGGCACCATCACGGCCCCCAACCCTGCTGCCGGTGACGCCACCGGCCTGCAGAACGTCTTCGGGGTCACCGGGACCGAGATGAGCACCGCCTGCACCTTCCCGCCCGCCAGCCAGGGCGTGGACGGCTGGGTGACGAAGTTCCCCGCAGGTTTCTCCGACGGTCTGCACTCGGTGTCGGTGAAGGGTACGAGCGACGCGGACGCCACGGTGGGGCACGACCTGGACCTGTACTTCCTCGACAGCGCCTGCCAGCTCACCGGGTCGGTGGCCACCGCCGCAGCCGACGAGTCGGCGGTCATCCCGCCGGGCTCGGTCTACCTCGTCACGCAGCTCTACACGGGCGCCGACGTGGCCGTGCAGGTGACCGCGGTCGACAACCGCTGACGAGCCCGTCCGCCGTCGCAGCGCCTGGGTGACACGGAAGGGGCGGGCCGGGACCACCTCGGTCCCGGCCCGCCCCTTCTTCGTGCTCTCAGCCGACGATCAGGCGGTGTCGACGTACGACGTGCGCAGGTACTTGTGCACGGCGTCTTCCGGGACCCGGAAGGACCGGCCGACGCGGATGGCGGGAAGCTCTCCTGCGTGCACCATGCGGTACACCGTCATCTTCGACACGCGCATGATCGAGGCCACCTCGGCAACGGTCAGGAACCGCACCTCGGCGAGCTGTCGCTCGTTGGACATGTCCACCTCGATCTTCTGCACGCGCGCATCGCCGGCTTCCCCTCCGGCGGACTCCTACGCTCGTGCATGAGGAACTGTAGGGGCAGATGTGACTCGTGGGGAAGTCAATGGGAAAACTTGCCCCACGATGTCCAGTCGACACGCCGCACAAGGGAGGAAATGTCAGTCGAACCAGGGGTCGAGGCCGTGCAGGGGGAAGACGGCCTGCCGGGTCGCCATGACCGCCCGGTCGACCTCGCTGTGCGGGTTGTAGCCCATGTCCCAGGGCTGGTGCCAGATCGGCCCCTCGGCCGGGTCGCGGTCGCCCATCCGGCGCGGACCGACTCGTCCGAGCAGGGTCTGGACGTGGTCCAGCCACTCCTCCGGCACCGGCTCGGTCAGGGCCACCGGCTGGTGGGCCGCGATCGCGGTGAGGTGCGTCCACGTCCGCGGCACGACGTCGACGACCTCGTAGCCGCCACCCCCGAGGGCGACCCAGCGCCCCTGGCACACCTCGTGGGAGAGGCGGTGCAGGGCCTCGGCCGCCGCGCGCTGGGCGTCGACCGACAGGGCGAGGTGGGCGAGGGGGTCCTGCACGTGGGTGTCGCAGCCGTGCTGGGTGACCAGCACGTCGGGCCTGAACGCCCGCACGAGCGGCAGGGCCGTGGCGTGCAGCCCGCGCAACCACGCGGAGTCTCCGGTGCCGGGAGGCAGGGCGACGTTGACGGCCTCACCCTGCGCGGACGGACCACCGACGTCGCCGGCGAACCCGGTGCCGGGGAACAGGGCGCGCCCCGACTCGTGCAGCGAGATGGTGAGGACCCGGGGGTCGTCCCAGAAGATCCGCTCGACGCCGTCGCCGTGGTGCACGTCGACATCGACGTAGGCGACCCGCTCGGCGCCGTGGTCGAGCAGCCACTGGATGCCGACCGCGATGTCGTTGTAGATGCAGAAGCCCGAGGCGTTGCCGGCCATGGCGTGGTGCAGGCCCCCGCAGAAGTTGACCCCGTGCTCGGTACGCCCCTCCCACACGTCGGCGCAGACCACGCGGGTGCCCTCGGCCACCCGGGCGCTGGACTCGTGCATGCCGCTGAACGCCGGGTCGTCCTCGGTGCCGAGCCCCATCGAGCCGTCGGCCGAGTCAGGGTCCTTGGACGCGGCCCGGACCGCCGCGACGTAGAGGGGGTCGTGGACCGTCTCGAGCACCGCGTCGTCGGGCACCTCGGGCGAGAACACCTCGACCCCGGCAGCATCGAAGACACCGAGCGCCTCGCACAGCCGGGCGGTCAGGTCGAGCCGGACCGGGTTCATCGGGTGGCCCGGCCCGAAGTCGTAGGCGGTGAAGCCTGGGTCCCAGACCACCCGCACCTGTGAGGGCATGACGGGAACGCTACCCGTGCGGTCGCCCCCGCGGACAGCACGGTCCCACCTGCAGGGACGCGGTAGCGTGGCGCCCTCACGTCGACGACGCCGCGGAGGGCCGCTCAAGTGGGTAAGAAGCTGTACGAGGACGACGTCCTCGTGATCGGGCTGGGTCGCTTCGGTGGTGCCGTCGCCGTCGAGCTCCAGCGTCTCGGCCACCACGTCGTCGCCGTCGAGCGCGACCCCGCGCTGGCGGAGACGTTCCTGGGCAAGGTCTCCCGCATCGTGCAGGCGGACGCCGCCCAGCCCCAGTCCGCGGCCAACCTCAAGGCCCGCAGCTTCAAGCTGGCCGTCGTGGGCATCGGGTCGTCGGTGGAGGCGTCGGTGCTGTGCGCGATGAACCTCGTCGACGCCGGCATCCCCACGATCTGGGCCAAGGCCCTCAGCCCCGAGCACGCGCGGATCCTCGACCGGATCGGCGTCCACCACGTCATCTCCCCCGAGGCCGAGAGCGGGCGACGGGTCGCCCACCTGGTCAACGGCAAGCTCATGGACTACATCGAGTTCGACGACGGCTTCGCGATCGTGAAGATGAAGCCGCCGCAGGAGTCGATCGGCTTCACGTTGGGGCAGAGCCAGATCCGCAGCAAGTACGGCGTCACCGTGGTCGGGGTCAAGGCGCCCGGCCACGACTTCACCTATGCCGTCCCGGAGACCAAGGTCACCGCCCACGACACCCTCATCGTCAGCGGTCCCACCGACCTGCTCGACCGCTTCGCCTCACGCCCCTAGGCAGGAATGGGCGCCAGGGGCGCCCTCGTCCGCGTCAGAGGGACGGGGTCCCGCGGTCCTCGCCCAGCGGCAGGACCATGGCGATCTCGTCCTCGGGCTCGTCGCCGTTCCTGACCCGCATCGGGCGGCGGCTGTCGGTGGGGCGGAAGCCGAACCCGCTGGCGAAGGCGACGGCGCGACCGTTGTCCGACCCCACCCAGTACGCGAGGTGGGTGCGGCCCTGCTCGCGAGCCGCGTCCGCACCAGCCTGGACCAGGCGGGTGGCCACCCCGGTGCCGCGCGCCGACGGCGCGACCCACAGCCCGAAGAGCTCGGCCACCTTGTCGTTGGCCTCCTGGGCCTGACCGATGCTGGCCACGCCCACGGACTGGCCCTCGACCTCGGCGAGCAGCCGCTGGGAGCGACGCATGCGGGCGCGCCAGAAGTCCTCGTCGTAGGCACGTTCCTCGTCGGCGGTCGCGACGAAGGCCTCGGGTGACTCCTCCAGGGCGCTCAGGCGGGCCGTCCGGTACTGCTCCCACTCGTCCTCGCCCAGTCGGCGCACGGTGATGTCGCTCATGCGGAACACTCTCGCACGCGCAGGGGCCGCGCCGTCAGATGGGTTTTCCCAGAGTTCACCAAGAGCCGGCTGGGAGCTCGCTGAGGACCACGGCCATCTCGAACTCGGTGACGGAGGGCTCGTGCGGCATCACGCCCGTCCTGCCCGTGGGGCGAAAACCCATGCGCTCGTAGAGGGCCCGCGCCGGGGTGTTCTCGTGGGCCACCTCCAGCACGACGCGCCGCAGCCCGTCCCGCACCGCTGCCTCGAGCACCGTACGCACCAGTCGCTCACCCACCTGCTTGCCGCGCGCCGACGGGTCGACCCACATGCCCACCAGGACGCACTCGTCGTCCGGCCCCTCGGGCACCTGGAAGGCGCCCACGGAGCCGACGGCCCCGCCGTCGCTCAGAGCCAGCCACGTGCGGGACTGGCCCACCAGCCGCTGCCACTCCTCGTCGGTGCGGGCAGCCGCCTCGTCGTAGGTCGTCCAGAAGGCGCGCGGGGCGCCCCTGAGCGCGGCGAGGCGCAGGTCACGGTAGGTCCGCCAGTTCGAGCCGTCGACGCGGACCACCTCGAGCCGGTCGACCGGCTGGGGGTCGAGGACGCTGTCACTCATGGCCGGACGCCAGCTCGTGCGACCGGTTGGCGGCCGCCTCCATCGCGGTGATGAACGCCGCCCTCACCTTGTGGTCGTCGAGCTGGCGCAGGGCGGCTGCCGTCGTGCCGCCAGGTGAGGTGACCTGCTCGCGCAGGACGGTCGGGTGCTGCCCCGTCTCGCGCATCATGGTCGCCGCGCCGAACAGGGTCTGGACCACCAGCTCCGTGGCGGTCGGCCGGGGCAGCCCCAGCACGACGCCGGCCTCGATCATGGCCTCGACGACGTAGAAGATGTAGGCGGGCCCGGAGCCGCTGATGGCTGTGACGGCGTCCTGGTGCTTCTCGGCGACCTGGACCACGCGCCCGCACGACCTCAGCAGCTCGGAGGCCTCCTCGGTGTGCGCGGCGTCGGCGCTGCGGCCCGGGCTGACCGCGGCCATGCCCTGGTCGACCAGCGCAGGCGTGTTGGGCATAACGCGGACCACCGCGACGCCGGCCGGCAGCCGCGCCTCCAGCCACGCAGTCGGGATGCCCGCGGCGAGGCTGACGACGAGGTTGCCCGGCGAGAGCTGGTCGCTGATCTCCTCGACGAGCAGGGCCATGTCCTGCGGCTTGACGACCAGCACCACCGTGTCCGCCGCCCGGGCGGCCTCCACGTTGGACAGGGCGCGCACGCCGTACCGCTCGACGAGGTCGGCGGCGCGCTCGGGGCGCCGGGCCGTGACGACCAGGTCGTCCACGCTGCGCCCGGAGCGGACCAGCCCGGACAGCAACGTCTCACCCATGACACCGGCACCGAGGATCGCGACAGTTCCCATGGGGGAAGTGTGTCAGCCGGTGGCGGTGCCGGGCTCCTCAGTTCTTCGAGGCGAGACCGCGCAGGAAGAACATGGTGTTGGCGGGACGCTCGGCCATGCGGCGCATGAGGTAGCCGTACCACTGCTCGCCGTAGGGGATGTAGACACGCATCTGGTGGCCCCTGTCGGCGATGCGCTTCTGCTCCTCGGGCCGGATGCCGTACAGCATCTGGTACTCGTAGCTGTCGGAGTCGCGGCCGTGGTGGTCGGCGAGGGCGGCGGTGATCTCGAGCAGCCGGGGGTCGTGGCTCGCGACCATCGGGTAGCCGTCGCCGGCCATGAGGATCTTGAGGCAGCGCACGTAGCTCTGGTCGACCTCCCCCGACGACTGGTAGGCGACGGACTCCGGCTCCTTGTAGGCGCCCTTGCACAGCCGCACGCGGCTGCCCTCGTGGGCGAGGTCGCGGCAGTCGGCCTCGCTGCGCCGAAGGTAGGACTGGATCACGGCGCCGACCCAGGGGAAGTCCTGCCGCAGCTCGCGCAGCGACTCCAGCGTGGCGTCGGTCGTGGTGTGGTCCTCCATGTCGAGGGTGACGGTCGTGCCTGCGTTGGCCGCGGCCTGGCAGATCTCGCGGGCGTGCTCGAGCGCGATCTTGTGGCCGTCACCGGGGAGGTACTGGCCGAGCGCCGAGAGCTTGAGGCTCACCTCGCCCATGCCGTGCTGCGAGAGGTCGGCGTCCGCGAGCGCCGCGAGCAGCTCGAGGTAGTGGTCGCGGGTGCGGATCGCCTGGGTGAGGTCGGTGGTGTCCTCGCCGAGGTAGTCGATGGTCGCGAGCCGGTTGGTGGCCCGCAGCTCGGCGGTCGCGGCCACCGCGTCGGCCGTGCGCTCGCCCGGGACGAAGCGCCGCACGACGCTGCGGCTCACCGGCGCCTTCTCGACCGCCTGCCGGACCGTCCCGCTCTTGGAGAGCTGGAGCAGGGAGTTGCGCAGCAGGTCACTGGCGTCCACAGGGGTCCTTCCGACGTCGAGGGGTGGCCATCCGAGGCCGTCCCCAAGGCTAACGTCAGCTCCGGGGTCCCCCGTACGCGAGCCTCCAGCGACCTGGACGGACGTCCCCGTGGACTCCCCCGCTCGAGCCCGAGCACGCCGTACGCGAGCGGTCAGGGGGTGCGGCGGCGCAGGGTGAGGCTGCCGAGCACCAGCGAGGCGACCACCCAGACCAGGATGACGACGGCGTCGGCCAGGACGTCGCCGCCGGGGGCGGCGCTCGTCGTGACCACCTTCATGGCGTCCACGGCGTACGACAGGGGCAGCACGTCGGAGACGGGGCGCAGCAGGTCGGGGAGGCGGTCGCGGCCCACCAGCAGCCCGCACAGGAGGAACTGCGGCAGGACGAAGGCCGGCATGAACTGCACCGCCTGGAACTCGGTGCGCGCGAAGCCGCTCGCGAGCAGCCCCAGCGCCGACCCCAACAGGGCGTCGAGGACGGCGACGACCACGAGCTGCCACAGCGGTCCGGCCACGTCGAGCCCGCAGACCCAGACGGCGAAGGCAGTGGCCACCAGCGCCTGGAGGACGGCCATGACCCCGAAGGCAAGGGCGTAGCCGAGCATGAAGTCGCCCTTGCCCATGGGGGTGGTGAGCAGCCGTTCAAGCGTCCCCGAGGTGCGTTCGCGCAGGGTGGCCACGCTGGTCACGATGAACATGACCACGAACGGGAAGACACCGAGAAGGGGGGCGCCTAGACCGTCGAAGACCGGGGTGTCCTGGAAGATCCAGGCCAGAAGGCCGATGAGCACGCACGGGACCACGAGCATGAGCCCGATGGTGCGGTGGTCGGCCCGCAGCTGGGCCAGGACCCGGCCGGCGGTGACGAGGGTGCGGTGGACGTTCATCGGGCGGCCTCCTCGGCGCGGTCGATCAGGGCGAGGAACGCGCCCTCGGCGTCGGTGGCGCCGGTGCGCTCGAGCAGCTCCGGGAGTGTCGCGTCGGCCAGCACGCGGCCCTCGCGCAGGAGCAGCAACCGGTCGCACCGGGCGGCCTCGTCCATCACGTGGCTCGACACGAGCAGCGAACGGCCTTGCGCCGCAAGGCGGTCGAACAGCCCCCACAGGTCGCGACGGAGCACCGGGTCGAGCCCGACGGTGGGTTCGTCGAGGACGAGGAGCTCGGGGTCACCGACGAGGGCGGCGGCGAGCGACACCCTCGACCGCTGACCCCCGGAGAGCCGGCCGACCAGCGCGTCGGCGTGATCGGTGAGGTCGACGGCGGCGATGGCGTCGTCTGCCGAGGAGCTCGGGGCACCGAGCATCGCGGCGAAGTAGCGCACGTTGGCGCGCACGGACAGGTCGTCGTAGACGCTGGGGTCCTGCGTGACGTAGCCGATGCGGTGACGCAGCCCCGGCGACCCGGCGGGCTCCCCGAGCACCTGCACGCTGCCTGCGGCGACGACCTGCACCCCGACGACGGTGCGGATGAGGGTCGACTTCCCGCTGCCGCTGGGTCCGAGCAGGCCGACGACCTGACCTGACGGAACCACCACGCTGAGGTCCGGCAGGACGGTGCGGCCGCCGCGTTCGACCCTCAACCCCTCGATCTCGATGACGTTATTCATCATGCGATGAATAGTAGACCCGGGGGAGGGGGCGGACAAGGGTCGATGGTCAGTCGTCGGGGGCGAGGTACCCCTGCAGGGTCGGGCCGAGCATCACCGCGAGCTCGTCGTGGCTCGCGGCGACCACGGCGGGCAGCTCGACGATGTAGCGCATCACCGCCAGCCCGATCATCTGCGACGCCGCCAACCCCGCCCGCAGCTCGACCTGGTGCGTGGGGACCCGACCGCTCCCCGCTGACGCGGCCAGCTCCCGCACGACCCGGCCGAAGACCTCGCGGGTGAGGAACTCGCGCAGCATGAGGGTGGCCTCGTCGTGGGTCACCGCCGACCGCAGCAGCGCCTGGAACCGCTGCCTGCCCTCGTCGGAGTCCCACACCGACAGGAACGTCCGCACCAAGCTCTCCCCGACCTGGTCACGTGGGCCCTGCACGACCGCACCGATGAGGGCAGCCGGGTCGGCGGGGATGTCGAGCACCGCGGCGAACAGCTTGGCCTTGCCACCGAAGTAGTGGTGCACCAGCGCGGGATCCACCTCGGCACGGCGGGCGATGCCACGCACGGACGTGGCGTCATACCCCTGCTCGGCGAAGTCGGCACGCGCGGCGGTGAGGATGGCCGCACGGGTGTCGACGCCCCCCGGCCGGCGGCCGCGGGGGCTCACCGGGACTCGCCGACGGCGGTGACCGCGGTCGCCAGGTGGAGCCGGGCGAACGCGAGGGCCTCGGCGAGGTCGACCTCACGCTGCTCCGGGCCGAGCTTGCGGGTGCCCACCTCGACGACGACGGGGCCGTCGTAGCCCCACGTCGCCAGCATCTCGAGGAACTCCGCGCACGGCTGCAGGCCACGACCGGGTACGAGGTGCTCGTCCTTGACCGAGCCGAGGCCGTCGGCGAGGTGCACGTGGGCCAGGCGCGGGCCGAGCGTACGGGCCATCTCCATCGCGTCCGACCCGGCCGTGGCGGTGTGGGACAGGTCGAGGGTGACGTTGTCGTAGGCCTGGGGCACGGGGTCCCAGTGCGGCAGGTAGGCCTCGAACTCCCGCTGGCGGGCCCGCCACGGGAACATGTTCTCGACGGCGAGGGCGACCCCCGTCTCGTGCTCGCGCAGTGCCACCCCCTCGACGAACTCGCGGGCGTAGTCCTTCTGCCACCGGAACGGCGGGTGCAGCACCACGGTCGAGGCGCCCACCTCCTGGGCCAGCTCGATCGATTTGTCGACCTTCGTCCACGGGTCAGGTCCCCACACCCGCTGGGTCAGCAGCAGCGTCGGCGCGTGGATCGACACGATGGGCAGGCCGTGGAGGTCGCTGAGCGCCGAGAGGGCACCGGCCTCCTGCGTAACGGGGTCGGTCCACACCATGACCTCGACGCCGTCGTAGCCGAGCCGGGCGGCCATCGCGAAGGCTGCGGCGCAGTTGTCCGGGTAGACCGAGGCGGTCGACAGCGCCACCGTGGCACCGGGAACCGAGACCGCCGAGGGCATGGGGCCGAGCCTACCCACGGTCGCTGGGCGGGCACTGTGGGCGGGCGGCTGACCCATACCCCCGCCCGAAGTCCCAGACCTCGGGGCACGGAGACGCACCTTCGCCCGAAGTCCCAGACTTCGGGTCATGGAGGCGCACGTTCACCCGAAGTCCCAGACTTCGGGGGTATGGGGCGGGCGACGCCAGGAGGCGACGCCGCGAGGGTACGGACGGGCGAGGGTCAGCGCAGGGTGTCGAGCCGGTCGAGGATGACGCCCTCCCGCAGCGCCCACGGGCAGATGTCGAGGCGCTCGAGGTCGAGCAGGTCCATCGCCGCCTCGGCCACCAGCGCCCCGGCGAGCAGCTGGCGCGACCGGCCCGGGGACACCCCGGGGAGCTCCGCGCGACGGGCGGCCGTCAGCCCCGACAGCCGGCCCACCAGCCCACCGAGGGCCGCGCGCTCGAGGTGGCGCGCCGCGTACGGGCCCTCACTGCTCGGCGCGGCCCCCGTGATGCGGGCGAGGGAGCGCAAAGTCTTCGAGGTCCCCACGGCCCGGTCCGGCGGGCCTGCCTTGGTCAGCGGGCGCACCTCGCTGGCGAGCCGGACCCGTATGGCGCGGCGAGCCTCGCGCACCACCTCGGGGGACGGCGGGTCGCCGGGGAGCAGGTCGCGGGTGAGGCGTCCGGCCCCGAGCGGCAGGCTCACCGCCGCGTCCGGCTCCTCGTCCATGCCGGCGGCGAGCTCCAGCGACCCGCCACCGATGTCGACGACCATCAGGGTGCCGCTCGACCAGCCGAACCAGCGCCGCACCGCCAGGAACGTGAGGCGCGCCTCGTCCTCCCCCGTGAGCACCTGCAGGGCCTGACCGGTCTCGGCGTGCACCCGTGCGAGCACCTCGTCACCGTTCGGGGCCTCCCGGACGGCGCTGGTCACGAACGCCATGACCTGCTCGACACCCTGGTCCTCGGCCACCTCGAGGCACTGGGTGATGAACCCTGCGAGCGCCCGCTCCCCCGACCAGGAGATCAGGCCGTCGTCGGTCACGTGCTCGGAGAGCCGCAGCTCGATCTTGTGCGACGTCGCGGGCAGCGGCTGGGCACCCCGGTGCGCGTCGACGACGAGCAGGTGGACCGTGTTGGAACCGACGTCGACCACCCCGAGGCGCATGCGCACACGGTAGCGGCGCCACCCCGGTGGACCGCCGTTCCCGGGAGCGGGAGGGGACGTACCGGGACAGACTGGGTCCATGACAACCGCCTCGTCCCAGTTCCGGCTCGCCGACCGGCCCGGCGGGTCCGGGCCACGCCGCACGTGGCCGGTGACCGCGGGCGTCGTGCTGCTCGGGTGGTGCGTGCTCGCGTGGACGGTGTTCGGCGCAGCCATCAACACGGCCCCGTTCTTCGGCGACACGCCCTCGCGCAGCCAGTACGTCGAGTCGGGCATGGCCTGCCTGGCCGCCCTGCCGCCCGTGGCGCTGCTGCTCGTGGCGGGGCTGCTCGCGGGTTCGCGCTGGGGGCTGCTGGTGCTCGCCCTGCCCGCGGTGCTGCTCGTGCCGATGGGGCTGGACCTGCTCTCGAAGCCCGGCGACCCGGCGGACGCCTCGCCCGGGCGCGCGGTGCAGTTCTCCGACGTGTTCGCCGACCTCACCCGGCTCAGCTGGGCCGCGACCGCGGTGCTGCTGCTCGTCGTCGGGGGCATGCTCCTCGCACGGCGCCGCCGGGCGCGGGCCGGGACCTCCGTGGGCGTCAGCACGCCGTAGGGTTGCCGCGTGCCCGAAACACCGCTCGACACCCCCCGCCTCTGGGTGGAGTTCACCGACCCGGCCGACAGCAGCCAGCGGTTCCGGGTGGACCTCACCTGGCTGACGTCGAGCTGGACCTGCATCTTCGGCAGCGGCTGCCAGGGCATCTACGCCGACCGGCCCGACGACGGCTGCTGCACGCTCGGCGCCCACTTCACCGACGACGACGACGTCAAGCGCGTCAAGAAGGTGGTCAAGGAGCTCGGCGAGGACGAGTGGCAGCACCACCCCGGGACGACCGCGCTCTCCGCCTGGACCGAGCCCGAGGACGACGCCCTCAAGACCAAGGTCGTCGACGGCGCCTGCATCTTCCTCAACCGCCCCGGCTTCCCGGCCGGCGCCGGCTGCGCGCTCCACCAGCACGCCGTGCTGCACGGCAAGGAGCCCCACACGGTCAAGCCCGACGTGTGCTGGCAGCTGCCCATCCGCCGCACCTACCGCACCGTGGAGCTGCCCGACGGCTCCTCGTGGCAGGAGGTGACCATCACCGAGTACGACCGGCGCGGCTGGGGGCCCGGCGGGCACGACCTCGACTGGTACTGCTCCGGCAACCCCGAGGCGCACGTCGGCCGCGAGCCCGTCTTCCGCAGCAACCGTGGCGAGCTGGTCGAGCTCATGGGCGAGGAGGCGTACGCGGAGCTCGCGGTGCGCTGCGAGGCCCACCTGGCCAGCGTGAAGGCCGCGCGGAACGCCTACTCCCGCAAGATGCTCCCGCTCATGGTCCACCCGGCGACGCTGGCCGCGCAGGAGGGCCGCAGGCGCCGGTGAACGAGCCGACCGCAGCCCGGCCCACGCCGACGCGCAGCCCCAACATCTGGGACTCTCCCGACGTCTACGAGGTCGAGAACCTCGGTGCCGACCGCGACGGCGTCATCGAGGCCGCCATGGCCCGGCTGCACCCGTTCGAGGGCGCCGACCTGCTCGACGTGGGGTGCGGCACGGGGTTCCACCTGCCGCGCTTCGTCGAGCTCGGCTGCGCGAGCGTGGTGGGCGTGGAGCCCCACCCACCCCTGCTCGCTGCGGCGCGGCAGCGCACCGCCGGTGTGGAGCGGGTGCGGGTCGAGGAGGGCGTCGCCCAGGCCCTGCCGCTCGGGGACGGTGCCGTCGACGTCGCCCATGCCCGCTGGGCCTACTTCTTCGGTGCCGGGTGCGAGCCCGGCCTGCGCGAGCTCGAGCGGGTCGTGCGCCCCGGCGGGACGGCGTTCGTCATCGACAACGACGCCACCCGCTCGACGTTCGGGCGCTGGTTCGCCCGGGCCAACCCGTCCTACGACCCCGTCGCCGTCGAGCGGTTCTGGGGTCGCCAGGGCTGGTCCCGTGAGGCGCTGACCATCCGGTGGGAGTTCGACCGCCGCGAGGACCTCGAGGCGGTCGTGCGCATCGAGTTCCCGGACACCGCGGCCGAGGGCATCCTCGCCGAGCACCCGGGCACGGGTGTCGACTACGCCGTCAACCTCTGGTGGCGCCGCTTCTGAGTCCGGCGCAGGATGTGGGGCACCGCAACCAACGGAGGTTCGCATGACTGGACACATCGCCAGGGCGCAGACCGAGGTCGCCGCAGACCGGGAGCGCGTGTGGGAGGCCCTCACCGACCCCGAGCAGGTCGCCCGCTACATGATGGGCACCCGGGTGGAGACCGACTGGGCGGTCGGCAGCCCGATCACCTGGTCCGGCGAGATGGACGGCAAGCCCTACGAGGACAAGGGCGAGGTGCTGAGGGCCGACCCGGGATGGGTCCTGGAAGTGACCCACTACAGCCCCCTCATGGGCCAGGAGGACCGGCCGGAGAACTACCACACGGTCCGCTACGAGCTGGCGTCGTCCGAGGATGGCGGGACGGTCGTGACGCTCAGCCAGGACGGCTGCTCCGACGAGCAGCAGGCCGAGCAGTTCTCGCAGAGCTGGCAGGGCATGCTCGACGAGCTGAAGAAGGTCGTCGAGCCGTCCTGACGAACCGGTCCCTCGGACGGGCGTCGACGGGCCGGGGCGTCCCTGTCGGGGGCGCCCCGTAGGTTGTCGCCATGGCAACCAAGGCGTCGACCCGGGCGAGCGGCTACCGCTGCAGCGAGTGCGGCTGGACCGCCGCCAAGTGGGTGGGTCGCTGCGGCGAGTGCCAGTCCTGGGGCACCGTCGCCGAGGTCGGCGCGGTGACCGTGCGCACCACGGCAGCAGCCCGGGTGGAGCGTCCCGCACTGCCCATCGGCGACGTCGACGTTCGCCGCGCCGAGGCCAGGTCGACCGGCGTCGACGAGTTCGACCGCGTCCTCGGCGGTGGGCTCGTGCCCGGCGCGGTGGTCCTCGTGGCCGGCGAGCCCGGCATCGGCAAGTCCACCCTGCTGCTCGACGTCGCTGCGCGCGCGGCCAGGTCCGGCAGCGGCCGCAAGGTCCTCTACGTCAGCGGGGAGGAGTCGGCGGCGCAGGTGCGCATGCGCGCCGAGCGCATCGAGGCCATGGCGACCTCGCTCTTCCTGGCCTCCGAGACCGACCTCGCCACCGTGCTCGGCCAGATCGCGGCCATCGAGCCCGACCTCGTGGTCGTCGACTCGGTGCAGACCATCTCCAGCGGCGACATCGAGGGCTCCGCGGGCAACGTCAGCCAGGTGCGTGAGGTCGCCGCGTCGGTGATCCAGGTCGCCAAGTCGCGCGGCATCGCCACCCTGCTCGTCGGCCACGTCACGAAGGACGGCTCGATCGCCGGCCCGCGCGTGCTCGAGCACCTCGTCGACGTCGTCGTGCAGTTCGAGGGCGACCGCCACTCCCAGCTGCGGCTCGTGCGCGCGGTGAAGAACCGCTACGGCCCCACCGACGAGGTGGGCTGCTTCGAGCTGAGCGACACGGGCATCACCGGGCTCGCCGACCCCAGCGGGCTGTTCCTGTCACGCAGCACCCTCACCGTCCCCGGCACCTGCGTGACCGTGACCCTCGAGGGACGTCGGCCCCTCATGACCGAGGTGCAGGCGCTGGTCGCCAAGAGCGAGATCCCCACGCCCCGCCGTGCCACCAGCGGCCTCGACTCCGCCCGCGTCGCCATGATCATCGCGGTCCTGGCCAAGCGGGCCGGGGCGCCGATCGGCAGCTCGGACGTCTACCTGTCGACCGTGGGCGGCGTGCGGCTCACCGAGCCCGCCTCCGACCTCGCCATCGCGCTGGCCGTCGCGAGCTCGGTGATGGACCGCCCCCTCGTCGAGCGCTCCATCGCCTTCGGCGAGCTCGGGCTCGCCGGCGAGCTCCGCCCGGTGGGCGGCATACCCCGTCGCCTCGCCGAGGCCGCGCGGCTGGGGTTCCGCACCGCCTACGTCCCCTCGGGCGTGCTGAGCCAGGGCCAGGTGCCCACCGGCATGCACGTCGTGGAGTGTCCCGACATCCGTGGTGCGGTGCACTCCGCGCTGCAGCCTGCGCACGGTTAGACTCGCGCCAGACCGGACCGGCGGCACACCAAGGGGACTGAGACGTGGATCTTCGCGAGGACGATGCGCTTCGCGCCACCCTCGCCGCAGTGGCGCCCGGCACCGAGCTGAGGGACGGCCTCGAGCGCATCCTGCGCGGCCGCACCGGTGCCCTGATCGTCCTCGGCCATGACCGCACCGTGGAGAGCCTCGCGACGGGCGGCTTCCCGCTCGACGTCGAGTTCTCCGCCACGAGGTTGCGCGAGCTCGCCAAGATGGACGGCGCCATCGTCGTCGACCGCGAGGTGTCGCGGATCCTGCGCGCGGCGACCCAGCTCGTCCCCGACCCCTCGATCGAGACGAGCGAGTCCGGCACCCGGCACCGCACGGCCGAGCGCGTCGCCAAGCAGACCGGGTACCCCGTGGTGTCGGTCAGCCAGTCGATGCGCATCGTCGCCCTCTACGTCGACGGCCGCCGTCACGTGCTCGAGGACTCCAGCGCGATCCTGTCGCGCGCCAACCAGGCACTGCAGACCCTCGAGCGCTACAAGTCCCGCCTCGACGAGGTCACTGGCACCCTGTCGGCCCTCGAGATCGAGGACCTCGTCACCGTCCGCGACGTCGCCAGCGTGCTGCAGCGCCTGGAGATGGTCCGCCGGATCCGCGACGAGATCTCCGGCTACGTCGTCGAGCTCGGCGTCGACGGCCGCCTGCTGACCCTCCAGCTCGAGGAGCTCACCGGCGGCCTCGGCAACGACCGCGAGCTCGTCATCCGCGACTACCTGCCGGTGACCCGCGCGGGCCTGCAGCTCGACGAGGCGATGGCCGCGCTCGAGGAGCTCACCTCCACCGAGCTGCTCGACCTCTCCGCCGGCGCCAAGGCGGTCGGATTCGCCATCGGCGGCGACGCCCTCGACTCGGCCGTGAGCCCGTGCGGCTACCGCCTGCTCAGCAAGGTGCCGCGGCTTCCTGGCGCCATCGTCGACCGGCTCGTCGACCACTTCGGGAGCCTGCAGAAGCTGCTCGCCGCCAACCTCGAGGAGCTCATGGACGTCGAGGGGGTCGGCGAGGGCCGCGCCCGCGCCGTCCGCGAGGGCCTGTCGCGCCTCGCCGAGTCGAGCATCCTCGAACGCTACGTGTGAGCAGCCGGGCCGCCACCGAGCGGCTGCACGAGCGGGTGCTGGAGTGGTACTCCACCGCCGCGCGTGACCTGCCGTGGCGCACCGACGACGCCACGCCCTGGGGCATCTTCGTCTCGGAGGTCATGCTGCAGCAGACCCCGGTGGCGCGTGTCCTGCCGGTCTGGGTGGAGTGGATGCGGCGCTGGCCCACCCCCACCGACCTCGCTGCGCAGCCCCCGGGTGAGGCCGTGCGGGCCTGGGGCCGGCTCGGCTACCCACGACGTGCCCTGCGCCTGCACGCGGCTGCCGTCGCCATCACCGAGAGGTTCGACGGCGCCGTCCCCAGCACCGAGGCCGAGCTCTCCACGCTGCCCGGTGTCGGCACCTACACCGCTGCGGCCGTGGCGACCTTCGCGTTCGGCGAGCGCACCACCGTGGTCGACACCAACGTCCGGCGCGTGCTGGCGCGTGCCGTGACCGGTGACGCGTACGCCGCCCCGTCGCCGACCCGCGCCGAGCTGGAGACCGCAGCCGCCCTCGTGCCCCTGGAGGCCGACCGGGCGCGCACGTGGAGCGTCGCCGTGATGGAGCTCGGTGCCCTGGTGTGCAGCTCGCGCAGCCCGCGCTGCGACGCCTGCCCCATCCGGGCACTGTGCGCCTGGCGGCTCGCGGGCAGCCCGGCCCACGAGGGGCCGCCTCGGCGCGGACAGGCCTGGGAGGGCACCGATCGCCAGATGCGTGGCGCCCTGCTGCGGGTCCTGCGCGAGAGCGACGGACCCGTGTCGCGCGAACGCATCGAGGCGGTGTCCTCCCTTGCCCTGCAGCGCGAGCGCTGCCTCGACTCGCTCGTCGCCGACGGACTCGTCGAGCCGCTCGCGCGTGGGTTCTACCAGCTGCCCGGGGCGCGGGAGGCGAGCTGAGGTGAGTGCGCCGGACCCCGGTGCCGGTCCCGACCGGACGCACGGCGCCGCCCGGCGCGCAGGCTCGGTACTGCGCCGTGGCGCCTCCGCGACCGGGCGCGCCATCGGGCACGGCACCGTGGCCGGGGCCCGGCTCGCCGGGAGGGGCAGCCGCGCCGGTGCCCGCCGGGCGCGCGCCTACACCAGCTCCTCCGGTGCCGGCGAGAGCGGGCTGGCCCGGATCATCGAGCTCCACTTCGTCAACCTCGCCGGCGACGCGGCCCTGACCGTCAGCCTGGCCGGCACCATCTTCGCCATCCCCACCGACGAGGCCCGCGGGCAGGTGGCGCAGTTCCTCGCCCTGACGATGGCACCGTTCGCGCTGCTCGCCCCGTTCATCGGCCCGCTGCTCGACCGGTTCCGCCACGGTCGACGCTGGGCGATCGGCACCACCCTCGCCCTCAGGGCCTTCCTGTGCTGGGTGCTGGCCGGTGCCGTCGTCGACGGGTCGGCCTGGCTCTTCCCCGCCGCGCTGGGCTGCCTCGTCGCGTCCAAGGCGTACGGCGTCACGCGCGCCTCGGCGGTGCCGCGGCTGCTGCCGCCCGGGTTCAGCCTGGTCAACGCCAACTCCCGCAACGCCCTCGCGGGGGTCGCCGGCATGGCGGTCGGCGGTGGGCTCGCGGGTGCCGCGGCCAAGGTGGGTCCGGAGTGGTCGCTGCGACTGGCGTTCCTCATCTACGTCGTGGGCACGGTCCTGGCCATCCGGCTGCCGTCGCGGGTGGACTCCAGCAGCGGCGAGCTCGACATCGAGGACACCGGCCCGGTGCCCGTGCCCCGTCGCGACAGCGGCGACCGCGTAGGCCTGGTCCACCGGCTGCGGTCGCGGGTGGCTGCGCTGCCGACCGCCGTGCTGGTGGCCCTGTGGAGCGCCGTCGGGGCCCGGTTGCTCACCGGGTTCCTGACCCTGTTCATGGCCTTCCTCATGCGCGAGCACCCGATCCCGGGGCACAGCGGCACCGTGGTGCTCGGCCTGGTCGTCGGCGCGGCGGGTGCCGGCAACGCCCTGGGGACCGTCATCGGCAACGCCCTTCGCCGGCTGCGACCCGATGTCATCATCGCCGTCGCCCTCATCGCCGACGTCCTGGCAGCGCTCGCCGCGGCCTTCTTCTACTCCCTGGGCACGCTGCTCGTCCTCGGCCTCACCGCCGGGCTGGCGGCCCAGCTCATCAAGCTCAGCAGCGACGCGGTCGTGCAGCGCGACATCGAGGAGTCCGTGCGCACCCGCGTCTTTGCCTGGTCCGAGACGGTGCTGCAGATCGCGTGGGTGGTGGGGGGTGGCATCGGCATCGGTCTGCCCCTGGTCCCCCAGCTCGGGTTCGGGGTCATCTCGGCCCTGCTGGTGGTGGTGCTGGGGGTCTCGGTCCGGATCCGCATGGCCCGGCCGGGGCTGTCGGAACGGACAGCAGCGGTCCGGGGGAAGGCCTAGCGGGCGTGCCACCGTCGTCGGGCGCGACCGCGGCCGCCGGGGTCAGAGGGTGCGCAGCATCCTGGTGTTGCCGAGGGTGTTGGGCTTGACCCGCTCGAGGTCGAGGAACTCGGCCACGCCCTCGTCGTAGGAACGCACGAGCTCGGCGTAGACCTCCGGCTCGACGGCTTGGCCCTCGATGACCTCGAAACCGTGCCGCGCGAAGAAGTCGACCTCGAAGGTCAGGCAGAACAACCGCTCGACGCCGAGCTCGCGGGCGTCCTGCACGAGTGCCTCGAGCAGGCGCGAGCCGACGCCGCGGCCCTTCGCCTCGGGGCTCACCGCGAGGGTGCGGATCTCGGCGAGGTCCTCCCACATGACGTGCAGCGCCCCGAAGCCGACGACCCGGCCGTCGACCTCCCCGACCCGGAACTGCTGGACCGCCTCGTAGTAGGTGACCGCGTCCTTGGAGACGAGCACCCGGGACTCCGCATGGGGTCGGACGATGTCGCGGATGGTGCGGATGTCGCTGGTCCTGGCGCGCCGGACGACGACGCCGCCCGCGGCCTCAGGCACCGAGGCGCCCGTCCTTCATGTCGGCGAAGGTGCTGTGCGCCTGGCTGCCCAGCAGCACCACGGACTGTCCCTCGCGCGTGCCGATGGCGCCGGGCACGACCTTATTGGACACCTTGGCGGCATCGCTGAGGTAGAGGCCCGCGCACAGGTTGAGCACCTCCGCGGGGGTCAGGCTGGTGGCGAGGTGGGGGCCCATGAGGCCGAGGAGCCGGGCCAGCTGGGCCGGTCCGAGCTTCTGGGCCATGACCATGCCGGCCTTGATGAGCTCGCCCTGGTTGGCCGAGCGCCCGAAGTCGCCGTTGGGCAGGTGCTTGCGCTCCCGTGCCAGGGCGAGCGCCGTCTTGGACGTCAGCTTGTTGGTGCCGGCCTTGACGATCTGGAAGTTGTCGACGCTGCGCAGCGAGTGCTTGGCGACGAAGATGATGCCGCCGAGGCTGTCGACCATCCCGCGGAAGCCCTTGAACCCGGTGATGACGTAGCCGTCGATCTGCACGCCGGACGCCTGCTCGATGGTGCGCACCAGGGCCTTGGGCCCGCCGAAGACCAGGGCGGCATTGACCTTGGCGTTGCCGCCCGTCGAGAGGGGCACCCACGAGTCACGCGGGATGCCCACCATCCCGCCGACACCCTTGTGGTCGACGCCGATGATGTGCAGCGCGTCGCCGCGGCACTTCTCCACGGGCTGTCCGGTGCGTGCGTCCGAGCCGACCGCCAGCACCCGCATCGTCGGGAACGGGGGGCGGTAGACGGAGAGCGAGGGCCACCAGCCCCCGACGACCGACCAGGACGAGGCGCCGTTGACGAGCAGCGTGACGTCCTTGCCGTGCACGACGCTGGCGACGGTCGAACCCATCCACTTGCCCGTCGTGCCACTGACGGCCACCGAGGTCTTCGCCGTCCTGCGCTTCGAAAGGGCCGAGGCCACGTTCCCGGTCGCGGGCACCTTGCCCCCGAGGTAGAGCGCACCCATCACGGCGAGCAGGTCCTTCGGCAGCCCCTTGCCGGTCACGGCGGCCTTCGGCGGCGCCGGCGCGGTGGTGGTGGTCGTGGAGGACGACGAGCTGGACGGTGTCGCCGGCTTCTTCTTGTCGCCCGAGCAGGCGGCGACGGTCAGGGGCGCCGCGACCAGCCCGAGGAGCATGGAGCGGCGGGGCAGCGAGGACGGCAGCGAGAAGCGAGGTGAGGTGGGGGCCACGGTCACCAATCTACGACGCGAGGCGCGGTGCGCCGTACACCGTCGTGCTGCCCGGGCGCGTCCGCTGGGCCCGGTGCCGGGACAGGACGCAGGCCCGAAACCCCGTGGGTTCGGGCCTGCGTCGTGGTGCGACCGCCTCCCTGCTCGGGCGGCGCACCGCTCACACCGCGGTCACCTGCGGCTGGTGACGTACAGCGGCTGGCTCTGCACGTTGAGCGTGCCCATCTTCACGTCGGCTGCCTTCTTCAGGCTCTTGTCGGTGATGCGCAGGGTGTCGAACCCCTTGCCGAGGTCCGAGGAGAAGACCGTCCCGTTGTAGTAGTAGGACGACCACGTGCCGCCGCCACCACCGGCGGGCCCGGCGGGTCCGCGCTCGAAGTAGCCGATCTCCCGCGGGTTGTCGCTGTCGGTGAAGTCCCAGAAGCTGGTGCCACCCATGTACCAGGACTGCACCATGACGTCGCGGCCCTTGAGCGGGATCAGCGAGCCGTTGTGCGCGACGCAGTTCTCACTGTCGAACTGGTGCCGCGGGATCTTGTAATAGGACCGGAAGGTGAGCTTGCGGTCCTTGCCCAGGTCGTAGATGCCGTTGGCACCGCGGTTGGGGCCGGTGGCCGTGTTGCAGGTGGCCGCGCCGCCGCCGCCGAGCTCGTCGGTGAAGACGACCTTCGTCGCGTCGGTGTTGAACGTCGCCGAGTGCCAGAACGCGAAGTTGGTCGTGTCGCGCACGCGCTCGACGACCTTGGGGGCGACCGGGTCGGAGATGTCCATGATGATGCCGTCGCCCATGCAGGCGCCTGCGGCGATCTTCTTGGCGGGGAAGACGGTGATGTCGTGGCAGCCGGAGGTATTGGTGTAGCCACCGTCCGGGAACAGGTTCGGCTCCGCGACGACCGAGGCGGTGGTCGGCGCCTTCTTCGGCACCTCGACGATGGAGATCGAGTCGTGCGGCGGGGCGCAGTCGGGGTACGTCTCGCTCGGCGAGTAGCTCGACACGTACAGGTAGTCCGACTTCTCGCCGGGCAGGAGGGTGTGGGTGTGCGAGCCGCACGCGGTCTCGACGGACTTGATGTAGCGCGGGTTGCGCACGTCGGTGATGTCGAAGATCTTGATGCCCTCCCACGACGACTTGATGGTCGCGGACTGCGGGACTGAGCTGCACGAGTCGTCGGACCGGGAGGAGTCCGTCGACACGTAGAGCAGGTTGCCCGAGACGCTGATGTCGTTCTGCGAGCCCGGGCAGCTGACCTGGGCCACCATCCGCGGGTTCGACGGCCGGGTCACGTCGTAGATGACGAACCCGTTGTAGTTGCCGACGAAGGCGAGGCCGTCCTTGAAGGCCATGTCGGTGCCCGTGGCGCCCGCGAGCGGGCCGCTGCTCGGGACGTTGGCGAGGTGTTCGACGTTCTTGCTGCGCCCGATCTCGTCCGGTCCCAGCTGGGTGCCGGACTTGCCGACCCCGTCGGCGGCGTGGGCCGCGGTGGCGGGGACGACCAGGGCGAGCGCAGCGACGGTGCCCAGCACCGCGTGGCGCGTTCTCATCAGACAGGCTCCTGTCGTGGTGCCGTCAGCTCCGGCACCCCTTCAGTGCCGTAGTCCCGACGGTCCTTCCACCCTGCCCAGACGTCGACCTGCCCCACAAGACCGGCTTGTCCCGTTTCCGGTAAAAACTTCCGGTTAGGGTGCGGGGGTGCGAACTCTTCTCCGCTCCCACCCCGGGCGCCGGGCCGCGGGGCCGGCGGCCACCACGGTCGCGGCGCTGGGCACGGTCGTGGTCCTGGCCCTCTCGGGCTGCACGGACGACACCTCCTCCCCCGCGTCCACGGCCACGTCGCCGACGGCGCCCGTGCTCCGGCCCGGCAGACCCGGTGAGCCCAACGCCTCGCTGTCCGGGTCGGCCGCCCTGCCGTCCAGGACCGCCGCCCCGCGGGAGGCCGACGTGCGCTTCATGCAGGACATGGTGGTCCACCACGCCCAGGCCATCGTCATGGTCTCGTTGGTGCAGGACCGCCTCGTCGACACCGAGGTCAAGGCGCTCGCTGCCCGCATCGCCGACGAGCAGCGGCCGGAGATCGGCGCCATGGCCCGCTGGCTCGAGGACCACGGCCAGGACGTGCCCCCGCAGGCCAAGGACCCGCAGTACGGCGCCGGCGCCTCCCACGAGCACACCGGCATGCCGGGCATGGCGACACAGGCGCAGCTGGCCCAGCTCGCCAAGGCCACCGGCAGCGAGGCGGACCGGATGTGGTTGCGGCTCATGACCGCCCACCACCAGGGCGCGCTGGCGATGGTGGTGCAGCAGCACCGCGACGGCACCGACGACGTCGTCACGCAGATGGGCGACGAGATCCACGTGACCCAGTCCGTGCAGATCCGGGCCATGCGCGAGATGCTCGACCGCCTGGGCTGACCCACACCCACCGACGCGAGAGGGCGGCACCCCGGCTGGGGTGCCGCCCTCTGGCGTTGCGGTACGGCGCGCGGTCACCCGCGCGCCGTACGCGAGGTCACTCCGAGGAGTCGCCCACCGTCTCGACGACGGGGAGCTCGATCCCGCTCGGGTGCGGCGTGCCGACGAAGGTGAACGTCGCCGACTTGCCCTCGCCGTCGGCGTTGACGAGCACCAGCTCGCCCGCCTTCAGCTCGCCGTACAGGATCTTCTCGGACAGGACGTCCTCGATCTCGCGCTGGATGGTGCGGCGCAGCGGGCGCGCACCGAGCACGGGGTCGTAGCCCTTCTTGGCCAGCGCGTTCTTGGCCTCGGTCGTGAGCTCGATGCCCATGTCCTTGTCCTTGAGGCGCTTGTCGAGCTTGGCGATCTCGAGGTCGACGATCGCGACGATCTCCTCCTGCGTGAGCTGGGGGAAGACGATCGTGTCGTCGACACGGTTGAGGAACTCGGGACGGAAGTGCTGCTTGAGCTCGTCCGTGACCTTGTTCTTCATCCGCTCGTAGTCGCTGCGGGTGTCCGCACCGGCCGAGAAGCCGAGCGAACCCTTGGAGATGTCCCGCGTGCCGAGGTTGGTCGTCATGATGATGACCGTGTTCTTGAAGTCGACCATCCGACCCTGGGAGTCGGTGAGGCGGCCGTCCTCGAGCACCTGCAGCAGCGAGTTGAAGATGTCCGGGTGGGCCTTCTCGACCTCGTCGAACAGCACCACGGAGAACGGCTTGCGGCGCACCTTCTCGGTGAGCTGGCCGCCCTCTTCGTAGCCGACGTAGCCGGGAGGCGAGCCGAACAGCCGCGAAACGGTGTGCTTCTCGGAGAACTCGCTCATGTCGAGCTGGATGAGGCTGTCCTCGTCGCCGAAGAGGAACTCGGCCAGCGTCTTGGCGAGCTCGGTCTTACCGACACCCGTGGGGCCGGCGAAGATGAACGAGCCACCGGGTCGACGCGGGTCCTTCAGGCCGGCCCGGGTGCGGCGGATCGCCTGCGACAGCGCCTTGATGGCGTCGTCCATGCCGACGATGCGCTTGTGCAGCTCGTCCTCCATGTGGAGCAGTCGCGAGGACTCCTCCTCGGTGAGCTTGAAGACCGGGATGCCGGTGCTGGCAGCCAGGACCTCGGCGATGAGCTCCTCGTCGACCTCGGCCACGACGTCCATGTCGCCGGACTTCCACTGCGACTCGCGCTCCGCCTTCTGGGCGAGGAGCTTCTTCTCGTCGTCGCGCAGGCTGGCGGCCTTCTCGAAGTCCTGGCCGTCGATGGCCGACTCCTTCTCGAGGCGCACGGCGGCGATCTTCTCGTCGAACTCCCGCAGGTCCGGCGGAGCGGTCATCCGGCGGATGCGCAAGCGCGCGCCCGCCTCGTCGATGAGGTCGATCGCCTTGTCCGGCAGGAAGCGGTCGTTGATGTAGCGGTCGGCGAGGTTGGCCGCGGAGACGAGGGCACCGTCGGTGATGGACACCCGGTGGTGCGCCTCGTAGCGGTCGCGCAGGCCCTTGAGGATCTCGATCGCGTGGCTGAGCGTGGGCTCGGCGACCTGGATCGGCTGGAAGCGGCGCTCCAGCGCCGAGTCCTTCTCGATGTGCTTGCGGTACTCGTCGAGCGTGGTCGCGCCGATGGTCTGGAGCTCGCCGCGGGCCAGCATCGGCTTGAGGATGCTGGCGGCGTCGATCGCGCCCTCGGCGGCACCCGCACCCACGAGGGTGTGGATCTCGTCGATGAACAGGATGATGTCGCCGCGGGTGCGGATCTCCTTGAGGACCTTCTTCAGCCGCTCCTCGAAGTCACCGCGGTAGCGGCTGCCGGCCACGAGCGCGCCGAGGTCGAGGGTGTAGAGCTGCTTGTCCTTGAGGGTCTCGGGCACCTCGCCCTTGACGATGTCCTGCGCCAGGCCCTCGACGACTGCGGTCTTGCCGACGCCGGGCTCACCGATCAGCACCGGGTTGTTCTTGGTGCGGCGGGACAGCACCTGCATGACCCGCTCGATCTCCTTCTCGCGCCCGATGACCGGGTCGAGCTTGCCCTCGCGGGCGGCCATGGTGAGGTTTCGCCCGAACTGGTCGAGCACGAGCGACCCCGCGGGGGTGCCCTCCTGCTGAACGCCGCCGCCGACACCAGCGGCCTGGCCCTCCTTGCCCTGGTAGCCCGAGATCAGCTGGATGACCTGCTGGCGCACCCGGTTGAGGTCGGCCCCGAGCTTGACGAGGACCTGCGCGGCGACGCCCTCACCCTCGCGGATGAGACCGAGCAGGATGTGCTCGGTGCCGATGTAGTTGTGGCCGAGCTGCAGCGCCTCGCGGAGGCTGAGCTCGAGGACCTTCTTCGCCCGGGGCGTGAAGGGAATGTGGCCGCTCGGGGCCTGCTGCCCCTGGCCGATGATCTCCTGCACCTGCTCGCGGACGGACTCCAGCGAGATACCGAGGCTCTCCAGAGCCTTGGAGGCGACGCCTTCACCCTCGTGGATGAGGCCGAGCAGGATGTGCTCCGTCCCGATGTAGTTGTGGTTGAGCATGCGCGCTTCTTCCTGCGCAAGCACGACCACCCGGCGGGCCCGGTCGGTGAACCGTTCAAACATCTCTTCTGCTCCTGCCTATCGAGATCACCTCGATGCTATCCGTGCGACACGCACCCCGCTCACGCCTTCCGGCGACCGATACCCGATCGGGACGCTTTCAGGCCGCGCGCGTGGTGCCTGCCGCGACGCTTGTCGGTGGAACGCGGGGCCCTGCACCCCTGTTCCCGACCCTGAGCCGAGTCGGCTCATGTTCGCCGTGAGCGGACGGATGCCGCCTCGTCAGGCCGCCGGGCCCTTGCGGCGCACCTCGTCGACGTGCTCCATCGCCTGCCTCAGCTCGGCGAGCCAGCTGTCGGACTTCTCGCCGACGAGGCGCACGCACCAGGCGAGGGCCTCCGAGCGCGACCGGGCGACGCCGGCCTCGACGAGGGTGTCGAGGACCTTGCGCTCCGGCTGGCGCAGCCGGGTCATGACGGGGGCGGCGAGGTGCGTGAAGAGCACCTCGGTGTCGCCGATGCGCACACCCCAGGAGACCTTGCGGCCGGAGAGGTGCTCGAGCTCGCGCGCGATCTCGATACGGCGCTCGCGCGTGTCCTCGCGGAAGGACGCGATACGCCCCCGGGCGGCGATCTCGCGCTCGGTGTCGTCGTCGGTGTCGAGGTCGGGCGCCGCCAGGGTGCCCACCACGAGGAGCTCGTCGCGGTCGCGGGTGACCTCGACGGGGCCGGTGAACCAGTCAGTGGGGAGTCGGCCGGCCAGCCAGGCTTCCGCTGTTGTCTTCGTTGCCATGTAACGATGATTACAAGATTACGAAGACGAAGCCAGCGTCGTCCGCTCAGGGCGGAACCGGGCGAGTGGCCGAAAGTTGCGCCGAGTACGGGCGGGCGGGCTTCGGCTCCCGGGCGAGTGGCCGAAAGTTGCGCCGAGTACGGGTGGGTGGGCGCCGGCTCCCGGGCGAGTGGCCGAAAGTTCGCGGGGTACGGGGCCTTGCGGCTAGCGCAGGTGTCGCTGGTCGCTGATCCGCTTGGCCTTGCCGAGCGAGCGTTCGAGGGCGTGCGGCGCCAGCACCTCGACGGCGACCGTCACCCCGACTCGGTCCTTGACCCGGGTGGCGAGGGCTCGAGCCATACCGGCCCGCTCCTGCTCGCTGGACGACGCCGAGGCGGCCTCCACCTGGACCGTCAGCTCGTCCATCCGGCCGGGGCGGGTGAGCACGCACAGGTAGTGCGGGGTCAGCCCCTCCACTGCGAGCAGCTGCTCCTCGATCTGCGAGGGGAAGACGTTGACACCGCGCACGATCATCATGTCGTCGGTCCGGCCGGTCACCTTCGCCATCCGGCGGAACTGCGGGTGGGCCGTGCCCGGCATGAGGGTGGTGAGGTCGCGGGTCCGGTACCGCACCACCGGCATCGCCTGCTTGGTCAATGAGGTGAAGACCAGCTCCCCCTCCTCGCCGTCGGGCAGCACCTCACCGGTGACGGGGTCGACGACCTCGGGGTAGAAGTGGTCCTCCCAGATGTGCAGCCCGTCCTGGGTCTGCCCGGACTCCTGGGAGACGCCCGGGCCCATCACCTCGGACAGGCCGTAGATGTCGACGGCGCGCAGGTTGCTGCGGCGCTCCACCTCCTCGCGCATCTGCTGGGTCCAGGGCTCGGCCCCGAAGATCCCGATCTCGAGCGAGGTGTCCTTGGGGTCGATGCCCTGGGCCTCCATCTCGTCGAGGATCGCCAGGAAGTAGGACGGGGTCACCATGATCACGCGCGGCTCGAAGTCGCGGATGAGCTGCACCTGCCGCTCGGTCATGCCGCCGCTGACCGGGACCACAGTGCAGCCGAGGCGTTCGGCGCCGTAGTGGGCGCCCATGCCGCCGGTGAACAGCCCGTAGCCGTAGGCGATGTGGACCATGTCGCCCGGTCGGCCACCCGCGGCCTCGATGGAGCGCGCCATCACCTCCGCCCAGGTGTCGATGTCCTCGCGGGTGTAGCCGACCACGGTGGGCCGACCGGTCGTCCCGCTCGAGGCGTGGATGCGTGACACCTGCTCGCGGGGCACCGCGAACATGCCGAACGGGTAGTTGTCGCGCAGGTCGGCCTTGGCCGTGAACGGGAAGCGGGCGAGGTCGGCCAGCTCGCGCACGTCGTCCGGGTGGACCCCGGCGGCGTCGAACGCGGCTCGGTAGTGGGGGACGTTGGCGTACGCGTGCGCGAGGCTCCAGCGCATCCGGTCCAGCTGCAGGGCCCGCAGCTCCTCCACCGACGAGACGACGTTGTCCATGGCGGTCAATGTACGACCTCGCCGGACCGCCGACGCACCCCCAAGGCCGGCGGTCGCCGACCGCTCGCTGCGAACCAACCTGAGAGTTTGCCGTGAAAGCCGACGGGATCCCACGACCCGGTGTCCGCCCGGGTGGATCGGACGTACGCTCGCAAAGGTGGACCCGGTGCCTGCACCGTCGGCCGTCGGCACCCCTGCAGGGCAGGAGGACGACGCGACCGGCCGCGCCGGGAGACGGTTCCCGAGGAAGCTGCTCGCCCTCGCCGCGGTCCTGCTCCTGGCCGGGCTCGCCCTCGTCGCCACGGCCCTCCTGCAGGGACCCGGTACGCCCGTCCTCACCCAGGCCGACGTCGACCGGAGCGTGCAGAAGGGCATCGCCGCCGCGCAGGAGCAGGCACGCAAGTCCCCCACCGACGCCACGACCGCGTACCGGGCCGCGCTGCCCTCCCTCGTGGTCATCCGGACGACGGGCGTCGGGGCGGGCGGCGCCCAGAACGGCACCGGTGCGGGCGTGGTCGTGAGCGCCGACGGCGCGATCCTCACCGCCCTGCACGTGGTCGACGGGGCCGACACGATCCGCGTGAGCTTCGCCGACGGCACCGAGTCGAGCGCCAGGGTCGCGGAGCAGGCAGCCTCCAGCGACACTGCCGTCCTCACCGCGTCGTCGCTCCCCAAGGTCGTCGTCCCCGCCGTGCTCGGCGGGGCGCCCCAGGTGGGTGACGAGGTCTTCCCGCTCGGCCACCCCCTCGGGCTCACGGAGTCGCTGAGCGGAGGGGTGGTCTCGGCGGTCGACCGGAGCATCCGCGTCGGAAGCGGCCGCACGCTCGCGGGCCTCATCCAGTTCGACGCGGCCGTCAACCCCGGCAACTCGGGTGGGCCGCTGCTCAACCGGGACGGCCAGGTCGTCGGCATCGTGACCGGCCTGGCCAACCCCTCCGAGCAGAGCTTCTTCGTCGGCATCGGCTTCGCCGTGCCCATCGCGACGGCCGGCGGCGTGGCCGGCAGCCCGCCGCAGTAGCCACCACCGCCGCCCGACCGACCAGCCACCACCACCGCCCTCCCGACCCAGCAACCAGCGCCGCCCGACCGACCGACCAGGAGACCCCATGGACCCGCACCGTCCCCAGCCCGGCCGACAGCAGCACCCCCTGGAGCTGGCGCTCTACGAGGTGAAGAAGACGATCGTCGGCCAGGACCTGCTCATCGAGCGGATGTTGGTGGCGCTGCTGGCACGCGGGCACCTGCTCGTCGAGGGTGTGCCGGGGCTGGCCAAGACGATGGCCGTCCGGACGCTGGCCCAGGCGATCGGCGGGGAGTTCCAGCGGATCCAGTTCACCCCCGACCTGGTGCCGGCCGACGTCATCGGGACGCGCATCTACAACCAGAAGGACGGCGAGTTCCAGGTCTCGCTCGGGCCGGTGTTCGCCAACCTGGTCCTCGCCGACGAGATCAACCGCGCCCCGGCGAAGGTGCAGAGCGCCCTGCTGGAGGTCATGCAGGAGCGGCAGGTGACGATCGGGCGCGAGACCTACCCGGCCCCGGACCCGTTCCTGGTCATGGCCACCCAGAACCCCATCGAGTCCGAGGGCACCTACGCCCTGCCCGAGGCCCAGGTCGACCGGTTCATGCTCAAGACCGTCATCGGCTACCCCACGCCGTCGGAGGAGTTCGTCGTCGTCGAGCGGATGACCTCGACGATCGAGGCGACCCAGAGGGTGCTCGAGCCCGGGCAGCTCGTGGAGTACCAGCGCCGCGCGGACGCGGTCTACGTCGACCCGGCGGTCATCGAGTACGCGGTCCGGCTGGTGGGGGCGACGCGGGCGCCGGCCTCGGTCGGGCTGCCCGACCTCGCGCGGTACCTCACCTTCGGGGCGAGCCCGCGCGCGTCGATCAACCTGGTGCTCGCGGCGAAGGCCCTGGCGTTCCTGCGCGGTCGTGACTTCGCCCGTCCGCAGGACGTGCGCGACCTCGCCTTCGACGTCATGCGCCACCGCCTGGTCCTGTCGTACGAGGCGCTCGCCGAGGGCATCGGCGCGGACGACGTGCTCGAGCCGGTCGTGGCGACGGTGTCCATGCCCGACGTGCCGCTGCGCGAGCGGCGGCCCCAGCCGAGCGAGGCCACGTGGAACACCGGCCCGCGCTGACCGCCTCCCCCCGCCCCGCGGGGACCTCCGCCCTCACCGCCGAGTCGCTGCTGCGGCGCCTCGAGTGGCGCGTCGTGCGCCGGCTCGACGGACGGCTCCAGGGCGACTACCGGACGCTCTTCCGCGGGACGGGCGTCGACTTCACCGACCTGCGCGAGTACACCCCCGGCGACGACCTGCGCCACCTGGACTGGAACGTCACGGCGAGGATGGACACGCCGTACGTGCGGGAGTACGTCGAGGACCGGGAGGTCACCTGCTGGTTGCTGCTCGACCGGTCGGCCTCGATGGGTTTCGGGCCGGTCGACCGGCAGAAGTCCCTCGTCGTCGCCGAGGTGGCCACGACCCTCGCCCACGTGCTGTCCCGCGGCGGCAACCGCATCGGTGCGGCACTCTTCGACGACCGGGTCGACGTGGTCCCGCCGGGCCAGGGCCGCAACCACGTCCTGCGCATCGCCGAGGCGCTGCTGCGCCCGCCGTCGACGGGTGGGGCGCGGACCACCACCGACCTGTCCGTGCTGCTGAGGGCGGGGCTGGGGCTCGCCCGGCGCCGTTCGCTCGTGGTCGTCGTCTCCGACTTCATCACCCAGCCAGGCTGGGAACGCCACCTCTCGCTGCTCGCCCGGCGCCACGACGTCGTCGCGATCCAGGTGGTCGACCCGCGGGAGTCCGAGCTCCCGGCGGTGGGGATGGTCTACGTCGAGGACGCCGAGACCGGCGAGCAGATCTTCGTGGACACCGACGACCCCGTGTTCCGTGCGCGGCTGCGCGCCGCCGCCACCGAGCGGCAGGACGCCCTGCTCGCGGCAGCGCGGCGAGCAGGTACCCAGGTACACACCGTGGCCACGGACGAGGACCTCGTGCGCGCCCTGGCGCGGATCTCGCACCTGCGAAGGCAGCAGCGGCGATGAGCTTCATGTGGCCGTGGATGCTCCTGGGCCTGCTCGCGGTGCCAGCGCTCGTCCTGGCGTACCGCGCACAGCACCGGGCGCGCGACCGCCGGCGCGCCGAGCTCGGGGCCCTCGGCCTCGTACCCCTGGGGGTCGGCACGTCGCGGGCGGGTCGGGGCAGGCACCTCGCACCCGCGCTGGTGCTCGCGGCCCTGACGGTGCTCATCGTGTCGCTGGCCCGCCCCACGACGAGCGTCGCCGAGCCGCACCGCGAGGGCACCGTGGTGCTCGCGTTCGACGTGTCGACCAGCATGGCGGCGACCGACGTGGCCCCCACGAGGCTGGACGCGGCGAAGGCTGCCGCCCGCACCTTCGTCGGCCGGCAGCCGTCGTCGATCCGGATCGGGGTGGTGGCCTTCGGTGACAGCGCGGTGGTGTCCCAGCAGCCGACCGACGACCGCCGCGCGGTACTCGCCGCGATCGACCGGCTCACCCCCCAGGGGGGCACCGCCGTCGGCCGAGGCATCGTCTCCTCCCTGAGCGCCATCGCGGGCAAGCCCGTGGAGGTGGGCGCGGAGCCGGGCGCCGGCGACGACGCCGACATCGGCTACTACGCGTCCGCGGCCATCGTCCTGCTCTCCGACGGCGAGAACACGACCGACCCCGACCCCAAGGAGGTCGCCGACCTCGCCTCCAGCGCCGGGGTGAAGGTCTACGCCATCGGCATGGGCAGCACCCGCGGCACGGTCCTGCAGGTCGACGGGTTCCAGGTCTCGACGGCCCTGGACGAGGCGACCCTGAAGCAGATCGCCGCGACCACCGACGGCGCCTACTACGCGGCGTCCGACGCCGGCTCGCTCGCCAAGGTGTACAGCTCGATCGACCTGGCGTGGACGGCCCGCACCCGCGAGCGTGAGGTCACCTCGTGGTTCGCCGCGGTGGCCGCGGCACTGCTCCTGCTGGGCGCGGGGGTCTCGGTGCTGCGTTCGGGGCGGGTGGTCTAGGTGCCCGGTCCGGTGTCCTTCGGCCTCCCCTACGTCCTGGTGGCCCTGCTCACCGTGCCCGCCCTCGTCGCGGTGTACGTGTGGCAGCTGCGCCGCCGGCGCCGGCAGGCTGTTGCGTTCTCGAGCATCTCCCTCATCAGGTCGGCCCTGCCGAGGCAGCGCACCTGGCGCCGGCACGTCCCGATCGGGCTGGTGCTCGCCAGCCTCGCCCTGCTCGCCGTGGCGGGCTCGCGTCCGCAGGTCCGGGCGCAGGTACCCGTGTCCAGCTCCGCGGTCATCCTCGCGGTCGACGTCTCGGGCTCGATGTGCGCGACCGACGTCAGCCCCAACCGCCTCGCCGCTGCGCAGGACGCCGTGCGGACCTTCATCGAGAAGCAGGACGACCGGACCCGCATCGGCCTGGTGGTGTTCTCCGGCTTCGCCCAGGTCGCCGTGCCCCCGACGACCGACCACGCCGAGCTGCGCAAGGCGGTGGACGGGCTCACCACGGGCCGCGGCACCACCATCGGCGCGGCCATCCTGAAGTCCATCGACGCGATCGCCGAGATCAACCCCGACGTCGCCCCCGCGGACACCAGCGGCACGACCTCGACCACCCCGGGAGCTCCCGGGGCCCCCTGGAACGGCGGCCCGTCGACGGGCACGCCCCTTCCCGGCACCCCCGCACCGAGGGCAGCGCGCACCGCCCCGGAGATCGTGGTGCTGCTCACCGACGGCGCCAACACCCGCGGCGTGACCCCCCAGGAGGCGGCCACCCAGGCCGCCGCGCGGGGTGTGCGCGTCTACCCGATCGGCTTCGGCACGACCGAGCCCACCCAGATGGTCTGCACCCGCGACCAGCTCGGGGGCGGCCTCTACGACGGCCCCGGGCAGGGGCTCAGCGGGATCGGGCCCGGCGGACGCAACTTCCTGGTCGTCGACGAGCAGGCCCTGCGCGAGGTGGCGACGACCACCGGGGGCGAGTACTTCGCGGCGAGTGACGCGGGCCAGCTGCAGGGCGTCCTCGCCGACCTGCCGAAGCACGTGCAGACGCAGGAGCAGCAGCTGGACGTCAGCGCGGCGTTCGCGGCGCTGGCGGCACTGGTGCTGCTCGCCGGGCTGGCGCTGGGGGTGCGCTGGGCGCCGTACCCCGGCTAGCCGGACGTCACTGGACGACGCCGGCTCAGCGGCGGTGGCGCTCGGCGCGCGCCCACACGTTGGCGCCGGCGCCGGTCAGCGGCGACGCTGGCAGCGACCGCACCAGTACAGGGTGCGGCCCGCCACCTCGCGCGTGCGGATCCGCGAGCCGCAGACACGGCAGGGCTCGCCCTGGCGCTTGTAGACGTAGGACGTCCGCGTCGTCAGGGGGTCGACGCGGCCGGCGGCCAGCTCCGCCCTGACCTGCTCGACCTGCTCGGCGACGGTGACGATCTTGCCGGTGGCCACCCCGAGCGGGAGCAGGTCGACGAGGTCGAGCCAGATGGCGTCCCAGCTGGTGCGGCGCAGCTCCTTGCCCGGGCGGAACGGGTCGATGCGCTGCCGGAACAGCACCTCGCAGCGGTAGACGTTCCCCACGCCGGCGAGCACCGCCTGGTCCATGAGCAGCTCGGCCACCGACCGCGCGGACCTCGAGATCTTGCGCCAGGCGAGCTCGGGGTCGGGTTCGGGGCGCAGCGGGTCGGGGCCGAGGCGCGCCGTGACCGACTCGACCTGCTCGGGGGTGATCACCGCGCACAGGTTCGGCCCGCGCAGATCTGCCACGTGGGCGTCGTTCGCGAGGCGCAGGCGCACCTGGCCGACCACCGGCAGCTCACCGGTGTAGGCCACCTGGTCGATGGTGAAGGTCCCGATGAGGCCAAGGTGCACGTGCAGCCACGCGTCGCCCTCGAACTCGGCGAACAGGTGCTTACCCCACGACGTCGCGTGCAGGAACGTGTGGCCCGACAGCAGGGCGGCACCGGCGGCGAACCTGCCCTGGGGGCTGCTCGCCTGCGGTCGGGTGCCGCGGAAGGCCGTGTCGAGGTCGCGGGCGAGGCGGTACAGCGTGTGGCCTTCGGGCATGCGCCCCATCATGCGGCAGGGCGATGAGTTCTGCCGGGCTCGGGGGTCTACCGGTGTGGAGAAACCCCATCGCCGCTGTCGGTGCGGTGGTGGACACTGTGGCGCACCAGACCAGAGGAGCGAGTGATGATCCATGCGCGGGGGCTCGTGCAGACCTTCCAGGCACGGGACGGCAGGAAGAAGACCGAGGTGCGCGCCGTCGACGGCGTCGACCTCGACGTGGCCGAGGGTGAGGTCGTCGGGTTCCTCGGCCCCAACGGCGCGGGCAAGACCACGACGCTGCGCATGCTGACGACGCTGCTGCGCCCGACCGCCGGCGAGGCGACGGTCGCGGGGTACGACGTGGTGCGCGAGCCGGAGCAGGTGCGCCGCAGCATCGGCTACGTCTCGCAGGCAGGTGGCGCGTTCAGCAGCGCGCGGGCCGGGGACGAGGTCGTCGACCACGGGATGCTCTACGGGATGAAGGGTGCCGAGGCGACGGCCCGCGGCAAGGAGCTGTTCTCCCAGCTCGACCTCGAGGGCCTGTGGACCCGCATGCCGAAGAACATGTCGGGTGGACAGCGCCGCCGCCTCGACATCGTCATGGGCCTGATCCACGAGCCGTCGCTGGTCTTCCTCGACGAGCCCACCACCGGCCTGGACCCCCAGGCCCGCGCCAACCTGTGGGAGCACATCGCCGACCTGCGCCGCAGGCGTGGGGCGACGGTGTTCCTCACGACCCACTACCTCGACGAGGCCGACGCCCTCAGCGACCGGATCCTCATCATCGACCACGGCAGGATCGTCGCGGCCGACACCTCCGACAACCTCAAGGCCCAGGTGGCCGGAGACCTCGTCGACCTCGAGGTCTCGGACGCAGACCTCGTCGCCGCTGCGGCCCAGCGCCTCGACGCGATCGCCGAGGCCCCGCGCCACGGGCTCCAGGGGGTCGAGATCGACGGCAACCACGTCCGCGGCCGGGTCCAGCGGGCCGGGAAGGCGGTGCCGGGGCTGCTGCGCGACCTGCACGACGCCGACATCGCCCTCGAGTCCATCGAGGTGCACCGCCCGACCCTCGACGACGTCTTCCTCACCCTCACCGGCCGCTCGCTGCGCGACGCCGCCGAGACCGACCCCGCCGGCGCCGCCGGCTCGACCTCCGAGAAGGGGATCTGACCGATGCGCTTCCTGCGTGAGTCCTACATCGTCTTCCGCCGCCAGCTGCGGATGAACCTGCGCAACCCCGCGTGGGTCATCATCGGCATGCTCCAGCCGATCCTCTACCTGCTGCTGTTCGGCCCGCTCCTCAAGCCGCTCATCACCCAGTTCGGGGCGACCAACGCCTACACGTTCTTCGTGCCCGGCATGCTCGTCCAGCTCGGCATCTTCGGCGCCTTCTTCGCCGGGTTCAGCCTCATCGGCGAGTGGCGCGAGGGGGTCATCGAGGCCGAGCGCGTCACCCCTGCGAGCCGCACGGCCCTGCTGGTCGGTCGCCTCGTCCGCGACATCCTGCAGCTGCTCGTGCAGGCCCTCATCCTCGTCGGCCTCGGCTACGTGATGGGGATGCGCGGCTCGGCCGCCGGAATCGTCTTCGGCATCCTGCTGACCCTGCTCGTCGGCGGCGCCTGCGCCGCGGCCTCCAACGCGCTCGCGCTGACGACCAAGTCCGAGGACGTCATGGCCCCGGTCATCAACATGGTGATGATGCCCGTGCTGCTGCTGTCCGGGATCCTGCTGCCCATGACGATCGGCCCCAAGTGGCTGCTCAACGTCTCGGACTGGATGCCGTTCCGCTGGGTCGTGGACGCGGTGCGTACGGCGTTCGCCGGCGACTTCGCCACCTCGCCCATGGTCTGGGGCTCGGTGTGGGCTGCCGTGCTGTTCGTCGCCGCCGTGGCCTGGGGTACCGCGACCTTCCGCAAGGAGAACGCCTAGCGGGGACGTCGGCCCGAACTGCCGACCACCCCGCGCACGATCCCCGTCACGCCGGGGTGCGCGGGAGGCGGCTGCGGTTCGGGCCGAGGCGCCGGAGCACCAGGCCCACGCCGAGCAGGCCGGAGCCGAGGAGACCGAGGAGCACGCCGTTCGAACCCGTGGCGGCCAGCTCCGGCCGGGCAGGCGCCGTGTCCGCCGGGACGACGGGGGTGTCGGCACGGGGCGCGCCGCCGGCCACGGGCCGGGCCACCACCGCGGCGGGCAGGATCCGGACGCGCACCGCATCCTGCAGCTGCGTCGTCGCGGTCGGGTCCCAGCGAGCCGACATCGTGAACACCCTCCCCGCGGCACCGGACAGCGCCTCGAGCCGGAAGCTGTACGTCTTCGTCCCCCCAGGAGGCACGGTCCCACCTGCACCGCACTGGTAGGAGGCCGGATCGGTGCCGCAGGTCGGTGGCAGGGAGACCCAGCGGAACAGCTCCCCACCCCCGCCCGGCCCCGAGTCGCTCATGATGACGGAGCCCCGGAACTCGTCGCCCACCGCGACGTCACCGTCGTTTCGCAGGTGCACCACGACCGTGAACACCTGGCCCTCCCGCGCGGTGGCCGGCGCAGTCACGTCCACGTGCGCCTCCAGCGGGACCACGGTCACGGTCGCCGTGGCCACGTCGTCACTGGGGTCGGAGTCGCCCGGCACCGGGTCGACCGTTGCCGTGAGGTCCAGCACCTGGCCCGCTGCCGCGGCCGGGTCCACCGTCACCCTCATCTGCGGCCTGGCCCCTTCCGCGGGGCTGGTGCAGTGCACGGTCCGTGTCGCTGCGGAGACGGTGCACTGACCGTTGGATGCCTCGACCGCCAGGCCTTTGGGGTAGGTGACGCTGAAGCCGAGATCAGCCCCGGCCGGCGGGGTTCCCTTCACGGCGTAGCTCGGCGTGAGCAGGACCCAGCTCCCGGGCGGAACCTGTGCAGCAGGGATGTCGAAGGCCAAGCCCGCGTCGAAGTCGGCGGCCGCGCGCACCTCGGACGTTCCCACCCGTAGGGCACGTGGCCCGGGTGGGAACGGCGCTGGCGCCTGCTCCGCCGATGCCACCCCCTGGCCCGTCAGCAGGGCCGCACCCAAGACCATCCACGCCCCAAGGAACTGCACTGCTCGCCCCATCGCGAACACCCCTCCGCCGGGCGCCGGCCCTTCACTGCGCGGCGCTGCTCGGCACAGTACTCCCCCGCAGGGCATCGCCACCGTTTCGTCGGGCCCTGTTCGTCAGGCCTGGGTCGTCGGCAGGCCCGGGTCGTCAGGTTCAGGTCGTCAGGTTCAGGTCGTCGGCAGGGTCAGGACCTCGACGCCGTCCTCGGTGATGGCCACCGTGTGCTCGCTGTGCGCGGTGCGGCACCCGGTGGCGCTGCGCAGGGTCCACCCGTCGGGGTCGATGACGAGCTCGGCGGTGTCGGCCATGACCCACGGCTCGAGGGCCAGCAGCAGGCCGGGGCGCAGGACGTAGCCCCGGCCCGGTCGTCCGGTGTTGGGGACGTGTGGGTCCTGGTGCATCGTCGAGCCGACGCCGTGCCCCCCGAACTCGGTGTTCACGGCGTACCCCGCCTCGCCGAGGACCGCGCCGATCGCATGGGACACGTCGCCGAGGCGGGCGCCTGGCCCAGCCGCCGCGATCCCTGCCCGCAGCGCGCGCTCGGTCGCACCGACCAACGCGGCGTCCGCCGCGGATGGCTTCCCGCCGATGACGAAGCTGATGGCCGAGTCGGCGACGACGCCGTCGAGGGAGACCGCGAGGTCGAGCGACAGCAGGTCACCGTCGGCGAGGACGCGGTCGTGCGGGAGCCCGTGCAGGACGGCGTCGTTGAGCGACGTGCAGATGTAGTGGCCGAAGGGTCCGCGCCCGAAGGACGGCTCGTAGTCGACGTAGCAGGACTCCGCACCGGCCTCGAGGACCATGTCGCGGGCCCAACTGTCGATGTCGAGCAGGTTGGTGCCGGCGACGCTGCGCCCCCTCAGGGACTGGAGGATGTCGCCCACCAGCGCACCCGTGCGGCGAGCGCGATCGACCTCGGTGGCGTCGAGGATCTCGATCATGCCGTGGGCCCCGAGGCGCGGTCCGCGACGACCGTGCCCTGGTGGTGGCGCACCTGCCAGCGGCCGCGCTCACGGACCCAGACCGAGCTGCGGTGGGCCCGCCGGGTCGGGGTGACCGAGTCGTAGGTGACCAGGACGACGCCGGGCCCGAGCGCCGAGGTGACGAGGTCCTCGGCCTTGATGTCGACCCGGCCGTCGGCGGCCTCCTCCTCCATCATGTCGAGGATGGACTCGCGGTCCCACACCACGCCGGACGCGCCGAACTCGTGGAAGTCCTCGTGCAGCAGGAGGACCGCCGAGGCGCGGTCACCACGGACGGCACCGGTGAGCAGGGCCAGCTCGCAGTCCCTGACGATGTCGCAGTCGTCCTGCGTGGGCATCCCGGTCGTGGAGGTCGCCACTCAGCTGGCCTTCTTCGCGGTCTTCTTGGCGGTGGTCTTCTTCGCCGTCGTCTTCTTGGCCGCGGCCTTCTTCGCCGCCGGCTTCTCGTCCGACGTCGACTCGCCACGGGCGGCCTTGGCCTTGTCCACGGACTTCTTCAGCGCGGCGAGCAGATCGACCACCTCGCCCGACTCGTCCTTGGACTCCTCGGCCACGCGCACCTCGCCGCCCTCGACCTTGGCCTTGACGAGCGACTGCAACGCGAGGGCGTAGTCGTCCTCGTACTCGTCCGGCTCGTAGTCGCCGGCGAGCTGCTCGATGAGCAGGTCGGCCATCGCGAGCTCCTGCTTGGTGGCCTTGCCCTCGTCGTCGAGGTGGGCGAAGTCGGGCTTGCGGATCTCGTCCGGCCACAACATCGTCTGCATGACGATGACGCCGTCGCGGACCCGCAGCACGGCCATCGTCATCCGGGTGCGGATGGAGACGGAGACCACAGCCATGCGGTTCTCCTTCTCGAGCGCGTCCCGGAGCAGGACGTAGGGCTTGGTGGACGCCTTGTCGGGCTCGAGGTAGTAGCACTTGTCGAGCAGCATCGGGTCGATCTGGTCGGCCGGCACGAACTTCTCGACCGCGATCTCCTTGGAGCTGCGCGAGGGCAGGTCCTTGAAGTCCTCGTCGGTGAGGACGACCATGTCGCCGTCCTCGGTCTCGTAGCCCTTGGCGATGTCGTCGTAGGACACGACCTCGCCGTCGATGCTGCAGATCCGCTGGTACTTGATGCGGCCGCCGTCCTCGCGGTGGACCTGGCGGAACTGCACGTCGTGGTTCTCGGTGGCGGAGTACAGCCGGATCGGTACGTTGACCAGCCCGAAGGACACTGCGCCCTTCCAGATCGCTCGCATGCCCCACGCTCCTCGTCCCGGTTGCCTTCCACGGCAGAGCCTATGCGTCAGGATGGCCCCATGCGCCCCATGCTGGCCACCCCGGCCACCTCGATCCCCCACGGTGGGGACTGGGTGCACGAGGTGAAGTGGGACGGCATGCGGGTGCTCGCCGACATCAGCGACGGCCGGCTCACGCTGACGTCGCGAGCCGGCAACGACGTGACCGCGAGCTACCCCGAGCTGGCGCCCCTGGCCGACCTCTACGACGACATGCTCCTCGACGGCGAGGTGGTCGCCCTCGACGGCGGTCGCCCGTCCTTCGGCGCACTCGCCGACCGCATGCACGTCCGCGACCGTCGCAAGGCCGAGCGGCTGTCCGCGGTGCGACCGGTGACGCTCATGGTGTTCGACCTGTTGCGGCTGTACGGCGCCGACCTCACGACCCAGCCGCTGTCGGCCCGGCGGGAGCTGCTCGAGCGCCTCGACCTGCGCGGCCGCCACTGGCAGGTGCCACCGGTGTACGACGACGGCGAGGAGCTGTTCGCGGCGACCCGCGAGCAGGGGCTCGAGGGGGTCGTGAGCAAGCGGCTCTCCGCGCCGTACCTGCCGGGGCGGCGCTCCACGGACTGGCTCAAGTCGCCGCACCGCACCACGGTGTCCGCGGTGGTCGGCGGCTGGCGGCCGGAGACGGGCACCACCGACCGCCTCGGTGCGGTGCTGCTCGGCATGGCGACCCCGCAGGGGTGGAGGTACGCCGGCCGCATGGGTTCGGGGATCGCGGGCAGGGCGCAACGCGAGCTCGCGGGGCTCCTCGCGCCGCTCGCCCGCGACTCGGCCCCCTTCGCCACGCCCGTACCGCGCGTCGACGCCGACGGCGCCTTCTGGGTCGAGCCCCGCGTGGTGGTCGAGGCCCGCACGCTGGAGGTGACGCGCGACGGTCGGCTGCGCCAGCCGGCCTACCTCGGTGTCCGCACGGACCTCACCCCCGAGGACCTGCTGGCCGACGCGCGGGCGGAGGCGGGCGGTGAGTGAGACCACCTCGGTCGTCGTCGAGGGCCGCAAGCTCAAGCTGACGAGCCTGGACAAGCTGCTCTACCCCTCGACCGAGACGACCAAGGGCGAGGTCCTCAGCTACTACGCCCAGGTCGCCGAGGTGCTGCTGCCGCAGCTGGACTCCCGGCCGCTGACCCGGGTGCGCTGGCCCCACGGCACCGGCGACCAGAGCTTCTTCGAGAAGAACCTGCCCTCCGGGGCGCCATCGTGGCTGCCGCGGGTCAAGGTCGACGACGTGACCTACCCCGTGGTCGAGGACCTGGCCCAGCTGACCTACCTGGTCAACCTCAACTCCATCGAGCTGCACGTGCCCCAGTGGAAGGTCGACGAGGACGGCGCGCGCCTGCACCCGGACCGGCTCGTCATCGACCTCGACCCCGGCACCGGGGCCGGGCTGCACGAGTGCGCACGGGTCGCCGTCATGGTCCGCGACCGCCTCGGTGAGCTGGGCCTGGACCTGTTCCCCGTCACCAGCGGCAGCAAGGGCATGCAGCTGTATGCCGCCCTTCCGGGCGACCTCACCTCCGACCAGACCCGTGACCTCGCCCAGCAGCTGGCGCAGGAGCTGACGAAGAAGCACCCCGACCTGGTCGTGTGGAAGATGACCAAGTCGCTGCGTCCGGGCAAGGTCTTCCTCGACTGGAGCCAGAACGTCGCGGCGAAGACCACCATCTGCCCCTACTCCCTGCGCGGCAAGGAGACCCCGACCGTGGCCGCCCCGCGCACGTGGGACGAGGTCGAGGCCGGGGCCGCGGGGAAGAAGCTCGAGCAGCTGATGTTCGACGAGGTGCTCGACCGGCTCGAGGCCGACGGCGACCTCGTCGCCGACCTGCTCTGAGGCCCGGTCTGAGGCCCGGTCTGAGGCCCGGTCTGAGGCCGGCTCAGCGGCCGGCTCGGCGCGGGCTGCAGGGCCCCTGTTCAGCGGCGGCGCAGGCGCGGGCACCCCGCGCACTCGTGGGTGCCCGGCACGGCATACAGGTAGCAGCACGATGTGCGCTCGACCGGTCCCCGACCCTGCAGCCGGGCCACGGCCATCGCCCAGAGGTCGTCGACCATCGACAGGCGCTGGTGGCGTCCGAGGTTGACCCCCGGGTGGTAGCCCTCGGCGAGCTGCCGCCCGGCGTCGAGGTAGGCGTCCCGCGCCAGCCCGAGTCGGCGCACGGGGTCGTCGACGACCTCGCCCGCCGACCGCAGCCGCACGGCCGTCGGGTACGCCGCGGTGGGCTCGACCGCGAGGCTCAGCCCTGTCGTGCGGGGGTCGAGCGCCCACGGGCCGAGCAGCGCGGCCGCCGCGCCCACGGTCGCCGGGACCTCGAGGCACCACTGCAGGACGAAGGCGGCGGGCATGGCCGGCGGCGGCTCGGTGCGGTAGTAGCGCTCGGTGGCGGTCGTGAATGCCGCCCGCCAGCCGGCGGTGGCGGGTCCGGGCGAGGCGCAGAGCTCGGTCCACACGAGCGGGAGGTCCGGGGACTGTTCGATGGCGGCGTCTAGGCGCCAGAGGAGGTGCGGGGCAATGGAGCGGACCAGCGCACCGAGGGAATCATCCACGGTATTCGTGCAGGTCAAAGGCACAGCGGGTGGCATTCGTGGGTTTGCACCCGGAATGCCACCCGCTGGAAGGCGCTGTCGAGCTGATTCAGTGGGCCTTGTCGTAGGCGGCCTGGACCTCGGCCGAAATACGACCGCGCTCACTCACCTTGTGGCCATTCTGGCGAGCCCATTCACGCACGTCGGCAAGGTCGCGCTTTCCGGCCGACGAACGCGGGGCCGAGCTGCGCGGGGACGAGGCGCGGCGTCCACCGGAGCGGCGGCCGTGGCCCACGTACGGGGCGAGGGCGTCGCGCAGGGCGGCGGCGTTGGCACTGCTGAGGTCGATCTCGTAGCTGACGCCGTCGAGGGCGAAGGTGACGGTCTCGTCGGCGGGTCCGCCGTCGAGGTCGTCATCGAGGACGATGTTGACGCGCTGGGCCATCGTTAATTCCTTTCGGACATTCATGCGGGGTGCCATCAAAGTATTGGTTGGAGGCACCCGGCGCAAAGAGGTCCGTTCAGCCGTTTTTGTGGTCGTCCCCGGAATTCGTGGAATCGCCGTCCTTTTCCTGCGACTGCGCGCGGGTGGCATCCCACTGTGAATGCGCGAGACGTTCCTTGCGGTCGCCCTCGACCATGTTCTTGATGACGATCCAGAAGAGCACGCCGACCCCCGCGGAGGGGATCAGCGCAGCGATGTAGGGCCATACACCGCTCATCGCGAGGCCTCAGGCTTCAGGTGCGGGAAGAGGATCGTCTCGCGGATGTTGGCGCCGGTGAACAGCATGACGAGGCGGTCGATGCCGAGCCCGAGCCCGCCCATGGGCGGGGCGCCGTACTCCAGCGCCCGCAGGAAGTCCTCGTCGAGCTGCATGGCCTCCGGGTCGCCCCCGGCGGCCTTGAGCGACTGCTCCTCGAGGATGCGCCGCTGGATGACCGGGTCCACGAGCTCGGAGAACGCCGTGCCGCGCTCGACGCCGGCGATGATCAGGTCCCAGGCCTCGATGAGGTGCTCGGGGTCGTCGCGGTGCGGGCGGGCCAGCGGCTGCGCGTGCGGCGGGTAGTCGCACAGGAACGTGGGCTGGAGCAGGTAGGGCTCGACCAGCTCGCCCAGCAGCTCGGTGACGATCTTCGAGGCCTCCCACCCGGGGTCGACCTCCACGTCGTGGCGCTTGGCGATCGCGCGCAGGGTCTCGACGTCGGTCTCGGGCGTGATGGTCTCGCCCACCGCCTCGCTGACTCCCTGGTAGACCGGCAGCCAGCGCCACTCGCCGTCGAGGTCGACGACCCCCTTGGGCGTCTCGACCTGCCGCGTGCCGACGGCGTCGGCGGCGGCGAGGAACATCGCCCGCATCAGCTCGGCCATCGTGTGCTGGTCGCCGTACGCCTCGTAGGCCTCCAGCATCGTGAACTCGGGGCTGTGCGTGGAGTCCACGCCCTCGTTGCGGAAGATGCGCCCGATCTCGAAGACCTTGTCGACGCCGCCCACGACGGCCTTCTTGAGGTTGAGCTCGAGCGCGATGCGCAGGGTCATCGGCTGGTCGAAGGCGTTGAGGTGGGTGCGGAACGGCCGGGCTGTCGCGCCGCCGTGGATGAGCTGCAGGACGGGGGTCTCGATCTCGAGGTAGCCGCCCTCCTCCAGCGTGGTGCGGATGGCCTTGACGATGGCGGCACGGGTGCGCACCATGTCGCGGGCCTCCTGCCGGACGATGAGGTCGGCGTAGCGCTGGCGCACCCGCGACTCCTCCGACAGGTCCTTGTGCATGACCGGCAGGGGCCGCAGCGCCTTGGACGCCATCTCCCAGCGGGTCGCCATCACGGAGAGCTCGCCGCGGCGGGAGGAGATGACCCGTCCCTCGACGAACACGTGGTCACCGAGGTCGACGGTGGACTTCCAGTCGGCGAGCGCCTCCTCGCCGACCTCGGCCAGGCTGAGCATGACCTGCAGGCGGGTGCCGATGCCCTCCTGGAGGGTCGCGAACGCGAGCTTGCCCGTGTTGCGGATGAAGATGACGCGGCCCGCGACCCCGACGACGTCCTGGGTCTCCTCACCGGTCTCGAGGTGGCCCCACTGCTCGCGGACCTCGGCCAGGGTGTGCGTGCGCGCCACCGAGACCGGGAACGGCTGCCGGCCCTCGGCGAGCAGGCGGTCGCGCTTGTCCCGGCGGACCTGCATCTGCTCGGGCAGGTCGGCCTCGGGCAGGGCGTCCGTCGGGTTCGCGGGGGTCACGGCGGGGGTTTCACTCACCCGCAAAGGGTACCCAGCGCAGTACGCGCCCTCGGCACCGCCGTGACGCCGCAACCCCGGTCGCTCCGTGCGGCCCCTGCTCGACCGACCCCGCAAAACGCCGGTTGCCCGGGGAAGGTCGGGCTGACGACCCGACCTTCCCCGGGCAACCGGCGTTTTGCGGGGAGGGCCGGGCGAGACGAGGCTGGCCGAGACGAGGCTGGGCGAGGGGCAGGGGTGGTCAGCCGACCAGGTCGAGGGCCAGATCGAGGATCGGCGAGGAGTGCGTGAGCCCACCGACGCTGAGGTAGTCGACCCCCGTGAGGGCGTAGTCGCGCGCGACGTCGAGGGTCAGACCGCCGGTCGCCTCGAGCTCGACGGGCTCGCCGGTCGCGCGGACGGCCTCGACCGTGGTGCGCAGCAGGTCGACGGACATGTTGTCGCACAACAGGAACCGCGCGCCGACACCCACCGACTCGAGCGCCTCCTCGGTGGTGGTCACCTCCACCTGCACCGGCACGTCGGGGTACCGCGCCCGCACCGCGGCGTACGCGGCCGCGAGCGAGCCCGCCGCGAGCTTGTGGTTGTCCTTGATCATGGCCACGTCGTAGAGGCCCATCCGCTTGTTCGTGCCGCCGCCGGCGCGGACGGCGTACTTCTCCAGCGCACGAAGACCCGGTGTCGTCTTCCGGGTGTCGAGCACGGTGGCGCCGGTGCCCTCGAGGCGCTCGGCCCACCGGCGCGTGTGGGTCGCGGTGCCCGACAGGCGGCACAGGATGTTGAGCATGGTGCGCTCACCGACGAGGACCACCTGGGTCGGTCCCTCGAGGGTGGCGACCACGTCGCCGCGGACGAGGCGGTCGCCGTCGGCACGCTCCAGGGTGGCGCGGACCGGCTCGGCGCCGAGGCGCCGGGCCACCTCGTCGAAGACCAGCGGGACCACCGGTATGCCGCCGAGCACGCCGTCCGCGCGCGCGACGACGTGCGCCCGGCTCACCTGGTCGGCGGGGATGGTCGCCGAGGTGGTGACGTCGACGCCGTCCGGGCCGCCGAGGTCCTCGTCGAGGGCGGTGCGGACGACGGCGAGCGCCGCCGCCTCGGGGAAGTGCAGGTCGGTCACGAGAGGTCCTGTTCGGGGACGGGTTCGAAGGAGGTGGTGACGGTGCCGTCCGCGCCGCGCACGAGCAGGGTGTGGCCCCGCCAGCCGGGGTCGACGAGCTCGGGGTGGTCGGAGCGGACGTGCCCTCCCCGGGTCTCCTCGCGCAGCGACGCGGCGAGGGTGAGGACCTGCCCGACGTGCAGGAGGTTGGTCGTCTCCCACGAGTCGGGGCCCGGCTCGCCGGACGTGGCGGCGTCCGCGAGCTCGACGAGCGTGTCGGCTGCCTCCGCGAGTGACGCTGCGGACCGCACCGCTCCCGCCCCGGCCGTCATGGTGGCCTGCACCCGGAGGCGGGCGGACCCGTCCAGCAGCGCCGTGCCGGCTGGTGCCGGGGCCGGGTCGACGGCCGGGAGCTCGCCCGCGGCCAGCCGGGCGCTGATGTCGTCGGCGATGCGGTGGGCGAAGACGAGGCCCTCGAGCAGGGAGTTGGAGGCCAGGCGGTTCGCGCCGTGCACACCGGTGCAGGACACCTCGCCACAGGCGTAGAGGCCGTCGAGGGAGGCCCGGCCCACGAGGTCGGTGCGCACGCCGCCGCTGGCGTAGTGCTGGGCCGGGGCGACGGGCAGCAGGTCGACCGCCGGGTCGAAGCCCAGCTCGCGGCAGCGGGCCACGATCGAGGGGAACCGCTGCTCGAGGAACTCGCGCCCGAGGTGGCGGGCGTCCAGGAACACGTGGTGCTCACCGGTCTCGTGCATCCGGTCGACGATCGCGCGCGAGACGACGTCGCGCGGTGCGAGGTCGGCCAGGGGGTGGCGACCCTGCATGAACCGCACGCCGTCACGGTCCACGAGGAAGGCGCCCTCGCCCCGGACCGCCTCGGAGATCAGTGGCTGCTGGCCGCTGGAGCCCTCGCCGAGCCACAGCACGGTGGGGTGGAACTGCACGAACTCCACGTCGGCGAGGACCGCACCCGCGCGCAGGGCGGCCGCGAGGCCGTCGCCGGTGGCCACGGAGGGGTTCGTCGTCGCGGAGTACACCTGGCCCAGGCCGCCGGTGGCGAGCACCACCGCGCGGGCCAGCGCCGCCCCGACGCCGTCGATCTGGCCCTCCCCGATGACGTGCAGGGTCACGCCGCAGACCCGGGCGTCGGCGTCCTGGAGCAGGTCGACAACGAGCGCGTGCTCGATGACCTCGATGCCGGGGTCGTCCTGCACGGCATGCAGGGCGGCGATGAGGGCGCGGGAGATCTCCTTGCCCGTCGCGTCGCCACCGGCGTGGGCGATGCGGTCGCGGTGGTGGCCGCCCTCGCGCGTGAGGCGCAGCTCGCCCTCCTCGTCGAGGTCGAACTCAGCCCCGAGCGCCACGAGCTCGCGCACCCTCGCGGGCCCCTCGTGGACCAGCGCGGCCACGGCCGGCACGTCGCAGATGCCGCACCCCGCGACGAGGGTGTCGTGCAGGTGCTCCTGCGGGGAGTCGGCCGGGTCGAGCGCGGCGGCGATCCCACCCTGGGCCCACTGCGTCGAACCCTCGCTGAGGACGGTCTTGGTCACCAGCAGGACCCGGTCGACGCGCTGGCGCAGCCGCAACGCGGTGGTCAGGCCGGCGATGCCCGAGCCGACGACGACGACATCGGCCGAGGTCGTCCAGCCGGGCTCCCCCGACACCAGCCAGCGCGGGACGACCAGCGGAGGCAGGTCAGCCGACATGCGCGTGCCTGGTCACCGCGGAGGTGCGCAGGCCGAACCCGTCCGGCACGTCGCCCGGGTCGTCGCCGACCTCCACGACCCGGTTGTCGCGGTCGACGAAGACGACCCGTGGCTCGTGGGACCTGGCCTCGTCCTCGTCCATCGCGGCGTACGCGATGACGATCACGAGGTCACCGGGCGAGATGAGGCGGGCGGCCGCGCCGTTGATGCAGACGGTCCCCGAGCCGCGCTCGCCCTCGATGACGTAGGTCGTGAGGCGGTTGCCGTTGTCGACGTCGACGACGTCGACCTGCTCGCCGGGCAACAGCCCCGCCGCGTCCATGAGGTCGCGGTCCAGGGTGAGGGAGCCGACGTAGTGCAGGTCGGCCTGGGTCACCGTGGCCCGGTGGATCTTGGCGTGGAGCATGAAGCGCTGCATTGGCTGGGTTCCCTCAGGGTGCGTGGGCGGACGGACGGCGCAGGCCGCGGGTTCAGGTGGTGGCCGAGTCGACGTCCGAGAAGACCTCGAGGGCCCGCCCGCCCGGACCGACCAGCAGGGGCACGTTGTCGATGAGCCGGGTGGTGCCCACCCTGCCGGCCACGGCCAGCAGCGCCTCGCCGCGGTACCACTCCGGCACGTCCTCGAGGGTCGACGGGTGGACGAGCACGAGGTAGTCCACGAGGGCGAGCGGCTCCCGGACGAGCACGGCCCTGGCCGCCCGGCGGATGGCCGACGGGCCCTCCCCCGCGGCGCCAGCACCGGCCTGCAGCGCCCTGGACAGGCAGAGCGCGACCTCGCGGTCGGACTCGGTGAGGTAGGTGTTGCGGCTGCTCATGGCCAGCCCGTCGGGCTCGCGCACCGTCGGCACCGAGACGACGTCGACCGGGAAGTCGAGGTCGCGGACCATGCGGCGGATGAGGAGCAGCTGCTGGGCGTCCTTCTGGCCGAAGTAGGCGCTGTCGGCGCCCGTGAGGTGCAGGAGCTTGGCGACGACGGTGAGCATGCCGTCGAAGTGCCCGGGCCTCGCCTGGCCCTCGAGCACGGTGCCGAGCGGCCCGGCGGAGATCCGCACCCCGGGGTCGCCGTCCTGGTAGATCACGTCGGGGGTCGGGGCGAAGACGAGGTCGACGCCGGCCGCCCGGCAGATCTCCATGTCGGAGTCGAAGGTCCTCGGGTAGCGCGACAGGTCCTCGCGCGGGCCGAACTGCAGCGGGTTGAGGAAGATCGTCACCACGACGTGGGCGGCCTTGCGCCGCGCGGTCTCGATCAGGGTGGCGTGCCCCTCGTGCAGGGCCCCCATGGTCATGACGACCGCGACGTCGCCGCCGGTGAGGCTCGCCCGCGCGGTACGCAGCTCGTCACGGGTGCGGGCGACGACGGGGCCGTGGGCACCGTCGACGCTGACGGGGCGGGGGTCGGTCACTCAGTGCTCCTGATCGCTCGCGAGGATGTCCAGCAGTGGCGCCGCGGCGTGCGGGCGCAGGCGTCCGCTGGCCAGGGCCCGCTCCGCCGTGGCCCGCGCCAGCGCCACGTAGGTCGGCCGGATGTCGGGGGTGAGGCTCTGCAGTTGTCGCAGGTGCTCGGCCACCGTACCGGCATCCCCGCGCGCCACGGGGCCGGTGAGGGCAGCGTCACCCGCACGCAGCGCGTTGTCGAGGGCGGCGGCCACGAGCGGTCCGAGGACGCGGGCCGGCTGCTCGACACCGGCCGCCGCCAGTGCCTGCAGCGACTGGGCGATCAGCGTGACCAGGTGGTTGGCCCCGTGTGCCAGGGCCGCGTGGTAGAGCGGACGCATCTCCTGCTCGACCCAGACCGGCTCCGACCCGATCTCCAGCACCAGCGCCTCGGCCACCGGGCGCAGCGGCTCGGGCGCCGTGACGCCGAAGCAGCAGTCGGCCAGCCGGTCGAGGTCGAGCGGCGTCCCGGTGAAGGTCATGGCGGGGTGCAGGGCCAGCCCCAGGACGTGCTGGTCGCGGGCTGCGTCGAACACCTCCAGCCCGTGCCGTCCCGAGGTGTGCACGACGAGCTGCCCCGCCTGCCACCCGTGGGTGCTGGCCAGCCCCGCCACGAGGTCGGTCAGGGCGTCGTCGGGCACGGCCAGCAGGACCAGCTCGGCGCGCCGTACGACCTCCTCCACGGGCAGGAGCGGCACCCCCGGCAGCAGGGCCTCGGCCCTCGCGCGGGAGGCGTCGCTGACACCCGACGCGGCCACGACCTTGTGGCCGGCACGCCGCAGCGCGGCACCCAGCACCGCGCCGACGCGGCCGCTCCCGACCACGCCGACGTCGAGCCGAGCGGGTCGCTCGTCCGCCGAAGTCACGCGTGCACGCTACCCCCAGCGACCAGCACCGCGGTCCGCACCGTCCGCCGCGGGGCCGGAGTGCGCGGCACCCCACCGCGGGTGGCTAGCGTGGGGGCCATGGCGCGGGTGGAGTGGCAGCGCGCGTGGCAGGACGCGCTGTACGGGGCGGACGGCTTCTACCGTGACGCGCGCGGGCCCGCGGGGCACTTCACCACCGCCACCCACGGTCGGACCGGCGCAGTCCTCGCCGGCGCCCTCGTGGCCCTCGCCCGCGAGCACGACCTCACCCGGGTGGTCGACGTCGGCGCGGGCCGCGGGGAGCTGCTCGCGCACCTGCACGCGGTCGCGCCCGACCTGCACCTCACGGGGGTCGACGTCGTCGATGCCGGTGAGGTGCAGGCCGGGCTGCCGCCGGGCTGCGGCTGGGTCAGGTCGACCGGCGGGGCCGCGCTCCCAGAGGACCTGACCGGCCTGGACGACGCACTGGTCGTCGCCCACGAGTGGCTCGACGTCGTGCCGTGCGTCGTCGCCCAGGTCGACGACGACGGGGTGCTGCGCCACGTCGAGGTGGACGGCGCGACCGGGTCCGAGGCCCTCGGGCAGCCGGTCGGGGGCGACGACCTCGCCTGGGCGCGGGAGCACTGGCCGACGACCACCCCCGGCGACCGGGTCGAGGTCGGCCTGGCCCGCGACCGCGCCTGGTCCACCCTCCTGTCACGGCTCCACCACGGCGTGGCCGTGGCGGTCGACTACGCGCACCGCGCCGGTGAGCGCCCCGCCGGTGGCACGCTCGCGGCATACCGGGAGGGCCGCACGGTGACCCCGGTGCCGGACGGCTCCTGCGACCTCACGGCCCACGTCGCGATGGACACCCTCGACCACGACGAGCTGCTCGACCAGCGGACCGCGCTGCGGGGGCTCGGCGTCGACGGCTCGACCCCACCGCACGACCTCGCGCTGCGCGAGCCACAGGCCTACCTGCGCGCCCTCGAGCTGTCGTCGGCGGCCGCGGCCCTGACCGCGCCGGGCGGCTTCGGCGACTTCCTGTGGGCGGTCAAGCGGGTCGGCTGACCGCCGCCACGACCAACCGCTCGAAGCCGCGCAGCACGAACGTGGGACGGCGCACCGCCTCGACGACCTCGAGCGCGGGGTAGCGAGCCAGCAGCGTCCGCAGTGACACCTCCAGCTCCAGCCGCGCCAGCGGGGCGCCGATGCAGAAGTGGATGCCGGCGCCGAAGGCCAGGTGGGGGTTCGGGTCGCGGGTGGGGTCGAACCGGTCGGGGTCGGCGAAGACGGCGGGGTCGCGGTTGGCCGCCCCGAGCAGCGCCGCCACCTTGGCGCCCGGCTGCAGCTCCACGCCCGCCACGGTGGCCGGCTCCTTGGCCGTCCGCTCGAAGAGGTGCAGCGGGCTGTCGTGCCGCAGGAACTCCTCGACCAGCCGGGCCCGTGCGGACGGGTCGGTGACGTCCACGGCCGGGCGGTCCGGTGCGGTGAGCCACGAGTGCAGGCCGTTGCCGAACCCGTTGACGCTGGCCTCGTGGCCGGCGTTGAGCAGCAGGACCGCGGTGGCGACGAGCTCGTGGGCCGACAGCCGGTCGCTGCCGTCGCGGGCCTGGACTAGGTCGCTGAGCAGGTCCTCCCCCGGCCGGGCGGCGCGGTCCGTGGCGAGCTGCTCGACGTAGGCGGCGAACTCGGCAGCAGCCCGGCGCGCGTCGGCCTCCACCTCGGGGGTCCGGTCGACCTCGTACATCCTCACGATCGCCTGGCTCCACGGCCGCAGGTGGTGCCGGTCCGCCTCGGGCACGCCCAGCAGCTCGGCGATCACCAGAACAGGCAACGGCTCGGCGTAGTCGGCCAGCACGTCGAAGTCCCCGTCGGGCAGGTCTGCGAGCAGGCCCGCCGCCAGCTCCTCGATGCGGGGCGCCAGCCGCTGCACGTGGCCCCGGCCGAAGGCGCCGGCGACGAGGCGACGCAACCTCGTGTGCTTCGGCGGCTCGCTGTCGAGGATGGAGTCGGCGTGCAGCCAGTTGAACGTGTCCCAGTCGTCCTGCGGCGTGCGTGCCGCGAACACCCGGCCCAGGCGCCGGTCGCGCAGGACCGCCCCCGCCTCTGCGTGCCCCGTCGCGAGCCACGTGCCCATGCCGCTGTGCCACGCCATCGGGGCCACGGCGCGCAGGGCGGCGAGGTGGGGGTACGGGTCGGCGACGACAGCGGGGTCCGTCAGGTCGAGGAGCTCGGCCGCGTCGAGGGAGGGGCTTTTCGAGGGCACGCGGGAAGCCTGCCGCAGCGCCACGGGTTTTGTCAGTCACGACGTCCCGGGCAGACTGTGGGGTTGCTGACTCCTCGAAAGGACCCCCCTGTCCCCATGAAGCACCAGCGACTCCCCCGCGCGGCCACCACCCTGGGCGCCTCGTTCACCGCGGTCGCCGCGAGCGTGGCCCTGACCGCCTGCGGTGGCGGTTCCCCGTCCGGCAGCGGCCCCGTCACCGTGACGGTGACCCCGACCGTCACGGCCGACGGCTCGTCGTCCAGCGCGTCGGAGCCCGCCGCCCCCAAGGCCCCCACCAGCGACGACAAGGGCCGCGGCTACGACTACGGCACCGTCACCAAGGTCAGCCAGCTGGCGGGCGTGACGGTCATCGAGCTGGACCGGTGGACCTGGAAGAAGCTCGACGACGCGAAGCTTGCCCAGCAGGGCGTGCCGCTCACGCCGTTCAAGGGCGCGGTCCCCTACGAGAACCAGAACGCCAAGCTGACCTTCACGATCCCGGTCGCCGACGGCGCGCGGATCCTCTACCACCACTGCGTCGCGAGCGACCAGCCGCTGCAGACCCGCTCGACCGACGCCAAGGGCCTCGTCGGGCTGGCGGACCGCGAGAACACCGTCCTGGTCAAGCTCGACGACCAGGGTCGTCTCGTCGCGGCGGACAACGTCCCGGGCTGCCCCGGCTAGCCTGCAGGCATGACCACCACCGGCGACCAGCGCGAGCTCACCGTCGGGCTCGGCGCGGGCGGCCTCGCCACCGCCGACATGGTGCTCAACATCGGCCCGCAGCACCCCGCCACGCACGGCGTCCTGCGGCTGCGGATCGTCGTCGACGGCGAGCGGATCGTCTCGGCCGAACCGATCGTCGGCTACATGCACCGCGGTGCGGAGAAGCTGTTCGAGGTCCGCGACTACCGGCAGATCGTCGTCCTCGCCAACCGCCACGACTGGCTGTCGGCGTTCTCCAACGAGCTCGGCGTGGTGCTGGGCGTCGAGCGGATGCTCGGCATGGAGGTCCCGGAGCGGGCGGTCTGGGCACGCACGCTGCTGGCCGAGCTCAACCGGGTGCTCAACCACCTGATGTTCCTCGGCTCCTACCCCCTCGAGCTCGGCGCGATCACCCCGATCTTCTACGCGTTCCGGGAGCGGGAGGAGCTCCAGGCCGTGATGGAGGAGGCCTCCGGCGGGCGCATGCACTACATGTTCAACCGGGTCGGGGGCCTCAAGGAGGACCTGCCCGCAGGCTGGCTCGACCGCGTCGCCGGCGCGGTGGCTGCCGTCCGCCGGCGGGTGCCCGACCTCGAGTCGCTCATCGTCGGCAACGAGATCCTCGAGGCCCGCACGCGCGGCGTCGGCGTGCTCACGCCGGAGACCATCGCGGCGTACGGCGTGTCCGGTCCCATCGCGCGCGCGTCGGGCGTCGACCTCGACCTGCGCCGCGACGAGCCCTACCTCGCCTACGCCGAGCTGTTCGCCCCGGGCGGTCCGGGCCGGGTCGTCACCCGGTCGGCCGGCGACTGCCTGTCACGGCTCGAGGTGCTGCTCGAGCAGGTGCACGTCAGCCTCGACCTCGCCGAGGCCTGCCTCGACCGGCTGCGGACCCTTCCCCGGGGCCCGGTCAACGTCAAGCTGCCCAAGGTGCTCAAGGTCCCCGAGGGCGACCTCTACACCGCCACCGAGAACCCCCTCGGGTTCAACGGCTACTACCTGGTGTCCCGTGGGGAGAAGACGCCGTGGCGGCTGAAGCTGCGGTCGGCGTCGTTCAACAACGTCGCGGTGCTCGCCGAGGTGCTGCCGGGCAACCTCATCGCCGACATGGTGGCGATCCTCGGCTCGATGTTCTTCGTGGTCGGCGACGTCGACAAGTAGGGCCGGCACGCACCGCAAAACGCCGGTTGCCCGCCATACCGCGGGTTGATTCCCCGACCTTCGCCGGGCAACCGGGGTTTTGCGTGGGGCTGGTGAGGTGCGGTCGCGCGGGTGGGTGCGAGGTGCGGGGCCAGGTATGGCGCGGGGTCAGCTGCCGTTCTCGCCGCGGTCCGGGGGCTCGACGCGGCACATGCGCTGGGTCACCATGCCCGCCACGGCCAGCAGCGCGGCGGAGACGCACAGTGCGAGCAGGCGCCAGAGCAGCTCGTGGTACCCCGCGAGGTCGAGGTCCGCGAGCGCGTGGGCGACCTGCGCGAGGTACCAGCCCAGCACCCCCGCACCGGTCAGCGCCGCCGCCTGGGCGAGGACGAGGGTCCGGGCGGCGCGGATGGGGCTCAGCGGCCGGGTCGACTCGCCCCGCAGGAAGCGCCGGACGGGCAGGCCGGCGCCGACGACGAGGACCGCCATGATGAGGATCAGCAGCGACGAGACCCAGGACGCCGGGCCGAGCAGGTTGCCGCTGCCCGCGAGGTAGATGCGCCAGCCGATCCAGGACAGCGCCGCCACCACGACGGTGATGCCGCCCAGCTGTGACCAGCGCAGGCCGTGGCCCTCGTTCACCACGGTCCCTCCAGGAGGTCGACGTCGGGACCGGGACGGACTCCCGAGGTGTCGAGCCCGGCCACGAGGTCGGCCACCCGGCGGACGGTGCCGTCGACGCGCAGCACGGCCTCGGGCTCGGCCTGCAGCCAGGGCACCAGGACGAACGCGCGCTCGTGGGCACGCGGGTGCGGCAGCGTCAGGGTGGCCGAGTCCATCACCACGTCGGTGTCGAACACGGGGTCGCCGTACTGCACCAGGTCGAGGTCGAGGGTCCGCGGCCCCCACCGGACCTCCCGGGTGCGGCCGTGCGCGCGCTCGATGTCGTGCAGCCCGGCGAGCAACGACGAGGGGGCGAGGTGGGTCGTGCCAGTGACGACGGCGTTGAGGTATACCGGCTGGTCGGGTCCGCCGACGGGGTCGGTCTCGACCACCGGCGACACCTCGGCGATGTCGAGCAGCCCGAACAGGGCCACCGTGGCGTCGTGCAGGGTCTCGACCGAGTCGCCGACGTTGGAGCCGAGGGCGACCACGACCGGTGCCTGGCGCTCACGGACCACGCGCACCTGCACGTCGGTGAACGGGTGACCGACCGGGGCCTGTGGCTTGTGCACGACGACCTCGACCGCCTCCACGAGCGGGCGGGCCAGGACACGGTCTGCGATCCGGGCGGCGAGCGCCTCGATGAGGTCGAGCGGCTCGCCCTGCACGAGCGCGACCACGTCGCCCGCGACCTCGGCGTAGTTGACCGTGTCTGCGAGGTCGTCGCTCGCACCGGCCGGGGCCAGGTCGACCTGCATCGTCACGTCGACGACGAACGTCTGCCCGTCCCGCTTCTCGAAGTCGAGCACCCCGTGGTGTCCCACGGCGGAGATGCCCTTGAGCACGATCTGGTCGGACACAGCCGTCATCCTCCGTCGGTGGCGTGGTCGATGGCTGCCGTGGCACGGAGCGCGTCGAGGGTCGAGGGCACGTGGTGCACCCGCACACCCCACGCGCCCAGCCGGGCGGCGTGGACCGAGGTCGCGGCGGTGGCGACGTCGCGCTCCGCGGGCGGCCTCGGGGCCTCCCCGTCGGCGCGGCCCAGCCGGCCCAGGAACGTCTTGCGCGAGGTGCCCACGAGCACCGGGTGGCCGAGGTCGAGCACCCGGTCGAGGTGGCGCAGCAGCAGCCAGTTGTGGTGCGCGAGCTTGGCGAACCCGAACCCCGGGTCCAGGACGAGGCGGTCGGCGGCGACCCCGGCCGCGACGAGGGTCCGCGCGCGCTCGGCGAGCTCGGCGCACACCTGCGCGACGACGTCGTCGTAGACCGCCCGCGACTGCATGTCGGCGCTGTGGCCGCGCCAGTGCATGGCGACGAACGGTGCCCCGGAGCGGGCGACGAGGGCGACCATGGCGTCGTCGGCGAGGCCGCCGGAGACGTCGTTGACGACGGTGGCCCCGGCACGCAGCGCCTGCTCGGCCACCTGGGCCCGCATGGTGTCGACCGAGACCACGACGCCGTCGTGGGCCAGGGCCTCCACGACGGGGAGCACCCGCCGCAGCTCCTCCTGCACGCTGGGCCGCTGGGCCCCCGGACGGGTGGACTCACCGCCGACGTCGACGACGTCCGCGCCCTGTGCGACCAGCTCCTGCCCGTGGGCGATGGCGGCGGACGGCTCGAACCACTCGCCCCCGTCGCTGAAGGAGTCGGGCGTGACGTTGACGACGCCCATGACCACGGGGAGCCCGTCGGTGCGGCGCAGCGGCCACGCGGTACTGCTCACGCGTGACCCCCGAACCAGCGCAGCGACGGCCAGGTCAGGAACGCCTCCGCCTCCAGCGCCGCGAACCCGACCCGGGGCAGGTCGCCGGCGGCGGGGTACACGAGGAAGCGCGGCTGCCACGCCGGCTGGAACTTGGCGTTGAACCGGTACAGGCTCTCGATCTGCAGCCAGCGCGAGGCGAACAGCAGCACGCGCCGCCACAGCCGCAGGACCGGGCCGGCGCCGAGCTTCTCGCCACGCTCCAGCGTCGAGCGGAAGGCGGCGAAGTTGAGGGAGACCCGGCGCACGCCGAGGTCCTTGGCGGCCTGCAGGGCCTCGGTGATCATCAGCTCGTTGACGCCGCCGTCGGCGGTCGAGTCACGGCGCATGACGTCCAGGGACATGCCGTCGGTGCCCCAGGGGACGAACTGCAGGAACGCGCGCACGGCCCCATCCTGCCGTGCCGCCACGAACACGCAGTCGGGGTCGGACTCGTCGAGCAGGCGGCCGAGGGCCATCGAGAAGCCCCGCTCGGTGTCCGAGGAGCGCCACGCGGCCGCATCGGCGAGGGCGGTCGCGCGCACCGACGGGTCGACGTCGCGCACCCGGTCGACCTCCACGGAGTACCCGGCGCGGGCGACCCGGCCCACCATCTGGCGCACGTTGCGCATGGGGCGGCCCTGCAGGGTGAACTCCGTGGTGTCGACGACGGCCTCGTCGCCGAGCTCGAGCGCCGCGAAGCCCGTCTCGCGGACCCACACCGTGCCGGCGTACTCGGAGCAGCCGAGGACCGCCGGGGTCCAGGCGTGCTCCTGCGCCTCGTCGAGGAACGCGGAGATCGCGCCCGGCCACGCCTCGGGGTCGCCGATGGGGTCGCCGCTGGCCAGCATCACCCCGGAGACCACGCGGTAGGCGATGGCGGACTTCCCGGACGCCGACCACACCAGGCTCTTGTCGCGGCGGGTGTTGAAGTAGGCCAGCGAGTCGGAGTGCCGGGTCAGCAGCTCGCGCAGGCGCTGCTCCTCGGACTCGGTCACGCGCGGCAGGGGCTCGGGGCTGCGCAGGGCGAGGTAGGCCGGCGTCAGCAGCGTCATGAGGCCGAGGCCCAGCAGCAGGGACCCCACGACGTCGAGCGGCCGGTCGCGCTCGAACACCAGGGGCCCGTTGGCGCCGACCAGGCCGTAGGCCAGCTCGCGGGAGAGGTCACCCAGGCCGGGGAACCCGCCGACGATGTCGCGGCGGTTGAGCCAGATGACGAGCGTGCCGGAGGCGATCGAGACCACGAGCAGGATGAAGAACAGGCGCACGGCGCGCCACCGGGTCGTGGGGTCGCCGAGGGCGCGGAACTCGGCCCGGTGGCGCACCAGCAGCACGACCCCGGCCGCCGCGACCAGAGCAGCCACCGGCTCGGGCTTGACGACGTGCAGCACCACCGAGAGGCCGAGCAGCACCACCGCCGCCCGCCAGGCCCGGCGCTTGCGGCGCTTGAGCGAGTGGCCGAGCAGGATGAGGAAGACGCCCGACACCACGGTGGCCGCCGCAGCCGCGTCGGTGAGCGCGCCCGGGAGGATCTCGGTGACCCCGTGCAGCCGCACCCGCCACGAGTGGAGCAGCCCGGTCAGCAGGTCGATGGCGCCGACGAGGTAGGTCAGGCTGCCGAGCAGCCGGGGGATGCCGGGCGCGGCGAGGAACGCCGGGAGGGTGGCGGTGGGCTTGGAGCTGGTGGGGCGCGCGGATCCGCGTCCGGTCACCGCTTGCCCCCGAGCAGCAGCGACATGGCCTCGGCGCGGGTCGCCGGGTCGCGCAGCTGGCCCCGCACCGCGGAGGTGATGGTCCGCGAGCCGGGCTTGCGGATGCCGCGCATCGACATGCACAGGTGCTCGCACTCGACGACGACGATGACGCCCTGGGCGCCCACGTGCTCGACGAGGGCGTCGGCCACCTGCGTCGTGAGGCGCTCCTGGACCTGCGGCCGGCGCGCGTAGACCTCGACCAGCCGGGCGAGCTTCGACAGGCCCGTGACCCGTCCGTCCTTGGCGGGGATGTATCCCACGTGGGCGACCCCGTGGAAGGGCACGAGGTGGTGCTCGCACATGCTGTAGACCTCGATGTCGCGCACCAGGATCATCTCCTCGTGCGCGATCTCGAAGGTCTTGGACAGCACCTCGGCGGCGTCGATCCGCAGGCCCGCGAAGAACTCGCCGTACGCCCGCGCGACCCGGGCCGGCGTCTCGGCGAGGCCGTCACGGTCGGGGTCCTCCCCGATCGCGAGCAGCAGCTCGCGGACGGCGGCCTCGGCCCGCGCGTGGTCGACGACGTGCGCCGAGCCCTCAGTGGTCATTCGGGTTGACCTGACCACCCTCGGGCACCTCGATGACCTGGGTCGGCGGGTGCTCCTCGGACGCCTTGGGCGCGCCGGCCTCGGCAGCCCGGTCGATCGCCTCGGCGGTCTGCCGGTCCGAGCCGGCCGACTCCAGGCCGTGTGAACCGTTCTGGGCGGCCTTCTCGGCCGGGGTCAGCACGGGCGGCTGGTCGGAGAGGAACCGCGTCTCGCTCGAGAGCCAGGTGGGGCGCATCGGGCGCTTGCGGACCGAGGCGAAGATCGCGGCCAGCTCCTTGGCGTTGAGCGTCTCGTGCTCGAGCAGGTCGAGGACGAGGCGGTCGAGGATGTCGCGGTTGTCGTTGATGACGTGCCACGCCTCGTCGTGCGCGTGCTCGATGAGCGAGCGCACCTCGGTGTCGACGACGCTGGCGATCTCCTCGCTGTAGTCGCGCTGGTGGCCCATGTCGCGGCCGAGGAAGACCTCGCCCTGGCTCTGGCCGAGCTTGATGGCGCCGACGCGCTCGCTCATGCCGTACTCGGTGACCATCTTGCGGGCCATCGCGGTGGCCTTCTCGATGTCGTTGGCGGCACCGGTGGTGGGGTCGTGGAACACGACCTCCTCGGCGACACGGCCACCGAGGGCGTAGGCGAGCTGGTCGAGGATCTCGTTGCGGGTGGTGGAGTACTTGTCGTCGGTCGGCATCACCATCGTGTAGCCGAGCGCGCGGCCGCGGGGCAGGATCGTCACCTTGGTGACGGGGTCCAGGTGGTTCATCGCCGAGGCCACGAGCGCGTGCCCGGCCTCGTGGTAGGCCGTGATCTTGCGCTCCTTGGCGGACATGATCCGCGTGCGCTTCTGGGGACCGGCGATGACGCGGTCGATCGCCTCGTCGAGGGCGGCGTCGTCGATGAGCTTGCCGTCGCTGCGCGCGGTGAGCAGGGCGGCCTCGTTGAGGACGTTGGCCAGGTCGGCGCCGGTGAACCCGGGGGTGCGTCGGGCGACGGCGAGCAGGTCGACCCCGGCAGCCATGGGCTTGCCCTGGGAGTGGACCTCGAGGATCCGGTGGCGGCCGATCATGTCCGGGGCCTCGACGGCGATCTGCCGGTCGAAGCGGCCGGGGCGCAACAGGGCGGGGTCGAGGATGTCGGGGCGGTTGGTCGCCGCGATGAGGATGACGTTGGTCTTGACGTCGAACCCGTCCATCTCCACGAGGAGCTGGTTGAGGGTCTGCTCGCGCTCGTCGTGCCCACCACCGAGGCCCGCGCCGCGGTGGCGGCCGACGGCGTCGATCTCGTCGACGAAGACGATCGCGGGGGCGTTGGCCTTGGCCTGCTCGAACAGGTCGCGGACGCGGGAGGCGCCGACGCCGACGAACATCTCGACGAAGTCAGAGCCGGAGATCGAGTAGAAGGGGACGCCCGCCTCACCCGCGACCGCGCGGGCCAGCAGGGTCTTGCCGGTGCCGGGAGGGCCGTACAGCAGGACGCCCTTGGGGATCTTGGCGCCGACCGCGAGGAACTTCGCGGGCTCGGCGAGGAACTCCTTGATCTCGTGGAGCTCCTCGACCGCCTCGTCGGCGCCGGCGACGTCGGCGAAGGTGACCTTGGGGGTGTCCTTGGAGGCGAGCTTGGCCTTGGACTTGCCGAACTGCATGACCCGCGAGCCGCCGCCCTGCATCTGGGTCATGAGGAACCAGAACAGGCCCAGCAGGATGATGATCGGCAGCAGCGACCCGAGCAGCGCGACGAAGGGGTTGGTGCCCTTGTTGTCCTGGTTGAACCCACCCGGGGGCGGGTTGTCGGCCAGCAGCTGGATGAAGCCGGGGCCGGCCGCCTCGACGTACTCGGTCCGGACCTTGGTCGCGTCCTTGATGTTCTTGCCGTCGGAGTAGGTCTGACCACTCTTGAGGTCGATGTCGACGACCTCGTTGTTGGTGATCGTGACCTTCTCGACCTTCTTCTGCGTGATGAGCTGCTCGGCCGCAGAGGTGTCGATGCGGGTGTAGCCACCGGCGTCACTGAGGCTGAAGACCATCAGCGTGATCGCGATGACCGCGACGACCCAGAACAACGGGGCCCGAAGGATGCGCTTGAAATCCATGTGTGTAGCGGGGCTGGCCGCCCCGTGCCTCCTGCTCGATCACGCTCTGTGCCGCGGCCCGGGTCGGGGAGCGGTCGCACCACGACGGTACTACGGAGGTGCCGGCGTGGTTCGTGCTGGACAACGACGCGGATGGGCCCCGTGTTCCGCCCGTCCCGGGTCGTTGTCCAGCATGGACCGGTGGGGTGCTAGGCGTAGACGTGCGGCGCCAGGGTGCCGACGACGCGCAGGTTGCGGTAGCGCTCGGCGTAGTCGAGGCCGTAGCCGACGACGAACTCGTTCGGGATGTCGAACCCGACCCACCGGACGTCGATCTCGACCTTGGCCGCCTCGGGCTTGCGCAGCAGGGTGCAGATCTCCACCGAGGCCGGCGAGCGCGACTCGAGGTTGGACTTGATCCACGACAGCGTGAGCCCGGAGTCGACGATGTCCTCGACGATGAGCACGTGCTTGCCGGTGATGTCGGTGTCGAGGTCCTTGAGGATCCGGACCACGCCGGAGGACTTGGTGCCCGAGCCGTAGGACGAGACCGCCATCCAGTCCACGGGGGCGGTGCCGGGCAGCGCACGCGACAGGTCGGCCATGACCATCACGGCGCCCTTGAGCACGCCCACGAGCAGCAGGTCCTTGCCCTCGTACTCGGCCCAGACCTCGCGCGCCAGCTCCTCGAGCCGCGCGTGGATCTCCTCCTCGGTGATGAGGACCTTCTCCAGATCGGCTCCCATGTGGGCAGCGTCCACGGCTCTTCTCCTGGTGACGAATCGGCTGGTGCGTGAGGGGTGGGGCGGGCCTGCGGGGCTATTCAACCGGAGGCGGCGCGGCGATGGATACCCGGCCGCCGGAGCGGGTGGCGCGCAGGCCGCCGGGCAGGCTCACCGGCCCCTGGCCGTGCCAGCGGGTGAGCAGGGCGTCGCAGGCGTCGGTGTGGCGGGTGGCGAGCTGTCCGCCGGGGGCGCCTGCCGCGACGGCGAGGCGCCGCCAGACCCTCGTGCGCACGGGGCGGGGGCTGTCCAGGAGCGCCACGGCCTCCCACGGCCCGGGCCCCAGGGCGGCGGCCGCCTCGTCGGCCAGCCGGTCGAGCAGGTCGGCGTCCTCGCGCAGGTGGTCGGCCGTGCGCGCCAGGGCCGCGGCCACCCCCGGCCCGAGGTCGCGCTCGAGGTCGACCAGGGCCCGGCGGGCCCGCACCCGGGTGTAGGCCGGGTCCTCGTTCATGGGGTCGTCCCACCACTCGAGGGCTTCGGCCCGGCAGGACGCGCGGGTCTGCTCGCGGGTGACCCCGAGCAGGGGGCGCACGTAGAGACCACGGACGCGGGGCATGCCTGCCAGCGAACGACCCCCGGCACCGCGGGTCAGGCCGAGCAGCACCTGCTCGGCCTGGTCGTCGAGGGTGTGCCCGAGCAGCACGCGCGCGGCACCGAGCCTGCCTGCGGCCCGGTCGAGGGCTGCGTACCGGGCGGACCTGGCTGCTGCCTCGGGGCCGGCCCCGGCGGGGTCGACCGCGACGGCCACCACCTCGACGGGGTCGAGGCCGAGCTCGCGGCAGGCACCGGCCGCCCGCTGGGCCACGGCCGCCGATCCCGGCTGGAGGCCGTGGTCGACGACGACCGCGCCTGCGCGGACGGCGAGGGCGGGCGCCTCGAAGGCCACGGCGGCGGCCAGGGCCAGGGAGTCGGCCCCGCCGCTCACGGCAGCCAGGACGAGGTCGCCGGGGCTGCACTCCTGCAGCACGCGTCGGACGGCCAGCCGCGTCGCCGCGGTGGCCGGGTGCGGCCCGGTCACGGCACGGTCAGCCGTGGACCCGGCTGACCCAGGCCGCCGGCTTCTCGATCTCGGCCGGCTTGGGCAGCGTCTCCGGCGACTCCCAGACCCGGTTGAACCCGTCGACACCCACCGCGGCGGTGACCTCGCGCACGAACACCGCCCCGTCGCGGTACTGGCGCATCTTGGCCTCGAGGCCGAGCAGGCGGCGCAGCACGCGGTCGAAGGCCCCGACGCCCTTGCGCCGCTCGTTGAACCGCTGGCGGATGTGGGCGACGCTCGGGATGACCTGCGGGCCGACCTCGTCCATGACGACGTCGGCGTGGCCCTCGAGCAGCGACATGACGGCGGTGACCTCGGCGAGGCGCTCGCGCTGCTCCGGGGTGGCGATGAGCTCGGTGATGCCGGCTCCACCGCTGCGCACCGCGTCGGGGAGCTGGTGGACCAGGCGCTGCATCGTCTCCTGGAGGCTCTCGGGGTCGGGGACGAGGTCGGTGGCGAGCGTGCGCACCCGCTCGACCATGTGGTCCCGGAGCCACGGCACGGCCGTGAACTGCACCCGGTGCGTCTCCTCGTGCATGCACACCCACAGCCGGAAGTCGGCGGGGTCGAGGCCGAGCTCGCGCTCGACCTGCACGAGGTTGGGCGCGACGAGCAGGAGCTGGGGCGTGCCGCCGGGGGCGAGGTCGTACTGGCCGAGCACCTTGCCTGCCATGAAGGCGAGCATGGTGCCCGCCTCCGCGCCGGTGACGCGGCCGCCTACGGCCTTGGCCAGGTCGCCCGGAGCCTTCTTCTGCTTGTCGATGAGCGCCCCGAACACGGGGTCCATCAGGGCCGACATCGAGTCGGCGTTGAGCGCGATCCACGTCGGCCGGTCGACGACCAGTGCGCCGGGGGCATCACCGGGGGCGTGCAGGCGGGCGGTGTCGGCGACGGGCTGGCGGGCCCGCTTGGCCGCGTCCCTCACCTCGGCCACGACGGACGCGGCCTCGGCCGCCGTCACGCTGGGCCCGGCCGTCACGAGCCGGGAGCCGGTCGCCTTGGCGAACTCCCAGTCGACGTAACGGGTGGTCGACTGTCGAGGCACGGTCATCCCCTCACGGTAGGTCAGCGGCACCCGCAGGTCGCGAGCGCAGCCACGAAGCGGTCCAACGTCGCCCTCGCCGCCAGCGTTCCGACCCCGGGCGGGATGCGGTCGGCCTGGACGACGTAGGAGAGCACGCGGCCGTCGGCATCGATGACGGTGCCGGCCATGGCGCTGGCGCCGGTGAGGGTGCCGGTCTTGGCGCGCGCGATGCCGGCGGCCGGGCGCGTGGTCGTGGTGGTGAACCGGTCGTGCAGCGTGCCGGTGAGGCCGGCGACCGGCAGCCGCGCCACGGTCTCCTGCATCGCCGGGACGGAGCCGTCGGCGCCGAGCTGCAGCACGTCGGAGAGGACCCGCGGGGAGACGCGCTGGCCCGGGGACAGGCCGCTCGTGTCCTTGATGACCGACCCGGTCAGGTCGACGCCGTGCGCGGTCGCGACCTTCTCGACCAGCGCGACGGCGGCGGCGAAGGTGGCCGCTCCCCCGGCCTTGACCGCGGCCTGGCGCGCCAGGCCCTCGGTGAGCGCGTTGTCGCTCTGGTCCAGGGCGAGGGCCAGCACGTCCCCGATGGGGGCCGACTCGACCCTGCCGAGCTCGACGGCGCCGGTGGGCACGGGTGTGGTCCACGTCTTCTCGGGCGTCAGCCTGGCGGTGACGCCCTGCTTGGCGAGCGCCGCCACGAAGGCCGCGGCGGTGGCGGCCTCGGGGTCCCGGGGTGCGGGGTGGCCCGGTACGGCTCGCTCGCCGGCCAGCCCCAGCATCGAGACACCACCGGTGTAGCCGGCCGTGACGTCGGCCGGGAGCCAGGTGGGGGCGTAGCGGGGTCCGCGGGCGTGGCTCAGGTCGAGGCGCAGGGTGACGGTGGACGTCCCCGAGGCCTGCAGCGCGGTCGCGACCTGGGCGGCGAGGTCGGCCAGCCCGGCACGGCCCTCCACCAGGCCGGGGCGGCCCTTCCCCGGCGCCAGCATGGTGTCGCCCCCGGCCACGAGCACGACCTGGCCGGCGGTGGCGCCCTGCACGACGGTCGTCGGCATGGTCGCCAGGGGGTCGAGGGTGGTGTTCACGGCCAGGGCCGTGAGCAGCTTGAGGGTGGAGGCCGGCACGTGCTCGCGGTCCACACCCCTCTGCAGCAGGACCTGCCCGGTGAAGGCGTCACGCACCAGGACCCCCGGGGCCGGGCCCAGGGACGGCTGGCGCAGGACCGCCGACAGGGCGGCAGCCACGCCGGCGGCGGAGGGTATGGGTGCAGCCGCCGAGGCCGGCGAGAGCGGCTGGGCGCCCGGGTCCACCGTGGGGACCCCCACCGTGCGAGTCCCAGCGGTCGCCGTCGGCGTGGGCGACGGCCCGGCAGGGGCCGTGCCGCTGTCGGGGGCGGCACGCGTCAGGAAGCCGGGGACGACGTCGTACACGTCGAGCACGCCGTAGCCGAGGACCAGCATCAGCACCGCGACCGCCGCGGCGAGGAAGCGACGCACTCGACCCCCTCGGCGCTGGACTTGCGTCATACGGAACACTTGGGCGCGAGCCTAGGTCATAGGCACGCGCACCAACGGAAGGGACCAGCGTCGTGGAGTTCGACGTCACCATCGAGATCCCCAAGGGACATCGCAACAAGTACGAGGTCGACCACGAGACGGGCCGCATCCGGCTCGACCGGCTGCTGTTCACCTCCACCCGCTACCCCGCCGACTACGGCTACGTCGAGGACAGCCTCGGCGAGGACAGCGACCCGCTCGACGCCCTCGTCCTGCTCGAGGAGCCCACCTTCCCCGGGTGCCTGGTGCGGGCGCGCCCGATCGGCATGTTCCACATGCGCGACGAGGCGGGCGGCGACGACAAGATCCTGTGCGTGCCGGCCGGCGACCCCCGTCAGGCGCACATCACCGACCTCGAGCAGGTCAGCAGCTTCGACCGTCTCGAGATCCAGCACTTCTTCGAGACCTACAAGGACCTCGAGCCCGGCAAGTCCGTCGAGGGTGCGCACTGGGCCGGGCGCGAGGAGGCCGAGCGCGTCGTTCGCGAGGCCATCGACCGCGCCAAGGCCGCCGGCATGACCACCGCCCGCTGGCGCATGCCCGACACCATGGCCGAGCCGATGTCGGAGGCCAAGCCGCCGACCGAGCACTGAGCTCGCGCGGCCGGTGGGCCCGGCGGCAGGACCGCCCCGGCCCGCCCACCCGCCACACCAACGAGCCCCCGGACGACTCACGTCGGCCGGGGGCTCGTTGGTTGGGGGCTCGTTGGTTGAGGGCTCAGTGGTTGGGGGCTCAGTGGTTGGGGGCTCAGTGGTTGGGGGCTCAGGGGTTGGGGGCTCAGTGGGAGCACGCCCGTCGTGGACGGCTCCCTGAGCGGCTCCGTGGGGGTGGCGCTAGGGCCGGCCGCCGTACGGGAGGAGGTCGGACCGGTAGATGGACGCGTAGCGGACGTCGGCACCGGCGTGGGGCGCCTCGATCATCTGGTCGTCACCGACGTAGAGCCCGACGTGGTGGCTGCTCTCGCCAGAGCTGCCGTAGAACACCAGGTCGCCCGGCTGCAGGTCGCTGATGGCCACACGGGTCGTCTCACCCCACTGGGCGCCGGTGTAGTGCGAGAGGTTGACACCGGCCTGCTGCCACGCGCGCATCGTCAGGCCGGAGCAGTCGAAGCTGTCCGGGCCCTCGGCGCCCCACAGGTAGGGCTTGCCGATCTGGGCGCGGGCGTAGGCGAGGACCGCGGAGACGCCCCCGTTCGTGGACGGCGGCGGCGGAGGCGTCGGGTCCGCCGGGCGCGGCCTCGGCTGGGGCCGGGGCTGCGGCTTGTTCTGCTCGGCGGCCTTCTGGGCGGCCTCGGCGGCGGCACGCTGGCGGGCGGCCTCGGCTGCGGCACGGGCGGCGGCGCGCTGCGCCTCCTTCTTCGCGGCTGCAGTGCGGGCCGCGGCGGCGCGCTCCTCGGCGAGCCGGGCCTGGCGGGCGGCCTCCGCGGCGGCGGCCCGGGCGGCTGCCGCGGCGGCGAGGCCGTCCTGGCGCTGGCGCTCGAGGGCGACCGACGTCTTGCGCAGCGTGGCCATGCGCGTGACGAGGGAGGCCTGCTGCTTCTGGATCGAGACGGCGGCAGCCTGCGCCTGGTCGGCCTGGGACTGGGCGGCGTCGCGGGCGGCCTGCGCGGAGGCGGCGGCCTTGGTCTGGGCGGCCTGCGCGTCGGCGGCCTGGCGCTTCATGGTGGCGGCGACGATCGACGTGGCCTGCGCCTCCTGCACCGAGCGGGCGCGGGCGTCGGAGACTGCCTCGAGCGCGGTCGCGCGGTCCATGAGGTCCTGGGGGCCGTCGCTGGAGAGGTAGGCCTCGATCTCGCCGAGGCTGCCACCCTGCTGGTAGACGCCGGCGGCGTAGCGGCGCACCTCGAGGCTCGCCGCCTCGGCGACCTTCTCGGCGGCTGCGGCCCGCTTCTGGGCGGCGGTGGTCTCGGCCGCGCGCCTCTGGAGCTCCAGGCGGGCACCGTTGTAGGCCTCGGCGGCGGCCGCGGCCTGGTCCTGGACCTGGCTGAGCTGGGCGCTGGCGGCGGCGTACTGCGCGTCGAGGGCGGCGATCTGCCCCGCGGCACCGGTGACGGCGGCCTTCGCGCGGTCGACCTGCGCCTTGGAGGGGTAGACGGGGTCGGGGTCGGCGGTCGCGGTCAGGGCCGTGGTGAGCGTGAGCAGGCCGACGAGTGACAGGGCCGAGCCGGCGCGGAGCGCGCGGTGGACAGCAGGTGAGCCTGGCACGGGGGATGCCTCTCGACGGGGGGACTGGCAGCCGCAGCAGACTAGGGCCGGATTTTCACTCCAAACCCTCTCGTCACACCAATCCCACGGCTGGCGGGCCTGCAGACGAAATGACATCCGTGTGGTTCAGGGAGTTACACGCGTGTTTTTCAGCAGGTGGTCGCCCTTCTTCGATCACGTGTCCAGAAAGGGTCACGAATAGATCACGAAATCGGCGTTTTCGCAGGTGAGAGGCCTGTCAGGCGTCAGGGGACGATGCTCTGGCCGGCCCGTAGCGCCGCGTACGCGTCGGGGTCCCTGGCCTCGAGCTCGCGCCGGGCACGACGCCGGTAGCGCAGGATCTGCACCACCCCAAGGCCCCAGACGACGTACTGCACCGACATCGCGAGGCGGAAGGTGTCGACGTCGTAGGTGCTCGGGCCACCGGGGGCGACGTGGTCGAGGATGACCCCGATCAGCGTCACCGTCGACAGCGAGGCGAGGAACCCGCCGACGTTGACGATGCCCGTGGCGCTGCCCAGCCGGGTCGGCGGGTTGAAGGTGCGCGCGAGGTCGAAGCCGACCATCGAGCCCGGGCCGCCGACCGCCGTGACGACGACGAGCACCACGAGCACGGGGAGGGGCGCCCGACCGGGCCAGAGGAGGACGACCGCCCAGACCGTCATGATCGCCGCGACGATGCCGAGGATCAGCGTCGACCGGGAGAAGGGGTAGCGGGTGACGAACCCTCCGATCAGCGGGCTCGTGACGACGGTGGTCACGGTCATGAGCATGAGGAGGGTGCCGGCGGTCTCGGGCGACAGCCCCTGTCCCGCGACGAGGAACGGGTAGCCCCACAGCAGGGCGAAGACGGTGGCCCCGAACTGCGCCGAGAAGTGCGACCACAGCCCCAGCCGGGTACCCGGCGTGCGCCAGGCAGCGCGCACCGTCCGGGCCAGGGCGCGCACCTTGATCTGGTCGAGCTCGTGGTCGGGGTTCGGGGAGTCGCGCACGACGACGAGGACGAGCAGCCCGAGCACCACCCCGGTGAGGCCGGCGGTGGCGTACGTGGGGGTCCACCCCCACGTGTGCAGGGCCCGGACCAGCGGGGTGGCGGCGACCAGGGCCCCGACCTGGCCGAGCAGGCCGGTGAGCTGGGTGACCATCGGGATCCGCAGCGGCGGGAACCAGAGCGCCACGATGCGCAGCAGCGGGATGAAGATCATCGAGTCGCCGATGCCGACGAACACCCGCGCGACGATGCCTGCCGGGAAGGAGGTCGCGAAGGCGAACCCGAGCTGGGCGGCGGTCATGAAGGTGACGCCCGCCAGCAGCAGCCGCTTCGACCCGAACCGGTCGAGCAGTGCACCGACGGGGATCTGCATGGCGGCGTAGACCAGGAGCTGCACCATGGTGAACACGGACAGCTGGGTCGCCGCAATGTGGAAGCGCTCGGCGGCGATGAGCCCGGCCACACCGAGGGAGCTGCGGTGGAAGACGGCGAGCACGTAGATCGCCACCGACGACCCGTACACGAGCCACGCCCTCCGGCCGCCGAGCTGCAGGGGGGCGGGGCGGGAGCTCACGGGCTCCATTGTCCCCCACCGACTCCCCTCCCCCCGGCAGGCGTCCGAGGGCCGGTCCGGCGTCCGCGTGGGGGCTAGGTTCGGGGCGTGGACCACTTCAGCCGGGACGGCCTCACGTTCGACGTCACCGACGCCGGCCCGCCGGACGGCCCGGTCGTGGTGCTGCTTCACGGGTGGCCGCAGGACCGCTCGGCCTGGGGCCCCGTCGCCGACCGCCTCGTCGGCGCGGGGCTCCGCGTCCTCGCCCCGGACCAGCGCGGCTACTCCCCCGGCGCCCGCCCGCGGAGCACGTCGGCGTACCGCATGTCCCAGCTCGTCGCCGACGTGCTCGCCCTCGTCGACGCGAGCGGTGCGGCGAGGGTGCACCTCGTCGGGCACGACTGGGGCGCGGCCGTGGCGTGGGCGTTCGCCGAGCGCCACCCGGACCGGCTGGAGAGCCTCACCGTCGCCTCCACGCCGCACCACGAGGCGATGGCCTGGGCGCTGCGCCACGGCGACCAGGCGCGACGCAGCTGGTACATACTCGCCTTCCAGGTGCCCGTGCTCCCCGAGGCCTTCCTGCGTCGTCGCCTCGCCGCGGTGCTGCGTGGGACCGGGCTGCCGCAGGAGCAGGTCGAGAGGTACGTCGCCCGGTTCCGGGAGCCGGGAGCCGCGAGCGGCGGCCTCGCCTGGTACCGCGCGCTGCGACCCCGGCTGCCCCGCCCACCGTGGTCACGCCCCCGCACCCCACGTCGCGAGGGCAACCAGGGGGCCGCCCCGGCCTCTCCGGTGACGGTGCCCACGACCTACCTGTGGGGACGTCGGGACCCGGCCCTCGGCCGGGCGGCGGCCGAGCGGACCGCACGGTGGGTCGGGCCGGACTACCGGTTCGTCGAGCTGGATGCCGGGCACTGGCTGCCGGAGTCGCACCCCGACGAGGTCGCGGCGGCGGTCCTGGACCACGTCCGCGGGACGGCTCAGGGGTAGAGCGGCCGCGGTCCCGGCCAGGTGTCGCGCATGGTCCAGGACGTCGCCCGCACCAGCCGCGCCGAGCCCGCCACGAGCCGCAGCGAGGCCCGGCGCGCGTCCGCGCTCGTGGGGTAGGTGCGGGCCGTCAGGGCGCGCCCGTTGGCGAAGACCTCGAGCGCGGAGTGGTCGACGAGGACCCGGAGGGAGACCGCTCCGTCGTCGCCGACCGGGACCGACCCTGACCGCGGCGACGCGTCGACCGACGGGTCCAGGCTCGACCGTGACCGGTCCAGCGTGATGGTGCCACCCTCGCCCCTGTCGGCCCGGATGACCTGCAGGACAGTGGTTTCCGTGCCGTCGGGCGTCGTGGCGAGTGCCAGCTCGATGGCCGTTCCGGGGTCGAGCACGAGCGAGACCTCCAGGTCGCGCTGGTCGCCGGACCCCAGCGACAGTGGGTCGGCGGTGAGCTCCTGTGCCGCGTGGCGCTCCTCCTCCGCGCGCAGGCTCGCCACCTCGGGCACGGGTGCCTGGACGAGCAGCCCGTCGGGGCCGAGGGTGACCAGGCGCGGCAGCGACATCACCCCCGACCAGCCAGCGGCGACCATCGCCTCGTCGGTGCGCCCCTCCTGGAGCCAGCCGAACACGATGCGCCGCCCGGCCGAGTCGCGGAAGCTCTGCGGGGCGTAGAAGTAGCGGCCGCCGTAGTCGAGACGGTGCAGCGCCGACGGCTCGAACGAGTCGCCCCGGTAGCGGCCGGTCCAGTAGAGCGGGTGGTGGGTGACTCCCTCGTCCCAGGCGGAGAAGACCAGCACGTCGACCGGGTCCGTGACGGCGTGGCCCGTGCCCCCGTCGGCTCCCTCGGCGAGCGGCGGACGGAACAGGTCGACGCACTCCCACATCGTGCCCGTCCAGTCACCGCCCTCGACGGTGCCCCTGGTCGCGTCGCCGGTGAGCAGGGGGCCCACGAAGCGCCACGTGCGCAGGTCGTCCGAGTCGTACAGCAGCGCGGTGCCGCCCCGCCCGGCGATGCCGGAGCCCACGAGCTGGCGCCAGCGACCGTTCTCGCGCCACACGCAGTGGTCCCGGTACGCCGTCAGCTCCAGGCCCTCGGGGTAGCCGTCGATGACGGGGTTGCCGGGGTCCTTGGTCCAGGTGTCCAGGTCGGCGGACCCGGTGGCGACACAGGGCAGCTCACGGTCGCCGTGCCGACCCGAGTAGAGGATCGTCGGGGTGCCGTCGTCGTCGACGAGGACCCCCGACCAGCACCCGTCGCGGTCCGGGCCGTCGTCGCCGGGGACCAGGGCGACCGGCCGGTCGGTCCAGGTGACGAGGTCGGTGCTCGTCGCGTGCCCCCAGTGGATCCGGTGGTGCAGCGCCGAGGTCGGGTTGTACTGGTAGAAGAGGTGGTAGGTCCCCTGCCACTGCGTGAGGCCGTTGGGGTCGTTGAGCCAGCCCGCCGGCGACACGAAGTGGAAGCGCGGGCGGTGGCGGTCGGCCTCGGCGAGGTCGACGAGGGACATCTCGGGCTCAGGGTTGCTCATGCGGTGCTCATGCGGTACTCATGCGGGGCTCATGCGATGGGGCGGTCCTGGGATCGGGTGACGGGGCCTCCGGCAGGCTCGGTCGGCGCTAGCCTACGAGCACGAGGAGGTGGCCATGAGTCTCGTGCAGGTGGCCCAGCACGCCGAGGACCTCGACCGCGCGTCGGCCTTCTACGAACACCTGCTCGGGGCACCGCCGCTGGCGCGGTTCGACCCACCGGGCCTGGTGTTCTTCGACCTCGGCCAAGGCACCCGGCTGCTGCTCGACGGCGGGGCGCCACCCGCCCTGCTCTACCTCGGCGTGGCCGACGTCCGTCGCCGCGTGGAGCAGCTGCGCAGCGAGGGGGTGGTGGTGGAGGCCGACGCCCGCGTGGTCTTCGCCCACGACGACGCCACCCTGGGCCCGGCCGGCACCGACGAGTGGATGGCCTTCATCCGCGACAGCGAGGACAACCTGGTCGGCCTGGTGAGCCGCCTGCCGAGGGCAGAGGGCTGAGCCGCTCGTTCCCGGGGCTGCCCGACCCGGCCCTCGTCGTGCTCGTCGGGCCCAGTGGCGCGGGCAAGTCGACCTGGGCGGCGGCCCACTTCCGCGCCGCCGAGGTCGTGTCGTCCGACGCCCTCCGCGCGGTGGTCGGCAGCGGGGAGCACGACCTCGACGCCTCGGGCGACGCGTTCTCCCTGCTCGACCAGGTCGTCGCGGCACGCCTCGGCCGCCGGCTCACCGTCGTCGTCGACACACTGGGCCTCGACCACGCGCGCCGCGCCGACTACCTCGAGCGTGGCCGGTCGAACGGAATGCCTTGTGTCGCAGTGCTCTTCGAGACGCCGGGTGCCGTGTGCCGGGAGCGCAACTCCGGGCGCGACCGTCCTGTCCCGAGCCGGGTGCTGGGCCAGCAGCTGGCCGCGATGGACAGCGCCAGGTCCGCCCTGGCCAGCGAGGGATGGGACGAGGTCGTGACGGTCACGGTCGAGGACCAGGAGCGCGACCGCGCCGGGGCGGGCACGCGGGTGGAGCCCGCCCGACGCAGCCGGGCGGACGGCGCCGGGCCCGAGGTCGTCCTGCAGGTCTCGCGCTTCCCGTGGGGCCAGGACCCGGCCGGCTGGCTCCGGTCGGTCGCGCTGGCTGCCGTGGAGGCGGGGTTCGGCGGGATCGCGCTCATGGACCACCTCATCCAGATCCCCCAGGTCGACCGCGCGTGGGAGCCCATCCCCGAGCCGTGGGTGACCCTCGGGATGCTGGCCGGCCTCGGCACGGAGCTCCGCCTGGGGACGCTCGTCTCCCCGGTCACCTTCCGGCCCGCCGGGGTGACCGCGAAGGCAGTGGCGACCCTCGACGTCCTCTGCGGCGGCAGGGCCTTCGTCGGGCTGGGCGCCGGGTGGTGGGAGCGGGAGCACCTGGCCTTCGGCGTGCCGTTCCCCCCGGCCTCCCGGCGCCTGGACCTGCTCGAGCAGTCCATCGAGACGATGCGCGCGCTGTGGGCCACCGGCACCAAGGCCTACACCGGTGAGCGGGTCAGCCTGCCCGAGACGACGGCGTACCCGCGCCCCCTGGGGCGACCGCAGGTCGTCGTCGGCGGCTCCGGGGAGGTGCGCACCCTGCGGATCGCCGCCCGCCAGGGCGACGCCTGCAACCTGCCCAGCGACCTGGACACCGTGCGCCACAAGGCCGCCGTGCTGGCTGGGCACTGCGAGGCCGCCGGACGTGACCCTGCCGAGGTGGCCGTGACCGTGCTCGACGTACCGGTCCTGGGCCGGGACCGCGACGACACCTGCCGGCGCGTGGAGCGGTTGCGCGGCCGGACGGACGCGGCGACGTACGCGCGACGGCACCACGCGGGCGAGGCCCACCAGCACGCCCGCCGCTACCGCGAGCTCGCCGACCACGGGGTGTCCACCGTCTTCCTCGCGCTGCCCGACCTGGAGGGGCCCGACGACCTCGAGCGGGCGGCGGCGCTCCTGCGCGAGCTGTGACCACGACCCTGCCCGTCCGCCGGTGTTGTCTCCCGGTCCGTCACCCGGTTCGTCCACGGAGGGAACGCCGGAGCCCGGCGCCCTCGGGAGGGCGCCGGGCTCCGGCGGTGGGGGTGGTGTGCGTCAGGTGGTGGCAGGCACCCGGGTCAGCTGCGTCAGCGCGAACTCGGTGATGCGCACCAGCGCGTGCTTGGCCGACTCGCGGTCGCGCGCGTCCACCGTGATGACGGGGATGTGCGCCGAGATCGCAAGGGCCTCGCGGATCTCGTCGGCGCCGAACTGGCCGGCGTCGTCGAACTGGTTGAGGGCCACGATGAACGGCAGGCCCTTGGCCTCGAAGTAGTCGACGGCTGCGAAGCTGTCGTCGAGGCGTCGCGTGTCGACCAGGACGACGGCCCCGATCGCACCCTTGACCAGGTCGTCCCACATGAACCAGAACCGACGCTGTCCGGGGGTGCCGAACAGGTACAGCACGAGGTTCTCCGCGAGGGTGATGCGGCCGAAGTCCATGGCCACCGTCGTGGTGTGCTTCTGCTGCACCTTGGAGATGTCGTCCTGGCCCGCTGACTCCTGGGTGACCAGGGCCTCGGTGCGCAGCGGGTCGATCTCGGAGACGGCACCAACGAAGGTGGTCTTGCCGACGCCGAACCCGCCGGCCACGACGATCTTGGTCGAGGCGCTGTTGCGGCTAGAGGGCGCGTAGTCCACTGAGTGTCCTTTCGATGAGCTCACGTCGTTCGTCGGTCGTCGTGTCTTCGGAGATGGTGGCGCGGGTCTTCAGGTGGCCCGCGGTGATGAGGTCGCCCAGGAGCACCCTGGCGACCCCGAGGGGGATGTGGAGCTTGGCGGAGACCTCTGCCACCGACTGGGAGGTGGCACACAGCTCGATGATGCGACCCGACATGTGTCCTTCGGGCCAGTTCGCACTTCGTCCGGACGGCTGCACTTCGAGCGTGGCTTCGATGGGCAGGTCCACCACGGACTCGGTACGACCGGACGTCAGCGCGTAGGGCCGGACCAGCCTGGGTCCGGATGACTCCTCGCGTGCGTCGGGCGCCATGACTACCCCGAGATCGGCGCCCGGGCAGCCGCGTCGATCATCTTGCCGACGCGGTCGACCAGCACCGCCATCTCGTAGCCGACCTGACCGATGTCGGAGTCCGTGCTCGTGAGGGCGGCGAGGTGCGAACCGTCGCCGACACTCATGAGCAGCAGGAACCCGAGCTCCATCTCGATCACGGACTGCAGGACCGTTCCGCCCTGGAAGAGCCGGGCCGCACCGGAGGCCAGGCTCGCCATACCGGAGGCCACCGCCGCCATCTGCTCGGCGCGGTCCTCGGGCAGCTGCTCGCTGGAGGCCATGGGCAGGCCGTCGGCCGAGACGAGGATGGCGTGGGACACGCCAGGGGTCTCGGTCGCGAACTTGGCCACGAGCCAGTCGTACTCGCCCTTGGGCTGGGCCATGGCGTCAGTGCTGAACATCGGCTTCCTCTCGGTGGGTTCCGTCTTGTGCCTCGGTGCGCGCGGCGCTCACACCGTTCTTGTGGCGGGTCAGGCTGCGGCGAACAGCCTCGGGGTCGCGGCGCGACGTCGCGGGTGCGGCGGTGGCCTCGGCCGGGGCGTCGGTCTCGCCGGGGTTCATGGTGGTGCCGGGGCGCCGCATCGGGAGGCCTGAAGCGGACATCATCGACCGGAAGATCGGGGTGTTCTCACCGACCGGTGCGGCGGGCGCGGCCTGGGGGTCAGCCTGCACGTCAATCTGCTCCTCGACCTGCTCGTCCTGGGTGGTGTGGTGTGCCGCGTCGGTCACCTCGGCGGCGGGGGCCTCGGCCCTCATCGCGGGGGCGACAGGGGTGTCGGCCACGGTGCTGTCAGCCGACGCGGGCTGGTCGACCTCGAGCTCGGAGTCGGACACCGTGCGCGCCTTGCGGGCCCCGAAGAACGACGTGTTGTGTGCCCGCATCGCAGGCCGGCCAGCGAAGGGCTCGGGCTCGGCGACCACGGGGGTGGTCGAGCCGCTGGCACCGGGCACCCGCGTCGGCAGGGCCACCTCGGTGGCTTGGGCCACGGGCTCGGCTGCCGGGGCGGCGTCCGCGCTGCCGTCGGTGGTCGCGGCCGTGCCGTCGTCGGTGGCCTCGGCCACCCACGCGTCCGGAACCGTCAGCTCGGTCGTCTCCGGGGTGGCCGCGGTCTCCGGCTTCTCCTCGGCGACGGGCTCGGTCGGGGTGACCTCGCCGCGCTCAGCCTTCTCGCGCGCCTCGGTGACCGCTGCGCGGTGCTCGAGCCAGGCGGAGAGGTTGGAGGGCATGCGGTGCTCCTGCGCCTCCAGCGCCTCGATGCGAGCCGCCTCGGCCGCCTTGCGGCTCGGGAGCCAGCTCGTGAGCCGTCCACCCTTGGCCTTGTCGCCACCCTTGTCACCCGTGTCGGCCGTGGCCGGCGTCTCGGCGAACTCGGTGGCCTCGGTGATGCCCGTGGCGCGGGGCTTGCGCATCGGGAGCCCGGCGGCCGAGCGGGTGACCTCGGCGGCGGGAGCCGCGGCCTTGGCCTCCTCAGCGGCCTTCGCCTCTGCGGCCCGGGCAGCCTCGGCAGCCTTCACCTCTGCAGCCCGGGCGTCCTCGGCAGCCTTCGCCGTGGCAGCGGCCTCGGCCTGGGCCTGGGCCTCCTCAGCAGCCTTGAGCTCGGCAGCCCGGGCGTCCTCAGCGGCCTTCGCCGTGGCAGCGGCCTCGGCCTCGGCCTTGGCGTCCTCAGCGGCCTTGAGCTCGGCAGCCTTGGCAACTGCTGCGGCCTCGGCGGCCTTCGCAGCCTCTGCCTTCTCCTGGGCCGCGGCGTCCGCAACGGGGTCACCGTCGGTGCCGTGGCCGTTGGTGCCGTTGGTGCCGTTGGCCGGGGCGGAGTGGCCGTTGGTCGCGGCCTTCTCCTCGGCCGCGGCCTCGGCGCCCTCGATGACGGGCTTGATCGGGATGGACGGGATGCCGCCGCCGGCCATGGGGCCGTGCGCGCCGGGGGTACGGGTCGGGAGGACCTTCTTGGCCGCACCGGGCACGGGGCTCGGGGTGGCGCTCGGCGTCACGCTCGGGGCGCCGCTCGCGCCGCGGACGCGGGTCGGCAGGCCGGCCTTCGTCGTGCCGCCGACGGCGGGAGTGGCGGCCGGCGCAGCTGCCGGGGCAGCGGGAGCCGCAGCAGCAGCGGCGGCAGCCGGGCGGGTCGGGCGCTCGGCGCGGGCGTTGTCGGCGAGCAGGCCTGCCGGCAGGTGCACGGAGACCGTGACGCCTTGGCGGTCGGCGCCGTTGCGACGCAGGCGGACGGCGATGCCGTGGCGCTTGGCCAGGCTGCCCACCACGAACAGACCCATGCGCCGCGCGGTGTCGGGCGTGATGTCGCCACCGTGGGCGAGGCGGTCGTTGAGGGCGGCGAGCTCCTTGGGCGGCATACCGAGGCCCTGGTCGTCGACCTCGATCAGGAGGCCACCCTCGGGGGTGCGCGCACCCCGGATACCCACGCGGGTGGTGGGCGGCGAGTAGGCCAGGGCGTTGTCGACGACCTCGGCGAGCAGGTGGATGAGGTCGGAGCCGACCGCGCCGAGGACGTGGTCGTTGGAGGTGTCACCGATGTCGATGCGCTCGTAGTTCTCGACCTCGGACACCGCGGCGCGCACGGCGTCGGACACCGAGACCGAGCCGGAGACACCGCGGCGGGTGGAGGTGCCGGCGAGCACGAGCAGGGAGTCGCTGTTGCGGCGCATACGGGCGGCGAGGTGGTCGAGGCGGAACAGGCTCTGCAGCCGCTTCGGGTCCTCCTCGTCGCTCTCGAGGCGCTCGATGAGCGACAGCTGCTGGTCGATGAGGGAGGTGCTGCGGCGCGAGAGCGTCTCGAACATGTGGCCGACCTGCACGCGCAGCCGGGCCTGCTCACCGGCGAGGGTCAGCGCCTGGGTGTGGAGGTCGTCGACGGCCCGGGCGAGCTGGCCCATCTCCTCGCTGGTGTGGACGGGGATGGCCACGAACTCCGGCGGCTCCGTGCCGTCACGCATGGCGGCGACGGCCTCGGGCAGGCGCTTGTTGGCCACGTCGAGCGCGCCCTGGCGCACCGCGCGGATCGGCACGAGCAGCGAGCGGAGCAGCGCGAGCACGATGGCGAGCGCGGCGATGAGAGCAGCGGCCACGATGATCGCGTTGATGATGGCGGTGGTGCGGAAGTCGGCGGCGCGGTTGCGCAGGTTGGTCTCGAGGGAGACGAGCTCGCCGTCGAGGAGCTTGGTGTAGCCGGCGTTGCTCGACTCGATCACGGTGCCGAGGGCGGTGAGCTGGTCCTTGTCGATGCCCTGCTGCTGCAGCGTGTAGTTGCGTCGGCCGTTGTCGTTGAGCAGCTGGCGCACCTGGGGCCCGTTGTCGGGCACCTCCGTCTGGAGGCGGGTGAGGGCCGCGGTCTCGGCGCCGACCTGGCCGATGGCGCGCAAGGTGGCGGCGCCGTCGTCGGTGTTGGCGAGGTTGAGCTGCTGGCCCGTCATCGCGCGCTGGGCGGCGATGGTGTCCTGGATGGCGACGACGATCTTCGCCGAGGCGGAGTCGTCGGAGAGGCCGAGGTCGGCGACAGCGGTCGACATGAGGGTCGCCGTGCTGCCGGAGCGGTCGATGACGACGTCGGAGAAGCCGTTCTGGGTCTTGGCGCTGCGCACGGCCTGGCCGAGGGACAGCGCGGAGCTGCCGCTGCGCCGGACGCTCTCGGGGATCCCGGGGGTCTTCAGCGCGATGCGGAGGTCGGCTGCCGCTGACTCGTACCTGGTGATGGCGGCGATGACGCCACCCCCGCCGACGCTGCCGGCGGCCGCGAGGCGCTGCACCGCGAGGTTGTACTCGACGACGGGGCGGATCACCAGGACGGTGTCGGCCGCACGGGAGAGCTTGGTCGAGTTGTCGAAGTCGCTCTTGACGCGCAGGCCACCGAACACGAAGGCCAGGACGATCGGCAGGACGACAGCCGCGGCAAGCTTCCGTCGCAGTGGCCAGTCGCCGAAGGACCAGCCTTGGGGGACACGGCCAGCCGCCGACTGCAGTCTGGACACGGAGCCACCTTCCTCATCACGAAAACTTGGGTGATCGGCAAGATATGGCTGCGCGTGAGGGGTCTGGGTAGGGCTGGGAGGTCGTTTCGCACGTTCGGACTCTCCACATATGTCCGAAGGGACTAGGCGCGTCAGGTGACAGGGCCGGACGGCCGAGTGGACCCTCGACCACTGGTCCCGAAAGGCGACATCGGCCGCGCGCCGCGGCCCGGGGGTGTATAGCGTGTGGCCGTCATCGCCGGGGGTGACGCCAGGAGTGACGGGGTTGGAGATGGACAGCACGGTTTCGACGAGCGAGGTGCAGGCCCTGCGCCAGCTCTCTCGCCTGATGAACCAGGCGAGCGGGCAGGAGAGCCTGCAGGACCTGCTCGACCTCGTGGTCGAGGGCGCGGCCGACATCGTCGGCTTCCAGGTCGCGGCGATCAGCCTCGTCCGCTCCTCCGGCGACCTCGAGATCGTCGCGGTCGGCGGTCACCCCGATGCCACCACCCAGCTGATGGGCCGCCGGACCCCTCGCGAGAGCGTCGAGGCGGAGTTCGCCGTCGCCGAGCACTGGGGATCGCTGCGGTTCATCCCCGCCGCCCTCCTGCCGACCACGGCCCCCGCCGGCTGGGTGGCCCCGGAGTGGGGCGAGCAGGTCATCGGCGACCCCGAGGCGTGGGACCCCGAGGACACGCTGCTCGCCCCCTTCTACGACCCGGCCGGCGAGATGATCGGGATGATCTCGGTCGACCTGCCCCTCTCGGCCAAGCGGCCCACCCAGGTGCAGCAGGGCGTCCTGGAGGTCTTCGCCAACCAGGCCGGCATCGCCATCAACTCGTTCCGGCAGCGCCAGACGCTGGCCGAGCAGGTGCGGCTCGCGGGCACCGTCCAGAACCTCGCCCGGATCTCGCAGGGGATCCTGGAGCCCTCGCGGGTGGTCGAGGCGATCGTCGACCCGATCAGGACGGGTATGGAGTGCCTGGGCCTGTGGGTCCGCGCCTTCGCCAACGAGGACGCCGCGACCACCGAGAGCCTCGCCGCGTACTCCCTGCACGGGCTGGAGCGCACACCCCGCGCGATGGTGGACATCGCCCGCCGCATGGGCGAGTACTGCTGGAGCGAGCAGGTCGCGGCCGTGATCCGCGAGGGTGTCGCCCGCCCCGGCGGCGTCCTCGAGGAGTCCGAGCTCCAGGCCGTGACGGACTTCCTCGAGCCCACGGGGGCGGGGTCGCTGCTGCTGGCGCCCATCGGGGCCGGCACCGAGTGCCTGGGCCACATGGTCCTCACCCGTGCGGTCGACGCCCCGGCGTGGAGCGAGGCCGAGCGCGTCGCCGCCCTGGAGATCGGCCGCGACGTCGGCCGCTCGATCGTCAACGCGAGGCTGTTCGAGCTCGAGCGCCGGATGACTGCCGAGCTGCGCCGCGCCGACCGTGCCAAGACGGTCCTCTTCTCGACCGTCTCGCACGAGCTGAAGAACCCGCTCGCGTCGATCATGGGTCACCTCGAGCTGCTCAAGGAGGACCCCTCCGGCGACCCCTCCTGGTCGCTCAAGGTCATGGAGCGCAACACCCACCGGCTGCAGGGGCTCGTCGACGACCTGCTCACGCTGGCCAAGGTCAGCGACCCCGACCGGCCGCTGGTGCGCGAGCGCGTCGACATGGTCGCGCTGGTCCGCAACGCGGTCGACATGTTCCTGCCGCGGGCGGCGCAGGAGAACGTCACCATCGCCGTCCAGGCCCCGCCGCAGGCGCCCAGCGCGTGGGGCAGCCCCGAGGAGCTCGCGCGACTCGTGGACAACCTCATCAGCAACGCCGTGAAGTACACGACCGACGGCGGCGCCGTGACCGTGCGCCTGCGCACCGTCGGCGACCGGGTCGAGCTCGTCTGCTCCGACCAGGGCATCGGCATCTCCAAGGCCGACCAGCGCTCGCTGTTCACCGAGTTCTTCCGCAGCACCAACCCCGACGCCCTGGAGGTGCCGGGCACCGGCCTGGGGCTGAGCATCGTGCAGCGCATCGTGGCCCGCCACCACGGCACCGTGGCCGTCGACTCCGAGCTCGGCAAGGGCACCTCCTTCACGGTCCTGCTTCCGACCGGCTGACCGCTCCCACTCCCGACCGCCCCCGTCCCTCTCGTAGGACGACCCCAGCGCCTTGACAGCCTCACCACAGGCTTCGTCGCGACTGTCGTCACAGGAGCCTGCGCCACCCGGTGCGGCACACAGGAGACGGGAGCACCACGTGCCCAGCAAGTCCATCGTCACGGCGGCCTGCGGGATCGCCGCCGCCACCGGCATCGTCATCGCCGCCGCCTCGTTGGCGAACGCCTCTGCCTCGCCGTCCACCGCTGCCGGCTACACCCTCGGCTACGGCCAGCAGGGCACCGCTCCCCAGGGCGAGCGCGGGCCGGGTGGCGGAGGCGACCACACCCCCGTCACCGGGTCGGAGCTGACCAAGGTCACCGCCGCGGTTAAGGCCAAGGACTCCGCCGTCACCGTCACCTCCGCCCGCAAGGACGCCGACGGCTCGTACGACGTGTTCGGCACCAAGGCCGGCGCGCGGGTCAGGGTCGAGGTGAGCAAGGACCTCAAGACCGTCACGGTCGACACCGGCGGTCCGGGCGGCGGTCGCGGCCACGGCGGGGGCATGGGTGGCCCCGGCGGCGACCACACCCCCGTCACCGGGTCGGAGCTGACCAAGGTCACCGCCGCGGTCAAGGCCAAGGACTCCGCCGTCACCGTCACCTCCGTCCGCAAGGACGCCGACGGCTCGTACGACGTGCTGGGCACCAAGGCCGGCGCGCCCGTGATGCTCGACGTCAGCAAGGACCTCAAGACCATCACCGCGCGGACCGGTGGTCCCGACGGGCACGGTGGCCCCGGTGGGCACGGCCCCGACGGCGAGCGCCCCGGCGCCCAGCCGGGCACCCAGTCCGGCGCTCCGTCCGGCACCGGGACCAACGCCCCGACAGGCACCGCGACGGGCACGTCGTACCGCACCGTCTGACCCGACCACACACACCCCGACGCCGGCCCCATCAGGGGTCGGCGTCGGGGTGTGCCGGGCTCGAAAAGGGCTGCGGTCGCGGGCAGGAGGTTCGTGGCGGCTAGCGCACGACCTGGCGGTGGCTGCCGTCCACGCGGCGGGTCCAGCCGCGGGAGTCGAGGTGCTCCAGGAGCGGTACGGCGACGCGACGTGTCGTCGCGAGCGCCTGCCTGGCCTCGCTGAGCGTGAAGGGCTGCGGCAGCCCGGCGAGCACCCGCATGGCGCGGGCGGGGGCGTCGGGTCGCAGCAGCACACCGTCGTCGAGACGAAGCAGCCGTCCGGTGCGGACCGCTGCCGCGACCTCCGCCCTCCCGAGTCCCCAGGCGTCGAGCTCGGGTTGCTCGGGTGCCGCGAAGGGCGTCTGTGCCAGGCGCTCCTCGAGCGCACGCAGCCCGGACTCGGCCGCGCCCAGGGAGGCGCGGACGCCCGGTACCCACACCCGGCCCTCGACGAGCTCGAGGCCCGCTGCCCCCACCACCCGGGGCAGGAGCGCACGGTCCGGGACCCCGGCCACGGCCACTGCCGCCTCCGAGGTCAGGCTGGGCTCGAGCGGGTGCTCCGCCACCCGGCGCCGCACGGCCTCGGACAGGGCGGTCGACCACCGCTGCAGCGCTGCCCCCGACACGAGCCACGGGCCGTCCACCGCCACGTCGCCGACGGCGGAAGTGGGCACGGGGATGCCGAGGGCGGTCGCATCGACGACGCGCATGGCGCCACGGCGACCGACCTCCTCGGCGACATCTGGGGTGCCGGTCGCACCGGCCAGCTCGACGCCCCGGCGGGCGGCGGCACCGCGGCGGCGCAGCTCGGGCGGGTCTGCGTCGAGCACCAGCGCGCCGGCGACGACGCGCTTGGCACCCGGGTCGCGCAGGATCGCCCGGTCCCCCGCGACCAGGGGCAGCGGCCCGTCGAGCACCAGCCGCACGGTGTCCGCACCCAGGGGCCGCACGTGCACCTGCACGGACGTGGTGCCCACGTGCAGCGTGAGCTGCTGCGGCAGCGGCCGCCGGGCGCCGGGCGCCGTGCCTGACTGCCCAGGACCCCCGACGGGCTCGACCCGGACGTCCAGGACCGAGGTCTGCCGCCACGCACCCGGGGTGAGCAGGACGTCGCCGCGCGACACCTCCGCCACCCCGAGGCCGCGCAGGTTGACGGCCACCCGCGACACGGGCCCGACCCGGTCGCGCTGCTCCTCCATCGACTCCAGGCCGCGCACCCTCGCCGACCGGCCCGCGAGCTCGACCTCGTCGCCCACCGAGATGCTCCCCTCCCCCAGGGTGCCGGTCACGACCGTGCCGCTGCCCCGGATGGTGAATGCCCGGTCGACCCACAGCCGCACCCGGCCGTCGGCGCGCGGCAGGGGTGTGGCCGCGGCCAGGCGGTCCAGGGCGGCCACGAGGCCGGGCATGCCCTCCCCCGAGAGCGCCGACACCGCAACGGCCTCCACGTCTCCGAGGCTGGTGCGCGAGAGGCGTGCGAGCCCGTCGGCCAGGGCGGGAGACGGGTCGGCGAGGTCGCTGCGGGTCACGACGAGCAGCCCCCTGCTGATCCCGAGCGCGTGCACGGCGGCGAGGTGCTCGGTGGACTGCTGGCGCCACCCCTCGTCGGCGGCGACGACGAAGACGACCGCCGACGTCGGGCCCAACCCCGCCAGCATGTTGCCGATGAAGCGCTGGTGCCCGGGCACGTCGACGAAGGCGACCGGGGCGCCGGACGGGAGCCGGGTCCACGCGTACCCCAGGTCGATGGTGAGCCCCCGGCGCCGTTCCTCGTCCCACCGGTCCGGCTCGATACCGGTGAGGGCCCGGACCAGCGCGGACTTGCCGTGGTCGACGTGCCCGGCCGTGGCGAAGACGTGCACCGAGCGGACCTCCTGGACGACTGTGGCGGAGGTGGACGGGAATCGAACCCGCCAGACCGAGATGCTCGGTCTCACCGGTGTTGAAGACCGGGGGGACCACCAGGAACCCTGACACCTCCGCCGCCACGCTATAACGCGGTGGGCGACGGTGCCGTGGGGACCCCGGCAGGTGCCGGCGTGGACCGTTCGCGGCGTGGCGGCCACGGGTAGCCGGCAGGGCCCGTCGCGGCCTGCCGACATACAGTCGGCTCATGACGACCACGGCCGCACCGGTCCGACTGACGCAGTTCGCCCACGGGGGTGGCTGCGCGTGCAAGATCCCGCCCGGCGAGCTCGAGGACATGGTCCGAGGGCTCACCGGCGTGCCGTCACCGGACCTGCTCGTCGGACTCGACGACGGCGACGACGCGGCTGCCGTACGGGTGCAGGGCGACCTCGCGGTGCTGGCCACCGCCGACTTCTTCACCCCCGTGGTCGACGACGCCTATGACTGGGGCCGCATCGCCGCCGCCAACGCGCTCTCCGACATCTACGCCATGGGTGGCCGCCCCGTCGTGGCCGTGAACCTCCTCGGGTGGCCCCGCGACGTCCTGCCCGCCGAGCTGGCGGCGGAGGTACTGCGCGGCGGGCTCGACGTCGGCCGGCTCGCCGGGTGCCCGGTCGCCGGGGGCCACAGCATCGACGACCCGGAGCCCAAGTACGGCATGGCGGTCACGGGGGTAGCGCACCCGGACCGCCTCCTGCGCAACGACGCCGCGCGCGCCGGCCTGCCCATCTCCCTCACCAAGCCGCTCGGGGTCGGGGTCCTCAACAACCGGCACAAGGCCACGGGTGAGGTGTTCGCGCACGCGGTCGCCTCGATGGCGGCTCTCAACGACCAGGCGTCGCGTGACGCCCTGGCCGCAGGGATCCGGGCCGCCACCGACGTCACCGGTTTCGGCCTCCTCGGCCACCTGTTCAAGATGGCCCGCGCCTCGGGGGTGACCGCGGTGGTCGACGCCGCCGCCGTGCCCTATCTCGACGGGGCGCGGCAGTCCCTGCGCGACGGGTTCGTCCCCGGCGGCAGCCAGCGCAACCTCGCGTGGGTCCGCCCCCACCTCGACGCCACGGTCGGTGAGGACGAGCTGGTCCTGCTCGCCGACGCCCAGACCAGTGGCGGGCTGCTCGTGGCCGGCGAGGTCCCCGGCGGCACCGTGGTCGGCGAGCTCGTCCCCCGCGGCGAGTCGGTTCTGGTCGTCCGGTGACCGCCACGGGCGTCGACGCGCTCCTGGCCCGCGCCCGCGCCGGGCTGGACCGGCTCACGCCGCACGCGGCGTACGAGGCGGTGCAGGCGGGCGCCCTGCTCGTGGACACCCGGACCGCGGCCCAACGCGAGCGCCAGGGCGACCTGCCCGGGGCGCTCGTCATCGACCGCACGGTCCTGGAGTGGCGGCTCGACCCCTCGAGCCGCTGGCGCATCCCCGAGGCCGACGACCCCACCCGGCTGGTCGTCGTGGTCTGCCGGCAGGGGTACAGCTCCAGCCTCGCCGCGGCGTCGCTGCGCGAGCTCGGGCTGGACGCGACCGACGTCGTCGGCGGGGTGGAGGCGTGGCTCGACGCGGGTCTGCCGACCCACGAGGGGCCGGCAGACGTCCGCGAGTAGCCGAGGGCGCGGTCAGGCGCCGGGCCTCAGGCCTCCCGGGCGACGGCGACGTCGTGGGACGCCGGCTTCCTGGTGACGAGCGGCACGAGCAGGCCTGCGAGCGCGATGATGCCGACCACGGTGAACCCGAGCGTGTACGCCTTGTCCTTGCCGATGAGCGCGGCGATGAGCAGCGGCCCGATGACGCCGCCGAGGCTCCAGCCGATGAGCATCAACCCGTAGATCGCCCCGGCGTTCTTCACGCCGAAGAATCGGCCCGCCGTCGAGGGCATCGTGCCGAACGCCCCGCCGTAGCAGGTGTAGACGAGCGCAGCGAGGACACCGAACAGGGCAGCCGACGACGCGTGCGGGATGAGCAGGAGGCACACGCCCTGGATGCCGAGGATGCCCATGAACGCCGGCATCTTGCCGATCCGGTCGGACAACCAGCCCCAGAGGACGCGGCCACCGCCGTTGAAGAGCCCGAGCACTCCGACGAGGGTCGCGGCCGCCGCCGTCGACATGCCGGCCACCTCGTTCATGCTCGCGGCCGCCACGGAGATCAGGGAGATGCCGGCCGTGACACTGATCGTGAGGATGAGCGTGAGCAGGTACCACTGCGGGGTGCGCAGGGCCTCGTCCGCGGTGAAGTCACGCGCACCGGAGACGGGGTCGACGTCCGGCCTCCCCCGCGTGGCCGGTGCCGAAGCACCCGTCGCCGCGGATGCGGCCATGCCCGGCGGGGTCCACCCGGCAGGCGGGTTCTTGAACAGGCTGGCGCCGATGAGGATCGCGACGAGGTAGCCGATGCCGAGCGGCAGGAACGCCTTGGTCGGCACGTCAGGCGTCTGCGCGATGAGCCGCTGCCCGAGGGGCGCGGTGATGACGGCCCCGAACCCGAAGCCCGCGACCGCGATGCCGGTGATGAGCCCCGGCTTGTCCGGGAACCACTTCTGCAGCATGGCGATCGGCACGATGTAGGCCATGCCGAGCCCGAACCCGCCGAGCACGCCGTACCCGAGCACCAGCAGCCAGAAGGAGCTCGCGGTCGAGAACGACGCGAGCAGCACTCCCACGCTGTAGAGCACGCCACCGGTCAGCGCGACCACCCGCGGCCCCCGGCGGTCCTGGATGCGCCCGCCGATGAAGCTGCCGAGGAAGATCATCCCGATGGCCACCTCGAAGGGCACGGTGGCCTGGGCCTTGGACCAGCCGAACGCCTGGTCGCTGGTCAGGGCCTTGGAGAACACGCTCCAGGCGTAGACGGCCCCGATGGCGAGCTGTACGAGCACGCCGGCGACGAGGATCAGCCAGCGGTTGCCCGGTGTGTCGCCCCCGGCGGGGGTGGCGGCCCGCGAGGCCTGCGTGGTGCTCTCGCTCATGTCGTCCCTCTTTCCGCCCGTGTGGGTCCGGGCCCCTGCGCGAGCCGCCGGTCAGCGGCCCGTCGTGATCGAGTCGTGCGTCTGCCCGCGGCGGCGCCGCTCCTCCAGGCGCTCCTTCTGCGGCGTGACGGTGTAGCGCGGGTCCTTCGCAGACTCCATACCCGCCTCGAACACGCCGAACCGCGTGAGGACCGACCCCGCCATCAGGGCGAGCCCGCTGATCCCTGCCACGGCACGGTTGCGGCCGAACAGGGCCGCGCCGACCGCGCCCCCGGCCGTGAGGACCTTGGCCGCCTTGAGCATCTGGCCCGCGCGGCCCTCGTGGAGGGGCTCGGCGACGACGGGGTGCATCCGGCGTTCCATGAGCTCGGAGGCGCCCAGCTCGACGACGGCACCGATGGTGGCCAGCCGGCGCGCCGGGCCGTTCTGCTCCGCGGGAGAGACGACCAGCGCCAGGCCCGCGGCCGCGGCGTTGGCCGAGCCCACGAAGACGAACGGCAGCTCCTTGTAGGACTCGCGCCAGGTCGGCGTCGTCGTGTCGGCCAGGAGCACCGCGGTGTAGGCCGCGAGCGGCATGGAGAACGCCGTCGTCCCGGCGGTGGCGACGGGGTCGACGCCGCGAGCGAGCCGGGCGAGCCACGAGCCGTGTGGCAGCACCGCGCCCGCCACCTCCGTCGCCGCGGCAGCGCCGGCGAAGGCGCCGAACCCGGTGAGGATCCACGACCCGACCGACATGGGCGAGGTCAGCTTGGCGACGCGCAGCATGTTGAGCGCGCGCTCGGGCCGGCCGAGGTCCTTGGCCAGCGCCACACCGCCGAGCGCCACCGAGGTGAGCGCGGCGAAGCGGCCGACCCTGCGCAGCGCCGGGCGACCGGTGAGGGCACCCCCGGCCCCGACGAGGCCGGACCCGCCGGCGAGGCCGCCGAGGAAGAGGTAGGCAGCGATCTCGTGGCCCCACGGTGCCGGCTTGACGACGTTGTGGCCGTAGTAGCTCGTGAACTCGGCGTCGGGGACGAGCACCGCCTCGTCACGGCGGCGACGGCCGCTGCCGTCACCGCGTCGCCGCTGGCTGCGCGGGGTTTCCGGAGGGCGGTCCGCGTCGAACGGGTTGGTGGTCACCGGCGCCTCCCAGCGAATGCAGCCACGGCCATGCCGAGCATCGCCACCGCGGCGATGCCGGCCTTGCGGAACATGTCGGGCAGGTCGGCGGTGGGGACACGCGGGTCCGGCGGCAGGCCGTAGACCTCCGGCTCGTCGAGGAGCAGGAACACCGAACCGGTGCCACCCACCCCGTCGTGGGAGTTGGCGCCGTAGAGGCGGGCCTCGGTGAACCCGTTGTCGTGGAGCACCTCGACCCGGTCCCGGGCGGTGTCGAGCATCTCGGCCAGCGTCCCGAACTTGATGGAGGTCGTCGGACAGGCCTGCGCGCATGCCGGCGTCTGGTCATGGCCGAGTCGGTCGTAGCAGAGCGTGCACTTCTGGGCGACGCCGACGTTGCTGACCACGCCACCACCGCGCTTGTCGCCGCGCTCGTCCTCGCGCCGCTCGATCACGCCGAACGGGCACGCCGCGACGCAGTAGCCGCAACCGTTGCAGACGTCGGCCTGCACCACGACGGTGCCGTGCTCGGTGCGGAAGAGGGCCCCGGTGGGGCACACGTCGAGGCAGCCGGCGTGGGTGCAGTGCTTGCAGACGTCCGAGGCCATGAGCCACCGGAAGTCGGGCAGGGTGCCGGTCGCCTCGGCGGTGCGGGCGGCTGCGGCCATCGCGTCGAGCGAGCCGTCGTCGGCGACCGCGGTCGGCACCACGCCCTCGAGCCCGGCCGGGGCCGTGCCGCTGGCGCCGGAGGGGTGGGCGTGCGGCGCGTCCGGGGGCCGCAGCGCCGGCATGCCGAGGTCGACGAGGCGCCGACCGGAGGCTCGTGCCTCCTCGATGCGGTCGGCCGTCTGCTCGACGAACGCGACGTGCCGCCAGGTGCTCGCACCCAGCGCACCGGTGTTGTCGTAGGAGTTGCCGGTCAGCGACAGCCCGTCCTCCGGGATCGCGTTCCACTCCTTGCACGCCACCTCGCAGGCCTTGCAGCCGATGCAGATCGAGGTGTCGGTGAAGAAGCCCTTGCGGGGTTCGGGCTCCTCCCAGGCCGCGTCGTGGGACGGGTCGGTCGGTCCTGCGAGCTGGTGCTGCCAGAACCCCATCAGGCGTCCGCCTCCTTCGACGAGCCGGTGGACCCGGCGTGGGTGGTGCGCAGCTGGTTGCTGCTCTCGACGGTCACTCCCGCACGCGACTGGTACTCCTCCACCAGCTGCAGCAGCGCCTCGCCCTGGGGTCGCCGCCCGGGGACGATGTCGCACGACCCGGCCTTCGACTCCTGGATCTGGACGTTCGGGTCGAGCGCGATGCCGAGCAGGTCGTTGGCGGCGTCGCCGGACACGACGGCGTCGCGCCCGACACCCCAGTGGTAGGGCAGGCCGACCTGGTGGATCGTCCGCCCGCTGATGACCAGCGGTGTCATGCGCTCGGTGACGAGCACCCGCGCCTCGACCGCCGACCGGGCCGACACGATCGTCGCCCAGCCGCCGTTGACCAGCCCCCGCTCGGCCGCGAGCTCCGGCGAGACCTCGCAGAAGAACTCGGGCTGGAGCTCGGACAGGTAGGGCAGCCACCGGCTCATGCCGCCCGCGGTGTGGTGCTCGGTGAGCCGATAGGTGGTGAAGACGAACGGGTAGACCTCGGCGCCCGGCTCCACGCCGGACGGGCTCCACAGGTTGTCCTTGCGGGGGAACACCCTGCGGGCCGGGTTGGACTGCTGCCCGTAGAGCGGGTTCTGGACCGGGGACTCCTGCGGCTCGTAGTGGGTCGGCAGCGGCCCGTCGAGCATCCCCTTCGGGGCGAAGAGCCAGCCCTTGCCGTCGGCCATCATGACGAACGGGTCGTCCCCGGCCAGCCCGTCGGGGCCGCCGGTGCCCGGCTCCGGGCGGTACGAGGGCGCCTTGCTCTTGACGAAGTCGGGGGTGTCGATGCCCGTCCAGGTCTGGTTCTCCTCGTCCCACCAGACGTACTTCTTGCGCTCGCTCCACGGCTTGCCCTCGGGGTCGGCCGAGGCGCGGTTGTAGAGGATCCGCCGGTTGTCCGGCCACGCCCAGCCCCACTCCTGGGCGGTCGGGCCCTGCTCGCGCCCGGGCTTGCGGTTGGCGGACCGGTTGACCCCGCCCGCGTAGACACCGGAGTAGATCCAGCAGCCGGAGGCCGTGGAGCCGTCGGCCTTGAGCTCGGTGTACATCCCGGCCAGCTCGCCGGCCTTGTCACCGGTGAGGTGGCGGCCGTTGATCTCCTGGAGCACGGCCTCGCTGCTGATCTCGCCGTCCTCGTCCAGCGGGTAGTCCCAGGTGAGGTCGAGCAGCGGGCGGTCGCGCGGGTCGTCGGAGTCCGCCAGCTTGGCACGGATGCGGTTGCCGAGCTCGAAGAAGAACTCCAGCTCGCTCTGGCAGTCGCCCGGCGGGTTGACCGCCTTGTGCCGCCACTGCAGCAGCCGCTGCGTCTGGGTGAACGTGCCTGCCTTCTCGACGTGGGAGGCCGGCGGGAGGAAGAACACCTCGGTGCCGATCTTCTCCGTCTCGAGCTCGCCGGTGGCGATCTCGGGGGCGTCCTTCCAGAACGTCGCGGACTCGATCATCTGCAGGTCGCGGACCACGAGCCACTTGAGCTCGGCGAGCGCGAGGCGCTGCATCTTGGCGTGGGCCGAGCCCACCGCGGGGTTCTGCCCGAGGAGGAAGTAGCCCTCGACCTGGCCGTCCCGCATCGCCATCGTCGTCTGGTAGGTCCCGTGGGCACCGCTGAGCCGTGGCAGGTAGTCGAAGGCCCAGTCGTTCTCCTTCGTCGCCGCGTCGCCCCACCACGCCTTGAGCAGGCTCACGGCATACGCGTCGGCGTTGGCCCAGAAGCCCTTCTGCTGCTTGTTGGCTATCGCCCCGACGTAGTCGTCCCACGTGTCGTGGTTGCCGACCATCGGCATGGCGAGGTAGCCGGGGAGGAGGTTGTACAGGGTCGGGATGTCGGTGGAGCCCTGGATGCTCGCGTGGCCGCGCAGCGCCATGATCCCGCCACCCGGACGGCCCATGTTGCCCAGCAGCAGCTGGATGATCGCGGCCGTGCGGATGAACTGCGCCCCGAGCGTGTGCTGGGTCCAGCCGACGGCGTAGACGAACGCCGAGGTCCGGTCGCGGCCGCTGTTCTCGGTGATGGCCCTGGCCACGTAGTGGAAGTCGTCCACCGAGATCCCGCACACCTCGGACACCATCTCCGGGGTGTACCGGGCGTAGTGCCGCTTGAGGATCTGGAAGACCGTCTGCGGGTCCTGCAGCGTCTCGTCGCGCTTGACCCTGGCGTGCTCCAGGGCCGGCCCGCCGGAGCCGTGCTCGTCCCCCGCGGAGCGCTCGGACTTGCTGTGGCCGTGCTCGTGACCGGCAGCCGGTCCACCGATGGTGCCGGGCGAGGCGTTGCTGCCCTCACCCTCGGTGGCGTAGGCCCAGCTCGACGGGTCGTAGTTGTTGAGCTTGTCGTCGTAGCCGGAGAAGAGCCCGTCGAGCTCCTCGGTGTCCTTGAAGTCCTCGCTCACCAGCGTCGCCGCGTTGGTGAACGCGACGACGTACTCCTTGAAGTACAGCTCGTTGGCGAGGATGTGGTTGATCAGGGCGCCGAGGAACACCACGTCGCTACCGGCACGGATCGGGACGTGCTTGTCCGCCGTCGCCGAGGTGCGCGTGAACCGTGGGTCGATGTGGATGACCTTGGCGCCACGCAGCCGCGCCTCCGTCACCCACTGGTAGGCCACCGGGTGGCACTCGGCCATGTTGGAGCCCTGGATGACGATGCAGTCGGCATTCGCCAGGTCCTGCACGTACTGCGTCGCGCCGCCACGTCCGAACGAGGACCCCAGACTGGGGACCGTGGAGGAGTGTCAAATACGGGCCTGGTTCTCGATCTGTATGGCGCCCGCGGCGGTGAACAGCTTCTTGATGAGGTAGTTCTCCTCGTTGTCCAGCGTCGCGCCACCGAGCGAGGCGATGCCCATCGTCCGGCGCAGCGGCCGTCCGTGCTCGTCGTGGTCCTGCCAGGTGCGGCGCCGGCTCTCGATGAACCGGTCGGCGATCATCTCGGTCGCGGTGTCGCGGTCGAGCGGCTCCCACTCCGTGGCGTGGGGACGGCGGTAGAGGACCTTCGTCTGCCGGCCGGGGCTGTTGACGAGCTGCTCACTGGCCGAGCCCTTGGGGCAGAGCCGTCCGCGGGAGATCGGCGAGTCGGGGTCGCCCTCGATCTGGACGACCTTCTCGTCCTTGACGAAGACCTTCTGGCCGCAGCCGACGGCGCAGTAGGGGCAGACGCTCTGGACGACGCGGTCGGCCGTCGAGGTGCGGGGCTCGAGGTCGCGGGTGCGCTGGGAGGTGACCGCAGGGCCCCGACCGAGGAAGTCACCGCTGCTGAGCTGGCGCACCACCGGCCAGGACAGGAACGTCCGTTTCGCGTCCATCGCTCCTCCTCGAGTGAAACCTGCTCCGACCTTGCCACACGGCGGCGCGAGCGGCACGTCACAGATGTCATGGATTGGGGGCCCCGACCTGCGTGTCCTCCTCAGGAACCTCTCGGGAGGTGCCCGTAGCATCCCTTCGTGCCCCAACGCCCAGAACCCGAGCCGGAGCCGGCTGACCCGGGCTTCCCGGATGACGCCCGCCGGCCGGTCCTCGGCCGCAGGACCGTGCTCGCCATCGGCCTGACGGGAATCTCGGGAGCAGCCCTCGCCGGGTGCAGCACGGGGCCCGCAGACGCACCCGCCGCCGCTCCCACCTCCGCCGGGACAGGAGCCACGGCCTCCCCCACGCCGAGCAGCACGGCTCCCCGGCCCACCACCTCCGGCGCGGGCACCCAGGGACCGCCCGCGGTGGCGCTCAGCTCCGGTCCCGACATCACCCACGGGCCGCGCACCGGCAACCACGTCGCGCTGACCTTCCACGGCCAGGGCCCGGAGTCCATGGCCCGCGACATCCTCGCCTCCTGCGCGAAGGCCCGTGCCACCGTCACCGTCTTCGCGGTCGGCACCTGGCTCGAGCAGTACGCGCACGTCGGCCGTGAGGTCGTGGCGGCGGGGCACGAGCTGGGCAACCACACGTGGAGCCACCAGCAGATGAAGCAGCTGTCCAGCGCCCAGGCCGTCGACGAGGCGGTCCGCGGCGCGAAGGCGCTCAAGGCTGCGGTCGGGACCGCGGGCTGGTGGTTCCGGCCGTCGGGCACCCAGCACAGCACCGCCACCATCCGGGCCGCCGCGGCCACCGCCGGCTACCACCGCTGCGTGTCGTACGACGTGGACCCGGAGGACTTCAAGGACCCCGGCGCCGAGGCCGTCCGCGCCCGGACGTTGGCTGCGGTGCGGCCGGGGTCGATCGTGAGCCTGCACTTCGGCCACCAGGGCACCGTGGACGCGCTGCCCGGCATCCTCGCCGGGTTGCACGCCAAGGGCCTGCAGGCCGTGACCCTGTCGACCATGTTGCGGGAGCAGTGATGCGACCCCTCGCCCGCGGCCTCACCCTGGCCCTGCTCGTCGCCACCGCCGTCACGGGCTGCGCCGGCTCGGACGGGGGACACTCCTCCCCGTCGGGCGCCACGCCGTCCGGCAGCTCCACGCGCCGCGACGCGGCCGACGCGAGCACCGGGACGCCCGCGCCGTCCCCCTCCAACGTGTATGCCTCCGCGGGCGCCGGCGCGCTCAGCCCGGTCGCCCTGAAGGCGCGACAGATGGTCTACGTGCCCAACACGATGAGCAACACCGTGCAGCTCATCGACCCACGCACCTACCGGGTCGTCGGACGGTTCTCCACCGCTCGCGAGCCCCAGCACGTCGTGCCCTCCTGGGACCTGAAGACGCTCTGGGTCAACGCGGACCTCGGCAACACCCTGACGCCGATCGACCCCGTCACGGGGAAGGCCGGGCGCCCCGTCCCTGTCGAGGACCCGTACAACCTCTACTTCACGCCCGACGGCAGGCACGCCCTCGTCATGGCGGAGCGCATGCACCGCATCGACGTCCGTGACGCGCACACGATGAAGCTGCAGCGCTCGCTCCGGGTGCCGTGCGCAGGCATCAACCACGCCGACTACTCCGCCGACCTGGGCTTCCTCGTGGCCAGCTGCGAGTTCAGCGGGAAGCTGCTCGTCATCGACTCGAAGGTCACCAGGGTCCGCAAGGTCATCGACCTCAACGCCGTGCACACGCCCGGTGCGACGTCGCCCGAGGAGGCCATGGCCATGCCGGGCAGCCCCAAGAACGGCCTGCTCCCCGGCGCCAGCTCGATGCCCCAGGACGTGCGCCTCGCCCCCGACGGCCGGCACTTCCTCGTGGCCGACATGCTGCGCAACGGCGTGTGGGTGATCGACGCGCACACGCTGAAGGTCAGCCGGTTCCTGCACACCGCCCTCGGTGCGCACGGCCTGTACCCCTCCAGGGACGCCAAGCAGGTCTACGTCTCGAACCGCGACGCGGGCAGCATCACCGTGCTCGACTCGGCCACCCTCGCGACCAAGGCCGTCTGGAAGATCCCGGGCGGGGGCTCTCCGGACATGGGCGGCGTCACCGCCGACGGGTCCCAGTTGTGGCTCGCCGGCCGCTACGACGGCGTCGTCTACGTCATCGACACCACGACGGGCAAGCTGCTGCACCGGATCCGCGTCGACTCGGGCCCGCACGGGCTGTGCGTCTGGCCGCAGCCGGGGACCATGAGCCTGGGCCACACCGGCAACATGCGCTGACCGCCCTGACCGGCCCGACCCCGGCCGCTACCGGATGAGGAAGCGCGCGATGCCCGGCTGGCTGGTGTTGTTGACCTTGGTGAACTCGCCCAGGGCGTAGAGGTTGCCGCCCGCGGTGGTGAGGTCCCAGACCCCGAAGGCCGAGTTGAAGGTCGCGAAGGACCGGGCCGCGCCGGTGCCGTCGTCGACGACCACGGTCTTGCGGGACGAGAAGTCGACCAGGCAGCCGGTCGACGCGTCGGAGCGGGGCAGGCAGACGTTGTTGAAGTGGCCACCGCCGTAGATGTCGCCGCCCTGGGTCTCCACCGACTGGACGTTGCCGTCGGTCTTGACCTGCCAGCGCTGCGCGCCGCTGCCGAGCGAGGTGGCGTAGACGGAGTTGCCGGCCGGCAGGTGGCCGCCGGTGCCCAGGTAGACGCCCGTGTCCGTCGCGGTGATGTCGAAGACCTGCGAGTCGAAGGCGAGCTTCGGGTCGTAGGGCTGCACGGCACCCGAGGCGTCGAGCAGGGCGACGTAGCTGCGGGCCGCGCCGCCGATCGTGGTGAACTTGCCGCCCACGTAGACCTGGCTGCCGCTCGCCCTGACCACGTGCACGAGGCTGTTGGGCGCGGGGTTGAAGGACTGGACGACCGCGCCGGTGACCGGGTCGAGCGCGGCGAGGTGCTTGCGCTTCACCCCGTTGACCGCGGTGAAGCCGCCCCCGATGTAGAGCGTGCCGTTCGCGTAGTCGAGGGACTCCACCGTCGAGGACACGTTGGGGTGGAAGCTGCTGACGACCTGCCCCGAGGCGGTGACGGCCGCGAGGTTGGTCCGGGCCACGCCGCCGACGCTGGTGAACGAGCCACCGATGTAGATGGTGGTGCCGTCAGTGGCCAGGGCGTAGACCTTCCCCTGGACGTCGGCCTTGAACCCGGGGTCGCGAACCCCCGTGGCGGCGTCGAGGGCCGCGAGGCCGGCCATCGCCGTGTTGTCGACCCTGGTGAAGCTGCCCCCGATGTAGAGGCGGCTGCCGGCCTGGACCGAGTTCAGGACCGGGCCCGTCGCGGTCGAGGACGGCGCCGGGGTGGTGCCCACCGCGGCGAAGGCCGGCGTCGCGGCCACCAGGGCCAGGGCTGCGCCGACGGCGACGGTGGCTGCAGGACGTGTGCGCATGAGGACCTCCGAGACAACTTTCCCGCACCCCATCGGGGCCGACCACGCGTGCGGCTGGTGGCTGTCCCGGACTCTAGGGCCGCACCTGCCCCTGCCACCCCGGCCAACGGAGGTACCTCGCATCTACGTCACAGGACCCCAGATCGTGACGAATGCAGGAGGACGAGATCCGACACCTGGTGGAGGGCCACGCCGCGACCCGCCGCGTCCCTACCCGATCGGTTCGACCCACGCGGACCGCCAGTCCGGGGGGTCGGACTTCTCGGTGTAGTACCGGGTCTCACGCTCGACCAGCCCGTCGTCGTCGACCTCGAACACGACGACCACGCACCACGGACCCTGTCCGTAGTCGAGCTCACCCTCCAGGACCCAGCTCCGTCCGGCGCCCACGACCCTGCGGACCCGGACCGCCTGCGGAGGGGTCGGGAACGCCTGCTGCATCGAGCGCATGGCGTCACGACCGCGGATGCGCTCCCCCGACTGCGGCATCTCCATGACGAACTCGGCCGACCTGAGCTCGTACTCCTCGTCGGGGCTCAGGCCGCTCCCGTCGGCGATCCCGAGCATCCGCTCGAGCCCCTCGCGCATGGCGACCGCGTCGTCGTGCGCGACCGCCTGCCGGAACAGCTCCTGCACGGTTGGCTGCGCCATGGCTGTACCTCCGATCCCCGGCCACCCCGTCGGTGACCGTGCCGCGTCAGACCCCGGTCCGGGGTCCGGCTCACTCCTTGCGGACGATGTCGACCGAGACCTCCACCGCGGCGACCCGGCCCCGGTTCTCCAGCCAGTGGGTGGTGGCTCGGTCCTCCGGCCAGCCCGGGCCGGGCCCGTACTCGGTGGCTGTCCCGTCGCGGTGGTCGGTGATGGTGCCCTCGAGGACGAAGACGGTGCCGGGGCGCCCCCGGTGGTCGTGCACCGGGCCGAAGACGCCGCCCGGCTCGATGGTCACCTTCCGCATGCGCAGCTGGTACCCGTCGAGGCCGTCGATCTCCCGACCGAGGTCGATCGTGGCGAGCAGCTCGACCGCGACCCCCTTGGCCTCGTGGGCCCGCTCCTGCTCCTCGCCCATCGCGCTCTCCTCTCACGCCCGGACCGGGTACCGGCCGGACCGGGCACCGGCCGGACCGGGCACCGGCCGGACCGGGCACCGGCCGGACGCGACACCACTGCTTCCATCTTCGCGCGGTGGGCAAGCCCCATACGGCGTACGCCGTCCTCATGCCCGGGCGATGACCACCGCCTGCGCCTCACGCTCGTGGCCTGCTGCCGCGCGCTCGAGGCGGGCCACCACCTCCAGGCCCGCCGTGGCAAGGGCGTGCACCATGTCGTCCGACGTCCGGTTCCAGCGGTGCAGGACGATGTCGTGCCCCCGGCGCCGGTAGCTCTCGGACACGTCCCGGACACCCTCGCCGCACTGGAAGGCCACCAGCAGGAACCCGCCCGGGCGCAGGACGCGGCGCATCTCGCGCAGGGCGCTGGGGAGCTCCGCGTCGGGGGCGTGGATGGTCGAGTACCAGGAGAACACGCCGTCGAAGCAGCCGTCGGGGAAGGGCAGGTCGGCGATCGAGGCCACCTGGGCGGGGTACTCCGCGTGGTCCAGATGGCTGCGGCGCACCATCTCCGGCGACAGGTCCACGCCCTCGACCCGGCAGCCGTGACCGGCCAGCACGGGCATCATCCGGCCGGCCCCGCACCCTGCGTCGAGCACCCTCCGCTCCCCGGGGAGCAGCGAGGCGAAGTGCCCCACCACGGCGAGCTCGACCGGCAGCTCCGGCTCGGTCGAGCGGAAGTGGTCGGCATACGTGTCGGCGACCTCGTCGTACGCCGACCGCACTGCGGGCTCGTCCTGGGAGGTGGTCACCGCCGAAGTCTGTCGCACCCCTTACCCGGTCCGGTGACACCACGGCCGCGCCTGGGCCACAATCGCTCGCGAGGTGCCGACGAGCGACCCGGGGGGCAGGCAGACGATGGACACGCGCGAGACGTCATACGTGGCAAGGCCGCTCACTCCCGAGACGTGGCCGGACTTCGCACGGCTGGTGGAGGCCAACAACGGGGTGTGGGGCGGCTGCTGGTGCATGGGTTTCCACCCCGAGGGGGTCGGCAGAGGCCACACCGCAGAGGGGAACCGCGAGGCCAAGCAGGCTCACGTGCGCAGCGGCACGGTCCACCAGGTCCTCGTCTACGACGGCGACGAGTGCGTCGGCTGGTGCCAGTACGGCTCGCCGGCCGAGCTGCCCACGATCAAGAACCCCAAGGCGTACGACGCCGAGCTGGTGGAGCTGCCGGACTGGCGCATCGGCTGCCTGTTCACCGGTCGCGGCCACCAGCGCAAGGGGGTGGCCCGTGCGGCGGTGACCGCAGCGCTCGCCGCCATCGAGCAGGCCGGCGGTGGCCTGGTCGAGGCCTACCCCGAGCAGGTCGAGGGACGGGACCCCCAGCGGGGCAGCTACCTGCACACGGGTCCGGAGACCCTGTACGCGGAGCTCGGGTTCGAGCGCGACCGCCGCATCGCGAAGTGGCGCTGGGTGATGCGCCGCCGCGTGCCGGGTCCCGACTCCCGCGGCTGAGCACCGCCGGCCCCGGGAGCGCGGCGGGTAGCGTTGCCGTGATGCCTCGCCTCCTCCACCTCAACGGGCCGCCCGGGATCGGGAAGTCCACGCTTGCCGCCCTGTACGTCGACCGGCACCCCGGCACCCTCAACCTCGACATCGACACGCTGCACCCGCTCGTCGGCGGGTGGCGCGACCCGGACAACCGCACGCACGAGGTGCTGCGCCCGGTCGCCCTGGCCATGGCGGCGACCCACCTGCGCGGGGGGCGTGACGTCGTCCTCCCCCAGTTCCTGGGTCGGGTGGACGCCATCGAGGCGTTCGAGCGCGCTGCCCGGGGTGAGGGCGCGGAGTTCGTCGAGGTCGTCCTCATCGACGACCGCAGCAGGGCGGTCGAGCGCTTCGACCTGCGCGAGGACGACTCGGCCTGGGGGCGGCACAACCGGCAGGTGGTCGACGAGCTCGGCGGCGCCGAGGCGCTCGCGGAGATGTACGACCGGCTCGTCGCAGCGGTCGAGCAGCGACCGCGTGCGGTGGTCGTCGAGAGCGAGTACGGCGCCGTCGAGGAGACCTACGCCGCCCTGGTCCGCTCACTGCCCGACGTGCCCCCACCTGCGTGAGGACGCAGTCCGCCTTTCGCGAACCGGCCCCGGGGCCGCGGCACGTCACGGTAGGTTGACCCGCTGGTCCAACCGAGGGGGAGACTCGTGCGACGTCACACAGCGGCAGCGACCGCGCTCACGGCAGGGCTGCTCGTCAGCCTCACGGCCTGCCAGGCCGAGCCGCCTGCCCGTGCCCTGCGCTACGGAGGCGATGCGGTGGACCTGTGTGTGCCCACCCCGGCCGGGCGGCAGCTCACCTACGCGAACGACGCGGTGGAGAACACCTCCGGTGACGCCGTCACCATCGAGAAGGTCTCCCTGGTCGGTGCGCACGACGCACGCGCGGTCGACGCCTACCTCGCCCCGATCGTCGACCGGACCCTCATCGGCACCGTGCCCGGCTGGCCGCCGGTCGATCAGGCGAGCACCGCCTTCGACAACAAGGTCGCCCTCCCGGCGCCGCTGGCGTCCCGGGAGTCGGCCAACCTCGTCGTCCACCTCGACGCGGGCGAGGGTGCCACGGTGCAGGCCGTCGAGGTCACCTACCGGCATCGGGGACACAACGTGACGGCCCGGAACTCGACCTCGCTCAGCCTCAAGCGCACCTGCTGACCGGAGGACGTTCGCCCCTGGTGGCGTGGCCACGCGGCTGGCAGCGTGAGAGGTGCGGAAGGAGGTGTGTCATGAGACTCACGCTTCGCGATTATGTTGCGACAGTTCTGGTTGCGGCTATCGGTATCCCATACGTCGCCTTCCTGATGAACAACGATGTGCTGTTCGTCAAGGACGAGCGCGGGATGTCCGCAGTCGGCCTCATCCTGGGCGCCGCCGCGTTCCTCGTGCTGAGGAGCGGCAACGCGCACGACAGGATGGGAACCGTCGAGACGGGTGCGTCGATCGTGTCCCTGGCGCTGGGCATCGTTGCCCTGGTGTTCGCCGAGGCTGGTTCAGCAGCGGTGCTGCTGGCCGTCTTCATGGGTTCGATCGCCGTCGTGTGGCTGCTCGAGCTTGCTGACCATGCCGGCTTGGTGCACGTCCACGCAGCACCCATCACCCACGGCTGACGCCGACCCACCTCGGCGAGCGTGCGACCCCGTCGCCCGCTCGCCGAGTCGTGCTGTTGACGGTGTCCGTCCGGTCCTCGGCACCACGGCCACCTGGGGTGTCCGGCCGCAGGGAGCGCTCACCCTCACCGACTCCCGGAGCGTGGAGGCGCACCCCTTGACCGGCCGGCACACCGGGAACAGGCCCCTCCCTGTCGCGCTGCGCCCGTGGCCACGCTCATCGTGGTCTGCGCACGCGGATCGGACCCTTGAACCTGCTGGGGTCGACGACCTGTCCGCCCTGCGTGATCTCGGCGCGTCCGGCTGCCACCAGGCGTCGAGCGGCCATCCGCGCCGGCTCCATCAGCGCGGACCAGTCGTCAGCGCCGACGGCGCGAGCCGCCTCCGAGGGGCACACCGAGGCACTGGCCGACCGCCCGTCCAGCAGGGACTCCAGGGAGGCCTCGAGCTCCCGGTCGACATCGCCGAGTCCGTGCTTGCGGCAGTTGTCCGAGCACCAGCGCACCGAGTCCCAGTCGCGAGCCCAGGCCTTGCGCCAGGTGATGGTCCGGCCGCAGCGAGCGCAGGGCTTGGACGGCAGTGGAGGACGGGCCATGCCTCCAGTCTGCCCCGGGAACCCCAGATGGGCGCGGCGCCAGCGACGACCCGAGCGCCGTCCGCCCGGGCGGCACCGGTGGTGGGTGAGGGCAGCACACGATGTTGAGTACGGCCGCCCATGCTGACCGCCGTGATCGCGTGCTCCCATGGCTCATGGGAACCGACCGGCGGCCGGGCGCCGCACGTAGCGTGATCAGCCTCGGCCACCTGCTGGTGGGCGGGGTCGCACTCAGCTTCGCCGGCACGATGGTCGTCGCCGGCCGAGAGCCAAGCGCCGAGCTGGGCGCCGTCTTCGTCGGCCTGGGGCTGTCGCTCGCGCTGGCCGCCACGCTCTTCACCTGTGCGGCAGTCGTCGGTCTCCTCCGTCTACGCGAGGGTCGTGGCGGCCTGCTGTCGCTGGTCCTCAGCATCGTCGAACTCGCCCTCGGGGCTGCTCTGGCCGTGGCCCTGGCCGTCGCCGTCCAGGGCTATGGCGCCTTCGAACCCTGGCGCTCTCCACTCCTGGTGCCGTCGGGAGTGCTCGTGGCTCTTGGCCTTGCAGGACTTCGTGTCGAGCTCGTAGCCCGCCGCCCGGAAACGGGCTGACCTCAGTAGTCCACCCCGGCCACCGGGATGGTCAGCGGCGCCAACCACTCGGCTCGCTTGGCGTCGCCGAGGATCTGGTCCACGTCACAGTTGAAGCGGTCGACGCCCATGGACATGCACAACAGCACCGTGCTCAGACTCCTGATCGGCTCCGTCCACTTCACCAGGACCTCAGCCGGGACGGACGCACGGATCACCTCGACCTGGCTCAAGCCGGTTCGCCTACCCCTCCACGAACCGCCCTGCACCATCCACACCCCGGCCGCCGCCATCTCCTGGCAGGTCCGCCGGATCTCCTCGTCGGTCAGCTCTTCGGTGGCGATGAGTGTGCGAACCCTGGCCCCCAACGGCGCCACCACCGTCTCGACCAACCGCCTGACCTGGTCGACCACCTCCTGGCCCCCTCGGTGCTCCAGGCGCGCCTTGGTGATGACGTACGCGACCTCCGTGGCTCCGCGCCGTACGAAGTCCTGAGCATCTGCCTGCATGGTGTCGCCATCCAGGCGGTCCGTGTCGCGCTGGTACCAGCCCAGCGCTGTCACCACGCCAACCCCGGAACCTTCAACCGCAGCGGACGCCACTTCGAGCTGATCCGGGCGAACGAGCACGCCTGCGACGCCCTGACGAGTCGCCTCACGGCACCCGTTCTGCAGCGCGGCGGCGCTCAAGTCGGTGGAGTACAAGGCCTTGTCCAAGCGGGCCGCGAGGTCCGCGATGATGATGACCTGACGCTCGACGCGCTGCCGCTCGGGAAGTGACGGGTGAGAAGTCAAGGGCCAGCCCTCCAGTGACCTTGAGTCACGCCCCAGTCATGGGGCGCATCCACAGCCTAACCACAGGAATACGACATTCCGCCGCGACCGGGTCGCCAGTTCGAGCCATGGGATCGTCGAGAGCGCGTCGTCCGGGAAGGGCTGATGAGTCGCGCCGTCGCCCAGCAGCAGAAACGCCCCCCAGTTGCCTGGGGGGCGTTGTCCGAGCCGCCTATCGGAATCGAACCGATGACCTATTCATTACGAGTGAATCGCTCTGGCCGACTGAGCTAAGGCGGCAGGTGCCCGAAGGCACGGACGATGAGTATACGGATCCGGCGGGCAATCTCCGAACCGGGGCCGCCGGGCCGCCACGAACCCGCCGCCGACCCGCCGCGGGACCGGCCTGCGCCCCGTCGGGGCTCAGCACTTCTTCCCGTCCTGAGGGACCTTCCCGCCGGTGTAGTAGTCGTTGATGGCGTTGTCGATGCAGCTGTTGGAGCGGGCGTAGGCGGTGTGGCCGTCACCGTCGAAGGTCAGCAGCGAGGCGTTGGACAGCTCCTTGCGCAGGCGCACCGACCACTCGTACGGCGTCGCCGGGTCGCGCGTCGTCCCCACCACGACGATCGGGCCGCTGCCCTCGGCAGAGATCGTGTGCGGCGCTCCCCCGCCCTCGGCGGCCTTCACCGGCCACTGGCCACAGACGAGGGAGCCCCACGCGAGGAACGGACCCCACGTGGGGGCGACGGTGGCGTTGTCCCTCGCCCGCTGCTCGTACACGGCCGGGTCGGGGCTGTCGGGGTTGTCCAGGCACGAGATCGCGTAGAAGGCCTCGAGCAGGTTGCCCGCGTAGGTGCCGTTCTGGTTGCGCTGGGCGTACTGGTCGGCGATCTTCATCAGCTCGGTGCCGTCGTTCTTGCGGACGACCGCCGTCAGCGCGTCGGTGAGCGTGCCCCACGAGCCCTGGTCGTACATCGCCTGGGCGATCCCGGTGGCGGCCCACCCCTCGGTGAGCTGGTTGAGCTTGCCGTCCTTCATGGGCACCGGCTGCTGGTCGAGTCGCTCGAGCAGCGCACGCATCCCCGACATGACCTCGTCGACCGACCCGCCCAGCGGGCAGTCGCCCTGGTCGACGCAGTCTGCGGCATACGCCCGGGTCGCCCGCTCGAACCCCTCCGCCTGGCCCTTGGAGACCTCGGCGGAGGTGAGGTCGGGCGGCAGCACGCCGTCGAGCACGAACCGTCCGACGAGCTCGGGGAACAGGTCGGCGTAGGTCGCACCGAGGTAGGTGCCGTAGGACTTGCCGAGGTAGTTGAGCTTCTCGTCACCGAGCGCCGACCGCAGGACGTCCATGTCGCGCGCGGCGTCGACGGTCGACAGGTGGCTGGTGAGGGCGCCCGTGCGCTGCAGGCACCCCTGCGCGAAGGCCTTGCCCGAGGCGGCGAGGGCCTGCTCCTCGGCCGTGTCGTCCGGCGTCGGGTCCTGCCCGAGGAAGGCGTCCATCTCCCGGTCCGGCAGGCAGTCGACCGGCTCGGACCGCTGCACCCCCCGCGGGTCGAAGCCCACGATGTCGAACCGCTGCCGCACCGGCTTGCCGACGATGAAGTCCGCAGCCCGGGCATAGTCGATGCCCGAGCCGCCGGGGCCGCCCGGGTTGACCACGAGCGAGCCGATCCGCTGCTTCGGCTTCGTGGCCCGCATCCGCAGGACCTGGATGGTGATCGAGGCACCGGCGGGCTTGGCGTAGTCGAGCGGCACCTTCAGTCCCGCGCACTCCCCGATCTGGCACTTCTCCCAGGCCAGGCTCTGGCCGTAGTAGGACGCGAGCGCCTCGGACCCGGCCGGGGGCTTCCTGGCGGCGGACGACACGGTGGTCGGCGTGGACGAGGACGAGTCGCCACCGTCGAGCACCGAGCACCCTGACAGGCCGACCGTCGAGACCATGGCCGCCGCCAGCAGCACCCGTGCGCGAGAAGTCATGTGCCCGACGCTATCCCGGCTCAGCGGGGCACGCGCAGCGAGATGGCCATGGCCTCCAGCGCCAGCAGCGGGGCGACGTTGAGCCCGATCCGCTCGCGCGCGGTGCCGATCGCGTCCATCGCGCCGAGGAGCTGCTCCGGGCTCATCGACCGCGCGAGCGCCTGCACCTCGCGCATGCTGTCCTGGTTGACGAGCCCGAGGGCGGCACCGCTGTGCACGACGAGCGCGTCGCGGTAGACCGACAGCAGGTCGACGAGCGACCGGTCGAGCACGTCGCGGGAGTGGCGGGTCGCCCGCGCCTTCTGCTCCTTCTCCAGCCCAGAGAGCTGGCTGCGGATGTGCGGCGGCTGGGTCCGTGCCGAGGGGTCCGCGCCGAGCAGCTCCATGAGTCGCTGGCGCTCGGCCACGTCGCGCTCGGCGGCCGCGGCCGTGGACTCCTCGTCGGCGATGGACGCGAGGTCGGCCGCCGCGCCCACCGCGTCGCCGACGCCGTGGATCTTGCCGGCCAGGGCGATGACGTCGCGACGGCGGATGCGGGCACCCTCGTCCCGCGCCAGCCGCCTGGCGAGCCCCACGTGGCTCTGGGCCGCACGCGCGGCATACATGGCCATCGGCATCTCGATGCCGTCACGGCGGTGGAGCAGCTCGGCCACGGCCTCGACGGGCGGCGTACGCAGCCGCACGTGCCGGGAGCGGGAACGGATGGTGATGACGACGTCCTCGAGGGAGGGGGCGCACAGGATCCACACGGTGCGGGCCACCGGCTCCTCGATCGCCTTGAGGAGCGCATCGGCTGCACGCTCGGTGAGGCGGTCGGCGTCCTCGACGATGATGACCCGCCACGGGCCGACCGAGGGCCGCAGCGCCGACATCGCCGCGAGCTCACGGGCCTGCTCCACCTTGATGGACAGCCCCTCGGTGGCGACGAGGTCGACGTCGGCGTGGCTGCCGTCCATCGCGGTGCGGCACTCGCGACACTCGCCGCAGCCGCCGAGCGGGCACTGCAGCGCCGCGGCGAACGCCCGCGCGGCCACCGAGCGCCCCGAGCCGGGCGGTCCCGTGAGCAGCCAGGCATGGGTCATCGACCCGGGGTCGGAGACCGCCCGCTGGAGCGTGGTGACCGCGGTGTCCTGACCGATGACGTCACGCCAGACGCTCACGGCAGCACCCCCATGGAGCGCAGCCGCTCCACGACCGCGGCGTGGATGTCCTCGGGGGACTCGGTGCCGTCGACGACGAGGTAGCGCTGCGGGTTGCCCTGGGCCATGGCGAGGTAGTGCGCCCGGATCGCCTCGTGGAAGGCGTCCTCCTCGGCCTCGAGGCGGTCGTGGACCTGCCCCCGGCGACGACGGCCCTCCTGGGCGGAGATGTCGACCACGACGGTGAGGTCGGGGACGAGCTCGTCGACGGCCCACATGTTGAGGTCGTGGATCTCCTGCGCACCGAGGTCGCGGCCGGCGCCCTGGTAGGCCACCGAGGAGTCGGTGTAGCGGTCCGTGAGCACGACCTCGCCACGATCGAGCGCCGGACGGATCAGCTGGTCGACGTGGTGGGCCTTGTCGGCGGCGAAGAGCAGGGCCTCGGCCCTCGGCGCGACGTGGGCGCCGTGGAGGACCAGGTCGCGGATCTGGTGGCCGAGCTCGGTGCCGCCGGGCTGCCGGGTGACGGTCACGGTCCGGCCCGCTGACTCCAGCGCCTCGCGCAGCAGGGACACCTGGGTGGACTTGCCGGCGCCGTCGCCACCCTCGAAGGCGATGAAGAGTCCGTCGGTCACGCAGGTGAGCCTAGGCGGTCCCGGCGACAGGGGTGAGGCGCGGGCGCACCGGTGTGGACTCCGGTGCCCCCGCGCTCCCGTCCGGGACGGCTACTGCTTCTTCACCGTCAACGTGGCCTGGGTCAGGCCCGGGGACGTCGCCGTGAACGAGTACTGGGTCCAGTTGCCGTTGTCCTTGAAGCTCCACTGCCCGCTCGAGGTCGCGGGTCCTGCGGCCGGGATCGTGAGGGTCTGTGCGCCCGCAGGGGTGCCCCCGCTCGGGGTGGGGGCACTGACCGTCACGGTGCGGCTCGCTCCGAGGTCACTGACGATGTTGCCCAGCCCGTCGGTCACGCTGATGGAGCCCGTTCCAGCGATGTTGTTGCCGATCGTCGCCGTGCAGGTGAAGAAGCACGTGCTCGCAGGCTGCACCTGGCCCTGGGCGGTGAAGGTGGTCCAGGCCAGCCGTGTCCCCGACCCGGCATTGACGTTGACAGCTCCGCTCGTCCCGGTGAGGGAGGCGAGCGTGGAGTCGGTCACCGTGACCGTCTGGGAGCCCGCCCTCACCGGCGTGACCGAGATGGTCGCCGTGCCGTTCGTGAAGGAGGCCGAGGACGGCACCGTGGCCGTGGCGCCGCTCGGGCTGGCCTGTAGGCCGGTGACGGTGACCGACTTGGCACCGGTGTAGCCCGGGTAGGTCGAGAGGGTGACGGTGAACGGGGTCCCCACCGTCGCCGTGCTCGGCGCCGAGACGGTGAACGTGTTCTTCAGCGTCACGCCCACCGGGGCGCTCGTCGTGGTGTTCCCGGCGACGTCCGTCGCGACGACCTGGAGGGAGTACGAGCCGTCGGCGAGGCCGGCGGTCGACCAGGACGTCGTCCAGCTGCCGCTGCTGACGGTCGGCGTCGCGATCGTGGTCCAGGCCCCGATGCCGAGGCGCTGCTGCACGCTCAGGGCCGCGATGCCCGAGCCGGTGTCTGATGCCGTACCCGAGACGGTCACGGATCCGCCGAGGGTCGCGCCGGCGGCCGGCGAGGTCACCGCTGCCGCCGGTGCGACCTTGTCGACCTGCACGACGAGGCTCTTGGGCGCCTCGGCATTGCCGGCGGAGTCCTTCGAGAAGAACCTCACGGTGGCCGAGGCGGTGAGGCCGAACGCGCCGGTGTACGCGGTCGAGGCCGTCGTCGGCGTGCTGCCGTCGGTGGTGTACCAGGTGCCCGCGACCCCGCTGGCGTCGGTGGCGGTGAGCGTGACCGTGACGTTCCCGGTGTTCCACCCCGCAGCGTTCGGTGCGGGTGACGTCGAGGCGGTCGTGACGGGCGCGGTGGTGTCGGCGCTGGGGACGGCGACGGAGGTGGTGGCCGGCACGGGCGACTCCCACGTCGAGCCGGCCAGCACGGCGTACACGGCATAGGTGTTGGTCTGGCCGGCGACCGGCGCGGTGTCGGTGCACGACCCGCTCGCACCGGTGACCGTGCAAGCGGTCGCGACCGCTGTCGGCGAGGTGCGGGCGACGCGGTACCCGGTGGGGGCCGGCCCACCCATCGGGGCGGAGACCGTGAACGTCACGGAGGAGGCGCTGACACCGGACGTGGCCACCGACGGCGTACCCAGCGTCGCGGCGCGGGCAGCAGCGGTGGCTGCCGTCGAGGGGACCGAGAACCAGGCCCACGCGGGCACGGCGAGGCCGAGCACGGCGAGCGCGGCGACGGCGCCGCCGAGTCCGGCACGGCGGGAGGTGCGGCTCATCCGGTGTCCTGTCATGGCGTCTGTCCGTTCAGGACGACGGGGACGGTGAAGGTGGCGCCCTGGCAGCCCGACGGCGTCGAGGCGCCCAGCGTCATGGCTCCCGGCACGGTGAGGGACACGTTCGAGGCGTTGGCAGCCAGGTTGATGGACAGACCCGTTGCCGAGACCGCGACCGGGGGTGCGGTGCACGTGCCCGAGCCTCCGGTGACCACCACCGGGCGGGCGGTGTCGAGGGTGATCGAGGTGACGCGGACCGGGAAACCGTTCGGGTTGGAGGCGACGAGGGCCAGCGCGACCGCCGGACCACCGGGGTACGCCGCCGAGGCCGGCGCCGTGGTGGCGCTGGTCGTGAGGGCCGTCGCGGTGCCTGAGGCAGCGGTGCCGGAGCCGGTCCCGCTCGAGGACCAGGCTGCGAACGCAGCGCCCCCGACGGCGGCGGTCAGCACGAGGGTGGTGGCGACGGCCACGGCGCTGCGCGCGGCACGCCCTCTGGTGATGGGTCGAGTGGTCACTGGTTGGTCGCCGATCCCGTGTAGGCGAGCTGGATCGTCACACCACGGCAGGCGTCCTGGCTGCGGGCAGCGTCGACGAAGGTGACGGTCGGGAGGGCCGACATCGGCACCCCGAGGCTCGTGAGCCTGGTGCTCGGCGATCCCGCCGGCACGGTGAGTGGGTAGGAGCCGGCGTACTGCCGGATCGCGAAGTCGGCCGCGGTGCAGCCCTGGACGACCGCGCCGTTGCGGGTCACCGACCCCAGGGTCACACCCAGGTTGGTGAGCTTGATCGCCTGGTTGTTCGGGTTGGTCACCGTGAGGTCGACCGGGCGCGCGGGTGCGCCGGGGTACAGCGCGCCGACGACGTCGCCCGCAAGCGCGAACGGCTTGGAGCTCTGCTTCGAGTCGACGACCAGGGAGGCCGAGGCGGACGACGTCGTCACGCCGGAACCCGCGGCGGTGACGCCGATCGCCGTGGTGCCGTCGGGGGTGGTGGAGGAGGTCGAGACCTGCAGGGTGGCGGTGCCCGACGTGCTGCCGGCGGGCAAGCTGCTCGGCGTGAGCGTCGCCTGCACCCCCTTGGGGAGCGACCCCGTGGTCCCCAGGGTGATCGCGCCCGTGTAGCCGTTGACGCGGCTGATCCCCACTGCGTACGTCGCGGTGGAGCCGGGTGCAAGGGAGACCGACGCCGGGGTGATCGCGACGGCCACCGCCGGCGGCGGCGTGGACACCACCACGGTGAGGTCGAGGGTGCGCTTGGTCGAGCCGTTGGTCCCGGTGACCGTGAACCCGTCACTGCCGACCGGGGTCGTGGCGGAGGTGGTGACGACCAGGGTCGACGAGACCGCCGAGCCGGTCGTGACCTCGACCGTGGCGGGGGTGAGGGTGGCCGTGGCACCGGCGGCGAGCCCGGTCACGCTGAGGGCGACCGTCCCGGTGAACCCCGACACGGGGGTGACGCTGAGGGCGTAGGTCGCCGGCTGCCCGCGCTGGACCGAGACGCTGAGCGGCTGGGAGGTGACGGTGTAGTCCTTGACCTTCGCGGCCACGACCTTGGCCCGGCCGAAGCCGGTCGTGGCGCCCGCTCCCGCGCCCGGCCACCGGCCGACCGCGACGGCGGCGACCAGCGCGCACAGAGCCAGCAGGGCAGCCGCCCTGGTGATGACTCGAGTGCTCATGAGGTTGCTCCGTTGCAGTCGGCCGGCGCACCGGCATGGGGGTCAGGCGAGGGTCACGCTCGGAATCAGCTGGCGTCGTAGGCCAGGTGCACCGTGGCGCCCTTGCACCCGTCCTGGTTCGCCGCCGTGTTGTTGAAGCCGAGCGTGGCGCCCGAGAAGGTGGTGGAGCCGCCCTTGGCCAGCTCGGCCGCGCCGACCGTCATGATCGGGTTGGACAGCGTGTAGTCGGACGCGTCACACGTGCCGGCCGGGGCGTCGAGCGCCTTCGTGACGGAGGCGATGCTGACGACGACCTGCGACACCATGGCCTTGCTGTCGGCGTTGTTCGTGACGGTGGCGGTGATCGCGGTGGCATCGATGCCGGGCGCCATGCCCGACGGCGCCGACGCCTGGGTGACGGTCAGGTTGGGAGCGCCAGTCGAGGTGGAGGCGGTGCCGCTGCCCATGCCCGTGGAGGACCAGTAGGCGAAGGCGGCGGTGCCGGAGCCGATGAGGACCAGGGCGGTGGCGCTGGCGGCGATCTTCTGACGACGAGAGAGGTGAGCCATGGTGTGTCCTTGTCTGGGTGGTGCCGATGTGGTGGGCGATCCGGCGGCCGACGAGGTCGTCGGTGCGGTCGCGGATCACCATCCGGTGGGACACACCACCGCGACAGGGACATGCGGGGCACCCCGTACGTTCGAGGACAGAAGATCAGCCGTGACGTAGGAACCGTCACCCTTGTGCTGTACGCCACTTGGTGGAGCCGCATCTCCACCACCTGCATGAGACCGGGCTCCGCCCGGCAGCGGGCTCAGTGGTGGACGGCGACCAGTACGCAGGTGCAGGCGACCGCCGAGAGGAGCAGCACGGCCGCAGGTGCGAGCGTCATGCGCAGCACCTCACCCGTACGCCGCGCGGCGCCCACTGCGCTCAGGCCCAGCAGGATCACCACCGGTGCCAGGGAGTTGCCGATGTTCCCCCCGGCGAGCTGGCCGGCCAGCAGGTCGGCCGGCGGCTCCCCGATGAGGTGGGCGACATCGGCCTGGAGCGAGGAGAACAGGGCGTTGGAGCTCGTGGTCGAGCCGGTGATGAACGACCCCAGGGCGCCGACGAGCGGCGCGATGGCCGGGTAGGCGCTCCCCGTCGCCACCGCGGCACCCTGCGCCACCGTGCGGACCATGCCGCTGTCGACGAGCACCCCGGCGACGGAGGCCAGCAGCACCACGGACGGCGAGGACTTCCAGGCCTGCTTGAGTGCCCCGCGCCACACCGGCCCCCAGGCGCCCCGCCTCCAGATGCCCCGGGTCGCCCAGACCGCCACGCTCCCGGCGCAGGCGATGAGCAGGAAGGTCCCCGGGTGCCCCAGCAGGGCGATCGGGTTGTAGACCGGGACCGCGTCGTTGACCGTCCCCTGGTGGGTGATGGTCCGGGGGAAGGACGGGCCGATGAGCAGGTGGCCCTTGGCCCACGACCGCAGCGCAGGTGGCAGGAAGACCGCCAGGGCGACGATGCCGAGCAGGGCGTAGGGCACCGCGGCAGCCCGGGCGCGCATGCGGGTGTACTCCGCGTCCTCCGCGGCCGTCGTGTCCGTGGCCGCCGCGTCCTCCGTGGCCGCCTCGGCCGTCCGGGCGGAGAACCGCCGCAGGACGAACACGACCGCCACACCCGACGCCCCGGCACAGAGGGCAGCGATCCCGGGCTCGAGCCGCGCGGCCCCGGCCTGGACCAGCGCCATCACCGGGCCCGCGGTGGCGAGCAGCCGCCACCCGCTGCGCAACCCGGCGAGCCCCCCGTCCATCAGCGCCACCAGCACCCCGGAGAGCACGCAGTTGACGCCGAGGAGCACTGCCGCCGAGGCGGCGTACGCGGCCCGGCCGGGGCTGTCGAGGTGCGCGGTGAGCGCGCCCATGTAGAAGGACGACCCCATCGAGCCGAAGCCCACCGCCCAGTGGTAGCCGACGAGCGGCAGGGCGACGGCCCGGGCCTTGCCGATGCCGAGGGCCACCAGCAGCGGTGCGGCGACGGCGATCGGGGTGCCGAACCCGGACACCCCCTGGATGAACGACGGCAGCACCCACGCCAGGAGCAGGACGTTCTCGGTGCGTCGCGGGAGCATCGTCGACAGCGCCTGGCCGAGCGCCTTCATCCCGACATGGGTGGCCAGGTGGTGCATGAGCAGTGCCGGCCAGATCACGTAGAGGATCCACAGCCCCACCCAGGCGCCCTTGCCGAGCCCGACCGCCACCGTGAGCCCGCCGGCACCGAACGCGAGGGCGGCCACGGCGACGCTGTAGGCGACGGTCACCGAGGCGTTGACGATCGTCGAGAACCGACCCCACAGGACGAGGGCGAGCAGCAGCACGACCGGGCTGACCGCGAGCGCCCACGTCAGGGGCGGCACGGCGGCGAGCGACTCGGCCTGTGCTGCGAGGGACGGCGAGGTCAGTGGCATAGATTGTCTTTCGTATACGGTCGGGATGGGAAAGCGTCGGCCGGCGAGCGAGGGAGACCGCGATGGCCACCGGGATGGGGCACACCATCGGGAGCCAGCACCTGGCCCTACGCGAGCAGGTGCTCGCCGAGCTGCGACGCAGGATCGTCGACGGCGACTACCCGCCGGGGCAGCGGCTCACGGAGGAGCGCCTCGCGGCGGACTTCGGGGTCTCACGCAACCCGGTGCGGGAGGCGCTGCGGATCGTCGAGGCCGACGGGCTCGTCACGATGATGCCCCGCCGCGGTGCGGTCGTGGCGACGCCCGACGCGTCGACCGTGGCCGACCTGTTCGCCGTGCGGTCCAGCCTCGAGACGGTGGCTGCCCGGATGGCTGCCGAACGCGTCACCCCGCAGGACGTCACCGCGCTGCGGTCACTGCTCGACGACGCGCGGCGCGCGACCGAGCAGGACGACCTGTCCCGCGTCGCCCAGCTCAACAGCGACCTGCACCTGCGGGTCATCGAGATCAGCGGAAACCGTTGGCTCTCCTCGATCTCCGCCGCGCTGTACCTGCACGTGCACTGGATCTTCCGCATCGGTGCAGCACACCGGGCGCCCCACTCGTGGCAGGAGCACATCCGGCTCGTCGACGCGATCGAGGCGGCCGACCCCGACGAGGCCGAGGCAGCCGCCCACGCCCACGTCGCGGCAGCAGCCCAGGCCGCGCTCGACAACCTCGACGCCGGCTGAGGCTCAGCGACCCACGGCATAGCCCTGCATCCCTCGGGGGTTCGCCCCGGCGCGCAGGAGCCCGGTGTCGGCGTCGCGGGTCACGGCACACAGCCGACCGAGGCTCCACGGGTCCGACACGCGCACGGTGTGGCCGCGCGACTCCAGCCCGGCGATGACGTCCCCGCCCAGCCGGTCCTCGGCGACGATGACGCCGGGCTCGCTCTGGCGGGGGAAGAACGAGCCGGGGAAGCTCGTGGTGTGCCAGGACGGGGCGTCGATGGCCTCCTGGAGCTCCTGCCCGCCCACGAGGTGGCGCAGGAGGAAGACGAGCTGCCACTGGTCCTGCTGGTCCCCGCCGGGTGAGCCGCACGCCATGTAGGGAACGCCGTCGCGCAGCACGAGGGTCGGGGTCAGCGTCGTCCGAGGACGGCGACCGGGGGCGAGCGAGGACGCCAGCCCCTCCTCCAGCCAGAACATCTGCATCCGGCTGCCGAGGCAGAAGCCCAGCTCCGGGATCGTCGGCGAGCTCTGCAGCCAGCCACCGCTCGGGGTCGCCGAGACCATGTTCCCCCAGCGGTCGACCACGTCCACGTGGCAGGTGTCGCCGCGCGTCGCCCCGGTGGGGGCGACGGTCGGCTCGCCCGTCGTGGCGTCGCCCTTCGCCTGCGGGGCACCTGCCCCTCTGACGTATGCCGCGACGGCGGGTTCGCGTCCGTCCGGGCTCCCGGGACGCAGGTCGAGCGACGCGGTCTCGCCGACGAGCCTGGCCCGCTCGGCTGAATACTCCTGCGAGAGAAGGGTTTCCAGCGGCACGTCCACGTCGCCGTACCAGGCCTCGCGGTCGGCGAACGAGAGCTTGAGCACCTCTGCGGCCGCGTGGATGCCGGCGACGGTCGAGGGGTCGAGGACCGCGGGGTCGTCGAGCGCGTCGAGGGTGCGCAGGGTCTGGAGCAGCGCGGGCCCCTGGCCCCAGGCGCGGGTCTTGGCGATGGTGTGCCCGTGGAACTCGATCGTCGCCGGTTCCTCCCACGTGGCGCTGAACGCGGCCAGGTCTGCGCCGGTGATGAGGCCGCCGTGCGCCTCGCCGCTGGAGTCGCGGAACGCCTTGCGGGAGAACGCATCCACGGCCTCTGCGACGAATCCCTCACCCCAGGCCCTGCGGGCGCCGTCGATCTGCGCCTCGCGGCTCACCCCGGCTGCCCGGCCCTCGGCGACGAGCCGCTCGAGCGTGTCGGCCCACGTCGGGTTCCTGAAGAGGGCGCCGGGCTCGGGGGCCTTGCCGTTCGCGAGCCACAGGTCGGCGGAGGTGTGCCAGTCCTCCTCGAAGAGGTCGCGCACCGTCTCCACCGTCGAGCTCACCCGGGCCAGGAGGGGGTGCCCGTGGCGGGCGTAGCCGATGGCCGGCGCCAGGACGTCCTCGAGCGAGCGGGTGCCGTGGTCGCGGAGCATGAGCAGCCAGGCGTCGACGGCGCCGGGGACGGCTGCAGCCAGCGGGCCCGACCCGGGCACCAGGTCGAGGCCCTCGGAGCGGTAGTGCTCGATCGTCGCCCCTGCGGGCGCGGGCCCCTGGCCGCACAGCACGCGCGGCGTGGGGTCGTCGGCGGTCGCGATGACGGCCGGCATGTCGCCACCGGGACCGTTGAGGTGCGGCTCGACGACGTGGAGCACGAAGCCGGCACACACCGCCGCGTCGAAGGCGTTGCCGCCCAGCTCCAGCTCGCGCATGGCCGCCTGCGAGGCGATCCAGTGGGTCGAGGAGACCATGCCGAACGTGCCCTCGAGGGTCGGCCTGGTGGTGAAGCTCATGCGGGACGTCCTGTCGTCGTGGCTGTCTTGCGGATGTCGGGACCGGTGCCATCGTCCTCGACGAGGTGGCACGCCACCGTCGCACCCCCGACCTCACGGAGCGCAGGCACCTCCTCGGCACAGCGGGGTACGGCGACGGGGCACCGGGTGTGGAAGCGGCACCCCGAGGGCGGGTCCATTGCCGACGGGAGGTCGTCGCCGAGCAGGACCGGGGTCCGCGCGCGCTGCTTCGCGGGGTCGGCCACCGGAGCCGCCGCGAGCAGGGCCTGGGTGTAGGGGTGGCGGGGGCGGGCGAAGACCTCCTCGCGGGTCCCCTGCTCGACGAGCTGGCCGAGGTACATCACCGCGATGTCGTCGGCGAGGTACTCCACGGCCGACAGGTCGTGGGTGATGAACAGGCACGCGAAGCCGATGTCGCGCTGCAGGTCGGCGAGCAGGTTGAGCACCGACGCCTGCACCGACACGTCCAGCGCGCTGGTCGGTTCGTCAGCCACCAGGAGGGTCGGCTCCGACATCAGGGCCCTGGCGATGCTCACCCGCTGGCGCTGGCCGCCGGACAGCTCGTGGGGGTAGCGCTTGGCCACCTCGGGCCGCAGGCCGACACGTCGCAGCCCATCAGTCACCCGTTGTGCACGGTCCTGTCGCGAGAGTCGGGACCCCTGCAGCCGCAACGGCTCTGCGACGACGTCACCCACGAGCATCCTCGGGTCGAGCGACCCTGCGGGGTCCTGGAAGACGATCGACACGTCGCGGCGGTGCCGGCGCATCTGCGACCGGGACAGGTGCGTGACGTCGGTGCCGGCGAGGCGCACCACTCCCCCGGTCGGCTCGACGAGCCGCACGATGCAGCGACCGACCGTCGACTTGCCCGAGCCGCTCTCGCCGACGAGGGCGGTCACCTGGCCGCGCCGGATCTGCAGGCTCACGCCGTCCACGGCGCGGACGGGTCCGTAGTGCATGGCGAGGTCCTCGAGCTCGAGGACCACCGGCTCTCCCTGCACCTGCTCCGGCACGTCGGGGTGGGGCGCGTCGTGGGTCGGGACGGTGCTCATGCGCGGTCCTCCGGGGTCTGGCGGGGGGTGTCCCCGCGCGGGTGCCAGCAGGCCACCACGTGCTCGAAGCCGTCCGGCCGGCCCTGCACCCGGGCTGCCTCCAGCGCCGGCGCGGAGGTGGTGCACCGCTCCGTCGCCGCCGGGCAGCGGTCGGCGAAGGTGCAGGCGTCGGGCTGTTCCGAGAGCACCGGCACCAGGCCGGGGATCTCCTGCAGGCGGTGCGTGCCCGCGTGCCGCCCGGGCGTGGGCGACGCCGACAGGAGCCCCGATGTGTAGTGGTGCTGTGGCCTGGCGAAGAGCTCGTCGACGCCGGCCCGCTCGACGACGCGACCGGCGTACATGACCACCACCCGGTCGGCGACGTCGGCGATGACGCCGAGGTCGTGGGTGATGACCAGGATGCTGGTCCCGAACCGGTCGCGCAGGCCACGGAGCACGTCGAGGATGCCGGCCTGCACCGTGACGTCGAGGGCTGTGGTCGGCTCGTCGGCGACGAGCACCTTGGGCTGGCAGGCGACCGCCATGGCGATCATGACGCGCTGGCGCATGCCCCCCGACAGCTGGTGGGGGTAGTGCTTCACGCGCTCCCGCGGGGACGGGATGCCGACGACCCCGAGCAGCTCGACGGCGCGCTCGAGCGCGTCCTTGCGGGACAGCTTCTCGTGGACCTGGAGCACCTCGGTGATCTGGCGCCCCACGGTCAGGACGGGGTTCAGCGAGGACATCGGCTCCTGGAAGATGTAGGCGATGTCGCGTCCCCGGGCGGCGCGCAGGACGTTCGGCCTGGCACCGACGAGCTCGGTGCCGAGCAGGCGGACCGAGCCCTCGATCCGGGCGCTGCGCGGCAGCAGGCCGGCCAGGCTCATCGCGGTCACGGACTTCCCGCAGCCGGACTCGCCCACGATGCCGACGATCTCGCCGGGCGCCAGGGTCAGGTCGACGCCGTCGACGGCCGAGACGGTCCCGGACTCGGTGGCGAACCTGACCCCCAGACCGGCGACCTCCAGGACGGGAGCCGTCCCGGTGTCCTGGGTGGGGGTGGTGGCGGTGGCGGTCATCGTCGGCTCGCCTTCGGGTCGAGGGCGTCGCGCAGGCTGTCGCCGAACACGTTGAACGCCAGGGCCAGCAGCATGATCGCGAGGCCGGGCAGGACGGCTGCCCACGGGGCGCGGGCGGCGAACTGCTGGGCGTTGGCGAGCATGGTCCCGAGGCTCGGTGACGGTGGCTGGATACCCAGCCCGAGGAAGGACAGCACGGCCTCGCCGAGGATCGCGGCGGGGATGGCCACGGTGGCCTGCACGAGGACCACGGACGTCGCGTTGGGGAGGATGTGGCGACGCAGCACCCACAGGTCGCTGGCGCCGTCCACCACGGCGGCGGCGACGAAGTCGAGTCCCTTGAGCCGCAACGCATCCGACCGCACGACCCGGATGACACCGGGGATCTGCGCGATGCCGATGGCGACCGCGGCGTTGCCGAGGCTCGCCCCGCGGATGGCCGCGAAGCCGACCGCGAGGATGAGGAACGGGAAGGCCAGCAGCAGGTCGGTCAGCCGGGAGATGACGGCGTCGGCGGCCCGGAAGTAGCCGGCGGCGAGGCCGAGCGGCACACCGATGACGAGCGCCGTGAACACGGCCAGCGCGGCCACCTCCAGCGAGGCCCGGCTCCCGAGGATGATGCGCGACAGCACGTCGCGCCCGAGGTCGTCGGTCCCCAGCAGGTGCCCGGCGGTACCGGGCGGCGCCAGGGTGTTGGCGAAGTCGGTCTGCTCGGGGGCGTACGGCGCGATCCACGGGGCGAGGACCGCGACCACGATCGCGACGGCCAGGACGGCGAAGCTCACCACCGCCAGGGGGTTGCGGCGCAGGCGGCGCAGGACGCGCGACCCCTGCGAGGCCTCGGCACCCGGCGTGGCGACGGGGTCCGGGCCCGCGGGTGGGGCCGCGGGCGGCAGGGCGGTGTCGACGCTCATGAGGCCTCCCCGGTGACGCGGACCCGCGGGTCGATCACGGAGTAGAGCAGGTCGACCGCGAAGTTGATGACGATGTAGGCGGTCGCCGTCACCAGGACCACGGCCTGGATGACGGGGTAGTCGCGCTGGAACACGGCGTCGATCGTCATCTTCCCGAAGCCGGGCAGCCCGAAGATCTGCTCGGTGACGACGGCACCGGAGATCAGGCCGCCGAGCTGGAGGCCGACGATGGTGACAACGACGATGAGGCTGTTGCGCAGCGCGTGGCGGCGCACGACGACGCGGGGGCGCAGCCCCTTGGCCTCGGCGGTGCGCACGTAGTCGGTCGACAGCGAGTCGAGCATCGACGACCGGGTCTGCCGCATGATCACCGCCGACAGCCCGGTGCCGAGGATCAGCGCCGGCAGGATCACGTGGTGCAGGTTGCCCACCGGGTCCTCGCCGAGCGGCACGAACCCCGAGGCGGGGAACAGGCCGGTGGCCACGGACAGGTAGAGGATCGCGACGAGTCCCAGCCAGAAGTGGGGCACCGACAGGCCGAGGAGCGCGAACGCGTTCGCCACCCACTCGGCCGGCCGGCCGCGCCGTACCGCTGCCACGACACCGGCACCCACACCGAGCACCACGGCGATCGCGATGGCGAGCAGGGAGAGCTCGAGGGTCACCGGCAACGCGGTCCGCAGCATGTCGTTGACGCTCTGGCCGGTGCGCACCGAGGTGCCCAGGTCGCCCCGCACGGCGTTGCTCACGAAGTGCCAGAACTGCAGCGGCAGGGGCTGGTCGAGGCCGTAGCGCTCCCGGATGGCGGCCAGGGCCTCCGGGGTCTGGTCCTCACCCGCGAGGGCGAGGGCCGGGTCCCCGGGGAGGGCCCGGACACCGAGGAACACGACCACGGTGGCGAGGACCAGGGTCACCAGCGACTGCCAGGCCCTGTTGAGCAGGTAGCTGCGCACAGCGGCTACTTGGCCATCCCGGCGAAGCCGAGCCGGACCACGCCGTCGGGGAAGACCTGGACGCCCTTGACCGACGTCGAGACCCCGGTGAGGTTGCGCTGGCGGTAGAGGTAGATCAGCGGGTCGTCCTGGTGCAGCTTGTCGATGACCTGCCCGTAGAGGTCCTTGCGCTCGGCCAGGTCATTGGACTCGCGCGCCTTGTCGAGCAGCCCGTCGACGGTCTTGTCGCTGTAGCCGGCGACGTTCTGGCTGCCGCCCGTGCCGACGAAGTTGGTGATGTTGGCGTCCGGGTCGATGCGGCCCGACCAGCCGAGCTGCAGCAGCGAGAACTCACCCCGGTCCTGCTGGTCGAGCAGCGAGGCGTACTCCACCGGCTTGATCTGCAGGTCGAAGCCACCCTCCTTGACCATCGACTGCAGGGCCTGGGCCAGGCGCAGGCTGTCGGGGTTGTTGGAGGTGATCATCTCGATCTTGAGCGGCGTGGTGACGCCGGCCTCCTTGAGCAGCTGCTTCGCCTTGGCGGGGTCGTGCGGGGTGCACTTCTGCGCCGCCTCGGTCGAGAACTCGCTCTTGGGCGAGATCGGCGAGCAGGCGACGGTGTTGAAGTCGTTGAAGACGACCTTCACCAAGCCGGCCCGGTCGATGGCGAGCTCGAACGCCTGCCGGATGCGCGGGTCCTTCGCCTCGGGGTTGTCGAGCTGCTTGAGCGGGTTGCCGATGCCGGAGGAGTTGGCGATGTTGAACGTCACGCCCTGGTAGCCCAGCGACTGTGACTGCAGCACCTGCAGGTCCTTCTCCTTCTGCAGCGCCGGGACGTCCTGCGCCGACAGGGAGTCGGCGACCTGCACGTCACCGGAACGCAGGTTGGCAGCGCGGATGCTGGCGTCGGTGATGATCCGGTAGGTCACCTTGTCGAAGTGGACCTTGTCGGCGTCGTAGAACTTCGGGTCCTTGACGAGCTCGATGGAGTTCTGCGGGACGCGCTTGGAGAACTTGAACGGCCCGACGCACACCGGGGCCGTGGCGAACTTGTCACCGAGCGCCTTCGCCGCCTTCGGGCTGACGATCATGCCGGCGCGGTCGGTGAGCGCGGCGGTCAGCGGCGCGAACGGCTTGGACAGGGTGACCACCACGGTCTTGGAGTCCTTGGCGGTGACGTCGGTGATCGGGCCGAGCTCGCTCTTGCGGCCCGAGCCGTCGATGGTGAGCTCGCGGTCGATGGTGGCCTTGACCGCCTCCGCGTTGAACGGCGTCCCGTCGGCGAACTGGATGTCGTCACGCACGGGGATGGTGACCGTCTTGCCGTCGGCGCTCGTGGTCGGCAGGGCGGTGGCCAGCTGCGGCACGACCTTGGCGTCCTGGTCCACGTCGTAGAGCTTCTGGCACATGGCGTGGAAGACATAGCGGGAGTAGAGGCTTCGAGACAGCGCCGGGTCGAGCTGGTCGGGCTCGGCGGACAGCGCCATGACGAGGTCGCCTCCGTCCTTGACCTGCCCGGCCGCCGCCGGCTCGCCGAACGAGTCCTGACCCGTGGCGCCCCAGGAGGCGGACGAGCCGGAGCCGGAGGACGGCTGGACCGCGCTGCAGCCCGCGGCGGCCAGGGACATCGCCGCGACGAGGGCGACGTGGTGGGCGCGGACCCGTGGCGTCGGGTGCTGGCGGGGATCGGGCGTACGGCGCAGGACGGTGCGGATGGACATGTGCGCTCCCAGGGGGTGTGGGCCGGATTCGCAGGATCGTATCCTGTATACAGTCCACTGGACAGGGATGAGTCGTCACTTTTTCCACGATTCGGACACCCGCGGGCCCCGCCACGGGCCCCGCTGCGCGCCCTCCCCGACCTTCGTCCTCGCCGACCTTCGCCCTCGCGCCTTCAGGCGAGGTGGTCGCGGGCCCAGAGGGCGGCGCTGGTGCGGTCGACGACGCCGATCTGGCGGAAGACCCGGCCGAGGTGGGCCTTGACCGTGCGCTCGCTGATGCCCAGGGCGCGACCGATCTGCTTGTTGGCCAACCCCTGGGCGACGAGCCGGAGGACCTCCCGCTCACGCGGGCTCAGCCCGTCACCGGACTGCTCCCCCGCGGTCGGCAGCAGCACCCGGGCGACGCGGGGGTCGAGCGGGGCGTGCCCCGCCGCGGCGGACCGGACGGCAGCGAGGAGCTCGGCCGGTTCGCCGTCCTTGAGCTGGTAGCCGACCGCCCCCGAGCGCAGAGCGGCGTTGACGCGGTCACGGTCGCTGAACGAGGTCAGCACGACGACCTTGCTGTCGGGGGCGACGGCCAGGACCTCCCGGGTCGCCTCGGCGCCGTCCATGACCGGCATGGACAGGTCCATGAGGACGACGTCGGGCTGGTGGTCCAGCGCTGCGGTCACCGCCTCGCGGCCGTCAGGGGCCTGCCCGACGACCGTGATGTCACCGCTCGCCTCGAGCAGGGCACTGAGCCCGCTGCGCACCATGGCGTGGTCGTCGACGACGAGGACCCGGATCACGCGACACCTCCCGGGACGAGCGCGAGGCGCCAGTGTGTCCCGGCGCCGGGCGCGGACGCCACCTGGAGGGTCGCCCCGGCATCCGTGGCGAGGTCCGCGAGCACCCGCAGCCCGAAGTGGCCATCCACCGGGCGCTGGAGCAGTGCGGTGTCGAACCCCGGGCCGTCGTCGACGACGTCGAGCACCACCTCGCCGCCGTCCCGGGCCAGTGAGACGCTCACGGTGCACGGTGCGGCGTGCTTGGCGGCGTTGCGCAGGCACTCCTGGGCGACGCCGTAGACGAGCCGCTCCTCGCTCTCGCTCAGCCCGAGGTCCCGCTCCGAGTCGGTGTCGAGCTGGACCGCCAGGCCACGGCCGGTGGCGGACTCGGCGAGGTCGGCGAGCGCCGTACCCAGCCCCGCACCCGCGAGGCTCGGCGGGTAGATGTCGACGAGCAGCGAGCGCAGGACGCGGATGTTGCCGCGGACCGAGGCAGCCAGGCCCTGCAGCTCCCCCGCCGTCCTCGCGTCACCGGCCGACTCGGCGCGGGCGGCCGCACCGGCGGCGACGAAGGCCGAGGCGACGAGGTCCTGCACCGGTCCGTCGTGCAGGGTGCCGGCGATGCGGCGGCGCTCGGCGTCCGACGCCGCGACCGTCCGCTCGAGCAGCCGCTCACGATGGCGCTGCGCGTCGGCGAGGCGACGGAGCAGCCGCCACAGGATGGGCGCCATGAGCACGACCAGCAGCAGGAGGCTGCTGAGGGTGACACCCGAGAACCCTCGCCACAGCTGGGAGGAGCGCTGCTGCACCGAGTCGTAGGGCGAGTAGGTCTCGAAGAGCAGCTGGCGGCCGTCGGGGGTCCAGACGGGCCGGTAGACCTCGAGCAGCCGGCCCCCGGTCTCGAACTGGTTCTCCGAGCCGTCGAGGTGGGACACCTCGGCCTTGGTCTGCGGGTGGGCCAGGGCCGCCCGCTGGTCCTCGCTGAGGGGGAAGGTGCGGCCCACGAGCTGCGGCTCGTCGGCGTACACGACCCGCCCGTCCGGCGACCACAGCTTGACCCGGACGATCCGGGGACCGAGCACCCGCTCGCGCACCGTGGCGTCGAACGCGGCCACGGTGGCTGCGTCGCCGTCGGCCAGGGCGTCACTCAGGGCCGGTGAGATGACGGCCTCGGCCAGCACGTCGGCAGTGTTGGCGGCGTCGTTGACGGCCTCGCGTTCGGCAAGACGTTGGGCGGCAAGGGATCCCAGCACACCGACGACGGCGAGCACCGCGACGAGCCCCGCGACCAGCTGGAGCAGGACGCGTCGCGGGCGGACCGGCGCGTCCGTGGCGGCCTGCACCGCCGGGCGGGACACCGTCACCCAGGGCACGGCCGCGGCCGTCTCGGGCGGCGAGGGGTGCGCCGAGACGGTCTGGCTGCTGGGGGTCGTGGTCACTCAGTCGTCGCTTCCGTGGCCGCCGTGGTCGTCGCCGCCGCCGTGGTCGTCGCCGCCGCTGCCGCCGCGGTCGTCACCGGGCTCGGTGCGCTGGTCACGCGGGGTGTCACCACCGTGGTCGTCCGCCGTCGCGGAGGCACTGCTCGAGGTCGAGGTGGACGTGCTGCCGGACGTGGACGTGCCGCTCGAGGAGTGGCCGGAGTGCCGGGTGCTGCTCGAGGACCGGGTGGACGTCGCACTGCCGCCGTGGTCGTCGCCGGGCTCGGTGCGCTGGTCGCGCGGGGTGTCACCACCGTGGTCGTCGACGCGGGTGGTGCTCGTCGCGGTGGGGAGGTGTCGGGTGGTGGTGGACGCCGGGCGGGACGGCGTCGAGTCCTCCGACGTCGGGAGCGTGGCGACCTGGCCGCTGGCGGGGACCCGGACCGGGACCGCCTGGGAGAACGACGCGTTGCCCCACAGGCCCGCTGCGGCCGGGCCGAGGGCCGCGGCGAGGGCGGCGAGGGTGATGAGAGTGCGCTTCATGGGAGTTCCTTCCGGGAACAGTGTGACGGGTGGGTGGTGGCGCGATGGCCCTATCCGGGGAAGACGACGACGGCGGAACAGGTCTCACCGGTCGACGCCGTGCGGGCGGTGGCGGTGATGCGGTCCGTGCCGGCCCGGTTGGTCAGCAGCCGGGCGACCGAGAACGACCCGCTCGGCGCCACGGTCGTGCGGCTGCCCGACCAGACGAGCACGCCGTTGTCGTGGAGGCGGACGGCGAACGCCTGCCCGGCCCGGTTGGTGTCGACCTCGAGCTCGGTCTCGATGCGACCGTTGTCCGCCTTGGCCTTGAGCTTCCAGGCGCTGCCCTGGGAGCAGGTGCCCTGGGCCCGGACCTCGAGTCCCTTGGCGCTGGCGGGCTGGGCGCCGACGGTGGCGGCCAGGGCCAGTCCGAGCGCGACCGCACCGACCTTCACCCCGGTCCTCGTGGAGCTGTTCATCGCTTCGTCCCCTTCGTGGTGGCCACCACCTGTGGCCGTGCGACCACTGTGCGGTCGCGCCATGGACGCGCGGTATTGGGCGATGGTCGTAGTACCTCCCGCGGCCACACGCGAAAGCGCCGGCACCCCGGGTGGGGTGCCGGCGCCGTACCGGTCTCGGACCGCGGGGACGCTCAGGCCTCCTGGCGGTCGGCGTTGGCGTAGATGGCGTCGCGCACGTAGCGGGACATGCCCGGACGGATCTCGTCGTAGGAGGCCTCGTAGCGAGGGTCGCTCGTGTAGAGGTCGGCGAGGTTGCGGTGGAACGCCGGTGAGCAGTCGTAGAACCGGCTCGTGATGTGCTGCCGGTGCATCTCGGCGGCGTCCATCGCGGCCTCGCTCGTGGGCGGCTCCCCCGAGTCCATGGCGTCGGTGAACGCCTTGTGCAGGGCGTCGGTCTCCGCCTTGACCTCGACCCAGTCGGCCTTGGTGAAATGCTTGGTGCGCTCCTGCGACTGCTTCCAGGCGTCGGTGTCACCCCACCGCTGCTCGGCCTCCTGCTGGCCGTCGTGGAACCCCTCCCCGAAGAGCTCCTTCATGTCCTCGGGGGTGGCTGGCTGGTTGTTCATCTCTCGCTCCAGTGCTCGGTCTATGGCCACGACGAGGTCGCGCATCTCGTCCAGCCGGGACATGACCGCTGCGCGTTGGCGACGCAGGTGCTGGGCCACGCTCTCGGGGTGCTCGAGGACGAGGGCGACCTCCTCCAGGGTGAACCCCAGCCGCCGGTAGACCACCACGTGCTGCAGTCGCGCGAGGTCGTCCGGCGTGTAGAGCCGGTAGCCGGCCGGCGAGCGTTCGCTCGGCGTGAGCAGCCCGATCTCGTCGTAGTGGTGCAGGGTGCGCACCGTGAGGTCGAGCTGGTCGGCCACCTGGCCCACGGTGAGGGTGGTCAGCTGCGTGCCATCGGTCATGTCGACCACTGTGGCCCCTCCCGTGGCGTGAGGGTCAAGCCCTGCCCGGCGAGGACCCTCAGACGTCCTCGCGGGAGCGGCGGCGCGAGCGAAGCCAGGCGCCGAGGCCGTTGCGGGCGGTGCCCCAGATGCCGTGGCGGAAGGCGAGCACGATGACCACGAAGATCGCGCCGGTGATGATCCCGATGCCGTTGAACCCCGAGGAGGCCAACCGGTCCTCGAGGAGGACGACGAGCGCCGCACCGACCGGTCCTCCCCACAGCGTGCCGATGCCGCCGAGGACGGTGACGAGCACGACCTTGCCGGAGGTGGTCCAGACCAGCTCCTGGAGCGAGGCGAACCCGTGGCTCACCGAGAAGACACCGCCCGCGAGACCCGCGAGTCCCGCCGACAGGACGAACACCATGATCTTGTAGCGCTCGACGTCGTAGCCGAGGGCACGGGCGCGGGCCGGGTTGTCACGGATGGCGACGAGCACGCGGCCGAACGGGCTGTTGACGATCCGCCAGGCCAGCAGGACCCCGAGCAGGATGATCGGGATGGCCGCGTAGTAGAAGTAGAAGGCGTCGCCGTTGATGAGGTCTGTCATCCCGCCGAGGTTCTTCGGGATGCCCTGCAACCCGTTCTCGCCGCCGGTGACGTCGCGCCACTGGTTGGCGATGAAGTAGACCATCTGCGCGAACGCCAGGGTGACCATGGCGAAGTAGATGCCCGTGCGCCGCACCGCGAGGTAGCCGGTCGGGACGGCGAGCACCATGGCAGCGACCGCGCCCCCGAGCACGGCGACCGGGAACGGCAGGCCGACGTGGGTCGCGATGAGCCCGGTCGTGTATGCCGACGTGCCCCAGAAGGCGGCGTGCCCGAAGGACAGCAGCCCGGTGTAGCCGAGCAGCAGGTCGACCGAGATGGCGAACAGCGCCCAGGCGGCGATGTCCATGGCCACCGGCGGGTAGATGTACCAGGGCAGGGCGAGGACGACGAGAAGCCCCACACCGAGGCCGACCCAGCGCAGGGCCGGGCGGCGGGCGGTCAGCGAGGGCTCCGTGGGAAGCTCGACGTCGACCTTGGACACCAGCTGCTGGCTCATGATGCGGCCTCCTCGCGACCGAACAGGCCCGAGGGCCGGACCAGGATGACCACCGCCATGAGCACGAAGATCAGCACCTGGCTGAACGACCCGGCGTATCCCTGGCCGTAGGCCTCGACGAGTCCGACGAGGAAGCCCGCCACGACTGCTCCGAGGATGGACCCGAGGCCGCCGATGACGACGACCGCGAACAGGATGATGATGAAGAAGCTGCCCATGTCGGCGTTGACCGAGCCGGTCGGCGCCCGCAGCACACCGGCCAGGCCGGCGAGCGCGATACCGAAGCCGAACACCGGGGTGACCCAACGGCCCACGTTGATGCCCAGGGCGCGGGAGCGCTCGGCGTCCTCGGTGGACGCGCGCACGATCATGCCGACGCGGGTCCGGGTGAGCAGCAGCCAGACCGCCAGGCAGAGCACGACGGAGAAGGCTGCGACGAAGATCTGGTAGCTGGACAGCGACACGCTGCCGATATCGACGCGGCCCTCGAGGCCCGCGGGGAGCTCGTAGGCCAGCGACGAGACGCCGTAGCGGCGCTTGACGAGGTCGACGAGGAACAGCGTGATGCCGAACGTCAGCAGGAAGTTGTACAGCGGGTCCAGCCGCAGCAGCCACCGGACGAGCAGGCGCTCCATGAGGACGCCGAACACGAACATCGCCAGCGTGACGATCGGCAGGGCGGCCCAGAAGCCGAGCCCGGTCGCGTCGAGCAGGACCGCGGCGCCGACGGCACCGAGCATGTAGCAGGCGCCGTGGCTGAAGTTGACCACGCCGAGGACACCGAAGATGACCGCCAGGCCGAGCGCGGCGAGCGCGTAGAACCCGCCGAGCGCGAGGCCCTGGAGGGTGTACTGGATGAATGCCGTCATTGCTCTTCCGGTTCGTCGGGGGCGGTCGGCGAGGGTGTGCCTGCGGGGTGGAGCCGGCCCCGGCGGGTGGGGGTCTCCCGCCGGGGCCGGGTCGTCACATCTTGCAGTCGGACGACGGCGGTGCGTAGGCCTCGCTGGCGGGGATCGTCTTGACGACCTGCTCGAGGTCCCACTCCTCCTTGACCTGGTCCTTGCTCTTGACCTTGACCTGGTAGACGTCGTGGATGACGTTGTGGTCGGCCGCACGGACCTCGCCGTTGCGCAGGAACATGTCGTTGATCTTCTTGCCCTCGAGCTGCTTGACCACGGCGTCGCTGTTGTCGGTGCCGGCCGCCTGGACCGCCTCGAGGTAGTTCATCGCGGCGGAGTAGTTGCCGGCGTGGGCGAACGAGGGGCGCACCTGCGTCTTGGCCATGAACTTGTCGGCCCAGTCACGGTTCTGCTTGTCGAAGTTCCAGTACCACGCGTCGGTGAAGGTGGTGCCCTTGAACTGGTCGACCCCCAGGCTGTGGACGTCGGTGATGAACATGAGGCCGACGGCGAGCTTGGTGGTGCTGGCCACCCCGGACTGGTTGAACTGCTTGATGAAGTTCACCAGGTCGCCACCTGCGGCCATGATGCCGATGACGTCCGGCTTGGACGCGGCGGCCTTGGTGATGAACGTGGCGTAGTTGTCGTTGGGGAACGGCGTGGCGATCGACTGCTGCACCGTGCCGCCGGCGCGCTCGACGGCCGCGGTGTAGGACTTGGTCATGTCCTGGCCGAAGGCGTAGTCGGGGTAGACGATCGACCACTTCTTGCCGCCGGACTGCACCGTGGCGGCACCGTTGCCCGAGGCGAGCATGTAGGTGTCGTAGGCCCAGTGGAACGTGTAGTTGTTGCACGACTTGCCGGTCAGCGCGGTGGTGCCTGCGCCGATGTCGATGAAGAGCTTCTTCTTCGCCTTGGCCTGGGTCGCGACCGCGAGCGCCGCCGAGGAGGTGGGGACGTCGAGGATGATGTCGGCCTTGTCGCGGTCGTACATCTCCTGCGCCTTGGTGTTGGCGATGTCGGGCTTGTTCTGGTGGTCGGCCTGCACCACCTCGATGTCCTTGGCCACGGCCTTGTCGCCGTACTTGGCCTTGTAGTCCGCGACGGCCATCTCGATGGCGACCTTGGAGTTGGGGCCGGACAGGTCCTTGTAGACACCGGACTGGTCGTTGAGCAGGCCGAGGACGACCTTGCCGTCGCTGATCTTGCCGCCGCTCGAGGCGGGGCCGCCTGCACCGCAGGCGGCGAGCACGAGGCTGCCGCTGACGGCGGTGGCCATCAAGGCCAGGGTCTTCTTGCGCTGCATGTCCCCTCCTGGGGTGTTGGTCGTGCCGGGTCGTTCGGGTGGCGTGGTCACATGCCGAGGTACTCGAGGAGCTCGGTGGTGCGGGACTGGAAGCTGGCGTTGTCGAGCGACTCCACGACGCGGCCCTGGGCGAGCAGGTAGTGGCGGTCCGCGACGGTCGAGGCGAAGGTGACGTTCTGCTCGACGAGCAGGACCGAGACGCCCTGGGCCTTGATCTGGCGGATGATCTCCCCGATGCGCTGGACGATGACCGGCGCCAGGCCCTCGCTGGGCTCGTCGAGGAGCAGGAGCCTGGAGCCCATCCGCAGCACCCGGGCGATGGCGAGCATCTGCTGCTCGCCGCCGGAGAGCTTGGTGCCGGGGAAGTCGCGGCGCTCGTGCAGGACGGGGAACTGCTCGTAGACCTGGTCGAGGCTCCACGCGTCGGCCTTGCTCGTCACCGGCGGGAGGGTGAGGTTCTCGGCGACGGTCAGGGTGGCGTAGATGCCTCGGTCGTCGGGCACCCAGCCGAGGCCGGCCCGGGCGCGCTTGTCCGGCGAGGCCTTGCCGAGGTCGGCGCCGCCCCAGGTGACGGTGCCCTCGACGTGCCGGTGCAGGCCCATGACCGAGCGCAGGAGCGTGGTCTTGCCGGCGCCGTTGCGGCCCACCAGCGTGACGACCTCGCCGGGCTCGACCCGCAGGTCGACGGCGGACAGGACCTTGGCCTCGCCGTACCAGGCGGAGAGCCCCGAGACCTCCAGGGTGTGGTCAGACATGCTGTTCTCCGGCCTGCCCGAGGTAGGCGGTGATGACCTTCTCGTCGTTGCGGACCTTCTCGTAGGTGCCCTCTGCCAGGACCTGGCCCGACTGCAGGACGGTCACGGTGTCGGCGAGCGAGCCGACCACGTGCATGTTGTGGTCGACGAAGACGACCGTCCGGCCGTCCGACACCTTCTTGACGAGGGCGATGGTGCGGTCGACGTCCTCCAGCCCCATGCCGGCGGTGGGCTCGTCGAGCAGCAGCAGCCGCGGGTCCAGGGCCAGCGCGAGCGCCAGCTCGAGAGCGCGCTTCTGCCCGTAGGCGAGCGAACCCGCGGCCGCACCCGAGCGGTCCGCCAGCCCGACCTGGTCGAGGAGCTCGAGGGCGCGGGGGCGGAACTGGCGCATCTGCTTGGACGAGCGCCAGAACCGGTAGCCGAGGCCCGTCGGCGAGGCGAGCGCGAGCTCGACGTGGTCGACCGCGCTCATCTGGTCGAAGAGGCTGGTGATCTGGAACGAGCGGGCGATGCCGAGGTGCGCGATCTGCTCCGGCTGCATACCGGTGATGTCGCGGCCGCCGAGCAGGATCTCCCCCGAGGTCGGCGCGAGGAACCCCGTGAGCAGGTTGAACAGGGTGGTCTTGCCGGCCCCGTTGGGTCCCACGAGCGCGTGCACGGTGCCCTCGACGACGCTGAGGCTGACGTCGGAGACGGCGCGGAAACCGCGGAACTCCTTGGTCAGGTCGCGGGTCTGGAGCAGCACTCCTGCTGCCCCCGGGACCTCAGGGCTGGCCTGGGTGGGCACCGGCACCTCCTCGTGCGGCTGGGTGCGACGCAGCGGACGCCGTCGCGGTTCTGCAGAACCCTAGGCCCGGGCCGGAGCCGCTGACATGGCCCCCATCGACACAGACTCCCCACCAACCATGTCCGGACGGCACATAGGACGAACCGGGTCATCACCCCCGCACCCCGGCGTTTGCCCCTGGTCAGAGGTAGGGCGCCCAGCCCCTGCTGACGGTCACGGCGCTGCTGAACGTGCCGTTGCCCCAGCCCTTGTAGACCCGCAGCGTGCCGTCCATGGTGATCGCACCGAGGTCGACCCGCCCGTCGCCGGTGACGTCCCGCGCCGAGAACAGCGCGCCGAGCCCTCCCCAGCCCGAGCCGACCTTCCGCTTCGGGGTGAAGGTGCCCTTGCCCGTACCGGGGAAGATCCACAGCACGCCGGCGGAGTCGACACCGAGCAGGTCCGCACGACGGTCGCCGGTGACGTCCGTCGCCGCGAAGACCGTCTGCATCGTGCTCCAGCCGGTGGCGATCCGGGTGCCGTAGGAGTAGCCGCCCGCACCGTCGCCCCGGTAGAGGTAGGCGGTCCCGCCCGGCGTCACCGCGACGATGTCGGCCTTGCCGTCACCGGTGAAGTCCGAGCTCCCGTCGATGAACCGCATGTTCCAGCCGGGGCCGACCGGCGTGATCCCGACGTACGTGACGTTCCAGGCGAGGTGCATGGCTTGGAGGTTGGTGTCCGAGGACACGGTGAGGAAGGTCGCGTGGCCGTCCAGGCGCGTACCCGGGAACGGCCGCTGGTCGCCGACATCGACGACGGACTTCCCCGCCCCGAAGGTGGCTGGTCCGGTGGCCCGGTAGATCCGCACCAGTCCGTCGGGCAGGTGGGCGACCAGGTCGGGCCGCCCGTCGTTGTTGACGTCTCCGGCGCTGAAGACGTTGCCGCTGAGCACGGGCGTGACCGTGCGGGCCAGCGCCTTGCCGTCACCCGCGCTGCTCTCCGGTGTCACCGAGACGCGGTAGGTGGTGCCGTTGCGCAGCCCGGGCACAACGAGCCTGCCTTCGGCGCCCGATCCCCGGACGGTGGTGACCTTCGTGTTGCCGGAGGTGACGTCAACCCGCACCCCGGCCGTGCCCGCGGAGGTCGCGGTCCAGGCGACCTCGGCCGACTGAGGGCGAGGACGCACCCGGACGTCGGGGGCAGCTGGTACGACCCGGACATCGGCCGCGGCGAAGTCGACCGTGTGGGTACCACTGACCTTGGTCACCGAGTTGTAGGTCGACCCGTCCCGCCGGTACTCCACGGGGTTCGACATCTTGTCGCTGAGCGCGACGCGCGTCAGGCGGTACACGCCAACCGACGGGATGGGGAGGACCGCCGACCCGGACAGCGGGAGCACACGCGGGTAGCCCGTCACCTCCTGGGCCCGGCAGGTCTCGACGGCGTTGGGACCCGTGTAGCAGAGGTAGGCCGTGTACAGGCCGTCGGCGGAGTCGGTGGCGGTGTACGCCACGGCCACGGCGGAGGTCGCACCCTGCACGACCTTGGTCGAGCCAGGGACGACGCTGCGCAGCTGCGGCGGGTCGATGTCCATGGTCGAGCCACTCGCTGTGAACGTCATCGTGGAGAAGTCGAGGGAATGCTTCCTCGGCCCGGTGGCGGAGCCCCCCAAGCTGACCCAACCGTCCGGCCGGTAGGTGGCCTGGTTGCCCACCGAGTCGACGGCGACGAGCCCTCGCAGTCGGTAGGTGGAGTCGTAGGCGGTCGGAACCGCCACGCTCGCCCGCCCGGCTGCGAGCTGGGCGGCGTCCTTGACGACGGCCGTCAGGAGCCGGCCCTGCGCCGCGGCGGCATCGGGGCCGAACTGGAACTCGAGTCGTGCGAGCGGGTGGACGTCGGTGGCCTCGAAGGTGAGATCGAGAGTCTGGTCAGGCACGTGGACCGCTGGCGAGGCGACCGCGGCCGCCGTGACGACCGGGGCCTCGGGGTCGAACACCGAGCCGGAGACATCGACACCGACGGCGGAGAAGTCCTGGTGGCCCGTGCAGTAGCTCTCCTGCACGGTGCTGTCGCACACGATCGTGCCGAGGTAGGGCGTCGGGACGTAGACCTGCCGCACCCTCCAGTGCCCGTTCTCCGCCCCGTCCTTGATCGCGTAGGCGGTCGTGCCGGTGTACTGCCCGGGACCGTCGTCGGCCATCTCGAGCTGCACGGTCCTGGGTCGCCCGGACGGCTCGACGAATGTGACCTGGGCGTACGAGGGGCGGTCCGGCCCGGCGACCCGGATCTGGAGGCTCGTGGTGCCCGGGACGGTGACGGCGGAGGGCGTCGTCGACAGCGAGACCACGGTGGGGGGCACCGGGTCGGCTGCCTGCGCGGACCCGGGCACCAGCAGCGCGGCGGTCAGCGCTCCGACGACGACCGCCACGAGGTGGCGGCGCGGGCGCGGTGTACTGAAGGAGGTGGTCATGACGCGTCCTCAGAGGTAGGGGGCCCAGCCGGAGCTGACCGCGACGGCGCTGGAGAAGGTGCCGTCGCCGCGGCCCTTGTAGATGCGAAGGGTCCCGGTGCTCGTGATCGCGCCGAGGTCGACCCGCCCGTCTCCGGTGACGTCCCGCGCCGAGAACAGCGCGCCGAGCCCTCCCCAGCCCGAGCCGACCTTCCGCTTCGGGGTGAAGGTGCCCTTGCCCGTACCCGGGAAGATCCACAGCACGCCGGCGGAGTCGACACCGAGCAGGTCCGCACGACGGTCCCCGGTGACGTCCGTCGCCGCGAAGACGACCCGCATCGTCGCCCAGCCCGACGCGATCCGCGTCCCGTGGGTGAAGCTCGCGTTGGCGTCGCCCCGTCCCCGGTACAGGTAGCCGTAGCCGCTCGACGTCACGCCGACCGCGTCGGCGATGCCGTCACCGGTGAAGTCGGCATGGCCATCGAGGAAGCGCAGACCCCACCCGGGCGCCACCGGTCCGCAACAGCTCTCGTCACCGGCGCGGTCGAGCCCGTACCCGTAGAGCCAGCTGTCGCTGTTGACGACCGCGAGGAAGCCCGGTCGGGAGTAGTAGGTCCCGCCGGGGAAGATGCGCGCCTCCGGGTCGGAGGTGATCAGGGTGGCCAGCCTGCCGTACCCGAACGTCGCGGCGCCGGTACCCCGGTAGAGCCGCACCTCGTCCGTGGCCGGGTTGAAGGCCAGCAGGTCGTTGCGGCCGTCGCCGTTGACGTCCCCGGCGGAGCTGACGTTGGTCGACATGACCGACGTGCTGCTGGCCGCCGGTGCGACACGCACGTGGCGCACCACGTGGACACGCGGGTCGGCCGCGCCCGTCGAGGCGACGAACGCCCCCACCACCGCGACCACCCCGACGAGCCGATGCCTGATCGACCGCACGGAACTCCCCCTCACCGCCGACACGACCCTGCCCACACGACGGCCGAAGAATAGGACGAATCGCCCCACGCAGGAGGCCGATCACCACAACCTGCTCGATCACGCAGCGGCGGGTGAGGTCGAGCGCCAGCCCGAGCTGTCCGCCCGCTCAGTGCCAGCGGTCGGGGTGGACGTCTCCCGGCACGTCGGAGGCGGGGTCGTACGGCGTGCGGCTGAAGCGGAACGACCCCAGGTCGAGGTGACCCACGCGGCCGTCCGCGTCACGGACCGCGACGAGCGGCTCGCCCTCGTGGTAGCCGTCGAGGCCGACCCACCCCGCACCGATCGGGCGGAAGCGCGAGCCGCGGTGCATCCCGGGCTCGCCCAGCACGAGGACCCCGTCGGAGGCCAGCCGCAGGGTGTACGCCGTCGTGCCCCAGTACCAGTCGCCGACCAGCTCCAGCCCGCTCACCTGCTCGGCGTCGGCGGTCCACGGCGTCGGCAGGTGGGGCTCGTGCTCGGCCAGCAGGGCGACCAGGTCGCCGGCGACGCCGACGGGACCCATGCCGGAGGTGGCGTTGGCGAAGGCGACGGCCCCGTCACCGGTCGCCCGATCGACCCGCAGCCCTGCGAGGAACCCCGGCATGGAGCCACCGTGACCTGCGAACCGGCGCCCGTCGACGTTCCACACCTGGAAGCCGAGGCCGTGCGCGCCGGTCCACGCCGCACCGGGGGTGTCGTTGACCGCGATCGGCAGGCACATCTCGTCGAGCGTCTCGGTGGAGAGCAGACCGGCGGTCTCGCCGGCGAGGAAGACGGCCCACCGGGACAGGTCCTCGACGGTCGACCACAGCTGGCCGGCGGGGGCCATGGAGACGGCGTCGTGCTCGGGCTCGACGTGGACCAGGTCGGCGAGCGGGTGGACACCCCAGCCGGGGGCGCTGGGGGCCTGCGGCCGGGTGGTCGTCCGGGTCATGCCCAGTGGCTCGAGCAGCTGGCTGCGCACCGCCTCGTCCCAGGCGACGCCCCGCAGGCGGGCCACGAGCTCGCCGAGCACGGCATACCCCACGTTGGAGTAGTGGAACCGCGCCCCGGGCCGGAACCGCAGCTGTGGCCGGCTGGCCAGCAGGTCCGACCACTCGCCGCCCTGCGTGCGCTCCCACCAGGGGCCGCTGGTCTCGGCCTGCAGGCCCGAGGAATGCGACAGGAGCTGGGCGACGGTGACGTGCCCGAACTCGGACGAGGACGCCTCCGGCAGGTGCGTGTCGACCCGGTCCGACAGGTCGAGGGCACCCGCGTCGCGCAGGCGCATGACCTCGACCGCGACGAACGTCTTGGTGATGGACCCGATGCGGTACTGAGTCCCCGTCGTCGCGGGCTCGCCGTCGGAGCGCCCGGAGAGCGTGCCCACCGCGTCGGACCAGACCAGCCCACCCGCGCGGACCAGTCCCGCGGCGACGGAGGGGAGGCGGCCGGTCGACTGCTCCTGCACCAGGCGGCGGCGCAGGGCGGCGGTGGTCGCGGGCTGCAGGGTCACTGCGTCAGGCACTGGGCTCACGCCTTCTTGGTGGTCGCCTTCTTGGCGGTGGTCTTCTTGGCCGTGGTCTTCTTGGTGGTCTTCTTGGCCGTGGTCTTCTTGGCGGTCTTCTTGGCCGGGGCCTTCTTCGCCGCGCGCTTGCGGGTGGTGGGGCCCTTCGCCCGCTTCTCGGCGAGCAGCTCGGCTCCGCGCTCGGGGGTGATCGACTCGGGGTCGTCGCCCTTGCGCAGCGTCGAGTTGGTCTCGCCGTCGGTGACGTAGGGGCCGAAGCGCCCGTCCTTGACCACCATCGGGCGACCCGAGACCGGGTCGTTGCCGAGCTCCTTCAGGGGCGCGGACGCCGCACGGCCCCGCTGCTTGGGCTGCGCGTAGATCGCCAGCGCCTCCTCGAGCGTGATGTCGAAGAGCTGCTGCTCGGTGGTCAGCGAGCGGGAGTCGGTGCCCTTCTTGAGGTAGGGCCCGTACCGTCCGTTCTGCGCGGTGATCTCGACCACGGTGCCGTCCTCCTCGGTCGTCGTGCCGACGACCCGGGGGAGGCTGAGCAGCTTGAGCGCGGTCTCGAGGTCCATGGTCGCGAGGTCCATGTCCTTGAACAGCGAGGCGGTGCGCGGCTTGACCTTGTTCTTGCCCTTGAGCGCCGCCGTCTCCTCGTCGAGGACCTCGGTGACGTAGGGGCCGTAGCGACCCGCCTTGGCGACGATGTCACGCCCGGTCTCGGGGTCCTGGCCGAGGACCTTGCCGTCGTCGGCCGACTGCTCGAGCAGCTCACGGGCCTTGGCCGGAGTCATCTCGTCCGGGGCCACGTCGTCGTTGATCGTCGCGCGGCGCGGGGTGGTCGAGGCGTCGTCGGTCATCTCACCGGTCGACAGGTCGACACCCTGCGGCACGGTCTCCTCGACGTACGGTCCGTAGCGCCCGACGCGCACGACGATGCCCTCGCCGATCGGGATGGTCGAGATCTCCCGGGCGTCGATCTCCCCGAGGTCCTCGACGAGCTGCTTGAGGCCGAGGTGCGAGCCGCTGGCGTCGGGCAGGCCGGGCTTGCGGCCGGCAACAGCGCCCTCGCCCTCACCGCCATCACCCTCACCGAAGTAGAACCGCTTGAGCCACTCGGCGCGCTGGGCGTCGCCACCGGCGATGCGGTCGAGGTCCTCCTCCATGGAGGCGGTGAAGTCGTAGTCGACGAGCTCGGTGAAGTGCTCCTCGAGCAGCCGGGTGACGGCGAACGCCAGCCAGGTCGGGATGAGTGCCGACCCGCGGGTGTTGACGTAGCCGCGGTCCTGGATCGTGCCGACGGTGGAGGCATAGGTCGACGGGCGACCGATTCCCTTCTCCTCCATGGCCTTCACGAGCGTGGCCTCGGTGTAGCGCGGCGGCGGGGTGGTCTCGTGGCCGTCGGCCTCGGCGCGCACCACGGTGAGGGAGACGCCCTCGCTGAGCTTGGGGAGGCGGCGCTCCTCCTCCGCCTCCGCGGCCTTGGAGGCGCGCTCCTCGTCGCGGCCCTCCTCGTACGCCGCGAGGAACCCGCGGAAGGTGATGACGGTGCCGGACGCGCTGAACTCGACGACCCTGCCGTCCTCGAGCGTGCCGCCGAGCCTGACCGTCGCGGTCGAGCCGCGGGCGTCGGCCATCTGCGAGGCGACGGTGCGCTTCCAGATCAGCTCGTACAGGGCGAACTCGTCACCACGCAGCTCGCCGGCCACCTGGGCCGGGGTGCGGAAGCGGTCACCGGCGGGACGGATGGCCTCGTGGGCCTCCTGCGCGTTCTTGACCTTCTTCTCGTAGAGGCGCGGCGACTGCGGCACGTACTCCGCGCCGTACAGGTCACGGGCCTGCTGGCGGGCCGCGGTGAGGGCGGCCTCCGACAGCGTGGTGCTGTCGGTACGCATGTAGGTGATGTAGCCGTTCTCGTAGAGGCGCTGCGCGACGCGCATGGCGTTCTTCGAGGACAGGCGCAGCTTGCGGGAGGCCTCCTGCTGCAGGGTGCTGGTCGTGAAGGGGGCGCTGGGACGCCGGGTGTACGGCTTCTCCTGGACGCTGGTCACGGCGACCTGGCAGGTGAGCACCTGGTTGGCGATGGAGGTCGCGGTGGCCTCGTCGAGGTGGACGACGGACTTGCCCTTGAGGGAGCCGTCGTCGTTGAAGTCGCGGCCCATCGCCACGCGGCTGCCGTCGACGGAGGTCAGCCGCGCGGTGAACTGGTTGGAGGCGCCGTCGGGGGTGAAGTCGCCCTCGACGTCCCAGTAGGAGGCGCGGACGAACGCCATCCGCTCGCGCTCACGCTCCACGACGATGCGGGTCGCGACGGACTGCACGCGACCGGCGGACAGGCCGGCCTTGACCTTGCGCCACAGGACCGGGCTGACCTCGTAGCCGTAGAGGCGGTCGAGGATGCGGCGGGTCTCCTGGGCGTCGACGAGTGCGACGTCGAGGTCACGGGTGTTGGTGGAGGCGCGCTGGATGGCCTCCTTGGTGATCTCGTGGAACACCATGCGCTTGACCGGGACCTTGGGCTTGAGGACCTCGAGCAGGTGCCAGGCGATCGCCTCGCCCTCGCGGTCCTCATCGGTGGCCAGGTAGAGCTCGTCGGCGTTCTTGAGGAGCCGCTTGAGCTCGGAGACCTTCTTCTTCTTGTCGCTGTCGACGACGTAGTAGGCCTCGAAGCCGTTGTCGACGTCGACCCCGAAGCGGCCGAACGGGCCCTTCTTGATCTCGGCGGGCATCTCCGACGGGGTCGGGATGTCGCGGATGTGGCCCACGGACGCCTCGACGTCCCAGTCCTTGCCCAGGTAGCCGCCGATCGTCTTCGCCTTGGCCGGCGACTCGACGATGACGAGCTTGCGCCCTTCAGTCACTTCTCTTCCTCGGTTCCTGCTCCCATGTGCTGCGGATTCGTCGCAGCGTGGACATGGCAACGCGCACGACGGTAGCCGGTCGCGTCAAGTCCTTGGCGAGAGGTCTCGTCAACAGGTCTGCCACCGACCAATTGATTGAATGTTCAAGTAGATGTATGCTCTGGTCATGAACCCGCCGTCCGTGCCCGCCCGCCAGCCCGTGCTGTACCTCAGCCACGGGGCGCCCCCGCTGGCCGACGACCCGGTGTGGACGCAGCAGCTGGCCGACTGGTCGGGCGCCTTCGGCAAGCCGGCCAACGTGCTCATGGTCTCCGCCCACTGGGAGGAGGCGCCCCTGTCGCTCAGCGCCACCTCGGGCCAGGTGCCCCTCGTCTACGACTTCTGGGGCTTCCCGCAGCGCTACTACGACGTCACGTATGCCGCCCCGGGTGCGCCAGAGCTCGCCGCCTCGGTGGAGCGGCTCGTGCACACCGCGGACAACCCCGTGCAGCGCGACGAGTCCCGCGGCCTCGACCACGGCGCCTACGTGCCTCTTGTCGAGATGTACCCCGACGCCGACGTCCCGGTGCTCCAGATGTCGATGCCGACGCTCGACCCGAGGGCGCTGTTCGAGATCGGCCGCAAGCTGGCGCCGCTGCGCGACGAGGGCACCCTCATCGTCGGCTCGGGCTTCACGACCCACAACCTGCGCTGGTTCAACCCGTCCGCCGGCCCCGACGGCACTCCCCCGGCGGCGTCCAGCGAGTTCGACCACTGGGCCGCCGAGGCCCTCGAGCGCCAGGACGTCGACGCCATCCTCGACTTCGTGCACAAGGCGCCTGCCGCGCGGGAGGCCCACCCCCGCACCGAGCACTGGGCGCCGCTCTACGTCAGCCTCGGCGCTGCGTACGAGTCCGGCTCCCTGGAGAACCAGAGCGTCATCGACGGCTTCTGGTTCGGCCTGAGCAAGCGGTCCTGGCAGTTCGCCTGACCCAGTCTCACCACTCCCCTTCCCACCCTCCCTCCTCTTGACTTTGGGTGCTGCTGCGCTCGCGTTGACGAGCGCAGCAGCACCCAATGTCCGTGTCAGCCGGCGCGGCGCAGGGTCAGCTGCCGGTATGCCGTCAGGACCTGGTCCATGAACGCCTCGGGCTGGAGGCGCAGGCCGACGAGGTCGATCGTGAGCACGAGGTCGCCGGCCGTCAACAGGTGGTTGCGGCGGAGGTTGTCCGAGGTCACGGCGAGGCCCTGCCGGTGCTGTGCCCCGTCGATCTCGACGACCAGGCCTGCCTCGTCCCAGCGGACGTCGAGGTAGATCCTTCCCTGCGGTCCGCGCCGTACGACCTGGCGGCTCGGAGTGGGCAGGCCGCGGAGCCTGCAGAAGCGGGCGAAGTCGAGCTCGCCCAGCGAGTGCGCCCCGTCCTCGAGATCCGCGACCAGCTGGCGGACCAGGGCCGTGCGGCCGTAGTGGGCGCCCGGCCAGCGCACGTGGCAGAGGTCCTTGGCGCGGACCAGTCCCTGTTGGACCGGGAGGCACAGCAGGAGCGCGGCCTGCCGGTCGGTCACAGCCCACTGCGCTGCTCGGACCGTGGCGACCGCCGGTCGGACCCGCGGAGGCCCTGGGCCCACCGAGTCGGCCTCGAGCGCGTCGCGCACCCGGTGGATGCGGACGCCCTCGATTGGACCGGGCGTGCACAGGTGGTCGACGGACACGTGCACGCGCGCCTCGTCGAAACCCTTCATCCCGGATGCGTGCAGGGCGGTGACCCCGTCGAGCACTGCGCCCTGCCCCACCTCCCACACAGCACGCCACCACTGCGCCAGGTCGGAGAGCCGGCCGGTGTGCAGCGCCACCGTCCTCGCCCCGTGCAGCCGCCACCGTTCTGCCCGCACCTCTCGCGCCACGACGTTGCGGTCTGCGCCAAGCTCGGCCAGCCGGTGACGGGACAGCACCCCACCGAACTCCTCGGCCGCCCCCACGAGGCGGGCCCGGCGCTCTCGTGGCGTCTCACCCATACCCGGCAGCGTGGATCGACCACATCACCAGCGACCACCACGTCGCCTGAGGCTGTGGACAGCCTCTGGCGAGCGGGCCGGCGGTGGACACACTCCTACAGACACACCGGAAGGCCATCCGCTGTCCACGTTTGGGTGCTGCAGCGCTTGGAAATGCGAGCGCTGCGGCACCCAAACGCCGGAGTCGTCGGGGATCGGGGGCGGGGTGGGGTCGGTGGGACCTGACAGGATGCCTGGCGTGCGCGAACTCCCGGGGTGGGTGCGGTGGCTGCTGGTCGGCCGGTTCGTCAACGCGCTCGGGTCGATGGCCTGGGTCTTCGTTCCCCTCTACCTCGTCTCGGACCGCGGCCTCGACGAGGCGACAGCCGGCTCCGTGGCCGCCGTCTGGGGCGTCGGCACGATCCTGGGCAACCTCGCCGGCGGCTCCGTGGGCGACCGCTGGGGACTACGGCCGACGCTCGCCTTCGCCTCGCTCGCCTCGGCCCTGGGCTGCGCCGTCGTCCCGATCACCCCGACGGGTGCCCTGGCGGTCGTCCTGTTCGTCATGGGAGCGCTCGGGGGTATCGGGCGGCCCGTGTCCTTCGCGCTCGTCACCAGCGCCCTCCCGAGCGAGGACCGACGCCGCGCCAGCGCCTGGATGCGGTCGGTCAACAACGCGGGCACCGTGCTCGGGCCGCCGCTCGGGGGCCTGCTGGCCGTCCACCACTTCGGCGCCGTCTTCGTCATCGACGCCCTGGCGAGCCTGCTCATGCTCGGCGTCGTCCTCCTCGTCGTCCCCGCGACCGCCCGCGCCACCGCACCCGAGGGCACGCCCACGCGGGTGCTGACCGCGCTGCGCGCCGACCCCCGGTTCGTGCTGCTGCTGCTCACGGTCGTGGTCGCCGACACGGCCTACCGCTTCGCCTACTCGGCCGTGCCCTGGCAGCTGGAGGCCCTCGGCGCCGCACCGTGGGTCTACGGCACGACGATCTCGCTCAACTGCGCGCTGATCGTGCTCTTCGAGCCCTGGCTGGCCCACCGCCTGCGGGCCCGCAGCCCCGAGCCGCTCATCGTCGCCGGGTTCGCCCTGGTCGGCCTCGGGTGGCTCGTCGTCGCGCCCTCCCCCGCGGTGGCCACCGTCCTGGCCGCCCTCGTGGTCGTCACCGCCGGCGAGATGCTCTACAAGCCCACCGCCACGGCCCACGCCGCCGACCGGGCCCCGGACGGCATGCACGGGCGCTACCAGAGCCTCTACGGCGCGGCCTCGATCGGAGGCACCGTCGTGGCGCCACCGCTGGCCGGTGCCCTCTTCAGCGCCTCCCCCCGGCTCATGTGGGTGGTGGGGGGCCTCCTCGCCCTGGCTGCCGCCGCGACCTTGGGGCTCACCGGCGCCGGCAACGACGGAGCGGTACGCCGCGTGGTGACCACGCGGCGTGCCGCTCCGTGACGTGCTGCGGGAAGGGGCTCAGTGGCCGCCGGCGCGGCGCCGCGGGGCCGGACGGGTCGGGTCGTCGCCCGCCTTCTCGACCTCCTCGGGGACGACGATCGGCTTGAGCCGCGCCCACCCCAGGAAGACCACGGCGGCGACGGCGAGCGCGAGGCCGGTCCACAGGTTGGCGTTGACCCCACCGGTCTTGTCCAGGGACTTGTCGGCGAAGAGGCCCGCGAGCAGCAGGATGACGCCGTAGGTGCCGAGGAGCAGGCCGATGATGTTGCGGATGTCGAAGGCCCCGGCCGTCTTCTTGCCGGTTCCGGTCGTCTGGTCTGGCATGGCAGCTGCTCCTAGAAGGCGAAGTTGAGGACGAGGACCATGAGCAGCGCGATACCGGCGAGCGGCATCGTCCGCTGGTACCAGGGCTGGCTGGCCTCCTCCGGGTCGACGAGGTCCTCCTTGGGCGTCTCGGAGTAGACGAGGCCCTTGAGCTCGGAGGCCGGCTTGGGCTCGGTCACCATGGTCACCAGGACGCTGACCACGATGTCGACGACGAAGGCGGTCGAGGCGGCGACGAAGCTGGCGCCCTGGCCGGACAGCGGCAGGACCCCGAGGCTGGCCGAGCCGAACGCGTCCTCGGACAGGAACGCCACGACGACCGCCGAGATCGTGCCGCTGGACAGGCCGACCCAGCCGGCGGTGGCCGTCATGCGCTTCCAGAACATCCCGAGGATGAAGGTCGCGAACAGCGGCGCGTTGAAGAACCCGAACAGCGTCTGGAGGTAGTCCATGACGTTGGAGAAGCTCGACGCGATCGTGGCGGTGAAGATCGCGATGATGGTGGCGGCCACGGTCGCGAGCCGGCCGATGCGCAGGTAGTAGTCGTCGCTGTGGTCCTTGCGGATGTAGCGCTGCCACAGGTCGTAGCTGAAGACGGTGTTGAAGGCGGAGATGTTGGCCGCCATGCCCGCCATGAACGCCGCGAGGAGTCCCGCGATGGCCAGGCCCAGCAGGCCGTTGGGGAGGATGTCACGCATCAGGAGCAGGAGCGCGTCGTTGTACTTCACACCCTCGCCGGACGCCCCACCCGCCGGGTGGCCCCCGCCCTTGAGGTCGATCATCTCCTTGACGAGGACGGCCGAGACCATGCCGGGCAGGATGACGATGAACGGCACGAACATCTTCGGGAAGGCGCCGATGATGGGCGTCTTGCGGGCCGCCGAGATGGACTTGGAGGCCATCGCGCGCTGCACCTCGACGAAGTTGGTCGTCCAGTAGCCGAACGAGAGCACGAACCCGAGGCCGAACACGATGCCGATGACCGACAGGGCACCGGAGGTGAAGCCGGACAGCGCCTGGCCGGGCCAGGACTCGAGCTGCTGGGCCGCAGGGGCGACCTTCGCGGCGGCCGGGGCCGAGTCCGCGAACGCGGCGATCTTGTCCTTGAGGCCGCCGTAGCCGCCGACGCGGTGCAGGCCGATCAGGGTGAGCGGCAGCAGCGACGCCACGATGACGAAGAACTGCAGCACCTCGTTGTAGATCGCGGCCGACAGGCCACCGAGGGTGATGTAGGAGAGCACGATCGCGGCGGCGACGATCAGTGCCACCCACAGCGGCCAGCCGAGCAGCGCGTGGACGATCGAGCCGAGCAGGTAGAGGTTGACGCCGGCGATGAGGAGCTGGGCGACCGCGAAGCTGATCGCGTTGACGAGGTGGGCCCCGGTGCCGAACCGGCGGAACATGAACTCCGGGACCGACCGCACCTTCGACCCGTAGTAGAAGGGCATCATCACGACGCCGAGGAACAGCATCGCCGGGATGGCGCCGACCCAGAAGTAGTGCACCGTCGGCAGCCCGATCTCGGCGCCGTTGGCGGACATGCCCATGATCTCGACGGCACCGAGGTTGGCCGAGATGAACGCCAGGCCCGTGACCCACGCGGGCAGCGATCGCCCGGAGAGGAAGAAGTCGATCGAGTCGGAGACTGACCGGCGCGCCAGGAACCCGATGCCCAGGACGAACCCGAAGTAGATGACGACCAGGAGGTAGTCGAGCCAGTTCGCGTCGATCAGTGGGGTGGCGGCGGGCACCGCAAGGGCAAGGTGAGACATCAGCGGCTCCTCGGTGACGTGTGGACCACGACAAACCTAGGGCGTACGGGGTGTTTAGGCACCCGGGGGGCAGGGCCTCAGGCGGCCCAGTGGGAGGGCGGCGGCAGGTCAGGGGGGAGCACGGTCGAGCCGTCGCCGAGGGCCGCACCGACCTGCGGACGGGTGAGGAACAGCGCCCCGGACAGGTCGGCACCGTGCAGCCTCGAGCCGCGCAGGTCGGCCCCGAGCAGGTCGGTGCGGTCCAGCACGCACCCTCGCAGATCGGCCCCGAGGAGCAGGGCGCCGCGCAACGTCGCCGAGCGCAGGTCGCGCACCCGCAGGTCGGCACCCACGAGGTCGGCACGCGCCAGGTCCTGGCCACCCGGCGCCCGTACGGCTGCACTCACGCGCCCGAGCAGCTCGCCGGTCCGGCCACCCAGGGAGGCGAGGTCGACGCGGGCCAGCTCGTCCGGCGCACCCCCCGCGGCCGCCTCGACCTCGGCGTCCAGGAGCTCGGCCTCGCGGCCCAGTGGGGTCCCTGCCACGAGCCTCCGCGCCTCGCCCAGGTGGCTGCGCAGCTCGTGCAGCTCGCGCACGACGGTGAACGCCGCGAACAGTGCCGGGGCGCGGTCCGGGGCAGCGCGCCAGTCCACTCCCCCGAAGGTCACCTGCGAGACGCGCTGGCCGGCTCCGAAGCAGTCGTACGCCGTGCAGCCGGCGAACCCGCGCGGGCGCAGCTCGGCGTGGATCCGGCAGCCGAACCCCTCGCCGAGGTTGGGGCACGGGGTCGCGGCCGGCTTGTCGATCGCGAAGTCCGCCGAGGCGGAGAACGCAGGGACCACGCAGCACAGCCCGGAGCAGCGGGAGCAGTCGGCGACGAGCTCGACCTCCGGGACCGCGCCCCTCGCCGTGGGCGCTGCGTCCCTCGCCGTGGGCGCTGCGCCCCTCGCCTCAGGCACGCGCTGGGGTCAGCTCGGCGGCGGGCGCCTCCCCGGTGTCGATGTCGACCGCGGCACCGCTGAACTGGGCTGCGTACAGCTCGGCGTAGGCGCCGTCGAGCGCGAGCAGCTGGTCGTGCGAGCCCTTCTCGACGATGGCCCCGTCGCGCATCACGAGGATGACGTCGGCGTCCCGGATCGTCGAGAGGCGGTGGGCGATGACGAAGCTCGTGCGGTCCTGGCGCAGCGCCGACATCGCCTGCTGCACGAGCAGCTCGGTCCGGGTGTCGACCGAGCTGGTGGCCTCGTCGAGGATCAGCAGGGCGGGGTTGGACAGGAAGGCCCGGGCGATCGTCAGCAGCTGCTTCTCGCCGGCACTGATGTTGCCGCCCTCGGCGTCCAGCACCGTGTCGTAGCCGTCGGGCAGGGAGTGCACGAACCGGTCGACGTAGGTGGCTCGCGCCGCGGCCAGCACCTCCTCCTCCGGGGCGCCCGGCTTGCCGTAGGCGATGTTGTCGCGGATGGTGCCGCCGAAGAGCCAGGTGTCCTGCAGGACCATCCCGATCTCGCTGCGCAGGGTGTGCCTCGTGAGGTCGGTGATGTCGACGCCGTCGAGCGTGATGCGCCCGCCGTCGAGCTCGTAGAACCGCATGATGAGGTTGACCAGCGTCGTCTTGCCGGCACCGGTCGGACCCACGATGGCGACCGTCTGCCCCGGCTCCACGACGAGGTCGAGGTGCTCGATGAGCGGGGACTCGGGGTCGTAGGAGAACGAGACGTCCTCGAACGCCACGCGACCGCGGGGGTTGTCCAGTGCCGTGGCCGCAGCCGGGTCGGGTCGCTGCTCGGGTGCGTCGAGCACCTCGAAGACGCGCTCGGCCGAGGCGACGCCCGACTGGAGGAGGTTGGCCATCGAGGCCACCTGGGTCAGCGGCTGGGTGAACTGGCGGGAGTACTGGATGAAGGCCTGCACGTCACCGAGGGTCATGGTGCCGCTCGCCACCCGCAGGCCGCCCACGACGGCGATGATGACGTAGTTGAGGTTCCCGATGAACATCATCGTCGGCATGATGATGCCGCTGATGAACTGGGCGCCGAACCCGGCCTCGAACAGGTCGTCGTTCTTGGCGCGGAAGGCCGCCCGCACCTCGTCCTGGCGGCCGAACACCTTCACGAGCTCGTGCCCGGTGAACGACTCCTCGACCACCGCGTTGAGCTCCCCCGTGCTCTTCCACTGCTGGATGAAGTGCTTCTGGGAGCGCTTGCCGATCGTGGCCGTGACGGCCATCGACACCGGGATCGTGACCAGCGCGATGATGGCCAGCAGCGGCGAGATGTAGATCATCATCGCCACCATCGCCACCACCGTGAGCAGCGACGTGAGCAGCTGGCTCAGGGTCTGCTGCAGGCTCTGGGCGACGTTGTCGATGTCGTTGGTGACCCGGCTGAGCAGCTCACCGCGCGGCTGGCCGTCGAAGTACGGCAGCGGCAGCCGGTTGAGCTTGTCCTCGACGTCGCGGCGCAGGGCGAAGATGGTGCGGTTCACGGCGCCCACCAGCACGTGGGACTGCGCCCACGACAGCAGGCTGGCGACGACGTAGATGCCGAGCACGAGCAGCAGCACCCGGCCGACGGCGCCGAAGTCGATGCCCTGCCCCGGGACGAGGTGGGGCAGCCCGGCGACGAGGTCGGCGAGGGTGCCCTGGCCGCCGGCGCGCAGGCTCTCCACGACCTGCTCCCGCGTGGCACCCGCCGGCAGCTTCGAGCCCACGAACCCGGCGAAGATGTAGTCGGTGGCGCGACCCAGCACCTTGGGCCCGACCGCCGTCAGCCCGACGCTGACCACTGCGAGGGCGAGCACGGCGTACAGCTGGACGCGCTCGGGTCGCAGCAGTCCGAGGAGTCGCTTGGCAGAGGGGACGAAGTTCTGGGACTTCTCCGCAGGCAGCCCAGCGCCCATCATCGGACCGTGCCGCTGCCCAGCCCGGGCCGCTGGTCCGCGGCGTGCCTCCGCCGCCTTCTCCTCGGCCGTCTTCACGCCCTCGGCAGTCATGCCGCCTCCTCCATGCTCTGCTGGGACTCGACGATCTCCAGGTAGGTGGGACAGGTCGCCAGCAGCTCGTCGTGGGTGCCGGTGCCCACGACCATGCCGTCGTCCACGACGACGATGTGGTCGGCGTCGACGATGGTCGAGACCCGCTGGGCGACGACGATGACCGTCGCCTCCCTCGTGACCGGCCGCAGCGCCGAGCGCAGCCGCGCGTCGGTGGACAGGTCCAGCGCCGACAAGCTGTCGTCGAACAGGTAGATCTCGGGCTTGGCGACCAGGGCCCGCGCGATCGCGAGCCGCTGCCGCTGGCCGCCGGAGACGTTGGTACCGCCCTGGACGATCGGCGAGTCCAGGCCCTCCGGCATGGCCCGGACGAAGTCCTCGGCCTGGGCGATGCGCAGCGCCTCCCACAGGTCGTCGTCGGTGGCGTGCTCGTCGCCGTAGCGAAGGTTCGACGCGACGGTGCCGGTGAACAGGTAGGGCTTCTGGGGCACCAGGCCGATCCGACCCCAGACGTCCTCCAGGGCCGCGTCGCGGACGTCGACGCCGCCGATGAGCACCGCGCCGCCCGTGACGTCGTAGAGCCGCGGGATGAGAGACAGCAGCGTGGACTTGCCGGCGCCCGTGCTGCCGATGATCGCCGTGGTGCGGCCCGGCTCGGCCACGAGCGAGATGCCCTGCAGCACAGGCACGTCCGCCCCGGGGTAGGTGAACAGCACGTCGCGCAGCTCGACGCCGGCGCGGCTGCGCGGGAGGGCCACGGGCTGGGCCGGCGGGACCACGGTGGAGCCGGTCTCCAGCACCTCACCGATACGCCCGGCCGAGACGGTGGCGCGCGGGATCATCATCGACATGAAGGTCGCCATCATCACCGACATGAGGATCTGCATGAGGTAGCTCATGAAGGCCGTCAGCTCACCGATCTGCATCTGCCCGCTGGCCACCCGGTGCGACCCGAACCACAGCACCGCCACGGTCGAGGAGTTGAAGATCAGCATGACGACCGGGAAGACCATGGCCATGAGCCGCCCGACCGCGAGGGCCGTGCCCGTGTACTGCGTGTTGGCCTCGGCGAAGCGCGCGCGCTCGTGGTCCTCGCGCACGAACGCCCGCACCACCCGGATGCCGGTGATCTGCTCGCGCAGCACCCGGTTGACCCAGTCGACCGACTCCTGCATGAGGCGGAACTGCGGGATCATCCGACGGATCACGAGGCTGACCGACAGCGCCAGCAGGGGGACGGCGACCGCGACGAGCCACGACAGGCCCACGTCCTCGCGCAGCGCCATGACGATGCCGCCGACCATCATGATCGGCGCCGACACCATCATCGCCGCGCCCATGAAGACGACCTGCTGCACCTGCGTCACGTCGTTGGTGTTGCGCGAGATCAGCGTCGGCGCACCGAACCGGGAGACCTCCTGGGCGGAGAAGTCACCGACCCGCGCGAAGACCTCGGCCCGCAGGTCGCGACCGAGCCCGGCCGCGGACCGCGCCCCGAGGTAGGTGGCCCAGACGGTGGCGGCGATCTGGACGAGGGACACCGCGAGCATCCAGCCACCGGTGCGCAGGATGTAGCCGGTGTCGCCCTTGGCGACGCCCTCGTCGATGATCCGGCCGTTCAGGCTCGGCAGGTAGAGCGAGGCGATGGTGCCGACGAGCTGGAGCCCGATGAGCACGGCGACCAGCCCGCGGTAGGGGCGCAGGTAGTCGCGGATGATCCTGATGAGCACTACTTCTCCCCCTGGCTGGCGCGTCCGGCGCCCTCGTGGTCGACGGGATCTGCTGTGGTGGGGCGCGCGAGCGTGCCCTCGAGGACGACGTCCACCAGCTCCTGCGCCGTGGCGCCCTGGTGGCCGAGCATCGGGTGCACGCTCGAGAGCGTGAGCATGCGCAGGTAGGTGACGACCTCGACCGGGGGCAGGCGCAGCCGGTCGGCGTCGTCGCCGACGAGGTCGACGAAGGCTGCGTCGATGGCAGAGCTCGCCTGCTCGCGCCCCGGGTGGTGGCTGCCACGGGGCCGCCGCACCGGCTCGCCCGAGGCGTGCAGCACCGACATCAGGGTGAAGATGTCGCGCAGGTAGTCCTGCATCAGGGCGACCGCCACGGCGAGCCGCTCGCGCAGGGGCAGGTCGCGGTCGACGCGGGCCAGGGCGGCCTGCAGGGCCGCGGTCTCGAACGTGTCGTGGACACAGGCGGCCACGAGCTCGCCCTTGGACTCGAAGACCCGGAAGATCGTCCCCTCCGCGACACCGGCGGCCTTGGCGATCTCCCGCGTGCTGACGGCCGACCCCTTGTCGCGCAGCAGGGGGACCGTCGCCGCGATGATGGCGGCGCGTCGGTCCTCGGGGGCCATGGCGGGGGCGCGGGGGGTCACCGCACCAGAGTAAGTGAGTGAGCACTCACTCACAACACCTTTACCGACCTGCGCGGACACCCACGGTCGGGCCGGGCGACGGGTCCCTGCTCACTCCCCGACTGCCGCGGCGACCACCGACGCCGCGACCACTGCTGCGGCGTCCGCCGGCGGCAGCACCCCGGTGTCGACCTCGAGGTCGTAGCCGATCCCCTCGTGCACGACCTCGGCCTGCGCCCGGGCCATGCCCACGGCGCGGTCCCCGCGCGCCCGCTCGCGCGCCTCGGCGACGGCGGCCTCGCACCGTACCCCGACCCACAGCACGTCGAGCCCGGCCAGCGCCTCGCGCCAGCGCTGCTGGGCCGCCGGCCCACTCAGGAAGTTGTCCTCGACCACCACCGGGACGTCGGCCGCAATGGCGGCGACCCCGCGCATCCAGGCACGTTCCACCCGGGTGAACGCCGGCCCGACGACCACCTCACCGTCCGCGCCGATGACCAGGCCGACGTCGGCCTCCTCCTCCGGGGACGGGGCCAGCGCGTCGATGAGCGTGTCGACGCCCAGGCGCAGCCAGGTGCCCGGGAGCAGGCGGACGAGCTCGCGGGCCATCGACGACTTGCCCGAGCTCGAACCCCCGTTGAGCACCACGACCTGTGTCCCCACCGACGACACCCTCAGACGAGCAGGCCGTCGGCGACGAGCCCCCGGACGAGCGGCACGAGGTCGGCGCGCAGGTCGGCGGCTGGGACCTCGAGCAGCTGGGCGATCGCGTCGACCGCGGCCACCGCCGGCAGGCTGCCGTCGCAGACGCTGACCAGGGCCGCACCGGCCGTGTCGAGCCGCACCACCCTGCGCAGCCCTCCGCCCTGCCGGAGCAGGATGACGCTGGGGTCCGGGTCGCCGGGGCGGGAGTGCCGCTCCTCGGTGACGTCCTGGGCGCAGCTCCACGCCACGGCCAGGAGCTCGTCGTCGTCGTGCTCGGCCAGCCAGGTGCGCGCCCGGATGCCGGCGAGGACGTGCGGCCCCATCGGGGAGGCGACCGGCCCGCTCACCTCGTCGAGGTCGACGAACGGCTCACGCTCCGTGGCCGGGCGCTGCAGCGTCACCACGCCGAACCCCACCGCCGTGACGTCGCGCGAGGCGAAGTCGTCGAGCCAGGCGGCATACATCGTCGCGAACTCCGCCGTGGCGCTGTGGTGGCCGCCGTCGCGGGCCCACGTCTCGGCGTACTGTGCGGGGTCCTGCACCTCGCGCTGCACCACCCAGGCGTCGAGGCCGGTGCCCTCGACCCAGCCACGGACGCGGTCGCGCCAGTCGGCGTCGCCGACGACCTCCCAGTTGCCGAGGAACTGGGCGATGCCGCCGGGTTCGAGGTGGTCACCGATGGAGCGCACCAGCCCGGCCACGACGGCGTCTCCTGCGGCGCCGCCGTCGCGGTACTCGAACAGCGGGACGTCGGGGGTGCGCGGGGTGATGACGAACGGCGGGTTGCTCACGATGAGCTCGAAGCGCCGACCGGCCACGGGGTCGAACATCGAGCCGCCGACGACCTCCCACTCGCACCGGTTGAGCGCCGCGTTGAAGCGGGCGTACCCCAGGGCTCGCTCGGAGATGTCGGTGACGGTCACGTGCTCGGCGTGGGCGCCCAGGTGCAGCGCCTGCACCCCGCACCCCGTACCGATGTCGAGGGCCCGGCCCACCTGTGGCCGGGGCGTCCACGACGCGAGGGTCGTCGAGGCGCCCCCCAGGCCCAGGACGTGGTCCTCGCGCAGCGGCTCGCGGGTGGCGAGCTCGGTGAGGTCGGAGGCCACCCACCAGTGGTGCTGCTCGTCGCCGTACGGCCGCAGGTCACAGGTGGCGACCACCCCCGGACCCTGGTCGGTGACCAGCCCCAGGCGGTGCGCGCCGTCGAGGCCGAGCGTCGGCAGCGCCAGCGCGACGTCGTCGGCGTCGACCGCGTCGCCGAGGACGAACAGCCGCACGAGGGTCGCGACCGGGGTGCCGGCATCGGCCGTGGCCCGCTGCGCCGGCAGCGCCTGCTCCCGGCCGAGGGCGGCGTTGGCGAGCGGGCCGATGAGCGCGTCGACGCCGTCGAGGGTGTAGTGCGCGTGCTCGAGGTCGGCGCGCAGCCGGGACACGAGCTCGGGGTCGGCCCCCGGAGGAGGGGTGGAGGTCATCGGTGCCGTCATCCCGGGGTCAGCCGTCGAGCAGTCCGCCGAGGTTGAACCCTCCGCCACCGCCGCTGCCCTGGCTCGGCGGGGGCGTCCACTCGCTGGGCTGCACGATGACGAAGCCCTGGCCGTGGAAAGCGTACTGGAAGGCCTCGCCCGAGCCGCCGCGCAGCATCGAGCGGACGTTCATGCTCGACACGACCTGCGGCACGAGGTTCGCCGACCACCCGACGCACGCCTGGACGTCGACGAACGTCGGCTGCGTGCTGCAGTCGAGGATGACCGGCTGGCCGACGGTGTGGATGGCCACGGTGCCGGTGCCCTGCAGGGTCGTGTTGAACAGGCCACCACTGAGCATGCCCGCGCCCTGCACGCGCTTGATGTCCCAGGCCACGGAGGAGTCGAACGCCAGCAGGTTGCGCGCGTTGACGCTCAGGGCGTCGCCGGTGAGGTCGACGAGGAACACGAACCCGGCCTCGGACGCGAAGAAGACGTCGCCCTCGCCGGACACCCGCATGAGCGAGACGTCCTCGCCGGTGACGACCTTCTTGAAGAGCTTGCCGACGCTGCCGGCCTTCTCGTGGTCGAAGCGGATGTTGCCCTGGTAGGACACCATCGCGCCCTTGACGGCCAGGACGTCACCACCGAGGTGGACGCGCAGCATCTGGGGGTTCTGGAGGGCGAAGCGCTGCTCCGCCTGGACCTCGAGGTTCGCCTGCTCGAACAGTGGGCTCTGCATGGGCACAGCGTATGCCGCGCCGGTCCGCCTGCCGTTCCCGCGCGCGGCCTAGGACGAGGGCGGCCTAGGACCAGGGCGGCCTAGGACGAGGACGGCCCGGTGGGGATGCGGTAGGTCAACCACGGCGAGCGGTCACCGCCCATGCTGTCGTAGAGCCGCTGCGCGACGGTGTTGTCCGGCGCCGTCTGCCACTGCAGCCAGCGACAGCCGCGGTCGGCGGCGAGCGCCCGGCACGCCACCAGCAGTGCGCGCCCGACGCCGAGGCTGCGGGCGTCCGGACGCACGAACAGGTCCTCCATCACCGCCAGCGGCAGGCCGAGGGTGGTGTCCCAGCTCCACAGCACCGTCGCGTGCCCGACCACCTCGCCGGCCCCGTCACGGGCGAGGAGCTGGGTGCCGGCACCGGTGGCGACGAACGCCGAGGCCATCGCCACCAGGTCGTCGGGGTCCGGGTCCTCGCCGTAGAACCTCGCGTACGCGAGCAGCGACGGGGCGAGGTCGAGGATGTCCGCCTCGCCGACCTCGGTGACGGTCGGCCCGGGTGCGGTGTCCATCCCCGGAGCGTACGGGTCGCGCCCCTCACCTCCCAGGGCTCGTGCGGAACGACGAACGGCCGGCCCCTTCGCAGGGACCGGCCGTTCGTGGTGCGCGTGGAGCTAGTGGCGCAGGTGGTCCTGCTCCAGCTCGCTGCCGCGAGCCTCGTCGCCGGGCTCGACATCGGTGTCGGTGGGGGCGCCGGTGTGCGCGTGCACACGGGCCGCCTCCTCCTGGCCGAGCTCCTCGGGGGTCTCGCCACCGATGGCCAGGTCACGCGACTTGGACACGGCGACGGCCGCGATGACGATGACCAGCGCCGCACCGGCGATGCCGTAGCGGACGGCGGAGTTCTTGCCGTCACCGATCGAGAGCGTGACGATCGCCGGGGCGACCAGCACCGAGACGAGGTTCATCACCTTGATCAGTGGGTTGATCGACGGGCCGGCGGTGTCCTTGAACGGGTCGCCGACCGTGTCGCCGATGACCGTGGCCGCGTGGGCGTCGCTGCCCTTGCCGCCGTGGTGGCCGTCCTCGACGATCTTCTTCGCGTTGTCCCACGAGCCACCGGAGTTGGCGAGGAACACGGCCATGAGGCAGCCGGTGCCGATCGCGCCGGCGAGGAAGCCGGCGAGCGGCCCGATACCGAGGCCGAAGCCGACCGCGACGGGCATGAGCGCCGCGAGGAGGCCGGGCGTGGCGAGCTCGCGCAGCGAGTCCTTCGTGCAGATGTCGACGACCTTGCCGTACTCCGGCTTGGACGTGCCCTCCATGATCCCGGGGATCTCGCGGAACTGGCGACGCACCTCGAACACGATGGCGCCAGCGGCCCGGGTGACGGCGTTGATGGCCAGGCCGGAGAACAAGAACACCGTGGCCGCACCGATGAGCAGGCCGACGAGGACGCTGGGCGTGACGATCGACAGGTCGAACGCCGTGAGCTGCGACTGGATCTCGGTGATCTGGTCGCGGCTCAGTGCCCCCGACTGCGCCTGCTGCTGCAGGCCCTGGATGATCGGCTCGTAGACCGACCGCCACGCGTCGCTGTAGGAGCCGAACAGCGCGGTCGCCGCGAGCACCGCCGTGGCGATGGCGATGCCCTTGGTGATGGCCTTGGTCGTGTTGCCCACCGCGTCGAGGTCGGTGAGGATCTGCGCGCCCTCGCCGTCGACGTCACCGGACATCTCCGCGATGCCCTGGGCGTTGTCGGAGACCGGGCCGAAGGTGTCCATGGCCACGATGACGCCGACCGTGGTGAGCAGGCCGCAGCCGGCCAGCGCGATGAGGAACAGCGACAGGACGACCGAGCCGCCACCGAGCAGGAACGCGAGGTAGACGGCGCCGGCGATGATGACGGCGGTGTAGACCGCGGACTCGAGGCCGACACCGATACCGGACAGCACCACGGTGGCCGCGCCCGTCAGCGAGGTGCGGGCGACGTCCTTGGTCGGACGCTTGTCGGTGCCGGTGAAGTAGCCCGTGAGCCAGAGGATGATCGCCGCGAGGACGATGCCGATGACGACCGCCATGACCGCCGTACGGCGCGGGTCACCGGCCAGCTGGGTCACCGACTGGTCGCTCGAGCCGAGCCCGGCGAAGGTGTCGGGCAGGTAGAGGTAGGCGGCGACCGCGGACAGGACGGCCGCGATGACGGCAGAGATGTAGAAGCCGCGGTTGATGGCGGACAGGGCGTTCTCGCCGGGCCGGACACGGGTGATGAAGACGCCGATGAGGGCGGTCACCGCACCGATGGCCGGGACGATGAGCGGGAAGACCAGGCCGTAGGCGCCGAAGGCCGCGGACCCGAGGATCAGGGCGGCGACGAGCATGACGGCGTAGGACTCGAACAGGTCGGCGGCCATGCCCGCACAGTCACCCACGTTGTCACCGACGTTGTCGGCGATGGTCGCGGCGTTGCGCGGGTCGTCCTCGGGGATCCCGGCCTCGACCTTGCCGACGAGGTCGGCGCCCACGTCGGCGGCCTTGGTGAAGATGCCGCCGCCGACACGCATGAACATGGCGAGCAGGGCCGCGCCGAAGCCGAAGCCCTCGAGCACCTTCGGGGCGTCGCCCTTGTAGAGGAGCACCACGACGGAGGCGCCGAGCAGGCCGAGGCCGACCGTCGCCATACCGACGGTGCCGCCGGTGCGGAACGCGATGCGCATGCCGGAGTCCCGGTCGCCGTCACGGGCGGCCGAGGCCACGCGGACGTTGGCCTTCACCGCCAGGCTCATGCCGAAGTAGCCGATGGCCGCGGAGAACAGGGCGCCGAGCACGAAGAAGCCCGACCGTCCCCACCTGACGCCGGCGGTGTCGGCAGGCAGCAGGAGCAGCAGGCCGAAGACGAGGACCACGAAGACGGACAGGGTCTTGAACTGGCGGGCGAGGAACGCCTGGGCACCTTCCTCCACGGCCGCGCCGATGTCCTGCATCTTCTCGGTGCCGGGGTCGGCCGCCAGGACCTGCTGGCGGAAGAAGACACCCATGACCAGTGCGATGGCCGCGATCACGGCCACGCCGATCACCAGGGTGAGATTGGTGCCGTCGAGCTGCAGGTCTGCAGCTGCGGCGGGCGCTAGGCGCGTCATTCCATCCTCCTCGATGGGGAAACCTGCTGGATCGCCCACGGGCACGTCAGGACGACGAGCCTCCCGAGGGGACGATGTTCGCGAGGGTAATGCACGTCACATCATTTGTGATGGCCGGTGAGCAGGGTCACAGTGAATTCGTCGTCGAAGCGCGACAAGTCGACTGCAGATCACCCCGGGCACGGGTGTGCGGCGAGTCGCCGCAGGTCAGACCGCCGGTCAGGCGTGGGAGGCCGCCGTGGCCTCGTCGACGCTGGGGTAGATGTGGAACACCTTGTCCAGGCCGGTGATCTTGAAGACCTTGAGGATGCGGTCCTGCGCGCTGACGATCCGCAGGGAGCCGTTCTGGCCGCGGACGAGCTTGAGCCGGCCGACGAGGACGCCGAGCCCGGTCGAGTCCATGAAGGTGACGTTCTCGAGGTCGACGACCAGGTTGGTGCGACCGGCGGCGACCTGCTTGTCGAGCACCTCGCGCAGGAGGGGTGCGGTGTAGACGTCGATCTCGCCCGCCACGTGGACGATCGTCACGGCGCCCTGCTCGCTGCTGGAGACCGACAGGTCCACGGTCACCCTTTCCCTCGACGTCATCTCGCGGGCGACCGCCGACGCCGTCTGCCCTCGGGATTACCGTAGCGGCAATGTCCATCCCCGCCCGCACCGCGTCCGCCACCCGCCCGGGCTTCGACCCGGACGCGGCCCTGGCGCGCCTCGCGGCCGGTGACCGTGCCCCACGGCTGCGCCACGTCCACGAGGTGCCGGCCCGCGCGGCGCAGCTCGCCGACTGGCCCGAGTGGGTGGACCCCTCCGTGTACGCCGCGTGCGCCGGGTCCGGCGTCACCTCGCTGTGGTCCCACCAGCGTGCGGCCGCCGACCTCGCCCACGCCGGTGCGCACGTGGTCATGGCCACCGGCACCGCGTCCGGCAAGAGCCTCGGCTACCTCCTGCCGGTCCTCACCGCGCTGGTCGAGGGCTCGACGGCTCCCACCGGGCGCGGAGCCACCGCCCTCTACCTGTCCCCCACCAAGGCGCTCGCCGCCGACCAGCTCGCGCGCGTGCAGGCGCTGGCCGTGCCCGGGGTGCGGGCCGCGACGTACGACGGCGACACCCCCACGGAGGAGCGTCGCTGGATACGCGACCACGCCCAGCTCGTGCTCACCAACCCCGACCTCGTGCACCACTCCCTCCTGCCCCTGCACGAGCGCTGGGCACCGTTCCTACGACGGCTTCGCTACGTCGTCATCGACGAGTGCCACGTGTACCGCGGGGTCTTCGGCTCCCACCTCGCGGCGTTGCTGCGGCGGCTGCGCCGCGTGTGCGCGCGGTACGGCGCCTCCCCGACGTTCGTCCTCGCCTCGGCCACCGTCCGCGACCCGGGCGAGCACGCCACGCGCCTCGTCGGCCTCCCGGTGACCCCGGTGACCGGCGACGGCTCCCCACGGGAGGCGATGACGTTCGCCCTGTGGGAGCCCGGCACGCTCGAGCCCCGGATTCCGACCGATGGCCCCGTTCCTGCCCGTTCCAGCGTCGTCGGCGAGGTCGACATGTCCGGGGAGACCCCCGCGCGGCGCTCGGCCACCTCCGAGGCTGCCGACCTGCTGGCCGAGCTGGTGGAGGCAGGCGTGCAGTCGGTGGCGTTCGCCCGGTCGCGCGCGGGGGTGGAGGCGCTCGCGTCGAGCGCCCGCCGCACCCTCGAGGAGGTGCAGCCACACCTCGCCGGCGCCGTCGCCGCCTACCGGGGCGGCTACCTCCCCGAGGAGCGCCGCGAGCTCGAACGCGCGCTGCGCTCCGGCCGCATCATCGGTCTCGCCGCCACCAACGCCCTCGAGCTGGGCATCGACATCAGCGGCCTGGACGCGGTGCTCCTGGCCGGCTGGCCGGGCACGCGGGCGAGCCTGTGGCAGCAGGCAGGCCGGGCGGGGCGGGCCGGCACCCGGTCGCTGGCCGTGTTCGTGGCCGCCGACGACCCGCTGGACACCTACGTCGTCAACCACCCCGAGGTGGTCTTCGGCCAGCCCGTGGAGAGCACCGTCCTCGACCCCGGCAACCCGCACGTCCTGGCCCCGCACCTCGCCGCGGCAGCAGCCGAGCTGCCCCTGCGTGAGGAGGACCTGCCCATGTTCGGGCCCGGTGCCCGCGGGCTGCTCGATGCCCTCGTGGCCCGGGGCATCCTGCGCCGGAGGCCGCACGGGTGGTTCTGGGCCCGCAGCGACCGCGCGAGCGACCACGTCTCCCTGCGGGGCGCGGGCGAGGTCGTGGGGATCGTCGAGAAGCGGACGGGCCGCGTGCTCGGGACGGTGGACGAGGCGTCCGCGCACTCCCAGGTCCACACCGGCGCGGTCCACGTCCACCAGGGCGACACCTACGTCGTCACCGAACTCGACCTCACCACCGGCACCGCGACCGCGGTCCGCGGCGACCCGGGGTGGAGCACGTTCGCCCAGTCCGTGAGCGCGTTCGACATCGTGGGCGCCCAGAGGTCGGTGCAGTGGGGTCCGGTCGAGGTGTCCTTCGGGACGGTGCGGGTGCACACCCAGGTCACCAGCTTCCTGCGGCGGCTGCCCGGCGGGGAGGTCCTCGGCACCCACCCCCTCGACCTGCCGCAGCGCACCCTCGCCACCAAGGCGGTCTGGTGGACCATGCCGGTGGACTGGCTGGCCGCGGCCGGGGTGGCCGAGGTCGACATCCCGGGGGCCGCCCACGCCGCCGAGCACGCGGGCATCGGCATGATGCCGCTCGTGGCGACCTCCGACCGCTGGGACATCGGCGGGGTCTCGACGGCGCTGCACCCCGACACCGGGCTGCCGACGATCATGGTCTACGACGGCCACCCGGGCGGTGCGGGCTTCGCCGAGCGGGCCTACGAGGCCTTCGGGACCTGGCTCACCGCCACCCGTGACACCGTGCAGGCCTGCCGATGCGAGACCGGCTGCCCGGCATGCGTCCAGTCACCCAAGTGCGGCAACGGCAACGAGCCGCTCGACAAGGCTGCCGCGATGCGCCTGCTGACGGCCTTGCTGCAGCACGCGCCCTCCCCCACGCCCGCCTCGGGCTGAGCACTGCGAGGCCCCGTCTCGAGGCTTCCGACGACGTCTCCTACCACCGTCGCAGCGACGTCGCGAAACGGGCATACCCGCAGGTTGAGGGCTAGTGTCGAAACGCGACGGCGCAACAGTGCGCCCGGATCTGGAGGTATTCACGTGGTTCTCATCGGACTGCTGTTCGTGTTGGTGGCCATCGCCGCCGCGGTCCTGCTCGTCATGGGCGCCCTGCCCATCGACACCACTTCCAGCCTCGAGCCCGGCATCTTCAAGTTCGAGCTGACCCCGCTCGCCCTGCTCATCGCCGGCGCGGCCGTCATGCTGCTGCTCTGGCTCGGCCTGGGGATGATCCGCGGCAGCGTGAAGCGCCGTCGTCGTCCTGCCCGTGAGGCCAAGGAGGCGCAGCGCCGCGCGGAGCTCGAGGAGAGCATCCGCGCCGACGAGCGGGCCCGGGCCGAGGAGACCCACCAGGGAGCCCTGGCCGAGCGTGACCGCCTCCACGGTGAGGAGCTGGAGACCAGGCTCGCGGAGCGCGACCGCCAGCGTGAGGACGAGTTCCGCACCCGGGAGCGCGAGATCGAGGACCGTGTCCGGGCCGAGGAGCGCACGAAGCTCGAGCGTGAGTTCGCCGGGCGACAGGCCACCGGTGCGGGTGCACCCGTCGCCGGCGCAGCAGCCGGGGCCGGTGTCGGCGCCGGAGCCGGATATGCCGCGCACGAGCACTCCACTCGCGTCGACGACGGTTCGGCGGACGAGCGCAGGTACACCGGTGACGACGCGACCGCGGGCGACCTGCGCCAGGACGGCACCGACCGCACCGCCGAGGGCGACCGGCTCGCAGAGAACGGCGCCGTTGCCGAGGAGGACCGCCCGGCCCACCGCACCATGGCCGACAGGCTCATGGGACGGGACCCCGAGCGCCGCGACTGACGCAGTCGGCCCACGCCGCCCGGCCGCGTCGCCTCGACGCCACCGGCACTTGGCCCCGTGCACCGGGTAGCAGGCCACACAGAGCACGAGATGGATCACGGCGCGGGCCCTGCCCGCGCCGTGATCTGTGCCGTGGCCGGCGTGACACCCGACAGCGTCAGCCCCACCCGGCTCTGCGCGACCACGGTCACCGAGCCGTCGGCAGCCACCGCGCAGGAGACCTGTCGGGCGGAGTTCCGGGCGACGACGTCCGCACCGCGGGCACAGGCCAGTCCCGCATCACCCGTCGCCTGCACGGAGGACGCAGCAGCCAAGGCGCCGAGGTCGGCCGCCGCGCGCGCACGATGAGCCGCCCCTGAAGCCGAGGCGAGCGCCAGGGCCGCACCGAGCAGCATCACGAGCACCCCGACGCCACCGAGGGTCGCGACCGTCGCGCTGCCGGCTTCCCGGGCCCGCGGCCGGTGGAGCCGGCGCCCTGAGCCGGCCGACCATCGAGGCGTGCTGGGTCTCACCGGGCCACCGCTTGGTCGTCGGCGTCCTCACGGGCGGCCACCGCCGAGGACCTCGGTGTCGCCGCGGGCCCCAACCAACCCAGAGCCGCGGGCGCCGCGCCACGCACGGACACCTGCACGACGTCCGCCGTCCCGCCCAGGTCGAACTCGGCCCCAGGCGGTGCCAGCGGTCGACCCAGGTCGAGGGCTGCCGCGTCGGAGTCCCCCCGGGCCAGCGACCGGGCGGTCGCCCGGGCGGCGTCGACGCAGCGCACCTGGTCCATGGCAGCCCTCACGGCGGACAGCGCCAGCACGAGCACGAGGACGAGGACCGGGATGGCGACGGCAAACTCGGCCGTCGCCATCCCGCGCTCTCCCCTCAACCAGCCGCGCCCAGGGCCGCCGTGATGACCACGGCGAGCGCCGACTTCACGCCGCCGGAACGCACAACCGCCAGCAGCACCGCAGCGAAGGCGCAGGCCGCCAGGGTGCCGACCGCGTACTCCGCCGTGGTCATGCCTGCCTCGGCGCCCTGCCGGACCCGGGTGAACCGTCGTGCCAGGTTGCATTTCACGTTGCACTCCTCCAGTTGGTGACTGTTCGGGGACAGGTGCGCCCCCACTGGTCCCAGTCCAGCCGGGGAGGAGTGGCCGGGCCAGATCAGGCGCCGGGGCTGTGGACGGGGTGGACGGAACGCGCCGGGTGTGGACGCCGCGTGGTGCCGGGTCCGCGCCGGTCACCGCGCCGGTCACCGTGCCCCCTCGACGACCGTCCGGGCGAGGGCCAGCACCACGGGGACGACGGCCGTGCACGCGAAGGCCGGGAGGAATCCCAGCCCCAGGGGCAGCACCAGCAGGACCCCGGCCCGCGCGGCACGCTGCTCCCGGCGCCGCTCCAGCTCCTCCCGCAGGCGGACTGCGGCCTGCTCGACGAGGGCGGCCGGCGCGGCCCCCGTCTCCTCGGCCACCACCCAGGCCAGCTCGGCCGGCCGCCACACGTCGCCCGCGTAGGACCAGGCCTCACGAGCCGGCCGCCCCCACCGCAGGGCGGCCACGACCGCGGCGAGGTCGCGCGCCACCTCCTCGCCGGCTCCGGGGCGCACCTCGTCGAGAGCCTCGGTCAGGCCGAGCCCCGCCCGCATCGCGAGGGCGAGCAGGACCAGGGTGTCGGCGACCTGGTCGGCCGGTGCCTGCCCTCGGGCGCGGCTGCGCGGGCGGAGCCGCTCGCCGATCCGTGCCCGGCTCGCGACTTCCCGTGCCCGGTGCGGGGTGCGCGCAGGCGGGCGCCCCGGCCACACGACCACCGCCAGGACGGCGAGGGCGGCCACGGCGACGCCGAGGGTCACGCGGCCGCCCTGGCGAGGATTGCCCGGCTCCAGGTCCAGGCGACGCCAGCGAGCAGCAGGCCGAGCCCCAGGCTGGCCAGGGCCAGGGGCGACTGGAGGTAGAGCTCTCGCAGGGAGATCCCACAGGCCAGCCCGACGACCGGTCCGCTGAGCGGCAGGAGCGCCAGGACCACCATCGAGGCGCGCGGACCGGCAGCGGCGCTGTCCAGCCGCTGCCGGGTTCGGCGCCGCGCGCGCAGCACCTGCTCGGCGGCACCCAGCGCATCGGCCAGCGGTGCCCCGGTGCGCTCGCTGAGGGCCCAGGCCCGCGCCACGAACGCCGCCGCGTCACCACCGGGGCCGTAGCCGCGCCACACCTCGGCCACGTCGTCGCCGGCTCGGCCGGCGGCGGCGAGCCTGCGGGTGAGGTCACCCACCACCCGGTCACCTGCGACGGCGCTGGCTGCCGCGGCGACGCTTGACGACGGCGAGACCCCCGCTCGGAGCGGCGCAGCCACGAGGGCCAGGAGCTCGGCGAGCCCTGCCTCCACCTCCTCGGGCGACGGACCCGACGCACGGCGGCGGCGCCGTACCGGTCTCGAGGCGTCGTCGGGCGTCGCCGTCGAGCCCTGGGCTGGGAGCCGGACGTTCGAGGCACCGGGCCAGAGGACCGCCACCACCACTGCCAGGGCGGTGACGAGCACGGTCGGCACGGTCACCGTCCAGACCCTTCGGTGAGGCGCTCGAGGAGCGGCCACCCCGGGCCCCGGGCGCCGGTGACGGCGTCGAGGGCCTGCTCGCTGACGACCTCACTTCCGGTCCACCGCAGCACCGAGACCGACGACACCCGTCTGCCGGTCGGGCCGCGTTCGACATGGACCCCGACCTGCAGGGCGCTCGCGAGCTGGCGTTGCACGGCCTCCCTCGGCAGCCCGGCCAAGGCGCCGAGGGCGTCGAACCGGGAAGGGACGTCTGCCGGTGAGTTGGCGTGCAGGGTGCCGCAGCCACCCTCGTGGCCGGTGTTGAGCGCAGCCAGCATCTCGCGGACCTCCGGCCCACGGACCTCGCCCACGACCAGGCGGTCGGGCCTCATCCGCAGCGCCTGCCGGACCAGGTCGACCAGGCCCACCGCACCGTGGCCCTCGACGTTGGCGCCCCGGCCCTGGAGCCTGACGACGTGCGGGTGGGCGATGCACAGCTCGCGGACGTCCTCGACGACCACGAGCCTCTCCCCCGGCGGCACCTCCGCCAGCATGGCGGCCAGCAGCGTCGTCTTGCCGCAGCCGGTGCCGCCGGTGACGACGTAGGACAGACGCCGGCCGACCACCGCCCGCAGCACTCCCTCCACCTCGGGCGTGAACATCCCGGTGAGCGCGAGGGAGGCCAGGCCGTCGGCCCGGGCGCGAGCCGCGCGGAGGCTGACGTGGGCGCCCCCGTCGACCAGCGGCGGCAGGATGGCGTGGAGCCGCAGGCCGCCCGGCAGCAGCCCGTCCACCCAGGGCTGGCTCTCGTCGAGACGGCGGCCGGCCAGACCCGCCAGCCTGACGGCCAGGCGTCGAGCGGCTGCCTGGTCCGGGAGGTCGAGCCCCGAGCGCTCGAGACCGGCTCCGCGGTCGGCCCACACCGAGCCGTCGCCGTTGACGAGCACATCGGTCACCGCCTCGTCGCGGACGAGCTCCTCGAGCGGGCCGAGGCCGAGCACCTCGGCGGCAAGCGCGTCGTGTGCCGCGCGCGCTCCTTCGGAGCCGAGGTGGACGGCGCCGGTCGTGGCGACCGCTTCGACGCGCCCCTCGTCAGGAGCCTCACCGCGTCGGATCCTTGCGGCGATCCGGTCCTGCTGTGCGACGCCGACGCCACCACCCGGCCCGCCCGGCCCGCCGATCACGTCTCCGTAGGACGTCATGCCGGCACCCCGAGGAGACCGCAGTCGCGCAGCACCCGGTCGGCCGTGGAGCTGGCGGCGCCACCGGACCGGACGCCGGGAGCCAGGCCGCGGTCGGCGTCCGCCACCGCCCTGGCGTCGTCCCGGAGCACCGCGGCCAACGGCAGGTCGAGGTGGGCGGCGACCTCCTCCGGAGCCACCACCTCACGGCGTGCCGAGCGCAGCACGAGGCTCACCGCAGGCCCGCCCGCCCGCCTGAGGGCGGAGGCGCAGGCGCCCGCGTCGGCGAGCTGCCGGGCGGACGAGCCGGAGACCAGCACCACGTCCGTGCACAGCGAGGCCCACCGGGAGGAGGTGCCGAGGTCGAGCACCGTCAGCGAGCACACCGTCGACAGGGCGGCGACGCAGTCGACGACGACGGCGTCTGGCGGCACCCCGGCTCCAGTCCCAGGCAACCCCCGGTCGCCCTGCACCCACCCGTCGCCCTGCACCCGCCCGTCGCCCTCCGCCTGCCAGTCGCCCCGGCTGCCGGCGGCAAGGACCCGGACCGGACCCTCGGCAGGCAGGGCCGCGAGCAGGTCCGCCCCGTCGAGCCGACCCCGGGCGCCGGCCAGGTCGGGCCAGCGCAGCCCGGGAAGGTGCTCGACGCAGGCGGTCACGTCGAGGCCGCCCCCCTGCAGGACCAGGTCGACACACGTCACCGCCCCCACCGCCGGCGTGGCGCGCAGAGCGAGCGCGACGGCGAGGGTCGAGGTGCCGACTCCCCCTGATGCTCCGATCACTCCGACGACCCGGTGGCTCATGGCACCCACCGTCGCCCGCGCCCCGCCCCGGCGTCAGCGCCCGCCCGAGGCCCTGTGGACGCCCTCTGCCCAGGGCGACGGCTGTGGACAGCCGGACACCAGCTCACAATCGAGGGGCGGCACCAGGAGGACGGCGCCGGGACCCTGCGGCACCAGGAGGACGGCACCGGGACCATGCGCCAGCAGCGGCCGAACCGCCCGAGAAAAGGGGACGGCCCCGGTCGGGGGGACAACCGGGGCCGTCGACGCGCCGTGCTCCGGGGGGGAGGAGCAGGTGCGCCGGTCCGCTCTACCCTTGCGGGGAACGAACACGATCATCGTGGACCATCAAGCCTTCAACCGCAACTCGTCCCGGCAACTTCGGCGGGTCGGCTCTCAGGCGTTCCTCAGGTGGCTCGTGCCAACTCCGTCGAACGCCACCAAACAAGCCCTACCGACACGACGATGGCACCCCGCGGTGCGGGGTGCCATCAACCGTGACCCTCCTCGGGTGACCAGGCGTGCTTCCTGTAGTTGTCGCACCGGGACGAGCCCGTCACGATCGGTCCACCAGTGGACTGCCCGCGCGTGGGTACCCGAGTCGGATCACGGTGGTCGTCGGACTCTCGTGCGTCGACGTCACCTCAGGTTTACCGCGGCTCCCGGCCAAAGTGAACCCTTGACTTTCCCGCCGCTTCGGGCGTTCACGGCGGCTCAGGGAAGCAGGCCCGGACTACCCGCCGGTACGCGTCGGCGTCAGCCCAGCCGGCCTGCGCGGACCGCGTCACAGACCTCCACACCCTGCCCGGCGGCGGCGACGAGCGCGGCCGCGCAGTGCTCCAGCCAGAGCGTCACGCCTTCGCGGGAGCCGGTGCCGTATGCCGCGAGCGCACCGAGGTAGGCGGGTCCGCCCTGGGCGGCGTGGCCCGCCTCGGTGACCGCGACGCCGGTCGGGTCCAGGCCTCGGGCCTGCACGATGGACCGCTCCAGCGCACGGGCGACGACGCCGTTGCCACGCACGAACGGCCGCAGCACGGCCACCTCGGCGTGGGCGACCGCGGCGACCACGAGGGCGGGCACGCCGTCGGCGGCCGCGACGGTCAGCACCTGCACCAGCCCGTCCAGCCGGGCCCGCAGCTGCTCGGGCTCGGGGGCTGGCCCGAGGTCTGCGAGCTCGGAGCTCGTCTCCCCCGCCGTGCGCGGGCGACCCAGCTGCGCGTCGTCGACCAGACCCGCGGCGGCGGCGACGTGCAGGCGGGCCAGCGCCTGCAACGGTGCGGTCGCCACCAGCGGCCGGACGTGCTCGCTCTCGGCCGTGGCCTGGACGGCCCCGCGGGCCACCTGCTCGACCGGGTCGGGGTCGAGCGGCCAACGGGCGGCACCCCGCATGACGTCGCGCACCAGGTCGAGGGGCACGGTCGCCCCCTCGAGGGCGGCGCTGGCCTGGGCTCCCCGCACGCGGGACTCGGCCGCGGCCTCCGGGATCCGGCGGCGCAGCGCCTCGTGCCAGCGCAGCTGCTCGCAGGCGGTGCGGGCGGCGGCGATCCGGTCGCCCACCCCCGGCAGGTCAGCGAGGGCGCGGAGGGCATCTGCGGCGTCAGGCACGACCAGCAGCCTAGGGACCGCCCTAGGCTGCGCATGTGTCGGGCAGCTTCCACCTCCCCACCGCCATCGTGGTCGCCGGCGGGATGCTGCTCACCTACGCCCTCGTGCGGCTGCTGCGCCACGGCCGGGGCGCCTCACGCGGGTTCGTCTCCGACATCGACCAGGCCACGCACGCCACCCTCCACACGGCGTCCCTGGCCGCGCGCCACCTGCAGGACGGCCTGACGCCGGACGGCACGGCGAAGGCCGCCCGCCACCTCCGGCAGCTCCTGGGGTCGCCGGCGGTCGCGGTGACCGACGCGACGTCGCTGCTGGCCTGGGACGGTGCGGCCGACCACCACGCGGCCCACGCGCGGCAGGACGCCGAGGAGGTGCTGCGCACCGGGCACACGATCGTCCTCGGACCGGGTGAGGTCACCTGCTCCGACCCCGACTGCCCGGTCCGCGGTGCGGTGGTGGCGCCGGTCGTGGCGGGCGACCGCGTCGTGGCGGCCATCGCGGCATACGGGCCCCATGCTTCTGCGGGCCTCGCCCGCGCCACCGAGGAGGTGGCCGGCTGGATGGCCACTCAGGCCGAGCTCGCCGACCTCGGGCACCAGCGCACGCGCACGATGGAGGCCGAGCTGCGGGCCCTGCGCGCGCAGATCAGCCCCCACTTCATCTACAACTCCCTCGCCGCGATCGCCTCGTTCGTGCGCACCGACCCCGACCGCGCGCGCGACCTGCTGCTGGAGTTCGCCGACTTCACCCGGTACGCCCTGCGTCGCGGCGGCGCCTTCACGACGCTCGCCGAGGAGCTGCGCAACGTGGAGCGCTACCTGGTGCTGGAGCAGGCGCGGTTCGGTGACCGGCTGCGCATCTCCCTGCTGGTGGCTCCCGAGGTGCTGCCGGTGACGGTGCCCTACCTCGCGATCCAGCCCCTCGTGGAGAACGCCGTGCGCCACGGCCTGGCCGGCAAGGAGGGCGGCGGCCACATCAGCATCGTCGCCACCGACGAGGGGGCCGAGGCGGGGATCAGCATCGAGGACGACGGCGTCGGCTCCGACCCGCAGGCCATCCGGACGGTGCTCGACGGGCGTTCCGACTCCGACCACGTGGGACTCGGCAACGTCGACGCGCGGCTGCGCCAGGTGTACGGCGACGACTTCGGGCTCGTCGTCGAGACGGCTCCCGGTGCGGGCACCAAGGTGAGCTTCCGGGTGCCCAAGTACGCCCCGGGTGTGCACGCCACGACGTAGGCTCGGGCCCATGGCTGGCGCCCCCTCCGGCGAGCCGGAGCCCCGCCGCCCGCGTGACGCCACCGTCGGCCCCGCGGGCACGGCGCTGCGCGCCCTGGTGGTCGACGACGAGCAGCCCGCCCTCGAGGAGCTGAGCTGGCTGCTGGGCCAGGACGAGCGCATCGGACTGGTGCGCACGGCCGGCAGCGGCGCGGAGGCGCTGCGGGCCCTGGAGGCCGGCGACATCGACGTGGTGTTCTCCGACATCTCGATGCCCGGCCTCGACGGCATGGACCTCGCCCGCGTCATCGCGCGCTTCACCGAGCGCCCCCAGGTCGTCTTCGTCACCGCGCACGACCAGCACGCGGTCGACGCCTTCGCCGTCGACGCGGTGGACTACGTGATGAAACCCGTGCGCGCGGACCGGCTCTCCGAGGCCGTACGCCGCGTGGTCGCCTCCGTGGAGCCGGCCACCGCCGCGGCAGGACGGGGGTCGGGGGCGCAGGCCGACGCGGACGAGACCATCCCCGTGGAGCTGGGCGGGGTCACGCGGTTCATCACCCGCAGCCAGGTGCGCTACGCGCAGGCCCAGGGCGACTACGCCCGGCTCCACACGCCGGCGGGTTCGCACCTGGTCCGGATCCCGCTCAGCACGCTGGAGGAGCGGTGGGGCCCTGCCGGCTTCGTCCGCATCCACCGGAGCACGCTGGTCTCGCTGGCCCACGTCCGCGAGGTGCGGATGGAGCACGGCCGGTGCAGCGTCGTCTTGGACGACGTCGAGCTGCAGGTGAGCCGCCGCCACACCCGCGAGCTGCGCGACCGGCTGCTGCGCCCGGCAGCCCGCGAGTCCTGAGCCGGTGGCGCCCCGAGGTCCCGGCGACCCGACCGTGGACGCCGACCCTGCCGCCACCCCCGCCACTCCACCGCCCCGCGTGCGGGTCACCAGCAGCCGCCGGGACGCCCCGCTGCGAGGTGACGTACGGCCCCTGACCCGCGAGATCGACGAGCAGAGCAACCTCGGCGAGGTCTACATGTCGGGCCTGATGTCGGCCCAGCTCCGGCTGGCCGGGATGGTCCTGGCCTTCGGGGCCGTGGGTCTCGGCGGACTGCCGCTGCTCTTCCTGCTGGTCCCCGCGACGCGCACCCTCGAGATCGGCCGGATCCCGTTGCCGTGGCTCGTGCTCGGCGTCGTCGTCTACCCCGTCGCGCTCGTCGTCGCCCGCTACTACGTGCGCCAGAGCGAGCGCATCGAGGCCGAGTTCTCGGCCGCGGTGGGACGTCGGTGAACACGGCGTACGGCCTCGTCGCCATCGCCCTCGTCTGCACGGTGACGCTGGCCATCGGCGCGTTCGGGCTCAGGCTGTCCCGCACGACGAGCGACTTCTACGTCGCCGGGCGCACCGTCACGCCATACCGCAACGCGAGCGCCATCGGCGGTGAGTACCTTTCTGCCGCAAGCTTTCTCGGCATCGCCGGGCTGGTCTACACCAACGGGCTCGACATGCTCTGGTTCCCGGTCGGCTACACGGTCGGCTACGTCGTGCTGCTCGTCCTCGTGGCCGCGCCGCTGCGCCGGTCGGGCGCCTACACGCTGCCGGACTTCGCCGAGGCGCGCCTCGAGAGCACCGTGGTCCGGCGTCTGTGCTCGGTGCTCGTCGTCGCCATCGGGTGGCTCTACCTCCTGCCCCAGCTCCAGGGCGCCGGCCTCGCCCTGGGCGCCGTGACCGGGGCGCCGAGCTGGGTCGGCGGCCTCGTGGTGGCCGTCGTGGTGGTCGCCAACGTCGCGGCCGGGGGCATGCGGTCGATCACCCTCGTGCAGGCCGTGCAGTACTGGGTGAAGCTCACCGCCATCGCCGTGCCCGCGTTCGTGCTGCTGGCCGTCTGGCTCCGCGACGGGTCGCCCGCTCCCGCGGTCGCCGCGCAGGGCACCGGGTGGGCCGAACCGCTGGGCGGCCTTGCCGGGCAAGGACATCCGGTCTACTCGACCTACAGCCTGCTGCTGGCGCTCGCCCTCGGCACGATGGGCCTGCCACACGTGCTGGTGCGCTTCTACACCAACCCCGACGGCCGGGCCGCCCGCCGCACGACGCTGACCGTGGTGGCCCTCCTCGGCGCGTTCTACCTCTTCCCCCCGCTGTACGGCGTGCTCGGCCGGGTGTACCTCCCGCTGCTGCCCCACGGCGTGGCTCCCGACACGCTGGTGCTGCGGCTGCCCGGGGTCATGACGCCCGGCACCGGGGGCCAGCTCCTCTCGGCGGTACTGGCGGGCGGGGCCTTCGCTGCGTTCCTGTCCACCGCGTCGGGGCTGACGATGTCGGTGGCGGGGGTGCTCGACCAGGACCTCCTGCGACGCAGGCTCGGCCGGGTCACGGGTGACGACTTCACCGTGGTGCAGGGGTTCCGCCTCGCCACGGGCCTGGCGGTCCTGGTGCCGTTCGTGGCGTCCCGGCTGGTCGAGCCCGTGGGGCTGGCCACCATGGTCAGCCTGGCCTTCGCGGTGGCGGCCTCGACCTTCTGCCCGCTGCTGGTGCTCGGCTCCTGGTGGCGCGGACTGAGCACCGTGGGTGCCGCCGCGGGCCTCGTGGTGGGCGGCGCCTGCGCGGCGACGGCAGTCGCCGCGACCGTGCTGGCCGGCCCGATCCCGGGGTGGCCCGGGGCATTGCTGGGCCAGCCTGCGGCCTGGTGCATCCCCATCGCCTTCGCCACCGCGGTGGTCGTCTCCCTCGCCACCCCGGGGCGGGTGCCGCGGCACACCGCGCGCACCATGGTCCGCCTGCACACGCCGGAGGACCTGGTGCTCGACCGCGACTGACCTGCCGCTCGGCGTCGCCAGCCGACCGTTCGGCGCAGGGGAGCCGTCCACCCGCCGACCGCACCCCCCGTACGGCGCGGGACCCCGCGGCGTACCTCCCGCGCCGGCGCCGTCGCCGCCACAGTGGCGCGCAGGCCGCCCACCGCGGCCCCTGTGGTCGTCTCGCACGGCGGCCACGCCACGTCACCCACCTGGAGGTGTCCCGTGAGCAACGACGCTCGCACGGATCACGACCCCTTTGTCGACCTGCAAGGGTCGCAGGAGTTCGCGGAGCTGAGGTCCCGGTTCCGCAAGTTCGTCTTCCCGCTGACCGCGCTGTTCCTGGCGTGGTACTTCCTCTACGTCCTGCTCTCGACCTACGCGCCGGGGTTCATGGGCACCAAGGTGTTCGGCAACGTCAACATCGGGCTCATCCTCGGCCTCGGCCAGTTCGTGTCGACCTTCGCGATCACGATCATCTACGTGCGCTGGGCCGACCGTGAGTTCGACCCGCGCGCCGCCGAGCTGGCCAGGACCATCGGGGAGGACCACCGATGAGCGCTGCTGTCGCACCCTCGCTGCTGCCCACGGCCACCAACGTCGGCAGCCCCACCCTCAACATCACGATCTTCGGCGTCTTCGTCCTCATCACGCTCGGCATCGTCATCCGGGCGTCGAAGAACAACCGCAGCGCAGCCGACTTCTACGCCGGTGGGCGCGCGTTCACCGGACGGCAGAACGGCATCGCCATCGCCGGTGACTACCTGTCCGCGGCGTCGTTCCTCGGCATCGCGGGAGCCATCGCCCTCAACGGCTACGACGGCTTCCTCTACTCGATCGGGTTCCTCGTCGCGTGGCTGGTGGCGCTGCTGCTCGTCGCCGAGCTGCTGCGCAACGCGGGCAAGTACACGATGGCCGACGTCCTGTCGTTCCGGCTGAGGCAGCGGCCGGTCCGCATGGCCGCGGCGATCTCCACCCTCGCGGTCTGCTTCTTCTACCTGCTGGCGCAGATGGCCGGCGCCGGCGGCCTCGTCGCCCTCCTGCTGGGCATCGACGACAAGGCGGGACAGTCGCTGGTCATCGCGGTGGTCGGCGTCCTGATGATCGCGTACGTCCTCATCGGCGGCATGAAGGGCACCACCTGGGTGCAGATCATCAAGGCGGTCCTGCTCATCATCGGGGCGGGCGTCATGTTCCTGTGGGTGCTCGGCAAGTTCGGGCTCAACCTCAGCACGCTGCTCGGTGACGCCGTCCAGGCCTCCGGCGGGAAGAAGGTGCTCGACCCCGGCCTGCAGTACGGCAAGAGCGGCCTGACCAAGATCGACTTCATCTCCCTGTCGCTGGCGCTGGTCCTCGGGACCGCCGGCCTGCCGCACGTGCTCATGCGGTTCTACACGGTCCCGTCCTCGAGGGAGGCCAGGAAGTCGGTCGAGTGGGCGATCTGGCTCATCGGCATCTTCTACCTGTTCACCCTCGTGCTCGGGTACGGCGCCGCCGCACTCGTGGGCCCCAAGGCCATCGCGGCCGCACCGGGCAAGGCCAACTCGGCCGCGCCACTGCTCGCCTACGAGCTCGGCGGCGAGCTGCTGCTCGGCATCATCTCGGCGGTCGCCTTCGCGACGATCCTCGCGGTCGTCGCAGGCCTGACCATCACGGCGAGCGCGAGCCTGTCGCACGACATCTACAACTCGGTCATCAAGGAGGGCACCGCGTCGGCGGAGGAGGAGGTCCGGGTCGCGCGCATCACCGCGGTCGTCATCGGCATCTTCGCCATCCTCGGCGGCATCCTCGCCAACGGGCAGAACATCGCGTTCCTCGTGGCGCTGGCGTTCGCGATCGCGGCGTCCGCCAACCTGCCGACGATCCTGTACTCGCTGTTCTGGCGGCGCTTCAACACCCGTGGGGCCCTGTGGTCGATCTACGGCGGCCTCGTCACGGCGCTGACCTTGATCGTCTTCAGCCCCGTGGTGTCGGGCAAGCCCGTCGACGCCGCGACCGGCAAGTCGCTGTCGATGTTGCAGGGCACCGACTTCCACTGGTTCCCGCTCGACAACCCCGGCATCGTCTCCATCCCGCTGGCCTTCGTCCTGGGCTGGCTCGGGACGGTGACCAGCAAGGAGTACAACGCCGCCAAGTACGCCGAGATGGAGGTGCGCTCGCTCACCGGTCACGGGGCCGAGAAGGCGACCACCCACTAGGCGAACCCGGTCCGGCGCCTCGCCGGACCGGCCCCGGACCACGGTGCCGTGTCCCCGCAGGAGGGGACACGGCACCGTGCACTCCCGGTCAACCGCGGTGGGGCGCAGGACGTCCATGGGGTGTCCGAAGGGAGGACGCCATGAACACCACGAACACCGTGGGCAGCACCAGCAGGACCCGAACCACCCGCCTGGCGATCCGGTCACTCGCGGTGGCCGCCGCCCTGGGCGGCATACCCGTCGCCGCGTCGACCACGCTGCCCGCGACCGCATCGACCACCTCCGCCACCACCTCCGCCACCACCGCTGCCGCGCCGTACTGCGGCATCACGTGGGGCTCCCTCGCGAAGACGTCCAGCCGGATGGTCCCGGGGCCCGTCACGGGGGTCCGTTCCGGCCGCCACACCTGCTACGACCGGCTGGTCGTCGACCTCGGGGGCAGGGCGCCCGGCTACACCGTGAAGTACGTCAGCAACGTCTACACGCAGGGCCAGGGCGCGCTCGTGCCGCTGCGCGGCGGCGCCAGGCTGCTCGTGGTCGCCAACGCCCCGGCGTACCGGCCGGACGGCACCGCGTCCTTCGTCCCGAGGAACCGCAGGGAGGTCGTCGACGTCACCGGCTACACGACCTTCCGCCAGGTGGCGTGGGCCGGCACCTTCGAGGGCTACACCTCGATGGGGCTCGGGGTGCGGGCACGACTGCCGTTCCGGGTCTTCACGCTCACCGACGCGACCACGAGCCGCCTCGTCATCGACGTCGCCCACCACTGGTGACGCGACCGCCGGACGACCAGCTCGACGCGTATGGGGCCCTGCCGTGGGTGGCGCGCCCCGACCGGTAGCGAGGTGGTCGTCCGCCGGCCGTCACCCGGCGCCCGCCGGGCTTAACCCGGCGCCCGCCGGGCGTCAGACGGCGGAGGGGGGAGGAGCGGCGGCGCAGGGCGCCATGGCCGGCTCGCAGCACCACGATGACCACGGCCAGGACCGCCGCGGTGACGAACCACCGGGTCGACGACGACGCCAGCGCCTGGGAGTGCGTCCACCACTGGGTCCGCACGAAGTCCCACGCGGCGTCGGCCACGGTGCGCGCCTGCTGGCCCACGGGGACACCGCCGGCGCCGGGGCGCACCAGGTCCCAGCCGTAGGACAGCGCCCTGGCCAGCAGCGCGAACACCAGCCACGTCACCACGAGGCGCACGAGGCTGAGCAGCGTCGGCGCGACCCGCTGCCAGGTCGCGACCGCGAACGGCAGCGCCAGGGCCAGAGCCAGCGCCAGCCCCCGGGGCCAGGTCGCCGGCGATAGACCCGCCACGACGGCCAGCACGGTGGCCGCCGCCAGTGGACCCTTGGCCCCTCGCGCCCCAAGGAGGATCCCGACCAGGGCCGCCCCACCGAGGAGCACGGCGAGCACCTCCTGCTCGTGCGGGTAGCGGCCCGTCGGGGTGTCGACCAGCCAGCCGAGGCCGCTCGCGAGGACGACCACCAGCAGCCTCGGCCACGGTGAGCGCACGAGCAGGGAGACCGAGGCGGCGGCTGCGGTGGCGCCGAGGAACAGCGCGTCCCCCGCGAAGACGTCCAGCGGGAGGTGCGGCCACGGGCGGACGCCGAGGAAGCCCACCGGCCACCACAGCAGCGCACCCGCGAGGAAGCCCAGGACCGGCAGCGCCCGGCGCACGGAGGCTCGCCGGGTCGACCCCGTCGAGCTGCGGCGGGACTGGTCCGACGTCGTCGTCGTGGTCGTGGGCACGGCCTGCAGGCTAGCCGCTCGGCGAGGCCCGGTGGCCGTCGGACGACCGCGCCGACCGCTCCCCTTGCAGACCGGGCCCGTATGCGGGTTGGCTGGGAGCCGCAAGCCACCGACGTCTTCACCCCTTCCCAGGAGGAACCGTGCCCGAGACCGCGTCCGAGAGCGGGACCACGAGCCCGTCCGCCAGCCAGCCCGCGAGCCAGGCACCGGAGCAGGACCTGTCCCCCTCGCCGGAGTTCGCGGCCGGCGCCAACGGCACCGCGGAGCTGTTCGAGCAGGCCGAGGCGGACCACGAGGGCTTCTGGGCCACCCAGGCGCGCGAGCGCCTCACCTGGGCCAAGGACTTCGACCGGACGCTCGACTGGAGCGAGGCACCGTTCGCCAAGTGGTTCGTCGGTGGCGAGCTCAACGTCGCCCACAACTGCGTCGACCGCCACGTCGACGCCGGCAACGGCGACCGGGTGGCCATCCACTTCGAGGGCGAGGGCGGCGACACCCGCACCATCACCTACGCCGAGCTCCAGAAGGACGTGGCGAAGGCCGCCAACGCCCTGGAGTCCCTCGGCGTCGCCAAGGGCGACCGCGTGGCGATCTACCTGCCGATGATCCCCGAGGCGGTCGTCTCGATGCTGGCCTGCGCCCGCATCGGCGCCCCCCACTCGGTGGTCTTCGGGGGGTTCTCCGCCGACGCCCTGCGCACGCGCATCGCGGACGCCGAGGCCAAGGTCGTCATCACCGCCGACGGCCAGTTCCGGCGCGGCAAGCCCGCCCCGCTGAAGCCCGCGGTCGACGCCGCCGTGACGGGCGAGAGCCCGGTCCACAAGGTCCTGGTGGTCAAGCGCACCGAGGGCGAGGTCGAGTGGGACGACGCCCGTGACGTCTGGTGGCACGACGTCGTCGACAGCGCGAGCGACCAGCACGAGGCGGTGCCCCACGACAGCGAGCACCCGCTGTTCATCCTCTACACGTCGGGCACCACGGGGAAGCCGAAGGGCATCTTCCACACCACCGGCGGCTACCTCACGCAGGCCGCATACACCAACTCCGTGGTCCACGACGTGCACCCGGAGAGCGACGTGTACTGGTGCACGGCCGACATCGGCTGGGTCACCGGCCACTCCTACATCGTCTACGGCCCCCTGGCCAACGGGGCGACGCAGGTCATCTACGAGGGCACCCCGGACACCCCGCACCAGGGCCGCTGGTGGGAGATCGTCGAGAAGTACAAGGTCTCGATCCTCTACACCGCGCCCACGGCGATCCGCACCTTCATGAAGTGGGGTGACGACATCCCCGCGAAGTTCGACCTGTCGTCGCTGCGGGTGCTGGGGTCGGTCGGCGAGCCGATCAACCCCGAGGCCTGGCTCTGGTACCGCAAGCACATCGGCGGCGACAGGGCCCCCATCGTCGACACGTGGTGGCAGACCGAGACCGGCGGCATCATGATCAGCCCGCTCCCCGGAGTCACCACGCTCGAGCCGGGTTCGGCCCAGCGCCCGATCCCCGGCATCAGCGCGGAGATCCTCGACGACGAGGGCCAGCCGCTGCACGACCCCGAGGCCGTCGGCTACCTCGTCCTCACCAAGCCGTGGCCCGGGATGCTGCGGGGCATCTGGGGCGACCCGGAGCGTTACCGCGAGACGTACTGGTCGCGGTTCGGCGAGAAGTACTACTTCGCGGGCGACGGCGCGAAGTACGACGAGAAGGGCAACATCTGGCTGCTGGGCCGGGTCGACGACGTCATGAACGTGTCGGGCCACCGCCTGTCCACCGCGGAGATCGAGTCGGCGCTGGTGTCGCACCCGTCGGTCGCCGAGGCCGCGGTCGTCGGCGCGACGGACGAGACCACGGGCCAGGCGGTGTGCGCGTTCGTGATCCTGCGCGGCGGGTTCGCCGACCACGGCGACGAGACCGTGCAGGAGCTGCGCAACCACGTGGCCAAGGAGATCGGCCCGATCGCCAAGCCCCGCCAGATCATGGTGGTCGCCGAGCTGCCCAAGACGCGCTCGGGCAAGATCATGCGACGCCTGCTGCGCGACGTGGCCGAGAACCGCGAGGTCGGCGACGTCACGACCCTGGCCGACTCCTCGGTGATGAACCTGATCAAGCAGGGGATGTCGGGGTCCTCCTCAGAGGACTGACCGACACCGGGGTGCCGTCGCCTGGCCTGGTCGGGCGTCGTCTCGATGCCAGCTCTGGTGGACGTCGTCCACCAGTCCTACATCGCATGATGGTGCAGTGACGGCCTTCTACCTCTACGTCCCCGCCGTGGTGCTCGCGGTCTGGCTCGGGCACGCGGCGTGGTCGTGGACGCGCCCACACCGGCGCGACCCGTTCGGCGTGCTGCTGCTCGCCGGGCTCCCGGTGGCGACCCTCGTGGCGTTCGTCGCCTTTGCACTGGCGCACGACCCGGAGCGGGGCCAGTACGACGCCCTGCCGCGCGGCGACCACGGGGACCTTCGCGTCCGGCTGCTCGTCGTCGTCCTCGAGCTCGTCGCGGCAGGCGTGGTCGTGCTGGCGCTGGAGGGGGTGCTCGCCGCGGTACGGACGTCGCGGCGCCGTCGGGTCGGGTCGGCGCCACCCGTCCGGGTGCCCGAGGGCTCCTGAGCTCGACGAGGCACCGCAGGTCAGGGTGTGTCAGGGTCGAGGTCCGACACGCCGGCACGGATGCAGGGCCGGCCGACACGAAGGAGCACGTCCATGTCAGCTGACGAGAAGGTCGCCAAGGACCTCGTGGAGACCCTCAAGGACGGCCGCAACGGTTTCGCGTCCGCGGCGGAGAAGCTGCGCGACAGCGAGCGGCCCGAGGTGGCCGCCACCCTCCAGCGCCTGTCCGAGCAGCGCGAGGCGTTCGCCCGCGACATCGTGGCCATGGGGCACGAGTACGGCGACGACGTCGAGGAGAGCGGGTCGGTGGCGGCTGCGCTGCACCGCGGCTGGCTCTCGCTCAAGGACGCCCTCACCGGCGATGACGCGTCGGGCGTGCTCGGCGCCGCGGTGACCGGGGAGGACCACGCGGTGTCGGAGTACGAGAAGGCCCTCGCTGAGGACCTCAGCGACGGCTTCCGCTCGGTCGTCCAGCAGCAGCACTCCGCCATCGTGGCCGCCCGCGACGAGGTCAAGGCGCTGCAGCAGGCGTCCTGACCGGTGCCCTCGCGCCCGCGGGCAGCCACTGCCCGCGGGCGATGAGCACCTCACGCAGCAGGTCGGGTCGGTCGGTGATGACGCCGTCGACCCCGGCGTCGAGCACCCGGTGCATGTCCGGGACGTCGTCGACGGACCACACGACGACCCGCACCCCGATGCGGTGGGCGCCCTCGACGAGTCGTTCGACGAAGACAGGCACCCTGCCGAGGCGCAGCGGCACGTGGGCGAACTCCCCCGTGGCCAGTCGCGGTGACGGCCTCGCCCCGGTCCGCGACGACGACACCAGGGCGGACAGCGAGCGCCAGCCGAGCGCGGTACGCACCCCCGGCACCTCGCGCCGCACCGTGGCGAGCGCACCGTCCCAGGCTCCGGCGAGGCAGACGCGCTCCCGGATTCCCCTGCGCCGCAAGAGCTGCACGAGCGGCGCGATCGCGGCACGGTCCTTGAGGTCGATGGTGAAGCGCGCGTCGGGGAAGGCCTCCAACGCCTCGGCGAGGGTAGGCACCGGCTCACGCCCGTGGACGCGCAGGCGGCGCAACGCGGCGAGGTCGTGGTGCCGCACCTCTCCCCTGCCGTCGGTGACCCGGTCGAGCGTGGCGTCGTGGAAGCACACCAGCTGCCCGTCGGAGGTCAGGCGCACGTCGGTCTCGAGGTAGCGGAGCCCGAGCGCCGAGGAGAGCCCGAAGGCCGCCAGCGTGTTCTCCGGGGCGAGGGCGGCCCCGCCCCGGTGGGCGAGGGCCAGGGGAGCGGGCTCGGAGCCGTAGGCCATGGCCCCAGCCTGCCGTCGGCGGCGACTCCGGTGGACCGGGATCCGGCCCCCCGGGCCAGAGTTCACCCGTGGGGCGGCAACCGTTCGCCTGCTGCTGCGGCCCCGGTCACCGCGGGACCCCGGAGGGCCCGGTCACCCGTGAGGCTCCCGGGGGCCGCAGTCACTCCGGGATCAGGACGACGCGGTCCCGCGCACCTGGGCGGAGATCGCCTCCGCGGCGCGGTGCAGCGGGCCCGTGGCTCGCGCCACGAACTCGTCGGTCACCCGGGTCACCGGTCCGGACAACGACAGGGCGAGGCGCTGCGGGGTCTCGGGGACGACCACCGCCACGCACCGTACGCCGACCTCCTGCTCCCCCTCGTCGAGGGCGTAGCCGCGCCGGCGGGTGCGCTCGAGCTCCGCGGCGAACTCCTCGGGGGTGGTGATGGTGTGCTCGGTGCGGGCCGGCATGCCGGTGCGGGCGAGGAGCGCCCGCACCTGGTCGGGGTCCATGTCGGCCATGATCGCCTTGCCGACGCCGGTGGAGTGCGGCAGCACCCGCCGACCGACCTCCGTGAACATCCGCATCGAGTTGCGCGAGGCCATCACCTGCCCGACGTAGACGACCTGGTCGCCGTCGAGCATGGCCAGGTTGACCGACTCGCCGAGCTCGTGGGCGAGCTGCTCCATGTGCGGTCGCGCCCAGCGCCCGACCATGCGCGACGTCGTCTCACCGAGGCGGATGAGGCGTGGGCCGAGGGAGTACTGGCGCGACGCCTCCTGCCGCACGTAGCCGAGGTCGACGAGGGTCCGCACGAGGCGGTGGATGGTCGGCAGCGGCAGGTCTGCGTCGTTCGCGAGCTGCGACAGGCTGATCACGCCGCCGGCGTCGGCCATCGTCTCGAGGATGGCGAACGCGCGCTCGAGCGACTGCACGCCGCCCGTCTTGGCGGGAGCGGCGGCGGTGTCCGCGGCAGCGCTGGCCGCGGTGGTGTCCGTGGCAGCGGTGTCCGCGGCGCCCTGGCCGGTGCTCATATATCTCTCCCCACGCGGCGAATGAGAAGAAGATTCCGTATCATGGAACTATCCTAGTGCACCGAGCACGTGCGACGCCCTTCGACAGTGAGGATGAGCCACCGATGTCCGACATCACCGTGACCGGGGGCCCGGTCGAGCGCAGCGACGAGGTCCTGACGCCCGAGGCGCTCGCCTTCCTCGCCGAGCTGCAGACCCGGTTCGGCCCGCGCCGCGACGAGCTGCTCGCCGCCCGGAGGGCACGGCGCGAGGAGGTCTCGAAGACGGGCCGCCTCGACTTCCTCGAGGAGACCAAGGACGTCCGCGAGGCTGACTGGACCGTCGCCGAGGCACCCGCCGACTTCCGCGACCGCCGCGTCGAGATCACCGGCCCCACCGAGCGCAAGATGGCGATCAACGCCCTCAACTCCGGCGCGAAGGTCTGGCTCGCCGACCTCGAGGACGCCAACACCCCCCACTGGGCCAACGTCGTCGGCGGCCAGGTCAACCTGCGCGACGCCGTCCGCCGCACGATCGCCTTCACCTCCCCCGAGGGCAAGGAGTACGCGCTCAAGGACCCCGACGCCGTACCGGTCATCGTCCCGCGCCCCCGCGGCTGGCACCTCGACGAGCAGCACCTGCAGCTCGACGGCAAGCCGCTCGTCGGTGCCCTCGTCGACTTTGGCCTCTACTTCTTCCACAACGCCACCGAGCTCCTCGCGCGCGGCAGCGGGCCCTACTTCTACCTGCCGAAGATGGAGTCCCACCTCGAGGCCCGGTTGTGGAACGACGTCTTCACCTTCGCCCAGGAGCACGTCGGCGTGCCGCACGGGTCCATCCGCGCGACCGTCCTCATCGAGACCATCCCGGCCGCGTTCGAGATGGACGAGATCCTCCACGAGCTGCGCGACCACGCCGCCGGCCTCAACGCCGGCCGGTGGGACTACCTGTTCTCGATCATCAAGTACTTCCGCGACGCCGGGCCCGAGTTCACCCTCCCCGACCGCAACGCCGTCACCATGACCGCGCCGATGATGAAGGCCTACAGCGACCTGCTCGTCAGGACCTGCCACCGGCGCGGGGCGTTCGCGATCGGTGGCATGGCGGCGTTCATCCCGAGCAAGGACCCCGAGGTCAACGAGCAGGCCTTCGCCAAGGTCCGCGCCGACAAGGAGCGCGAGGCCGCCGCCGGGTTCGACGGCTCCTGGGTGGCCCACCCCGGCATGGTCGAGCTGTGCAAGGAGGTCTTCACCGACGTCCTGGGCGACGAGCCCAACCAGCTGGCCAAGCAGCGCGACGACGTCACGGTCACCGCCGACGACCTGCTCGCCGCCGGCCTGACCCCCGGCGACCGCACCGAGGAAGGCCTGCGCGGCAACATCACCGTCGGCATCGCCTACCTCCAGTCCTGGCTGCGCGGCAACGGCGCCGTCGGCATCCACAACCTCATGGAGGACGCCGCGACCGCAGAGATCTCGCGCTCGCAGATCTGGCAGTGGCTGAACAACGAGGTCACCCTCACCTCCGGCGAGAAGGTCACCCGCGAGCTCGTCGACCGCCTCGTCGAGGAGGAGTACGCAGCGCTGCGCGAGTCCGTGGGCGAGGAGGCCTTCGCCCAGGGCGAGTGGGAGGCCGCCCGACGGCTGTTCGTCGAGTGCGCGCTCGACCCCGACTTCCCCGACTTCCTCACCCTCCCCGCGTACGACGAGGTGCTCGAGCTCGAGAAGGCCTGACCCGGCCGTCGGCGCACCTCGCCGACGAGCGACGGACGCCCGCCCCCTGCAGGGGGCGGGCGTCCGTCGTTCAGCGGCTCGCGGGGCGGCGGAACCGTCCTGCGGCGATCTGGTCGCCCCCGACCCAGACGCCCTCGATGTCGGTCGTGGTGCCGAGGGCGAACACCTTGGCCAGGGCGTCGAGGGTGGAGCGGGCGTTGCCGAGCCCGACGTCGAGCGGGTTGCCTGCCTGCGGCAGCACCCACACCGCGTCGAACTGCTTGCCCACCGACAGGTCGCCGACCTCGTCGGCCAGCCCGAGGGCGTCGGCGCCCGCCGCTGTCGCCAGCCAGAGCAGGTGCGCCGAGGTCAGAGCCACGCCTTCAGCGGCGAGCAGCTGCTGCATGAAGTAGGCCTGCAGCCCCTCCTTGAGCAACGAGAAGCCTGTCCCCGCACCGACGTCCGAGCCCAGCGCCACGCGCACGCCGTGGTCGAGGTGCCGGCGGAGCGGGAACAGCCCGCTGCCCAGCGCGGAGTTGCTCGTCGGGCAGTGCGCCACCGAGGCGCCCTGGCTCGCGAGCAGGGCCAGCTCCTCGTCCACGGGGTGCACGTTGTGGGCGAGGACCGAGTTGCGGTCCACGAGGCCGTGGTTGGCGTAGGTGTGGACGTAGTTGGTGCCCCCGAACAGGCGCCGCACCTCCGCGACCTCGAAGAGGTTCTCGTTGACGTGCGAGGTGAACCACGACCCCTGGACCTCCTTGAACGTCGCCGCGCACGACTCGAGCATCGCGTCGCTCGCGGAGAAGGAGAACCGGGGTGTCACGGCGTACCGCAGGCGCCCGTGGCCGTGCCAGCGCTCGGCGAGGCCCCGGGCCTCGCCGTAGGCGCGGTCGGGGGTGGACAGGAGCTCGGGTCGCAGGCTGCGGTCGGAGACGACGAGCCCGGTCGTGACGCGGAGCCCGGCGACGTCCGCCGCGGCGAACATCGAGTCGACGGCGGTCGCGAAGTGCGACCCGAAGACGAGGGCGCTGGTGGTGCCCGCGTCGACGAGGCCGGTGACGAAGTCGCGGGCGACACCCTTGGCGTAGGCGACGTCGGCCAGCCGGGCCTCCTCCGGCAGGGCGCACTGGTCGAGCCAGTCGAGCAGCGGCATGCCGAGGCCCCCTATGACCCGCACCTGGGGGAAGTGCACGTGCGTGTCGACGAACCCGGGCAGCAGCATCCCCCCGGGCAGGTCGATGACGACCTCGTCAGGGTGCTCGGCGCGCACCGCGGCGAACGGTCCGCGCGCGGTGATGACCCCCGCCTCGTCGACGACGATGCCGCCGTCCTCCTCGGCGCGGAGGCCACCCCCGGCGAACGGGTCGACGGGGGTGTCCACCAGCCGCGCCCGGTAGAGGGTCACGTGGTCACCCCCTCGTGGGCCGCGGGGGCCACGGCCGCCCGCTCGGCCTCGAACACGCCGACCAGGGCCGCGGCCACGCTGACGGCGATGGTCGCCGGTTCCTTGCCCGTGAGGCCCGGAAGACCGATGGGAGTGGTGATCCGCTCCAGGTCTGCTGGCGAATGACCTTCTGCCGCAAGGCGTTGTCGGAACCTGCTCCACTTCGCGGAGGAGCCGATGAGGCCGATGGACGCCAGGTGGCCGCAACGCAGGGCGGTGTCGCACAGCGCCGCGTCCTCGGCGTGGTCGTGGGTCATGACCAGCACGTGGGTGCCGCGTGGCACCTGCCCCAGGACGAGCTCGGGCACCGGGGCATGGTGGACGTGCACACGCGCGACCGCATCCTCGAGCGCGGCGAGCCGGCGGGCCTCCACCTGGTCGGCGCGGGAGTCGACGAGGTGAAGCTCGATGTCGTGGCGGGACAGGATGTGCGCCAGCTCCAGGCCGACGTGCCCCATCCCGAAGATCGCGACCGAGGGTGCGACAGCCAGGGGTTCGAGCAGGATGACGACCTCGCCACCGCAGCACTGCTGGCCGTGCTCGGCCCGTGCCTTGTCGTTGAGGGACAACGAGATCTGCGCAGGAGCGGTTTCTCGGTGCTCGAGCATCGCCCGGGCCCGGGCCACCGCCGTGGCCTCGAGGTTGCCGCCGCCGATGCTGTCGAAGGCCTCGTCGGCGGTCACGACCATCTTGGCGCCGGCGTCCCGCGGGGCGTGGCCCCGCACGGTCACGAGTGTGACCAGCACCCCGGCGCGGCGCTCACCCCGCAACCGCTCGACGGCTGCCAGCCAGTGCACGTCAGGCCCCACCGGTGGAGCCCTGCGCCGCGAGCTCGGAGTGCGGCCGCAGCGGCCGGTCGTCGGCGTCGGGCTGGTCCGGAACGATCCCGGGGGCGCCGTCGACCACGTGGCCGTGCTCGGGCTGCCCGGCGCCCCCGCGGCGGGCCTGCTCCAGCGCCCACCACACGGCCTCCGGTGTCGCGGGCGACGCCAGGTCGACGCTGGTGCCCGCTGGCCCGAACGCCGCCGCGGCCTGCCGCAGGGCCTCGCGCACCGAGAAGGCCAGCATGAGGGGCGGCTCGCCGACCGCCTTGGAGCCGTAGACGGCACCGTCCTCGTGGGCGCGCCCGAGCAGCGCGACGTTGAAGACCTCGGGCATCTCCGAGAAGCTCGGCAGCTTGTAGGTGCTGGCGGCCTGGGTCGCGAGCCGTCCCCGGGTCGGGCGGTCGCTCTCGTCCCAGCGCAGGTCCTCCAGGGTCAGCCAGCCCGCGCCCTGGACGAACGCGCCCTCGACCTGGCCGATGTCGACCAGCGGAGACAGGCTGTCGCCGACGTCGTGGACGATGTCGACGCGGCGCGTGCGGTAGGCGCCGGTGAACCCGTCGACCTCCACCTCGGTGGCGGCGACGCCGTACGAGAAGTACTTGAACGGCGAGCCGTGCATGAGGGAGGAGTCCCAGTGCAGGCCCTCGGTGCGGTAGAAGCCGGCCGCCCACAGCTGGACCCGCTGGAAGTAGGCCTGGTTGACGAGCTCGGCCCACGGCACCGACTCGCCGCCACCGACCGAGGTCACCAGTCCGTCGGCGAACCGGATGTCCGACGGGTGCACCCCGAGCCGCCGCCCGGCGACCTCGCGCAGCCGCTCCAGGACCTGCTCGCAGGCGTTCTTGACCGCGCCGCCGTTGAGGTCGGCGCCCGAGCTCGCGGCAGTGGCAGAGGTGTTGGGCACCTTGTCGGTGCGGGTGGGGGCGAGGCGGACGGTCGACAGCGGCACGCCGAGGGTGGTCGCCGCCACCTGGAGCATCTTGGTGTGCAGGCCCTGGCCCATCTCGGTGCCACCGTGGGTGACCAGGACCGAGCCGTCCTTGTAGACGTGGACGAGCGCGCCCGCCTGGTTGAACGCGGTGAAGTTGAACGAGATCCCGAACTTCACCGGCGTCATGGCGAGCCCGCGCTTGGTGTGCTCGTGCGTGGCGTTGTACTCCGCGATCTGCGCCTGGCGCGCCCGGACGTCGCCGGTCTCGAGGACCTGGTCCCAGCAGTAGCCGGTGCGCTCGGGGTGGCGCACAGGCTGTCCGTACGGCGCGCTCTGGCCCTCCGCGTAGAAGTTGCGGCTGCGCAGGTCGATGGGGTCGATCCCGAGCAGGGGCGCGCACCGGCCGAGGATGTCCTCGATGACGAGCATCCCCTGAGGACCACCGAACCCACGGAACGCGGTCTGGGAGGTCTTGTGCGACTTGGCGATCCGGCCGTTCACGCGGATGTTGGGGATCCAGTAGGCGTTGTCGATGTGGCACAGCGCCCTGGCGAGGACCGGCTCGGACAGGTCGAGGCTCCACCCGCCGTCGGAGGTCAGCGTCGCGTCGAGCGCCTGGAGGTGGCCGGCGTCGTCGAACGCCACCCGCCACTGGGCGTGGAAGCCGTGCCGCTTGCCCGACATGGTCATGTCCTGGTTGCGGCTGAGGCGGAGCCGCACCGGGCGGCCGGTGAGGCGGGCGCCCAGGGCGGCGATGGCGGCGTACCCGTGCGGCTGCATCTCCTTGCCCCCGAAGCCGCCTCCCATGCGCAGGCACTGCACCGTCACCTCGTTGCTCGGCACGCCGAGGACGTGGGCGACGATGTCCTGGGTCTCGGTGGGGTGCTGGGTGCTGCTCTGGATGAAGACCTGGCCGTTCTCGTCCACGAGGGCGAGGGAGGCGTGGGTCTCGAGGTAGAAGTGCTCCTGGCCGGCGAACTCGAGCTCGCCGCTGAACACGTGGGCGGCGCCGTCGAACCCGGCATCGACGTCACCACGCTCGACCTTGGGGCGCGCGCCCTGGAAGCTGTCGGCGGCGATGGCCTCGCGCACGGTGACGATCGCGGGCAGGGGCTCGTAGTCGACCTCGACGGCCAGCGAGCCCAGGCGGGCGGCCTCGAGCGTCTCCCCCAGCACCCAGCAGACGGCGTGCCCGTGGAACATCACCTCGGACGGGAAGAGCGGCTCGTCGTGCTTGACGCCCGCGTCGTTGACCCCGGGGACGTCCTCGGCCGTGAGCACGCGGACGACCCCCGGCACCGCGAGGGCGGGCCCGGTGCGCAGCCCGGTGACCCGGGCGTGGGTGTGCGGCGCCTGCACGGGGTGGGCATGCAGGACACCGTGCGTGCGCTGGACGAGGTCGTCGGTGTAGAGCGCGTGGCCGGTGACGTGCAGGGCTGCCGCCTCGTGGGGGATCCCTTGTCCGACAACGGGGTTCGCGGGGCGCTCGGAGAGTGCACTCATGCTCCCACCTCCTGCGGGGTCGCGGTCTGGGCATGCAGCTTGAGCAGGGCGGTGCCGAGCATCGCCGAGCGGTAGGGCGCGCTGGCCCGGTGGTCGTCCATGGGGGTGCCCTCACGGGCCATGACCTCGGCCGCCTCGCGGGCCACGTCGGTGGTCCAGGGCCTGCCCTCCAGGGCGGCCTCGGTCGCGAGCGCGCGGATCGGGGTGGCGGCGACGCCACCGAGACCGATGCGCGCCTTGGCGACGACGCCGTCCCGCACGTCGAGGGCGAAGCCGACGGCCACGCTGGAGATGTCGTCGAACCGCCGCTTGGCGATCTTGTGGAACGCCGTCGTCGTGCTGACGGGCATCGGGATCCGCACGGCGCGGATCAGCTCGTCGTCGCGCCTGACCGTCTGCCGGTAGCCGGTGAAGTAGTCGGCGAGCGGCACCTCCCGGTCGCCGGCGGCGGACGCCAGCACGACCACGGCCTCCAGCGCCAGCAGGGCCGGTGGGGTGTCACCGATCGGCGAACCGGTCCCGAGGTTGCCGCCGATGGTGGCGCCGTTGCGGATCAGCCGTGAGGCGAACTGCGGGAACAGCTGGTCCAGCAACGGGACCCGGCCCTCGAGCAGGCGCTCGCACTCGGTCAGGGTGAGCGCCGCGCCGAGCTCGACGACGTCGTCGCCGACCTCGAACGTGCGCAGCTCGGGCAGCCGGTCGATGCCGATCGCGTACGGCGCGCGGGAGCCTCGCAGGTTGACCTCGACCCCCCAGTCGGTGGACCCGGCCACCAGGACGGCACCGGGGTGCTCGGCGAGCAGGCCCAGCGCCTCGGGCAGCTCCGCCGGGCGCGCGTAGGTGCCGGTCGTCCCCACGAGCCGCGTGGCCGCCGCCGGCGGCGGGGGCGATGCCTGCCGCGCGGCGTACGGGTCGCTTGCCTCGGGGGCGCCGAGGGCGTAGGCGGCGTCGCGGATCGGCCGGTAGCCGGTGCAGCGGCACAGGTTGCCGCTGAGGGCGTGGAGGTCGAAGCCGTTGGGGCCGCACTCGTGGGCGTCGTGCGGCGCGGCACCGCCCTGCCCGCTGGTCGAGGCACCGTCGGAGCCACCGTCCACGGCTGCGCGGTCCGGCCGGTAGTACTCGGCCGCCATGCTGCAGACGAAGCCGGGCGTGCAGTAGCCGCACTGCGACCCGCCGCGCACGGCCATCTCGCGCTGGACCGGGTGCAGGGCGTCGGGGGACCCCAGCCCCTCGGCGGTGACGACCTCCTGGCCGTCGAGGGCGGCGGCCGGCAGGAGGCAGGCGTTGACCGCCGTCCATCGGGTGCCGTCGCCCGTGCCGTCGGGTCGCGCCACCATGACCGAGCAGGCGCCGCACTCCCCCTCGGCGCAGCCCTCCTTGGCCCCCGTCAGCCCCTGGCCGCGGAGCCAGTCCAGCGCGTTCGTCGCCGGGTCCGTGCCGTCCAGGGAGCAGGGCGCCCCGTTGACCGTGACCCGGTGTCCGTCGTTCGCAGCCATCGCGCGCTCCCGTCGCCCCGTCGTTGGGGTCCATCATCCACCAGCCCGTGCGGGCGGGTGCATGGTTGCGGTGCGTGGGGCGGGCCGTCGGTTATCCATGCAGAACAACGGTCGCCGGAGGTGCTGACGACGGTAACCTCAACAAACTGTTGATTCAAGGGTTTCGTGGACCCGGTTCCGCGATGTGGGACCGGGTGGCCCCCTCACCGCCGGCCGAAGCCGGCCAGCAGGCCCGTGTACGCCTTGGGGGGCGGTGGCGCGAGCTCCCCGTGGGTCGACGGGCGAAGGCCCTGCCGGACCAGACCCTCGGCCATCACGGTCGCCGCGGCCACCCCGTCGACGACCGGCACGCCCAGCTCTGCGGTGAGCAGCTCGGGCAGCCCGGCCATGCCCGCGCAGCCGAGCACGATCGCGTCGCTGCCGTCCTGGGCCATCGCCGTCTTCGCGAAGGCGAGGATCACGCCGTACGTCCGGTCGCGGTCCTCCTCGAGCTCGAGGACGGGGATGTCGCAGGCGTGCACCCCGGCGCACTGGCGCTCCAGGCCGTAGACGCGCGCGAGGTCCCACGCACGGCCGACGGTCCGGCTCAGCGTCGTCACGACGCTGAACGAGCGGCCCAGCAGCGACGCGGTCTTCATCGCGGCCTCGGCGATGCCGATGACCGGCCTGGACGCCACCTCCCGGGCGGCGTCCAGGCCGGGGTCCCCGAAGCAGGCCAGGACGAAGGCGTCCGCCTCGGCGTCCTCGCGGATGACCTCGAGCAGGCCGGGCACCGCGAGCGCCTCGTCGTAGTGGCTCTCGATCGACGCGGGGCCCATGGCGGGCGTCCGGCCCGTCACCACCGTCCCCGGGCCGGCGACCCGTCGGGCCTCGCCCTCGATGAGGGCGGTCATCGACGAGGTGGTGTTGGGGTTGATGACGCTGATCCGGATGGTCACTTGACGCACGTCTTCTGGTCGAGCGGGCGGTCGGAGACACCCATGCGGGGAGCGAGCAGCGCGTAGGCGACGAAGCCGACACCGCACCCCATGAACCAGCTGTAGTCGTCGAGGACCTTGGCCCCGGGGACGAAGACGACGGCCAGGGCGCACAGGGCCGCGAGGGCCGTGGCCCAGATGGCGGGCGGGTTGTAGCCGCGCTTGTAGTGGTAGGCGCCGGACGGGTCGAGCGTGAACAGGTCGTCGACGCAGACGCGCTGCTTGTGCACGACGTAGTAGTGGGCGATGAGCACCCCGAAGAGCGGGCCGATGAACGCGCCGAGCGTGTCCAGCGTGTAGTGGATCGTCTCGGGGCTGTTGTAGAGGTTCCACGGGGTCAGCAGCACCGACCCGACGGCGGCGATCATGCCGCCCATCCGCCAGCTGATCTTCTGCGGCGCGACGTTGGAGAAGTCGAACGCGGGGCTGACGAAGTTGGCGACGATGTTGATGCCGATGGTGGCGGTCGTGAAGGTCAGGGCGGCCAGCACGAGGGCGTAGGTGTTGTCGATGTGGCCGACGGTCTCGACCGGGTCGGTGATGAGCTTGCCGTAGACGGGCAGCGTCGCCGCGGCGGTGAGGACGGTCAGCAGGGAGAAGAAGACGAAGTTCACCGGCAGGCCCCAGAAGTTGCCCTTCTTGACGGCCTCGAAGGTGCGGCCGTAGCGGGAGAAGTCACCGAAGTTGAGCATCGGACCGGAGAAGTAGGACACCACCAGGGCGGTCGCCGCGAGCATGGTGGTGAACACCTGGGTGCCGCTGAGGCTGTGGTCCGACAGGTTGAGGTCGACGCTCCAGCCCGCCTTGGAGAGCAGGTAGACGCACAGCGCGATCATCACGACGTACACCGCCGGGCCGGCGAAGTCGATGAACCGTCGGATGGTGTCCATGCCGGTCCAGAACACCGCCGCCTGGGCCACCCACAGGATCGCGAACGTGACGTAGCCGAGCGCCGACAGGCCGAGGAAGCCGTGCTGGCCGACGTTCGACCAGGGCTCGAGCCCCGGCCAGATCCGCACGAGCAGGATGTCGAGCGAGGCCGAGGCGAGGTAGGTCTGGATGCCGTACCAGGCCACGGCGATGAGGCCGCGGATGATCGCGGGGATGTTGGCGCCGAGCACGCCGAACACCGAACGGCAGATCACCGGGTAGGGGACGCCGGTGCGCTGGCTCGGCTTGGCGACGAGGTTGCAGAAGAAGAGCACGATCGAGATGCCGACGATGAGGCAGACGAACACCTGCCAGCTCGTGAGGCCGAGCGCGAACAGGCTGCCTGCGGTGATGTAGCCGCCGACGCTGTGCACGTCCGACATCCAGAACGCGAAGATGTTGTACCAGGACCAGTTCTGGTCCTCCAGCGGTGCGAGGTCCTCGTTGGCCAGGCGCGGGTCGTAAGCGGGCTTGATCAGCCCGGTCCCCGCTCCGTGGTCGTGGGGGCCGTGGTGCGTCGCGTAGCCGGCGGCCTCGGCGGCGGACTCGGTGAGCGGCTGCTGGATCTGGGTCATGCTGACCTCCCGGTCTGAAGTTGCTCAAACCCTAGGGAGACAACGGTTTCCGGGGAATGTCGTGAACCGTATATCTGCGTATATCTGTTGCGCCGCGGTTAACTCTGGCCGCCGCGCGTCACGGCGGCGCACAGTCGCTCGTGGTGGGCCAGCGCGGTCTCCCGCAGCCGGTCGGCATCGCGCGCGACGAAGGCCGCGAGCATCTCCTCGTGGTCGGCCCGCATGTCGGCGCGCTCGGCCTCGGTGGTCCGCATCATCGTCTGCACGGGCTCGGTGACGTTCCAGGCGATGTCCAGCATGTGCAGCAGGCGCGGCATGCGGCACGGCTCGAGCAGGGCCATGTGGAAGTCCCTGCTCGCCCGCTGGAAGCCGTCGGCATCGGCCGCCTCGACCGCCGCGCCCATGCGGGCGTGCGCCTGCGCGGCCCGCTCGTGGTCCGCAGTGCCGGCGTTCCTGACCGCGGCGTCGAGGGCAGCCGCCTCGAGCGCGCCCCGCACGACGTACAGCTCGTCGATCTCGGCCGGGCTCAGCTGGGTCACGGTGTAGCCGAGCCGTGGCTGGTGGTCGAGCAGCCCCTCACCCAGGAGGGTCTTGAGCGCCTCCCGGACGGGGATGAGGCTGACGCCGAAGAACGCAGCCACGTCGTCCAGCGGGATCGGGCTGCCCGGGGGCACCTGCCCGGACGCGATGACCCGGCGCAGCTCCGAGAGGACCTGGGGCCCGGAGACGTACCCGTCCGGGCGCACGAGCAGGCCGACGATCCCCGACCGTCGACGCGGCTGGGTCATCGCACCTCCTCGAGGTCGGGTTGCTGCGGCTGGAGTCCGCCGACTCCCCCCGGGTCAGACCAACTGCCTGCTCAGCACCGCGTGCCGGTTGACGTCCTTGTAGAGCAGGTAGCGGAAACGCCCGGGACCTCCTGCATAGCAGGCCTGCGGGCAGAACGCCCGCAGCCACATGAAGTCACCCTCCTGCACCTCGACCCAGTCGTTGTTGAGCAGGTAGACGGCCTTGCCCTCGAGGACGTAGAGCCCGTGCTCCATCACGTGGGTCTCGGGGAACGGGATCGCCCCGCCCGGCTCGAAGTTGACGATGTTGACGTGCATGTCGTGGCGCACGTCCACCGGGTCGACGAACCGCTGGGTGGTCCAGGCGCCGTCGGTGTCGGGCATCTCGCGGCCCTCGACGTCGGCCTCGTTGGTCACGAACGCCTCGGGCACGTCGATGCCGTCGACCCGCTGGTAGGCCTTGCGGACCCAGTGGAAGGTCGCGGCCTCGTCGCCGGTGTTGCGCAGGGTCCAGCGCTGCCCCGGGGGCAGGAACGCGTAGCCGCCCGGCGCCAGCCGGTGCTCGTCGTCGTCGAGCGTGAGCGTGAGGCTGCCGGCCACGACGAACAGCACACCCTCTGCGCCGGGGTCGCCCTCGGGCCGGTCCGACCCGCCTCCGGGCTGGACCTCGACGATGTACTGCGAGAACGTCTCGGCGAAGCCCGACAGCGGCCGCGCGATCACCCACAGCCGGGTCTGCTCCCAGAAGGGCAGCTGGCTCGTGACGATGTCGGTCATCGTGCCGCGCGGCAGCACGGCGTAGGCCTCGGTGAACACCGCGCGGTCGGTGGTCAGCTGCGTCTGCGGCGGCAGGCCCCCCTTGGGCACGTGGTACCGGGGCGGGGTGGGGGCGGTCATGGCTGTCCTCTCCTCAGGAGCTGCCCGCGCGGGGCGGCGTCGGTGTCGACGGGTGTGCCGTGCAGCCAGGTCTGGCGCACGACCCCGGTGAGCTCGCTGCCGGCATACGCCGACACGGGGTTCTTGTGGTGGAGCGCGGTGACGTCGACGGTGAAGCGCTCGTCGGGCGCGAAGACCACGAGGTCGGCGGTGGCGCCCACCTCGATCCGGCCGCGGTCGTGCAGGCCGACCTGGTCGGCGGTGTTGCGCCCCATCCAGCGGACCACGTCGACGAGGTCGTGGCCGCGCCGGCGCGCCTCGGACCAGATCGCGGGCAGGCCCAGCTGGAGCCCGGCGATGCCGCCCCACGCCTGGGCGAAGTCACCCACGTCGAGGAGCTTGAGGTCGGCCGTGCTGGGCGAGTGGTCGGACACGATGGTCGCGATGGTGCCGTCGGCGAGACCCTGCCAGAGCCGCTCGCGGTTCTCGTGCTCGCGGATCGGCGGGCAGCACTTGTACTGCGTGGCGCCGTCGGGGATGCCCTCGGCCTCCAGCGTGAGGTAGTGCGGGCAGGTCTCGACCGACAAGGCCAGGCCCTCGGCACGGGCCCCGGCCAGCACGGGCAGGGCGTCGGCGTCGGAGAGGTGCAGGATGTGCGCCCGGCCGCCGGTGTCGCGCACGGCGTCGACGACGGTGCGGATGGCGCGCTCCTCGGCCTCGCGCGGGCGTGAGCCGAGGAAGTCGGCATACGCCCGACCGCCCGGCGACACCGACGCGTCGATCACCTCCGCGTCCTCGGCGTGCACGATGAGCAGCCCGTCGAACGACGCGATCTCGGCGAGGGCCTCCCGCATCTCCGGGGTCGTGAGGTGGGGGAACTCGTCGACCCCCGAGTGCAGGAGGAAGCACTTGAACCCGAAGACCCCGGCGTCGTGCAGCGGCGCCAGGTCGGCGACGTTGCCCGGGACCGCGCCGCCCCAGAACCCCACGTCGACCCACGACTGGTCGCGCGCCACGTCCTGCTTGGTGCGCAGGGCGTCGACGGTCACGGTGGGCGGGATGCTGTTGAGGGGCATGTCGATGATCGTGGTGACGCCGCCGGCTGCCGCAGCCTTGGTGGCGCTGGCGAAGCCCTCCCACTCGGTGCGACCCGGCTCGTTGACGTGCACGTGGGTGTCGACCAGGCCCGGCAGCAGCACCTCGTCGGGCGCCAGCTCCACCACGCGCGTGCCGTCCGCGACCTCGGCGTCGTACGGGTCCACCGCCACCACCCTGCTGTCGGCCACCACGACGGTGGCCGCCACCTCGCGGTCGCCGACCACGGCCCGTCGGGCCCGGAACGCCACCTGCTCGGCCACGGGGATCCTCTCGCTCGACGGCGGCGCCGGGGTGCCCGGCGCGCGACTGCCTGCCATGTAACCAGTACCGGTCATCCTGCCGCTGCCTCCTCGTCGAGGGCGATGGTTCCGTACCCGGGGTCGACGACCCTGGTCCGTTGCTGCCCGAGGACTCCGCCGTCCGCCTCGACCACCTGTCCGTGCCGCAGGTAGGGGCGCGGCTCGGGCCGGCCCATCGCGACACCGGCCGGGGTGCCGGTGAGCACCACGTCGCCGGCCTCGAGCGTCATCAGGCCGCTGGTGTAGCAGAGCAGCTCGCCGATCCCGAAGACCATGTCGCAGGGGCTGCCGTCCTGGCGCAGGTCACCGTCGACGGAGAGCCGCAGCCGCACCCCGCCCACACCCGGCGACCCGAGCTCGTCCGGCGTCACCAGCCACGGGCCGAGCGGGCAGAAGGTGTCGGCCGACTTGCCCTTGGTCCACGTCCCGCCGCGCTCGAGCTGCAGCGCGCGGTCGGAGACGTCCTGGGCGAGGACGTATCCCGCCACGGCGGCGAGCGCGCGGTGCGGGTCGCACTCGCCGCGCAGGTCGCGCCCGAGGACCACGCCCAGCTCGACCTCGTAGTCGGTCGTGGTCGAACCGGGGAGCATGACCACGTCGTCGGACGGCCCGCTGACCGACGTGGGCGACTTGAGGAAGACGACCGGCTCGGCCGGCAGTGGCATCCCCGCTTCGGCCGCGTGGTCGCGGTAGTTGAGCCCGATGCCGACGACCTTGCCGGGGCGGGCGACCGGCGGACCGAACCGCAGGGTGCTCGCACCCGGCGGTGGGGCGAGGCCGGGCAGCGTCGACGGGTCGAGGTCGGCGAGCGAGGCGAGGAACGCCGCGTCGACGTCCTGGGTCAGCCCTGCCAGGTCGAGCAGTGCGCCGTCGGCGGCCACGACCACCGGCCGCTCCGCGCCGGGTGCACCCACCCGGGCGACCCTCATGACGCACCACCGAGGTGGTCGCGGGCGATCCGTGCCCCGATCCGCTCCAGGAGCGGTCCGGGTCGTTCGAACGCCTCGCGCTCGTCGCCGGCCTCGGCCAGCAGCGGGTACGCCGCGCCGATACCGGCCGCGCGCAGGGTCGCCTCGTCGAGGGCGACGCGACCTGCCACGGCGACGACGGGGACGCCCTTGTCGCGGGCCATGGCGGCGACGGCCGTGGGGGCCTTCCCGCGCAGGCTCTGCACGTCGAGGGAGCCTTCGCCCGTGATGACGAGGTCGGCGGCGCACACGGCGTCGGCGAGCCCCGTCAGCCCGGCCACGAGGTCGGCGCCGGCCTGCATCCGGGCACCGAGGACGGCGAGCAGGGCGAACCCCACTCCCCCCGCGGCTCCGGCGCCCGGCTGGTCACGCAGGTCACGCCCCGTAGCCTCGGCCACGACGTCGGCCCATGCCGACAGCGCCAGGTCGAGGGTCTGCACGTCGTCGGGGCCGGCCCCCTTCTGCGGGCCGTAGACGGCCGCCGCGCCGTGCGGGCCGGTCAGCGGGTTGTCGACGTCGCACGCGACGACCAGCTCTGCGTCGGCGAGCCCGGGGTGGAGCTCGGAGAGGTCGAGCGACACCACCTCGATGAGGGCTCCCCCGCCCGCGTGCAGCGCCCGGCCGCGCGGTCCGCTGACCCGGGCGCCCAGCCCCTGCAGCATCCCCGCCCCGCCGTCGGTGCCGGCGCTCCCGCCGATGCCGACGACGACCCGGCGACAGCCGGCGTCCAGTGCCGCGGCCACGAGCTCGCCGGTACCGCGGCTGGTGGCGGTGAGCGGCGCGAGCCCACCCTCCCCCAGCCGCGCGAGTCCCGACACCTCGGCCAGCTCGACCACCGCCTCGTCCCCGCGCCGCCCGTAGGAGGCCCAGCACGGCACACCGGTCGGGCCGGTCGCACGCACCGGCACCCGCTCGAACCCGGCGGCCTCCGCCGCGGCCAGCGTCCCGTCGCCGCCGTCGGCCACGGGCACGACGGTCACCTCGACGCCCGGGACGACCGAGCGGAGGCCCACCTCGAGGTGGGCCGCCACCTCGGCGGCGGTGAGCGTGCCCTTGAACTTGTCGGGGGCGAGCAGGACGCGGGGCACGGCCGCCTCAGTCCAGGTTCGCGAAGACGGCGGTCGGGGCGTGGTCACCGTGCTCGGCGAGCTCCTCGAACTCCGTGACGTTCGCGATCGAGGTGCCCATCGACACGTTGGTGACGCGCTCGAGGATGACCTCGACCACCACGGGCACGCGGTACTCGTGGGCCATCACCTGCGCCTTCTCGAGAGCCGGGAGTATCTCTTCGGGCTCGGTGACGCGGATCGCCTTGCAGCCCAGTCCTTCCACGACCTTGACGTGGTCGACGCCGTAACCCCCGACCTCGGGGCTGTTGAGGTTGTCGAAGGACAGCTGCACGCAGTAGTCCATGTCGAACCCGCGCTGGCTCTGGCGGATGAGGCCGAGGTAGGCGTTGTTCACCAGGACGTGGACGTAGGGGACGTTGAACTGCGCCCCGACCGCGAGCTCCTCGATCATGAACTGGAAGTCGTAGTCACCCGAGAGCGCGACCACCGTCTCGTCGGGGCAGGCGGTGGCGACACCGATGGCCGCGGGCACGGTCCAGCCGAGCGGGCCCGCCTGGCCGGCGTTGATCCAGTGCCGGTCCCGGTAGACGTGGAGCAGCTGGGCCGCCTGGATCTGCGACAGCCCGATCGTCGAGACGTAGCGGACGTCGCGGCCGAACGCGCGGTTCATCTCCTGATAGACACGCTGCGGCTTGATCGGGGTGACGTCGAAGCTGGTGCGCCGCAACAGGGTGCGCTTGCGCTGCTGGCAGGCGTCCGCCCACTCGGAGCGGTCCTTGAGGCGGCCGGCGTCGCGGCGCTCACGGGCAGCGGTGACGAACAGCTCGAGGGCCGCCTTCGCGTCAGAGACGATGCCGTAGTCGGGCGCGAAGACCCGGCCGATCTGGGTGGGCTCGATGTCGACGTGGACGAACGTGCGCCCGGCTGTGTAGGTCTCGAGGTCGCCGGTGTGGCGGTTGGCCCAGCGGTTGCCGATCCCGAGGACGACGTCGGACTCGAGCATCGTGGCGTTGCCGTAGCGGTGGCTGGTCTGCAGGCCCACCATCCCGGCGTTGAGGCGGTGGTCGTCCGGGATGGTGCCCCAGCCCATCAGGGTCGGCACCACCGGGACACCGGTGAGCTCCGCGAGCTCGACGAGCAGGTCGGCCGCGTCCGCGTTGATGACACCGCCACCGGCCACGATGAGCGGCCGCTCCCCTGCCTCGAGCAGGTCGAGCGCCTTCTCCACCTGCGCGCGGGTCGCGGCGGGCTTGTAGACCGGCAGCGGGGCGTAGGTCTCGACGTCGAACTCGATCTCGGCCATCTGGACGTCGATCGGCAGGTCGATGAGCACGGGGCCCGGCCGGCCGGAGCGCATGAGGTGGAACGCCTGCTGGAACGTGCCCGGCACCTGCGCCGGCTCCAGCACCGTGACCGCCATCTTGGTGAGGGGCTTGGCGATCGAGGCGATGTCGACGGCCTGGAAGTCCTCCTTGTGCAGCTTGGCGACCGGCGCCTGGCCGGTGATGCACAGGATCGGGATCGAGTCGGCGCTGGCCGAGTAGAGCCCGGTGATCATGTCGGTGCCGGCCGGGCCGGAGGTCCCGACGCAGACGCCGATGTTGCCCGGCTTGGCGCGGGTGTAGCCCTCGGCCATGTGGGAGGCGCCCTCGACGTGCCGGGCGAGCGTGTGGTGCAGGCCGCCGTTCGTCTTCATCGCCTTGTAGAAGGGGTTGATCGCCGCCCCGGGCAGGCCGAAGACGTTGGTCACCCCCTCCTTCTTGAGGATCTCGACGGCCGCTTGGGCCGCGGTCATGCGTGCCATGGTGGTGCTCCTGGTCCGGGGTGGTCTGGGTGCTGTCGGTGTGCCCTGGGGGCGTGGGGCCGGCGGCCTCGGGTCAGCCGGCGAGGCGGCCGGAGAGCCGCTCGACGCCGCGCAGGAGCGCGGAGTGGTCGAGGCCGCCGTCGCCGTTGGCGCGGGCGGAGGCCATGAGCTGGGCGACGAGGGCGCCCAGGGGTACGACGACGCCGGCCTCACGGGCCGCGGAGGTGACGATGCCCATGTCCTTGTGGTGCAGGTCGATCCGGAATCCCGGCGTGAAGTCGTGCTTGGCCATGTTGCCCCGCTTCTGGTCGAGCACCTTCGACCCGGCCAGACCGCCGCCGAGGACGTCGAGCGCCGCCTCGAGGTCCACGTCGTAGGCGTCGAGGAAGGTTACGGCCTCGGCGAGCGCCTGGATGTTGGCCGCGACGATGAGCTGGTTGGCCGCCTTGACCGTCTGGCCCGCGCCGTTGCCGCCGACGTGGACGACGGTCTTGCCGACGCCGTCGAACAACGGCTTGGCCTCCTCAAAGTCGGCGCCGTCGCCGCCGACCATGATGGACAGGGCGGCGTTCTTCGCCCCGGCCTCGCCACCCGACACCGGGGCGTCGAGGAGGCGGAAACCCTTCTCCTTCGCGGTCTTCGCGAGCTCCGCGGTGACGTCGGGCCGGATGCTCGAGAAGTCGATGACGAGGGTCCCGGGCTTCGCACTGTCGAAGACCCCGCCCTCCCCGGTGAGGACGTCCTGCACGTCGGGGCTGTCCGGGACCATGACGGCGACGACGTCGACGTCCTCGACCGCCTCGGCGACCGAGCCGGCGGCGCGGCCCCCGGCGTCCACGAGGGGCTGGGTCTTGTCGGGGTGCAGGTTGTAGCCGACGACGTCGTGCCCGGCCTGCTGGAGGTGGACGGCCATCGGGCTGCCCATGATGCCGAGGCCGATGAAGGCGATGCTGGTCATGTCGTTCTCCTCGAAGGGTTGTCGTCGTCAGTTCGCGTGGCGGCGCTCGCGGGGGAGCCACGCCAGGCTGTCGGGGGTGGACGCGGTGGTGGGCTTGTACTCGAGGCCGACCCAGCCGGCGTACCCGCGCCGGGCGAGGTGGCCGAGGTGCCGTTGCAGGTCGAGCTCGCCCGTGCCGGGCTCGCCGCGCCCGGGGAAGTCGGCCACCTGCACGTGGAGCGTGCGTTCCGCGTACGCGGTGATGGCCGCCTCCACGTCGTCGCCGTTGGCGGCGAGGTGGAACAGGTCGAGCAGGAACCCGACGTTGACCGCACCCGTGGCACGCACGTCGTCGACGACGGCGACGGCGTCGGCCGCGGTGCGCAGCGGGTAGGGCTTCGGACCGCTCACGGCCTCGACGAGGACGCCGGCGCCGATCCGGTCGGCCGCCTTGGCCGCGAGCGCGATCGACTCGCGGCCGAGCTCGTCCTGCTGCTGCGGCGAGGCGCCGTCGACGCGGTTGCCGAAGAGGGCGTTGAACGCCTGGACACCGAGCTGCTCACCGATGCCGACCGTGACGTCGACGTTGTCGCGGAACTGCTGGACCCGGTCGGGGACCGAGAGCACCCCGCAGTCGGGGCCGGCGAGGTCGCCGGCGAAGAAGTTGAGCCCGACCAGCCTCACCCCCGCGTCGCGCACCGCCGCCACGAAGGCGTCGACCTCGGTGTCGGAGGGGACCGGCTGGTCCGGCCAGGGCCACCAGAACTCGACCGCGTCGAACCCGGCCGCCTTCGCCGCCGCAGGGCGCTCGAGCAGCGGCACCTCGGTGAAGAGCAGCGAGCAGTTGGCCTCGTAGCGCAGTCCGTGGTCGGGAGTCGTCATGGCGTTCAGTCCGATCTGTTTTCCGTATTGCGGAATTTGTTTTCCAACTAGTGAGAGGTTATGAGGAGGCGGCGGACGCCGTCAACGGTCGGCACCCGCTGTCTCACGCTCCGGCCCGGATATATCCGGGCGTCAGCGCCACGCGGTCCGCGACCGGCTCAGCTGCCCCGGTAGGTGCTGTAGCCGTAGGGGTTGAGCAGCACGGGCACGTGGTAGTGCGGGTCGCCCGTGACGGTGAACACGACGACGACCTCGGGGTAGAACCCGGGCACTCCCCGGGCGGCGAAGTAGCTCCCGGAGGCGAACCGCAGCCGGTAGTCCCCGGGCTCCAGGCGTTCCGGGCCGATCGACGCCACCCGCCCGTCGCCGTCGGTCACCCCGTCACCGATCGCCGTGCCGTCGAGGCCCTCGAGGACCACACCGATCCCGGCGGCGGGCCGGCCCAGGCTGGTGTCGAGGACGTGCGTGGAGAGGGTGCTCATCACGAGACCACCTGTCGGAGTCGGAGCAGCGCGATCTCGCGCAGCTGGGTGACGGTCTCGGCGCGCTCGGCGTCGTCGTCGTTCTCGAGCCGGCGCCGCAGCTCCGCCAGGATCTCGGGAGCCGACCGGCCGGCGGCCCGGATGAGGAACACCCGGTCGAACCGCTCCTCGTACGCGGCGTTGCCGGCGGCGAGCTCGCGCGCGACCCCGTCGTCCGACGGGTCCACCCCCGCCTGCTCGCGGGCGCTGAACGCCGCGTGGTGCTGGGGGCTGGAGGCCCGCTCACCGATCCGGGGGTGGCCGGCGAGCGCGGTCGCGAGCTCGTGGTCGTCGAGGTGGGCGGCCGCGGTGGCGGCCGCCTCCTCGAGGGCCGGCCAGTCGGCGTACGGGCGCTCGTCGCGCACCGCGGCCACCCAGCGGGGCACCGGCAGGCACGCGGCCAGCCGCTCGTCCACCTCCTCGGGCGGAAGGGCGTTGAAGTCCTCCAGGCTCATGGGCTCTCCAGGGACCGGGTGCGGGCGGAGTGGATGGGGTTGGCGTCGGCGACGAGGTCGTCGAAGCGGTACCCCGCGATCTTGGCAGTCTCCACCAGCGCGGCGGCGTGCTCCTGCGCCGGCGAGTTGGCCAGCCGCTGCCACCCGGTGCGGACCACCTGGTCGAAGGAGTCACGGTCGCGCACGCAGGTGACGAGGGGGAAGCCGAAGCGCTCGCGGTACCGGGTGGTGAGCTCCGAGAGCTCGCCGTGCGCCTTCTCGTCGAGGCGGGTCAGGCCGAGGCTCGACTGGTCGCGCAGGGAGTCCTCGCCCTCGCCGCCCTCGGCCACGCTCTCGGCGCCGAGGTCGGGGTAGGCGTCGATGAGGGCACGCTGCTCCTCCTCCGTCGCGGAGAACAGGGCCTCCTGGAAGGAGCGGCGCAGGTCGATGGTGTCGGCGAACGGGCGCGAGTCATAGGCCCGCTCGACCGCCCACCGCGGCCCCTGGAACAGGCCACCGAACGTGTCGACGAACTCCTCACGGGTCATCTCGTTGACCTGCGACAGCCGCACGAGCCGGCCCGGCGCCCCCGCCACGGCAGGGCCGCGGTCGGAGCCCACGTGGTGGAACAGCAGGTTGAGCACGATGGCCGTGATCGACCCCAGGGTGATGCCGGAGCCGAGGATGATCTGCGCCCAGCTCGGGACGGCCTTGGCGACGTCGGGCTGGGCCGTCACGTACATCGCCAGGCCGACGCTCGTCGCGACGATCACGACGTTGCGGTGGTCGTGGAAGTCGACCCGGGAGAGGGTCTGGAAGCCGACGACGGCGACCGTGGCGAACATCGCCAGCGCGGCACCGCCGAGGACCGGGTGCGGGATGCCGGCGACGATCGCGCCGGCCTTGGGGATGAGGCCGATGACGATCATGATCAGGCCGGCCGTGGCCACGACGTAGCGGCTCTTGACGCGGGTGAGCCGCACCAGGCCGACGTTCTCGGCGAAGCAGGTGTAGGGGAAGGAGTTGAAGACACCGCCGATCGTGGTGGCGAGGCCGTCGGCCCGCAGGGCGCGGGCGATGTCCTCACGGCCGATCCGCTTCTCGACGATCTCGCCGGTGGCGAAGACGTCACCGGTGGTCTCGACGGCGGTGATGAGCATGACCACGACCATCGAGATGATCGCGGCGACCGAGAACTTGGGCCAGCCGAAGTGGAACGGCGTGGTCACGCCGATCCAGCCGGAGCCCGCGACGCTGTCGAAGTGCGCGTCACCGAGCGCCCAGGCCACGAGCGTGCCGACGACGAGGCCGACGAGGACGGCCACGGTCGCCATGAAGCCCTTGAAGATCCGCTGGATGGCGACGATCAGGGCGAGCGTCCCGAGCGCGTAGGCGAGGTTGCGGCCGCTGGTGGGGTCGAGCGTCGGGCCGGCACCACCGGCGGCGTCGGCTGCGGCGACCGGCAGCAGCGCCAGGCCGATGATCGTGATCACCGAGCCGGTGACGACCGGTGGGAAGAACCGGATGAGGCGGCTGAAGTAGGGCGCGATGAGCAGCGTGAACAGGCCCGCGACGATGACCGCGCCGTAGATGACGAGCAGCCCGTCCGTGCCACCACCGGCCGCGAGGCCGATCGCGATCATCGGCGACACCGCCGTGAACGTCACGCCCTGCAGCAAGGGCAGCCGCACTCCCACCTTCCAGAACCCCACCGACTGGATGATCGAGGCGATGCCGCAGGTGAACAGGTCGGCGTTGATGAGGTGGATGAGCTCCTGGGTGCTGAGCCCGATCGCGCTGGCCAGCAGGATCGGGACGATCACCGCGCCGGCGTAGAAGGCCAGCACGTGCTGGAAGCCGTAGACGGCCAGCTTGGGGACGGGCAGCACCTCGTCGACGGGGTGGCGCGAACGTCGCGGGGAGGGAGCGGGTCGAACGGTGGCTGCACTCATGACAGGCACCTTCCTGTGTTCGGGAGGGAGGGTGGAGCGGGTGGTCGAGCGATTGCGTTGGAGCAGTGGCCGGAGCCGCAGGTGGAACGGTTAGTGCTTGCGCAGGGCGCTCGCCTGGTCGGGTCGGACCAGCACGGGTGGCGCGCCGGACACCACGGAGGGCGAGCGCCCCACCCCGCCGCGCATGACGTTGAAGAACAGGTTGAGCAGCACCGCGACCAGGCTGGCGGCACTGATGCCGGAGTCGAAGATCGTGGCGAACCACTGCGGGAACTCGGCGTAGAAGGCGGGGACCGCGATGGGGATGGTGCCGACACCGAGGGCGGTGGCCACCAGGACGATGTTGAGGTTGCCGTCGTAGTCGACCTTGGACAGCGTGCGTATGCCGCTCGCGGCCACCGAGCCGAACAGGACGATGCCGGCACCGCCCAGGACGGGCTGGGGCACACCGGCCACGACGCGACCGAGTACGGGCAGGAGGCCGAGGGCCACCAGTACGGAGCCGCCGGCGGTGACGACCCACCGGCTGCGCACGCCGGTGATGGCGACGACACCGACGTTCTGGGCGAACGCGCTGGCCGGGAAGCTGTTGAAGACCGGGGCGATCGCCGTCGCGAGCATGTCGGCGCGCAGGCCGTCACCGACACGGCGCGGACTGGTCCCGGTGCCGACGATCTCACCCACCGCGAGGATGTCGGCGGTCGTCTCGGTCATGATCACGAGGATGACGATGATCATGGAGATGATCGCGCCGACCTCGAAGACCGGCGTCCCGAAGTGGAACGGTGTCGGGAAGGCCACCCAGCTCCCCGTCCCGACCCCGGAGAAGTCGGTGCGGCCGAGGGCGAGGGCGAGCACCGTGCCGACGACGATGCCGAGCAGGATGGACAGCCGGCTCACCGGGCCCTGCACCAGGCGCGAGAGCAGCAGGATGACGAGCAGGGTGAAGGCGGCCAGCCCGATGTTGCCGACCGAGCCGTAGTCCGGCGCCTTGTCGTTGCCGCCCATCGCCCACCGCACCGCGACCGGGAAGAGGGACAGGCCGATGACGGTGATGATGACCCCGTTGACCACGGGCGGGAAGAAGCGCACGACCTGGCTGAAGAACGGGCTGATCGCGAGCCCCACGAGCCCGGCCACGATGATCGAGCCGAACACCGCGGGCAGCCCTCCCCCGCTCGTGGCGACCGCGGTCATCGTGGAGACGCTCGCGAACGAGATCCCCTGCACCAGCGGCAGCTGCGAGCCGAAGAACGGGATGCCGACGCTCTGCAGGATCGTCGCGAGGCCGCTGACGAAGAGGGCTGCCGAGACCAACAGGGCGATCTCGGTGCCGTGCAGGCCGGCCGCACCGCCGACGATGAGCGGTGGGGCGATAACGCCGCCGTACATCGTCAGGATGTGCTGGACGCCGTAGGCGTAGGTGGACGCGAGCGGGAGCCGCTCGTCCTCGGGACGTGTCGTCGTTGACACGGGAGGCACCTGGTCCGACCGGTCAGCAGAAGCCGGGGACGGTGAGCCAGGCGTCGCCCGGGTCGCTGCCGTCCTCGCGCTGCACGGTGGCCTCGATGAGGCCGTAGGGACGGTCCGCGGCGATGAAGACCTCGCCGGGGTTGTCGAGCCCGAACGGCGACAGGTCGACGAGGAAGTGGTGCTTGTTGGGGGCGGAGAACTTGATCTCGGCGACCTCGGGGTGGGCGGCGAGCACCGCGGACCCCATGGCGTAGAGGCTCTCCTGCAGCGCCCGGCTGTACGTCGTCGCGAACGTCTCGAGCATCACCTGGCGGATGTCGTCGAAGGACTTGTTCCAGTCGGTGCCGTCGGCGACGGCGTCGTCCTCGTAGCGCCAGCGGGCGACCAGGGAGGTCGCAAGGATCCGGTCGTCGGTCTCCTGCAGCGTCGTGTAGTCGTCCTTGAGGAAGCCCTTGAACTCCGAGCCGGTCGACTTGAGGACGACGAGGTCCTTGACCCCGGAGACCACCCAAGCCCTGGTCCCGTCGCCGGTGCGCTGGCGGGTGACGACCGTGGTGCGCACCTCGCCGCCGCGCTTGACGAACGCGTGGTCGTGACCGGCGCCGCCGACGTCGATGCGGTCCCAGGCGTACTCCTCGACCTCGATCCGGCTCGCGGTGGCGGCCGGCGTCACGGCGAGGAACCGGTCGCCGAGGGTCAGCGCGTAGTCCTCGGGCGAGGTCACGCCGTGCTCCTTGGCGAACGCGAACGCGGTGTTCTTCTGCGTGTCGGTCGGCAGGACGTTGGCCTGGTCGCCGGTCTCGTGGGCCGCGCGGAAGTCGCCGCGCAGGGCGGTCGAGACGTTGAGGTCGCGGATCTCGTGGCGGGCCGTGTCGCGGTAGATGCGTACGACGCGGTTCTCCGCCTTGCCGTACTGGTTGGGTCCGAGGACGAAGCTCATGGTGCTCCTTGGGGCTGCGGTGCCGTGGACGGGGCGGGCGGGCCGGCGGGTGGTGGCCGGTCGTGCCGCGGGCGCAGAGTTGGCGTCCTGTGTCATATCGCGTCTCTTCCGTGATGCGGAAACGCGTTTACGAATAGTGGAACATTAGGACGGCGGCCCCCGTCCGTCAACAGTTTGTTGAGAAAATTCGTCAGGACTGTGCGGCGTCGGTCTCGCGGATGCGGTTCAGGTAGTTGTAGACCGTGAAGCGGGTCAGGCCCAGCGCCTCCGCGACCGTCTCGGCCGAACGCCGCATCTCGAAGGCCCCGCGCTCCTCCAGCAGCCGCACCGCGTGCTGCTTCTGGGCGCGCGGCAGCCCGGACAGGCTGCCGCCGAGCTCCCCCTCGACCTCGGCGATGAGACGGGCCAACCCGTCGGAGAGGTCGGTCGTGACCCCCACCACCGGGGGTGCGACGTCAGCGTCGAGGTCACTGACCGTCAGGGTCACCCGCGTCGCCCCGTGCGCCAACGCCCCCTTGATCGCTGCGCCGACAGCGTCCACGACCACCTGCGCGTCGCCCTCCACGGACGTGCCGAGCGGGCCGAGGTCGGGGGTCAACCCCACCTGGCGCAGCGCGTCGGCGGACGCGGTGACGTGGGAGGGCAGCTGGTCGTCCTCACCGTGGAACGGCTCGGTCGTGAACTCCACCCGGACGCGCATGGCGTCACGCTACTTCCCCCGGCCCGCAGCCACGTTCAGGGCCCGGGCCTGCGGTGCCCCACCGGTCCGGATGAGGGCTCTCGGTCGGCGCGCACGCCGACCGGCGGGGTCAGAGGACGCGGACCAGGCCGCGGTCGGGGTTGGCGGGATCGTCGAGCCAGGACACGAACTCGGGTTCAGGTTCTGGTGGTGGCACCGCCGTGAGGTGTCGTCGGCCGAGGGCGGTGTCGGGTGGGAGCTCGAGGTCGGTCCATCGGAGGGGTCCGCCGGTGGGTGGGCGGTATGCCGTGCGAGTGTCGTCGAGGTCGAAGTCCGGGTCCCCCTCGGGTGGTGGGGCGGTCTCGCCCGGTCGGGGTGGGCGGATGGGCAGGCCGTAGCGGTTGGTGACTACCAGCCCGTCGGGGCGGGTGGGGTCGACGGTGATGGTGTGGTCGCCGCGGTCGATGCCGTCGTGGTGGGTGGGGCAGAGCAGGACCTGGTTGTCCACGTCGGTGCGGCCACCGTCAGACCACGCCTCGAGGTGGTGCACCTCGGTGAACGCGGTGGTGGTGCAGCCGGGGAACCGGCATCCGCGGTCGCGGTCGGTGATGAGGCGTCGGGTGCGGTCGGGCAGGATCCGCATCGCCCGACCCACCGACACCGGTGTGCCCTCGGTCTCCCAGACGGGCCGCACCGTGCCGTCGCTGATGAACCGTCCGAGCAGCCGCAGCGGGATCGCGTGACCACCGGACACCCAGGCGCCGTCGGTGTCCAGGTGCAGTACACCCGGTAGTGCGACGCCCGGCTGGTCGACGTCACCGACGCCAGGGACCGGTTGGCCATCTCCTCCAACGCATCGGCGTAGGTGGGCAGGCCTGCGTGCCGGTCGTCCTCCGCGACGTGGTCGACAACGGTGTCGGCAGCTGCGGTGTCGCGGCGGCGGGTGAAGAGCGCGTCCTTCGCTTCCTTCACCGCCTGCTCGACCAACGCGCCGACGGTCGCGGGGGCGGAGTACCGCAGCTGGAACCGGCCGTCGGCGTCGTAGTGCATGAACAGCTCCGGCTTCGCGCACGCCCGCTGCTCTGACACCGACCTGGGGTCGGCCGGGACCAGCGGGTCCTGCAGGCCGGCGCTGGTCGTCGCATCGGTCGCCTCGTCGGCGTCTGCGGTGTCGCCATCAGTGTTGGTGGGAGGGGGCGCTGGGAACGCGTGCCGGGCCACCGCGCGGCGCAGCTGCGGCACCGTCGCTTCCCGGGCCAGGGCGGTGACCGACGCCTGGTACCCGGCCGGGACGGCGCGGGCGATGACCGCGACCTGGTCCAGCGACAGCTCACCCGCGCCCAGCGCAGCGGACGCCTCGACCAGCTCGGACCTCCGCCGCGCGACCCGCACCACGTCGCCGGCGTGCGCCGGCGACAACCCGGCCCGCACGACCAGGTAGTGCTCCGGGGTCTTGAACCCACCATCACCCCAGTGCGGTCCTCGATCAGCTCGGCAGCGATGTCGACCAGCTCCGCCTGCGCCCGGTTCAACCGCCCCGCCACGGCCGCGGTCCGCGCCCACAGCTCCTGCTGCCGGCGGTGCCGGGACTGCGCGAGCGGGCTGGTCGGCATACCTCAATCGTACAGGTGTTCGAACAGCAACGGGAGGGCTGTCCCCACGAAAATGCTTGCAGCGCAACCCGATCCGTCGACGGCAGGACAGCGCAGCGGCTACTTGGCGCGTCGGGCGAGCACGTCCATCCGAGCGCGGTCGATCCCCGTGAGGGCCTCGACCTCGTCGGCGTCGACGGCCCCACAGTCCAGGCCCCGCACGACGAAGTCGGCCAGCGCCCTCGCCGTCGCGGGCTCGTCCATGACACCGGACTCGAGGCTGCCCACGTAGTTGCGCAGCCGCTCGGCGGCCGCCGGCAGCCCCTCGCGGTAGAAGGCATAGGTCGCGGCGTACCGGCTGGGGAGCTGGGCGGGGTGGAGGTCCCAGCCCTGGTAGTAGCCGCGCTCGAGCGACCGGCGCACGAGGCGCGCGTGGAGGGCCCAGGCCGCGTGGACCCGGTCGCGGTCGCCCACGGGCAGGACGTTGGTCGAGCCGTCGGACAGCCGCACCCCGGTGCCGGCTGCCGCGACCTGCATGACGGCCTTGGCGTGGTCTGCCGCAGGGTGCTCCATCGACTGGTAGGCCGCTGCGATGCCGCACGAGGCCGAGTAGTCGTAGGTGCCGTAGTGCAAGCCGGTGCACCGACCCGCGGCCGAGTGGACCATCCGGGCCACCAGAGCCGTGCCGTCGGGGCCGAGGATGGACTGCGGCGTCTCGACCTGGATCTCGAAACTCATTGCACCCGAACGCAGCCCGAGCCCGGACTCGAGTCGTTCGCAGGCCAGGACCATCGCCTCGACCTGGTCGACGGACGTCACCTTCGGCAGGGTCACCACGAACCCGTCGGGCAGCCGCCCGTCGACCGTCACGGCCTCGATGAACCGCGCCAGGCTGCGCACACCACGGGCCCGGGTCGGTGCCTCGAAGCTCTTGAAGCGAATCCCGGTGAAGGGCGCTGCGTCCCCCGCATCGAGGGAGGCCAGCAGGGCTGCGGCGGCCTCGTCGACCGCGCCGTCCTCCTCGTCGTCGTCGCGCGCGCCGTACCCGTCCTCGAGGTCGATGCGCAGGTCCTCGACCGGCTCGCTCGCGAGCTTGGCGCGGACACGGGTCACCACCTCGTCGGCGAGGTGGACGGGCAGCCCGAGCACGGCGGCGTACTCCGCGGCGCTGCCGGCGTGCTCGTCCATCGCAGCGAGCGCCTCCTTGCCCCACCGGGGCACCAGGTCGGCGTCGTACCTGTCGGCCGGGACGTAGACGGTGTGGACGGGCTGCCGCTCCGCCCGCTCGCCCGGGAACCCCTTGGCCAGCAAGGCATCCGCTTGGGCGAGGTGGACGTCGATCTCGTCGGTCAGGGCGGTCGCGTCGAAGGTCGTGCGTGCAGTCATGCGTGGGCGTCCTCGGGGTCGTCGGTGTGGCGTTCATGGGCGCCCGCGGCGTGCCGCACCGCAGCCGCGACAGCAGGCGCGACGTCGGGGTCGAAGACGCTGGGCACGATGTAGCTGGCGTTGAGCTCGTCGCGGTGCACGCAGTTGGCGATGGCGGTGGCCGCGGCGATCATCATGTCGTCGGTGATGTCGCTGACCCCGGCGTCGAGCAGCCCCCGGAAGAAGCCGGGAAACGCGAGCACGTTGTTGATCTGGTTGGCATAGTCCGAGCGCCCGGTGGCGACGACGGCGGCGTGCCGGCTGGCGGCGACCGGGTCGACCTCGGGGTCGGGGTTGGCGAGCGCGAACACGATCGCGTCCGGGGCCATGGTCGCGACGTCGTCGCCGTCGAGGAGGTTCGGCGCCGACACCCCGACGAACACGTCGGCACCGGCGAGGACCTCCTTGAGGGTGCCGCGGACGCGGCGGGGGTTGGTGTTGCTGGCGATCCACCCGCGGAACTCGTCGCGGTGCTCGGCGTCGGGGTCGAGCGCGCCGTGCCGGTCGCAGCCGACGATGTCGGTCGCGCCCTGGGCGTCGAGCAGCCTGATGATCGCGTGGCCCGCGGCGCCGACACCGGAGACGACGATGCGGACGTCGCCGATGTCCTTGCCCACCACGCGCAGGGCGTTGGTCAGCGCCGCCATGACGACGATCGCGGTGCCGTGCTGGTCGTCGTGGAACACCGGGATGTCGAGCTCGTCGCGCAGCCGGCGCTCGATCTCGAAGCAGCGCGGGGCCGAGATGTCCTCGAGGTTCACGCCGCCGTAGACCGGGGCGAGCGCCTTGACGATGGAGATGATCTCCTCGGTGTCCTGGGTGTCGAGGCAGACCGGCCAGGCGTCGACCCCGGCGAACCTCTTGAACAGGGCCGCCTTGCCCTCCATGACCGGCAGGGCTGCGGCGGGGCCGATGTTGCCCAGGCCCAGCACCGCCGAGCCGTCGGTCACCACGGCCACGGTGTTGCGCTTGATCGTCAGGCGGCGGGCGTCCTCGGGGTTGGCCGCGATGGCGAGGCAGACCCGGGCGACCCCGGGGGTGTAGGCGCGCGACAGGTCGTCACGGTGCTTGAGCGGCACCTTGGGGTTGACCTCGAGCTTGCCGCCGAGGTGCAGCAGGAACGTGCGGTCGCTGACCTTGCGGACCTTGACGCCCGGCACCGCGGCGATCGCGGCGGTGATGCGCTCGGCGTGGTCGGCGTCGGAGGCGTTGCACGTCACGTCCACCACGAGGCCCTGGGCGCGGGACTCGACCACGTCGAGGGCGGTGAGGGCGCCACCGGCGTCGGCCACCGCCGCCGCCAGCGTCCCCGTGGTGTCGATGGCGGCGGGCGCCTCGGCCCGCACGGTGATGGAGTAGCCCGGGCTCGGTGCTGCCATCTGACGACCTCACAATTCCACGATATGGATTTCGGCTTCTGTCCTACGGAAGACTAGAGGCGCTGACCGGCAGCGGACAAGGACCGGTCCGACCCGTGACCGGCCGCGCGCGCCGGATACATTCCTCCCGTGACGACGACGGAGCTCGACGGGGGCACGGAGCGGGGGGCACTGCCCCCACGCGCGCTCATCGTCACGATGCTCGGGTTGTACGTCCGGGAGTTCGGCGGCTGGATCAGCGTCAGCGCCCTCATCCGCCTCATGGCCGCGGCCGGTGTCGACGAGCAGGCCGTCAGGTCCTCGCTGTCGAGGCTGAAGCGCCGGGGGATCGTCGAGGCCGAGCGTCGGGCCGGCGTCGCCGGCTATGCCCTGTCGGAGTACGCACGGACCGTGCTCGAGGTCGGGGACCGCCGCATCTTCGCCCAGCGCGAGCAGCAGGCCCGCGACTGGGTGGTCGTGGTCTTCTCCGTCCCGGAGTCGGAGCGCCAGAAGCGGCACGCGCTGCGCTCGCGCCTGTCCTGGCTCGGGTTCGGCACCGTCTCCTCCGGGGTCTGGATCGCGCCGGGCCACCTCGCGGACGACGCGCGCGAGGTGCTGCTCGGCGACGGCCTCGACCCGTACGTCGACCTGTTCCGGGCGGAGTACCTCGCCTTCGGCGACCCTGCCGCCAAGGTCGCCCGGTGGTGGGACCTCGACTCCCTCGAGCAGCTCTACACCGACTTCCTCGACGCGCACGAGCCCGCCCGCGCAGCGTGGGAGGCACAGCGACACGTGCCGCCGGGGCCGGAGGCCTTCGCCGACTACGTCCGGGCCCTCACCGCGTGGCGCCGGCTCCCCTACCTCGACCCGGGCCTGCCGACCGACCTGCTGCCCGCGTCGTGGTCGGGCACCAAGGCTGCGGAGACGTTCTTCGAGCTGCACCGCCTGCTCGCCGGCCCCGCCCACGACTTCGTCACTGCGGAGGCCGGAGCCGCTCGTCAGGGATGACGGCGACGCCGACGATCTCGATGAGCGCCTCGGGCTGCCACAGCGCCGTCGTGCCGATGCCCGCCATCGCGGGGTACACGGGTCCGGCCAGCTCGCGCCAGGCGCGGCCGATCTCGCGCCCGTGCGCCTGGTAGTCGGGGATGTCGGTCAGGTAGATCGTGATGCTGACGAGGTCCTCGGGGACACCGCCGGCCTCGGCCAGGGTGGTGAGGACGTTGGAGAACGCCTGCCGGAACTGCTCGACGATCCCACCCGGGACGATCTGCATCTGAGCGTCGAGCGCCGTCTGGCCGCCGAGGTAGAGGGTGTTGCCCGACAGCGTGCCGTGCGAGTAGCCACTGGGCGTCGGCAGCGAGGTGGGGTTCACGGGGACCGGGGACAGCGGGTGGGCGGGCATCGAACCTCCAGGGACGGTGGGCGTGGTCCGAGCCTAGCCGACCTATTGACGTTTGACGACGGTCGTGAAAATCTCGCTATATGCAGTTCGGCACCGTCGCCCACGCGGGCACGACCCGCGCCGCCGCCCTCACCGACGACGGCTGGCGTGCGCTGGCTGCCCCTGCCGCGCGAGCCGGGGACCGTGACGGGCACGACGCCGACGGGCACGACGCCGAGGGGTACCCAGCGGACCTGTCCGCCTTCCTCTCCGCCGGCGGCGCACTGTCGTCCGACGCGCCGCTGGGCGAGGTGCTCGCGGGCGCCGAGCCGCTCGCCCCGCTGCCGCGACCGGCCAAGGTCATCTGCTGCGGCCTCAACTACGGCGAGCACATCCGCGAGACCGGTCGCGAGCTGCCGAGCCACCCGACCCTGTTCGTGAAGTACGCCGACAGCCTGGTCGGCCCGACCGACGACGTCTGCCTGCTCGCCGGCACCGACGTCGACTGGGAGGCCGAGCTCGCCGTGGTCGTCGGCGCGACCATCCGCCACGCCGACCGGGTCACCGCTGCAGCGGCCATCGCGGGCTACACCGTGGCCAACGACGTGTCGGTGCGTGACTGGCAGTACCGCACCCTGCAGTGGTTCCAGGGCAAGGCGTGGGACGACTCGACCCCGACCGGCCCCGTCGTGGTGACGCCGGACGAGGTCGACCCCACGGCCGGGCTCACGATCACCTGCCGGGTCAACGGCGAGGAGGTGCAGCGCGACAGCACGAAGACCCTGGTCTTCGACAGCGCCGACCTGCTCGCCTACATCTCGACCTTCACCACCCTGCGTCCCGGCGACCTCGTCCTCACCGGCACCCCCGGCGGGGTCGGCACCGCCCGGGACCCGCAACGGTTCCTCGCCGACGGCGACGTCCTCGAGACCGAGGTCGAGGGAATCGGCCTGCTGCGCAACACGATCCGCCTGTCCCCCAACCCGAGCCTGACCACCCGAGCCTGACCACCCGAGCCTGACCACTCGACCGAGGAGACCCACCGTGGAACCCGACTTCAGCAAGTACGAGCTCGAGGGCGACAACTCGATCTACGCCGACGTCAACGGCCTCGTCGTCCCGGTCGTCACGCGGGGCGGCCTGGAGGCCGGCGACACCGGGCAGTCCGGCGGCGCCACTCGGATCAGCGGCGTGAGCATCCAGCACACGCCGGCACGGCGCCTGTGGTTCGGGAAGGTCAGCAACGAGGCGGGGTACCGGTCGGTGCCGCACCACCACGGCGAGGCCGAGACCGGCGGCTACGTCCTGTCGGGCCGCGCGCGCATCTACTTCGGCGAGCGCTTCGAGGACTACATCGACATGGCCGAGGGCGACTGGGTGTTCGTACCCCCCTTCATGCCCCACGTGGAGTGCAACCTCGACCGCAACAACCCGCTCACCTGGATGACCGCCCGCACCCCGGAGAACATCGTCGTCAACCTCCCCCAGGTCCCCGACGCCGACCTCCGCCACTGGTCGGACCGCCCGTGACCCCCACCTCCGAGGTCCTCACCCGGGCGCTCGCCCTCGCCCCCACCGAGCCGCAGCACTTCGACGTCGCGTTCACCGCGACGACCCAGCCCTGCCCGTGGCCGAAGGCCTACGGCGGCGACATGGTCGCCCAGGCAGCCGCGGCCGCGATGCTCACCGTCACCGACGGCAAGACCCTGCACTCGATGCACAGCTACTTCATGCGTCCCGTCGACATCGGCGCGCCGGTCACCTACGAGGTCGAGGTGCTGCGCGACGGCCGCGGCTACGCCACCCGCCAGGTGCGCGCCTTCCAGAACGGCAAGGCCGCCTACACCTGCCTGGCCGGCTTCGCCGCCGGTGAGGACGGGGGCCGGTACGCCGCGTCGGCGCCGTCCGGCCTGCCTGCGCCTGACGAGCTGCCCGGCTCCGCGGAGTACCTCGCCGACCGTGAGGTGGGCGGGGGCTCGACGATGACCGAGGAGTCGAAGGAGTACTGGTCGGGCGGCCGCAGCTTCGACATGCGCCACGTGCCGGGGCCGGTCTACCTCGAGGTCGACGGCGGCAGCGCCGCGCACCAGGCGTTGTGGGTCAGGCCCTTCGACGCCCTGCGGCCGGTCGACGGGCTCACCGACACCCAGCGCGACCTCGCCGCCCTGGCCTACGTGTGCGACTACACGATCCTCGAGCCGGTGCTGCGCGTCCTCGACCTCCCGTGGGCGGCGCCCGGGCTGGTCACGGCCAGCCTCGACCACGCCATGTGGTTCCACCGCCTGCCGGCACCGGGCGTCCTCGACGGCTGGCTGCTCTACGCGCAGGAGGCCGTGGCCGCCGACTCCGGTCGCGGTGTCGGCCTCGGCCGCTTCTTCACCCCCGACGGTGAGCACCTCGCCACCGTCGTCCAGGAAGGCATGATCCGCGCCACCTCCGGAGGTCACTGATGTCGACCACGCCAGACGCCGCCGACGCGACGGCCACCCTCTCGCCGAGCGGGCACACCGACACCTTCGCGCGCGACCACCTCCCGCCGGTGGAGCAGTGGCCCACGCTCGAGTTCACGACCCCGGACCTGCAGTACCCCGAACGGCTGAACGCGGCCGTCGAGCTCCTCGACGCCACGGTCACGACCCACGGCCCCGACCGCCCCGCGCTGCGCACGCCTGACGGCACGGTGTGGAGCTACGGCGAGCTGCAGCGGGCCGTCAACCAGGTCGCTGCCGTGCTCACGGAGGACCTCGGGCTCGTGCCCGGCAACCGCGTGCTGCTCCGTTCCCCCAACAACCCCTGGACCGTGGCTGCCTGGCTCGGCACGCTCAAGGCCGGCGGGGTCGTGGTCACCACCATGGCTGCCCTGCGTGCCCGCGAGCTCGGGCCCGTCGTGGAGAAGACGCGGCCCGCGGTCGCGCTGGTCGACCACCGCTTCCTCGAGGACGTCGAGACCGTCCGCGACACCGTGGCACCCGACCTGGTCGTCGTGCCCTACGGCGGCGACACCGACGACGACCTCACCCGTCGCGTCACCGCCAAGTCGGGCTCCTTCATTGCCGCCGACACCGCGGCCGACGACGTCGCGCTCTTCGGGCCCACCTCAGGCAGCACCGGCGTCCCCAAGATCACCACGCACTTCCACCGCGACGTGCTGTCCATCGACAACACCTTCGGCCGCCACGTCCTGCGGCTGCGGCCCGACGACGTGGTCGCCTGCACCGCGCCGTTCGCCTTCACCTTCGGGCTGGGCATGCTCGTGGTGTTCACCCTGCGCGCCGGCGCCTGCGCCCTGCTCACCGAGTCGGCGACGCCGGCCCAGCTCGCGGAGCTGGTGCAGCAGCACGGGGTGACCGTCCTCGCGACGGCCCCGACGGCGTACAAGCAGATCATCAAGGCCGGTCACCTGCCCAGGCTGGCCGGGCTGCGCGCAGCGGTCAGCGCCGGTGAGCACATCGCCCAGGAGGTCTGGGAGGCCATCCGCCGCGAGCTGGGCCTCGCCGTCATCGACGGCATCGGCGCCACCGAGATGCTGCACATCTTCATCTCCGCCGCGGGCGACGACATCCGCCCCGGCAGCACGGGCAGGCCCGTCCCGGGCTACCGCGCCACGATCCTCGGTCCCGACGACCAACCCGTGGCCCCCGGCACCGAGGGCCGCCTCGCGGTCATCGGTCCCGTCGGCTGCCGCTACCTCGACGACGACCGGCAGCGCGGCTACGTCGTCGACGGCTGGAACGTCACCGGCGACACCTTCGTGCAGGACGAGGACGGCTACTTCTTCTACCGCGCCCGCACCGACAGCATGATCGTCTCCTCCGGCTACAACATCGGGGCGCCCGAGGTGGAGGCCGCGATCGACAGCCACCCCGACGTCGTCGAGGCCGGCGTCGTGGGCGAGCCCGACCCCGAGCGCGGCTCCATCGTCAGCGCCTTCGTCGTGCTCCGCGAGGGCGTCGTCGGCGACGAGGCCAAGGCCCGCGAGATCCAGGACCACGTCAAGGCGACGCTGGCGCCGTACAAGTACCCGCGCCGGGTGCGCTTCGTCGACCAGCTGCCGCGCAACACCAGCGGCAAGCTCCAGCACTTCAAGCTGCGCGACCTGACGCGCGACCAGTCCACCCCCGACCCCACAGGGAAGGCACCGTCATGAGGATCGCCATCGTGGGTGGAGGCCCCGGCGGCCTCTACCTCGCAGCCCTGATGAAGCAGCTCGACGCCGGCCACGACGTGACGGTCTGGGAGCGCAACGCCCCCGACGACACCTTCGGCTTCGGGGTCGTGTTCTCCGACGAGACCCTCGGCGGGATCGAGAGCGCCGACACGGCCATCTACGGCGCGATGGAACGGCAGTTCGCGCGGTGGACCGACATCGACGTCGCCGTCGACGGCCGCTCGTCCACCATCGGCGGACAGGGGTTCGCCGCGATGAGCCGCAAGGAGCTGCTGCGCATCCTCCAGGCGCGGGTCGCCGAGCTCGGCGTGCAGGTCCACTACCGCACCGAGGCGCCCGACACCGACCGGCTGCGTGCCGAGTACGACCTGGTCGTCGCCTCCGACGGGCTCAACTCCCAGGTGCGCACCCGCTACGCCGATGCGTTCGGCCCCAGCCTCGACCGGCGGCACAACAAGTACATCTGGTTCGGCACCGACCTCGTCTTCGAGGCGTTCCAGTTCATCATCCGCAACACCGAGTTCGGGACCATGCAGATCCACGGATACCCCTACTCCGACCAAGGATCCACGTTCATCGTCGAGATGCACGAGGACGTGTGGCGGCGTGCCGGGTTCGACCGCACGGAGGACGAGGTCTTCCCCCCGGGCGTCTCCGACGAGTACGCCGTGCAGCGCGTCGCGGAGATCTTCGCCGACGACCTCGGCGACCACCGCATCCTCACCAACAACTCCAAGTGGCTCAGCTTCACGACGGTCCGCAACGAGCGCTGGCACGACGCCAACGTCGTGCTGCTCGGCGACGCAGCCCACACGGCCCACTTCTCCATCGGCTCGGGCACCAAGCTCGCGATGGAGGACGCCCTGGCCCTGGCTGCCTGCCTGCACGAGCACAACTCCGTGCCGAAAGCCCTTGCGGCTTATCAGGAAGAGCGCAAGCCGGTGGTCGAGTCGACGCAGCGCGCCGCCCAGGCGAGCCTCGAGTGGTTCGAGAACATCGGCATGTACGCCGACCAGCACCTCGACGAGTTCGTGTTCAACCTCCTCACCCGCTCCCGCCGCATCACCTTCGAGAACCTCAAGGACCGCGACGCCGAGTTCGCGGCGCGCATCCAGGCCGCCTACGCCCGCGCCGCCACCGGTGCGGCCGCGGACGAGGCGGCGCCGGCGATGTTCCAGCCGGTGCGGATCGGCCCCCTGGAGCTGAAGAACCGCGTCGTGCTCTCCCCCATGGACATGTACTCCGCGGTGGACGGCGTGCCCGGCGAGTTCCACCTCGTGCACCTCGGCTCGAAGGCCCTCGGTGGCGCCGGGCTGGTGATGTCGGAGATGACCTGCGTGTCACCCGAGGGCCGGATCACCCTGGGCTGCCCCGGCCTGTGGAACGACGAGCAGCGCGACGCGTGGGCCCGGGTGACGGGGTTCGTGCACGAGCACAGCACCGCCAGGATCGGGCTGCAGCTCGGGCACTCCGGCCGCAAGGGCTCGACCCAGCTCATGTGGGAGGGCATGGACGAGCCGCTCGAGGACGGCAACTGGGAGGTCGTCGGGCCGTCCGCCCTGCCCTACGGCGACGGCTGCCACGTGCCCCGCGAGATGACCCGCGCCGACATGGACCAGGTGGTGTCCGACTTCAGGGAGGCCGCCCGCCGCGGGGTCGAGGCCGGCTTCGACCTCGTCGAGGTCCACGCCGCCCACGGCTACCTCCTCTCGTCGTTCCTGTCACCCATCTCCAACGTGCGCACCGACGAGTACGGCGGCCCGCTGGAGAACCGCCTGCGCTTCCCCCTCGAGGTGTTCGACGCCGTACGCAGCGTGGTTCCGGACCACGTCCCCGTCACCGTCCGCATCTCGGCCACGGACTGGGCGCCGGACGGCAACACCGAGCACGACGCCGTCGAGATCGCCCGCGCCTTCATCGAACACGGCGCGGCTGCCATCGACGTCTCGTCCGGGCAGGTGACCAAGGACGAGAAGCCGGCGTTCGGGCGGTCCTACCAGACGCCGTTCGCCGACCGGATCCGCCACGAGGTGGCCCGGCCCGCCGGGGTCGCGGTCATCGCGGTCGGGGCGATCTCCTCGCACGACGACGTCAACTCGATCCTGCTCGCGGGTCGCGCCGACCTGTGCGCCCTCGGCCGCACCCACCTCTACGACCCGCAGTGGACCCTGCACGCCGCGGCGGAGCAGGACTACGCCGGGCCTGCCGCGCAGTGGCCGGTGCAGTGGCAGGCGGGGCGGCGCAGGCCACCGACCTCGCGCACCGACCGGGTGCCGCCGCGGCTGGCGCTCCTGCGGGACGGCGGGGCGGACGACGTCCACCTGCGCTGGCGCCCGGGCGCGGCCGAGGTCGCCCCCGCCACGCCTGAGACCGTGTCGGCGTGAAGGACCCCATCGCCTCGGCCACCCTGCGCTCACGGATCGAGTGGATCGACACCGACGCCGCCGGGATCTACCACAACAGCACCGTGCTGCGCCTCGTCGAGTCCGCCGAGGCGTCGCTGGCCCGCGAGCGCGGCCTGCACGGCTACTTCCCGGTGGCGCCGCGGGTGCGCTACGAGGCGGACTTCGAGGCGCCCCTGTTCTTCGGGCAGGAGGTCACGACCACGGTGTCCGTCACCGAGCTCGGCACCTCGTCGATGACCTTCGACTTCGAGGTCTGGGGCGAGGCGTTCGAGGGGGCGCCGCGTGAGCGCGCGGCCCACGGCCGCTACGTCACCGTGCACCTCGACCGCAGCGGGCCGGGACGGCCGTCGAGCGCGCCGTGGCCGGCCGAGTGGGTGGAGCGCCTCACCGCGGGGTGACGAGGCTTGTCGTGGCGACCCCGCCCGCTACGCTGGTCGTGGTGAGCCGGGAAGCCTGGTCGGCGTCGCTGCCAGCACGCGTGGCGGCGTCTTGACGCTGTCACCGACCCCGAAAGGCCCCTCGTGAGCCTGAACCCCCTGCGCCCGCGCCTCTTCGCCCGCACCACGTGGCAGGAGGCCCAGTACGTCGCTGCGGCGCTGCGCACCGAGACGGTCGGCGGCGCCCTGCTGCTCACCGCCGCGGTGGCCGCCCTGGCCTGGGCCAACTCGCCGTGGTCCGACGCGTACTCCGCCCTGCGCGACCTGCAGGTCGGCCCCCACGCGCTGCACCTCGACCTCACCCTCGGCCAGTGGGCGGCTGACGGCCTGCTGGCGATCTTCTTCTTCGTCGCCGGACTGGAGCTGAAGCGCGAGTTCCTCGTCGGCGAGCTGCGCAGCCCGGCCAAGGCGGCCCTGCCGGTCGCGGCCGCGCTGTGCGGCGTGGCCGTTCCCGCCGCCCTCTACCTCGCCACGGTGAGCCTCCTCGGCGGCGGGGGCGACGCGCTGCGCGGCTGGGCCGTCCCGACCGCGACCGACATCGCGTTCGCCCTCGCGGTGCTGGCCGTCATCGGCACTCACCTGCCCTCGGCCCTGCGCAGCTTCCTGCTGACGCTGGCGGTGGTCGACGACCTCGTGGCCATCACGATCATCGCCGTCTTCTACACCCAGAGCCTCGACCTGCCCCTGCTCGGGCTCGCCCTGCTGCCGCTGGCGGCGTTCGCCTGGCTGGTCCAGCGACGCATCGCCCACTGGTGGCTGCTGCTCCCGCTCGCCCTGCTGACCTGGGGGCTGGTGCACGCGTCCGGCATCCACGCGACGGTGGCCGGCGTGCTGCTCGGCCTCGTCGTCCCGGTGCGCCCGCGCGCCAGCGTCCCCCGGGTCAGCACCCTCGACGCCGACACCGACGTCGCCCACCGCTTCGAGCACCGGCTGCGGCCGCTGTCGGCAGGGGTCGCGGTCCCGGTGTTCGCGTTCTTCGCCGCGGGGGTGCAGGTCGTCGGGGGCGGTTTCGGCGACAGCCTCGCCGACGAGGCCGCGGCTGCGGTGGTGGTCGCCCTCGTGCTCGGGAAGGTGGTCGGCGTCCTCGGTGGCACCTGGACCTTCGCGCGGTTCACCCGCGCCGAGCTCGACGACGACCTCGCCTGGTGGGACGTCGTCGGCCTGTCGATGCTGGCCGGTATCGGGTTCACCGTCTCGCTGCTCGTCGGCGAGCTGGCCTTCGGCACGGGCAGCCCACGCGACGAGCACGTCAAGCTCGCCGTGCTCACCGGGTCGGTGCTCTCGGCCCTCCTCGCGACCGTGGTCCTGCGCGCCCGCAACCGCGTCTACCGCCGTCTCGAGGAGCTCGAGTCGCGTGACGACGACGGCGACGGCATCCCCGACGCCTTCCAGGGCACGGATGTGCAGGCGCCGCCACGCGGTTAGGGTTGGGGCGCGCCGGGTAGCGACACCGCACACCGGCACCGAGGGAAGCAGAGGTGAGGGCACATGACCGCCAACCAGGCAGGCCCCGAGCGCACGCTCGGCCAGCTGGTGGCCGACGCCACGCACGACATGTCGACCATCGTCCGCAGCGAGATCGCGCTCGCGAAGGCGGAGATCACCACCGAGGCCAAGACCGCTGGCAAGAGCGCCGCGATGTTCGGGGCGGCCGCGTTCGTCGGGCTGCTCGGACTCATCTTCCTGTTCCACACCATCGTCGCCGTCCTCGACATCTGGCTGCCCGAGTGGGCCGGCTACCTCATCACCACGGCCCTGCTGTTCGCCGTCGCGGGCATCCTCGCCCTTGTCGGCAAGAACAACATCGCCAAGGTCAACGGCAAGCCTGAGCGCACCATCAAGAACGCCCAGGAGACCGTCCAGGCGCTCAAGTCCGGCGACTGATCCCCGGCACCCCTCCTCCCCGGAGCGGGTCCCCGAGACCGCGCAGCACGGCATACTCCCCCGCATGAGTCTCGACGCCTCGATGGCCCTCATCGACGGCCCGTGGGAGCACCGCTTCGTCGCGGCCAACGGTGCCCGCTTCCACGTCGCCGAGCAGGGCGAGGGACCGGTCGTGCTGCTGCTGCACGGGTTCCCCCAGTTCTGGTGGGCGTGGCGGCACCAGATGCAGGCCCTCGCCGACGCCGGGTACCGCGCCTGCGCCATGGACCTGCGGGGGTACGGCGCGTCGGACAAGCCCCCGCGCGGGTACGACACGCGCACCTCGGCGACGGACGTGGCCAGCGTCCTGCGGTCGCTCGGTGCCTCCCGCGCCGCGGTCGTCGGCCACGGGTGGGGCGGCTGGATCGCGTGGAGCATGCCGACCCTGCAGCCCACCGTCACCCGCGCGGTCGCCTCGCTGTCGATGCCGCACCCGCTCGTCTTCCGCCGGGCGTCGTTCACCAGCACCCGCCAGACCCGGGCCAACGCCTACCTCGCCGGCCTGCAGCGGCCCTTCGTGCCCGAGCGCCAGATGACGGTGCACGGCGGCTACGTGCAGAGGCTGCTGCGTGAGTGGGCCTCACCGGAGGGCATCTGGCCCTCGCCCGAGGAGGCCAGGGTCTACGCCGACGCCATGGCGCTGCCGTTCGTGGCGCACTCCGCGGCCGAGTACTACCGGTGGCTCGTGCGCAGCCAGGCCCGTCCCGACGGCTGGCGCTTCGCGGCCCGGATGAGGACCCCGATCAGCGTGCCGGTCCTGCAGCTGCACGGCGAGCGCGACGGCGCGGTGCTGCCGTCGTCGGCCGGTGGGGCGCAGGAGTGGTGCACCGGCCGCTACGAGCGCGCCCTCATCGCCCACGCCGGGCACTTCCTGCCGGAGGAGGCGCCGCAGGAGGTCAACGAGCGGCTGGTCCGCTGGCTCGACTCCCTGCCCTCGTAGCCCGAGGGGGCAGGTTCAGCCGGCGACGCAGGGGCGGGTTCAGCCGGCGACGCAGGGGCCGGGTTCAGCCGGCGACGCAGGGGCCGGGTTCAGCCGGCGACGCAGGGGCCGGTGTCGACCGGCGTGGACGCGCTGGCGGCCGCGGCGAGGACCGGCCGCGCCTCGTTCATGGTCAGGGCGTAACCGGTGCTGGCGTCGTCGAGCGACTTGGCGAAGATGACCCCCACGACACGGCCGTCGGTCGACAGCAGCGGGCCACCGGAGTTGCCGGGACGCACCTGCGCGTAGAGCGAGTAGACCTCGCGGCTGGTGCCGGGGCGGCCGTAGATGTCGGACCCGTGCGCCTGGATGACCTCGCGGACCCGGGCCGCGTCGAGGCGGTAGGGGCCGTCGAGGGGGAAGCCGGCGACGACGCCGCTGTCGCCGCGCTGGAGGTCCTGGCCCTGCCGCAGCGGCTGCGCGGGCAGGTCCGGCACGGACAGCACGGCGAGGTCGCGCCGGGTGTCGAAGAGGACGACCCGACCCGTGTAGGAGCGCCCGGTGCCGTGCACCCGGAGGGTCGCGGTCTGCATACCGGCCACCACGTGGGCGTTGGTCACCACGCGCCCCGGCGACACGACCCACCCGCTGCCCTCCTGGCCGCGGTTGCAGGACGTCGCGACGCCGGTGATCTTGATGACCGAGGCCGCCGCCTCGCGCACACCGGCGGTCTGCGCCACCGACTGGTCCGGCGGGGCGACCGGGACGATGCGCTCGGCCTCGAGCCCGTTGAACACGCGGGGGAAGCCCTCACGGTCGAGCACCTCCCGGAAGCCGGCGAACAGCCTCGAGGTGCCCGGCGGGACGAACCCGTCGATGACCCGCAGGACCCGTGACTCACCGATCGCCTTCGCGATGGGGGCCGGGGCACCGCCACGCAGGGCACCGGCGATGAACCACACCAGCACCGCCGCGGAGAGCACCACGGCGACCGCGCCCAGCCCGGCGTCGAAGACCTGGGCCGGCTTGATCCGCAGCCGCGAGCGCAGCCGGCCACCGACGGCCACGGCGATCGCCTGCCCGGCCGAGGCGAGGATGAAGACACCCGCGATGAGGACCACGGTGCGCAGCAGTGGTGCGTTCTCGAGGTCGCTCCAGGAGCTGACCGCCAACGGCAGCAGCCACATGGCCAGCGCACCGCCGGCCAGGAAGCCGGCCAGCGACATGACGCTGACCACCAGGCCCTGCCGGTAGCCGGTGACGGCGTAGCTGATGAACAGCACGATGAGCAGCAGGTCGAGGAGGGTGAGTCCGAGGAACATTCAGGCTCGGCCTTCCGTCGCGGTCTGGGTCAGGGCGTCTCGCGGCCCACCGGGCCGGTAGCGGTCGGGGAGCGGTCGTTCCACCCCACGGTCCCACGGGATGGTCAGCCCGCCGAAATCGAGCACGGCCGACAGCAGTCCGGCGGTGAAGCCCCAGACGAACAGGCCGTCGAACTCGAACCCCGGCCCGACGTAGCCGCTGGGGTGGGTCACGGTGAACCGGGCCGCTGGGTCGAGCAGGTCGGCCAGCGGGGCACGGACGGCGCGGTGGACCTCGGCAGGGTCGATGTCGTCGACGTGTCCGGGCTCCCGCCACCAGGCGAGCACCGGGGTGACCACGAACCGCCGTGGGCTGAGGTAGATGTCGGGCAGCTCGGCCACCACCTCGATGGTGGCCGGGTCGATCCCGACCTCCTCACGGGTCTCGCGGAGCGCGGCGGCGGCGTCGGACTCGTCGTGGGGCTCGCGCTTGCCCCCCGGGAAGGAGATGTCGCCGGGCTGGGTGCGCAGGGTGTGGGCGCGCTCGGTGAGCACGACGTCCTCGCCACCGTCGGGGGCGGGACCGAACAGCAGCAGCACGCTCGACCGGCGCCCACCGCCGGGCGGCGGCGCGAACCGGTCGAAGAACCCGCGGTCTGCCGCCGCGATCCCGTCGCGGGCGCGGTCCATCCACTCGGGGCGCGGACGACGAGCGGTCACGACGCGTCGGCGGCTTCGACGACGTCGGCGGTGGGCGCGGCGTACGGGTTGTCGGCGCCGGCGGCCAGCTCGAACTTGAGCAGCTTGGCGGCCTTGACGGGGTCGGTCTCCCCCGCGCCGTACGAGGGGCACAGCCGGGCGACGGGGCACGCGCCGCACGCGGGCTTCCTCGCGTGGCAGGTGCGCCGGCCGTGGAAGATCAGGACGTGCGACAGCATGGTCCACTCCTTGCGGGGGATCAGCCTGCCGACGACCTCCTCGACCTTGACCGGGTCCTCCTCCGTGGTCCAGCCGAACCGGCGCACGAGGCGGCCGAAGTGCGTGTCGACGGTGATGCCCGGGATGCCGAAGGCGTTGCCGAGCACCACGTTGGCGGTCTTGCGGCCCACCCCGGGCAGCGTCACGAGGTCCTTCATGCGCGGGGGCACCTCGCCATCGAAGCGCTCGACGAGGTCGGCGCCCAGCTTCATCACCGAGCTGGTCTTCGCGCGGAAGAAACCGGTGGGCTTGAGCAGCGCCTCCATCTCCTCGCGGTCGGCGCCGGCCAGGGCAGCGGCGTCGGGATAGCGGGCGAACAGCTGGGGCGTGACCTTGTTGACCATGACGTCGGTCGTCTGCGCGGACAGCACCGTGGCCACCAGGAGCTGCAGCGGCGTCTCGAAGTCGAGCTCGCAGTGGGCGTAGGGGTAGTGCTCGTGGAGCACGCGGTACATCTTCCGGGCACGCCTGGTCAGGGCGACCGGGGACTCCTCGCGGGGCGGCGTGGCCGCGGCGGGGGTGACGGATCGGGGCACCCGGCCAGCCTACGGGTCACTGCTGACGCAGGGCCCGGGTCTCCGCGCCCAACAGCACGGACCCGCTCCCTCCACGGGCCGCGGTCACCCCGGCGGGGGCCCTCGACGGCATGGCACACTGTCGCCCGTGGATCACGACGTGGTGAGAAGAGCCCCGCTGTTCGCTGCCCTCGACGAGGAGGCGTCCACGACGCTCATGCAGTCGATGACGCAGACCCGCCTCGAGCGTGGCGACGTGCTCTTCAACGAGGGCGACCAGGGCGACCGCCTCTACGTGATCCGTGAGGGCAAGGTGAAGCTCGGCCGCCGCAGCAGCGACGGGCGCGAGAACCTCGTGGCGATACTGGGCCCCGGCGAGATGTTCGGCGAGCTCAGCCTCTTCGACCCCGGCCCGCGCACGATGACCGCCACCGCGGTCGCCGAGACCCAGCTGCTCGGCATCGGCAACGAGGACCTCAACGGGCTCCTCGCCGGGCGCCCTGCAGTCGCCAAGGTCCTGCTGGCGGCCCTGGCCAAGCGCCTGCGCCGCACCAACGAGAACCTCGCCGACCTCGTCTTCACCGACGTGCCCGGCCGCGTGGCCAAGGCCCTGCTCGACCTCTCGGCGCGCTTCGGCCGTCCCGTCGAGGAGGGCGTCCTGGTCGCCCACGACCTCACCCAGGAGGAGCTCGCCCAGCTCGTCGGCGCCTCCCGCGAGACGGTCAACAAGGCGCTCGCCGACTTCGCGACCCGCGGCTGGCTGCGCCTCGAGGCCCGCGCCGTGCTCATCCTCGACGTCGAGCGCCTCAAGCGCCGGGCCCGCTAGGCCCCCTCTCTCCGTCCCCCGGTCCCCTCTCCGCGACTCATTGCCCGCCGGGCACCGGAACAGGCTCCCAACCGGGCCCTGGCGGTGCACCCGGGGCAAGAAGTCGGGATCAGGGGTGGGTGCGCAGGTACTCCAGCTGCGCCGCCACGCTGAGCGCCGCCGCCGGCCAGACCTCGCGGGGCACGTCGGCGTACACCCGCTCCACCACCGCCTGCACCGGGTCGTCGGCCTGCGCGGCGCCGTCGGCCAGCGCCTGCCGCACCTGCTCGAGGCGCTCGGCGCGGTGCCGGCGGTAGAAGGCGACCATCGCCGAGGCGTCCGGCACGACAGGCCCGTGCCCCGGCAGGATCGACGTCACCGACCCGCCGCCGGTGAGGGCGGCGAGGCGCGCGAGCGAGTCGAGGTATGCAGCGAGCTCGCCGTCCGGGTGCGCGACGACGGTGGTGCCGCGGCCGAGGACGGTGTCGCCGGTGAGCAGGGCATGGTCGGCGGGCAGGGCGAACGAGACGGAGTCCGAGGTGTGGCCGGGCGTGGCGACGACCCGCAGCTCGAGCCCACCGGCCCGCACGACGTCCCCGTCCCCGAGGTCGTCGTGCCCACGGCCGACGGCCTGCGTCGGCGCGCCGGTCAGCTCGGCGAACCGCCCGGCGCCCTCGGCGTGGTCGGCGTGGCCGTGGGTGAGGACAGTCCGGGCCACGCGGGCACCGCGCTCCTCGACCGCTGCCACGACGGCGCGCAGGTGCGGCTCGTCCAGCGGCCCGGGGTCGACGACGACGGCCTCGGTGGCCCCCGGCTCGAGCAGGACCCAGGTGTTGGTCCCGTCGAGCGTCATCGGGCCCGGGTTGGGGCACAGGATGCAGAGGGCACGCTCGGTGGCCCGGCCGCCGTGCCACGCGCCCGCTGCCGCCGACGGCGCCGGAGCAGTCCCGCTCATCGCGGCAGCGTCGCCCGCAGGACGACTCCGTCACCGGTGTCGACGAGCTCGGGCTGGACGGTCTCGACCACCGGGCGCTCGGCGATGAACGCCGCCGCCGACGTGGCCGCGGCGACCTCCTCGACGGCGACGACGGTGGGCGGCAGCATGAGCGCCTCGCCGCGCGACCAGGCATCGAGCAGCTCGGCCGGCCGCACCCAGGCGGCGAGGTCGGCCTCGGTGGTCCGGTCGTCGGCCCGGTGGCCGGCGGGGACGGCCGCGGTGAAGAACCGCGTGTCGTAGCGGCGGGCCTCGAAGACCGGGGTCACCCAGTGGGCGCGGTAGCCCAGCAGGTCCGAGCGCAGCACGAGGCCGTGCTCCAGCAGCACCTCGGACAGCGACGCCTCCCTGTCCAGGAGCCGTCGGCGCTGCTCGCGCCAGTGGTCGTCGTCGACGTCCTCGACGACCGAGTCGGCGGACGGCCCCGCCAGCAGGACGCCGCACTCCTCGAACACCTCGCGCACCGCCGCCGCGACCAGCTCGCGCGCCCGGGCCTCGTCGACCCGCAGGAGCCGGGCCCACTCGGCCGGGGCCGGGCCGGCCCACGGCAGCTCAGCCTCGGCGTCGCGGGCGTCGACGCCACCGCCGGGGAAGACCATCATGCGCGGCGCGAAGGCCATGGTCGCCACCCGGCGCAGCATGAAGACCTCGACCCCCTCGGCCCCGTCGCGGACGAACATCACGGTCGCCGCGAGGCGGGGCTGGGGGGCCGAGGAGGGCTGCGGGTCGGCGAGCCAGGCGTCGATGCGCTCGTGCAGCGACGGCGAGTCCGCCACCGGGAAGTCGCGGATCACCGCGTCGGGCTCCTACTCGTCGGCGAGGGCGACGACGATCTCGACCTCGACGGGGGCGTCCAGCGGCAGGACGGCGACGCCCACGGCGGAGCGGGCGTGGATGCCCGCGTCGCCGAACGCCTTGCCCATGAGCTCGCTCGCACCGTTGATGACACCGGGCTGCCCGGTGAAGGACGGGTCCGAGGCGACGAACCCGACGAGCTTGACCACCTGGGTCACCTTGTCGAGGTCGCCCACGATGCCCTTGACGGCGGCGATGGCGTTGAGCGCGCAGATCTCTGCGAGCTTCTTGGCGTCCTCGGCGGGGACGAGGCCGTGGCCGTCGCCGACCTTGCCCGTCTGCACGAGCTCACCGGACACCATGGGCAGCTGCCCGGAGGTGTAGATGCGGCGTCCGTCCTGGACGGCCGGGACGTACGCGGCCACCGGCTTGGCGACCTCCGGCACGGACAGGCCGAGCTCGGCCAGGCGATCTTCGACTGCACTCATTGGTCAGGCCTTCTCCCGCTTCAGGTACGCGACCAGCCCGTTGCCGTCGGGTCCGGTGAGGACCTGCACGAGCTCCCAGCCGTCCTCGCCCCACTGGTCGAGGATCTGCTTGGTCGCGTGGACGATCAGCGGCACGGTCGCGTACTCCCATTTCTGCATGTCCGCAGCCTAGCCACCGCTGGCAGGATGGGTGCATGGCCTCTGTCGGCAGGCGTGACCCCATCCAGGTGCTCGACGAGCGGGCCGCCCCGCCGACCCGCACGACTCCCTACGGCGACCACGAGGTCCAGGTCTACGACGTCCGCATGCCGGAGCGCGTCACCCGCGCCCTGACGGTGGTCGTGGTGCACGGCGGCTTCTGGCGGCTCGACTACGACCGGGGCCACGCGAGCCGCCAGGCGCAGGCCTTCGCCGACGCAGGGCACCCCACCGCGGTGGTCGAGTACCGGCGTCCCGGGATGACCGGGGGCGGCTGGCCGGGCACCGCGGAGGACGTCGCGGCGGCGGTCGGCGCGATCCGCCGTGACCCCGACCTCGCGCACCCCCTCGTCCTGGTCGGGCACTCCGCCGGCGGGCAGCTCGTCGCGTGGGCCGCCGCCCAGCCGTGGGCCCATGGCTTGCGCGGGGTCGTGAGCCTCGCCGGGGTCCTCGACCTCGCGCACGGCGAGGCCACCGATGTCGGCGGCGGCGCCATACCGGCGTTCCTGGGCGGCACCCCGGCACAGGTGCCCGAGGCGTACGCGGAGGCGGACCCGGCGCGGCTGTCGCCGGCCGTTCCCGTGGTCCTCGTGCACGCCGTCGACGACGAGGTGGTGCCCTACGACCTGACCACGCGGTACGCCGCGCGGCACCGGGGTCCGGGGGTGCGGCTCGTGCCCGTGGAGACGGGGGGCCACTACGGCCTCATCGACCCCGAGCACCCCGCCTTCGCCGAGGTCGCCGCGGCCGTGGACCTGCTCGCCTCCTAGGCTGGCTCCATGCCTGCGTCCGTGGACCGACCCGTGCGCGCCGCTGCTGCCGGCACCACCGGCGGGGCCGGGCACGACCCCTCCAAGGTCCGCCTGCACGTCGTCACCGGCAAGGGCGGCACCGGCAAGACGACCGTCGCCGCAGCGCTCGCGCTCGGCCTGAGCCGCCAGGGCAAGCGGGTGCTGCTCGTCGAGGTCGAGGGCCGCCAGGGCATCTCCCAGACGTTCGACGTGCCGCCACTCGGCCACGCCGAGACGCGCATCGTCCACGACCGCAGCGGGGGCGAGCTGTGGGCCATCTCGGTCGACGCCAAGCAGTCGCTCGGCGAGTACCTCCAGAAGTTCTACAAGGTCGGCCGCGCCATGGGGCTGCTCGACAAGTTCGGGGCGGTGGACTTCGCCACGACGATCGCCCCGGGGCTGCGGGACGTCCTGCTCATCGGCAAGGTCTACGAGGCCGCGGGACGCCGCGCCGGCCGGGGCGGGGGGCTCGCCTACGACGCGGTGGTGCTCGATGCGCCTCCCACCGGTCGGGTCGTGCGCTTCCTCAACGTCAACGCCGAGGTCGCCGACGTCGCCCGGGTGGGTCCCATCCACAGCCAGGCGGAGTCGATCACCCGCATGGTCCGCAGCCACACCACGGCCGTGCACGTCGTCACGCTGCTGGAGGAGATGCCCGTGCAGGAGACCGTCGACGCCCTCGCCGACCTGCGCGCGGCAGACCTGCCGCTCGGCGCGATCGTCGTCAACCAGCTCCGGGACCCCCTCCTCTCCGACGACGACCTCGCCGCCGTGCGCGCGGGTCGCACCGACTCCCTCGCCGAGGGCCTGGCCGCGGACCTCTCCTCGGTCGGGGTCAAGGCGGGCCCCACCGTCGTCAACGGCCTCCTGGCCGACGCGCGCGAGCACGCCGACCGCCTGGCCCTCGAGCGCGAGCAGGACGCCGTCCTCGCCGAGCAGGGCCGCCTCACGGTGCGGCTGCCCCTGCTGCCCGAGGGCACCGAGGGCGGCGGCATCTCCGTGCTCGCGGACGCCGTCGCCGAGCAGGGACTGGTCTGATGGCCGCCCGCCGTGCCACCTCGACCCCAGGCCTCGACCTCGGGGCACTCCTCGCCGACGAGCAGGTCGGGATCGTCGTGTGCTGCGGCGCCGGTGGTGTCGGCAAGACGACGACCGCCGCGGCGCTGGGCCTCTGGGCTGCCGAGCACGGGCGCAAGGTCGTGGTGCTGACCATCGACCCGGCCAAGCGGCTGGCCCAGTCCCTCGGCCTCACCGAGCTCGACAACACCCCCCGGCCGGTCGCCGGGGCCGGGGCCGGGGGTGGCTCCCTCGACGCGATGATGCTCGACATGAAGCGCACCTTCGACGAGGTGGTCGAGCAGCACTCCGCCCCCGACAAGGCCGCGCAGATCCTCGCCAACCCCTTCTACCAGGCGGTCTCCAGCTCCTTCGCCGGCACGCAGGAGTACATGGCCATGGAGAAGCTGGGTCAGCTCCGGGCCGAGGCCGACCGCACCGGCCGGTGGGACCTCGTGGTCGTGGACACCCCGCCGTCGCGCTCGGCGCTCGACTTCCTCGACGCCCCCAAGCGGCTCGGTTCCTTCCTCGACGGCCGCTTCATCCGGCTCCTGACGGCCCCGGCCAAGGCCGGCGGCCGGGCGGGGTTCAAGGTGTTCAGCGTGGGGGTACAGGTGGCCACCAGCACGATGTCCAGGCTGCTCGGGGGTCAGCTCCTGCAGGACGTGCAGACGTTCGTGGCGGCGCTCGACACCATGTTCGGCGGGTTCCGCGAGCGGGCCGACCAGACCTACGCCCTGCTCAAGGCGGAGGGGACCGCGTTCGTCGTCGTCGCCACTCCCGAGCGGGACGCCCTGCGCGAGGCGTCGTACTTCGCCGGCCGCCTCGACGAGGAGGGGATGCCGCTCGCCGGGCTGGTCGTCAACCGGGTGCAGCGCGTCGCCGCGCCGTCCCTCAGCGCCTCCCGCGCGCTGGCCGCCGCGGAGCAGCTGGCCGACACCACCGACAGCCCCACGGGGGCCACCACGGAGGGGCTGCTGCGCCTGCACGCCACCCTGGCCGACACCGCCGACCGGCAGCAGCGCCAGGTCGCGCGCTTCACCGCCGGGCACCCCGGCATACCGCTGGTGGAGGTGCCTGCGGAGGCCCAGGACATCCACGACCTCGAGGGGCTGCGCGAGGTCGCCACGGCGCTCACCGCCGGCTGAGACCCGCTCGACGACGTCGCAACCGTCCCGGAAAAGACCTCGAACCGGCCACCTCTGGAAAGGTGACCGGCCCGGGTGGCTGGTGGGGGTGGTGCGCTCAGGCGCTCTGCTCGTCGCGGGACTGGCCGCGGGCGGCTGCGAAGAGGTTGGTCCAGGAGGTGATGTTGGGGCGACGCTTGAGCAGGGCCCGGCGCTCACGCTCGGTCATCCCGCCCCAGACACCGAACTCGGTGCGGTTGTCCAGCGCGTCGGCGAGGCACTCGGCGATCACGGGGCAGCGCTGGCAGACGATCTTCGCGGTCTGCTGTGCGGCGCCCTGCACGAAGAGGGCGTCGGGGTCCGTGGTGGAGCAGGAACCCAGCGGGGCCCAGTCCTCGACCCAGCCGCTCGCAGCACCCTGTCGGGTGGGTCGCGCCGGTGCGATCGTCATCTCAGTGCCTCCAGATGCTGCTGGTTCAGGTGCATGTGCGTGCGCCTTATGTCCGTCTCGATGTGTGGAAACCATAGGAAGGGTTGGCACTGCAACGACATGGCCCATTCGTGTAGTTCTGCGATGTCCGAAGGGACTAGTCATTCCGAACCATGTCTCCGAGACCTCGATGGGCCATGGTCGGAGGGCTCGGAACAGCCCGCCGACTGGTCCCTCTGGGCCACTCCCACCGTCACCCCCGGCACCAGGAACCGACCCTTTCCCGCGCGCGCACGACCGGTCCCTTCACCTTCGGCAGTTACCCTGTCGGCATGTCTGGACGCGCCACCAACCTCGGCAATGTCGTCAGCCTGCTCGGAGCCTTCGTCGCCTCGGCGATGGTCATGGGCCTGCTGGCGGCCGGCCTGCTCATCCCCGCGGTCGGTGCCGCGGGCAGCGCAGCGACCTCCGGGGTGAAGATGTTCGACGACCTGCCGGGCGAGTTCACCGCCTCGGCGCTGTCGCAGCAGTCGCGGATCGTCGACGCCAAGGGCAACGTGCTGGCGACGCCCCAGCAGGAGAACCGCATCATCGTCAACCTCAAGGACGTCGCGCCGATCATGCGCAAGGCGCAGGTGGCGATCGAGGACAGCCGCTTCTACGAGCACGGCGGCGTCGACCCCCGGGGCATCCTGCGTGCGGCCGTGTCCAACGCCCAGGGCGGCGACACCCAGGGCGCCTCGACCCTGACCCAGCAGTTCGTCAAGCTCACGCTGCAGGAGAACGCGCTGCGCAACAACGACGAGGAGGCGGCCAAGGCCGCGGTCCGCGTCAGCGCCGCCCGCAAGATCCAGGAGATCAAGTACGCGGTCACCCTCGAGAAGGAGATGACCAAGGACCAGATCCTGCAGGGCTACATGAACCTCGCCTACTACGGCGACCTGGCCTACGGCGTTGAGGCCGCGTCCCAGCACTACTTCAGCATCCCGTCGGCGAAGCTCAACCTGTCGCAGGCCGCCCTGCTGGCCGGCCTCGTCCAGAACCCCAGCCGCACCGACCCGATCCACTTCCCCGAGCGGGCACAGGCCCGGCGCAACGTCGTGCTCGACCGCATGCACGACCTGGGCATCGTCACCGACAAGCAGTGGAAGGCCGCCAAGGCCATCCCGGTCAAGAAGATGCTCAAGGTGAAGAACCCGGTCAGCAACTGCATGGCCTCGAGCGAGCCGTACTTCTGCAACTACGTCATGGAGTACCTCAAGGACACGAGCAACCACGGCCTCGACGCCCTCGGCAAGTCCACGCCCGAGCGCATCAAGAACCTCACCGGTGGCGGCCTGACCATCCAGACGACGCTCGACGCGACGGTGCAGGCGCAGGCGCGGCAGGACCTGGTCAAGAGGGTGCCGTTCGCCAACAAGGCCCTGCCCAAGGACCCCGCGGACAGGTCCAAGCTCGGCCTGTCGCAGATGGTCGGCAGCGCGGCCTCGGTCGTCGAGCCGGGCACCGGGCGGGTCCTCGCCATGGTGCAGAACAGCAAGTACCCCACCACCCAGAAGCAGCAGAACCAGTACGGGTACACCCAGGTCAACTGGAACGTCGACTCCAAGTACCAGGGCACGACCGGGTTCCAGTTCGGGTCGACGGCGAAGATGTACGCCATCGTCCGCGCCCTGGAGACCGGCACCCCGGTCAACGGCACCGTGCCCTCGAAGTTCGCCAGCCCGACCAAGCCGGCGTACTACTCCCCGCAGGAGCAGGGCTCGTGCCACGACACGAAGGCCTACCCGATCCGGAACGACTACCCGATCGGGGGCAGGCCGATCCCGATCAAGAAGGCGACCGCCGACTCGATCAACACCGCGTTCGCGTCGCTGACCTTCAAGCTCGGCACCAAGAACGTCCTCAACACCATGAAGAAGATGCAGCTGCACACGGGCGCTGGTCCTGACCTGCCCTGCTACCCCAGCTCGGTGCTCGGGACGGGCGTGGTCACCCCCCTGACGCTGGCGTCGTCGTACGCCACGCTCGCCAACAACGGCAAGTACTGCCCCCCGAACCCCATCCTGTCGATCACCACGGCCGACAAGAAGCCGCTCAAGATCGGCGCCCCCACCTGCAAGCAGGTTGTCGACCCCGACGTGGCCAAGGGTGCGACCCAGCTCCTCGAGGGCGTCATCAAGGACGGCACGGGTGTCCGCGCCAAGCTGGGGGCTCGCCCCGCAGCCGGCAAGACCGGCACGACCGACGACCACGTGGAGTCGTGGTTCGTCGGCTACACCGCCCAGCGCGCGACGGCCGTGTGGGTCGGGACGCCGTACTCCCAGCAGGGGATGAACCGCATCACCCTCGCCGGGCAGTACTTCAAGGGGGTCTTCGGTGGAGACATCGCGGCGCCCATCTGGAAGGACATCACGGACGCGGCGTCGGCCGGGCTGCCGATCCGGGACTTCGACACCCCCAGCGACAAGGTCCTCAACGGCGACCGGGTCGCGGTGCCGTTCGTCGGCGGCATGACCGTCGAGGAGGCCACGGCCCGCCTCAAGGAGGCCGGGTTCAACGCCCAGGTCGCCGGCAGCACCAACAGCGGCTACGCCCAGGGCATCGTGGTCTACACCGACCCGAGCGGCACGGCCATGCGCGGCTCGACGGTCAGCCTGTACACCTCGACCGGCTACGTGCCCCCGCCGCCGAAGGCGACGCCGAAGCCGACCAAGACCCCCAAGCCGACGGCGACCACGACGCCCACGCCGAAACCGACCAAGACGAAACCACCGAAGCCCAAGGGCTAGGTGCACGACGAAGGCCCCCACCACCTGGTGGGGGCCTTCGTCGTCGGTACGGCGCCGTCAGCGGGCGGCGAGCGCCGCCTTGACCACGGCGGCGACCCGGCCGCCGTCGGCGCGCCCGGCCACGACCGGAGAGGCGGCCTTCATGACCTGCCCCATCTGCTGCATACCCGTGGCGCCGGTCTGCTCGATGGCTGCGGCGACGATCGACGCGAGCTCGTCGTCGGAGAGCTGAGCGGGCAGGTAGGCCTCGAGGATCTCGAGCTCGGCCTCCTCCGTGGCCGCGAGCTCGGGGCGCCCGGCGCCGGTGTAGGCAGCCGCAGCCTCCTTGCGCTTCTTGGCCTCCTTCGCGAGGACCTTGAGGACATCATCGTCGGTGAGCTCACGGGACTCGGAGCCGGCGACCTCCTCGGTCGTGATGGCGGTGAGGACCATGCGCAGCGTGCCCGAGCGCACCTGGTCTCGCGCGCGCATGGCGTCGGTGAGGTCGCGCTGGACGGTGGCCTTGAGGCTCTGCTCGGTCATGGGCCCAGTCTCGCAGGCAGTGCGCGTCGCCCCCAACCGACTTGTCCCGCTCCCCGGTTTGCGAGGATGGGGCCGGTGAGCACACTTCTGCGGACGGTGGGTGGCGCGGCAGCCCTGGGGGCGGCCGGGCTCGGCTGGGCCGGCCTCGTCGAGCGCAACTGGTTCACCCTGCGGCGGTTCACCGTGCCGGTGCTGCCACGCGGCGCCCGGCCCCTGCGGATCCTGCAGATCTCCGACCTGCACCTCATGCCTGCCCAGCAGCGCAAGATCGAGTGGGTGCGCGGCCTCGCCGGCCTGGCCCCGGACCTCGTGGTCAACACCGGCGACAACCTCGCGGCCCTCGACAGCGTGCCCGGCGCCCTGCGCGCCATGGAGCCGCTGCTGGAGGTGCCCGGGGTCTTCGTCATGGGGTCCAACGACTACTACGCGCCGGTGCCGAAGAACCCGGCCCGCTACCTCACCCGGCGCCACGCGCAGGCGCCTCCCGGGCGCACCCTGCTGCCGGTCGAGGACCTGCGCGCCGGCATGGTCGCTGGCGGCTGGACCGACCTGGACAACGCGCGCACGACGGTGCGCGTGGGTGGCACGGAGCTCGAGCTCGTCGGGACGGACGACGCCCACATCCGCCTCGACCGGTACTCCTCGGTCGCCGGACCGGCGTCCACCTCCGCGGCGCTGACGATCGGTGTCACGCACGCGCCCTACCAGCGCGTCCTGGACCCCATGGCCGCCGACGGGGCGCGCCTCATCATCGCCGGGCACACCCACGGTGGGCAGCTCGCGCTGCCCGTCTACGGCGCCCTGGTCACCAACTGCGACCTGCCGACCAACCGCGCCAAGGGGCTCTCGCGGTGGTGGCCCGGCGCAGGGTCGACGCCGTCGTCGCGTGCTCCCGCCGACGCCGCGTGGCTGCACGTGTCCGCGGGCCTCGGCACCTCGCCTTACGCGCCGGTCAGGTTCGCGTGCCGGCCGGAGGCCACCCTGCTCACCCTCCTGCCCCGCTAGCCACCGGGGCCGATTGGGAGGCATGGTGGGCCGTGGGCTAGCATTCCTTGTCGCTGCCCATGCCGGTGCCTGACGGACGTCAGACCTGGTCCGGCAGCGACTGCCACGGGGTGTGGCGCAGCTTGGTAGCGCGCTTCGTTCGGGACGAAGAGGCCGCAGGTTCAAATCCTGTCACCCCGACCACACGTCAACAGGTCAAGGCCCTCCACCGCACCGGCGGGGAGGGCCTTTCCCGTCCCCGCGGTGCGGTGGCCGCCCGGGTCACGACCCGAACTTCCTCCAGCGCCCCTCGGAGACCACCTCGACGGAGCCGTCGGCGACCTTGATCGCCGTCTGCTCGTCGATGGCGTAGGCCGGACCACCGAGGTCAGCAGCCCACCGTTCCGCGTCGGCCATGGTGTTCGTCGGGAACGCGTCCAGGTGCGGGAAGATCGAGAAGTCGACGGCGCCCAGGGTGCGGTCGTCGGGCGCCGCCGGCCACTCGACGAAATACTGCCCGATGCGCGGGGTCATCACCATGCTGCCGGCGCTGACCCCCACCCAGACCAGGTCGGGCATCGAGGGCAGCAGGTCGGCGAGCCCGGACTCCCGCATCCAGTGGGACAGGTAGGTGGCATCACCGCCGTCGACCAGGAGCACGTCCGCCTCACGGACCCACGGGACCCACCGCTCCTCGCCGATGGTGGGCAGCGCGGTGAGCTCCAGGACACCGAGCGACGCCCACCCCAGCCCGGAGAAGTTGCGCCAGGTCGGGCCCGCGGCGAGGAACCCCTGCACCGACGACGGCCCGCACATGGGGTGGCCCCACTGCGCCGTCGGGATGCACAGTGCGCGGCACTCCGGGACCGGCTTGGGGAGCAGCTGCACCAGCGCCTCGTGGATGCTCGGGTTCGTGACGCCGCCGGACGTGAGCAAGAGCTTCAAAGGGGTCTCCCGGTGCGTGTGGGGAAGGGACGCAACGGAAGACCCGCGAAAGCGCCAGGACTCATCGGTCGCCCGGGCACATCATGCCGTGGCCGGCGGCTCGGCCGGGCGTGGCCGGCGGGCCCGAGGGCGTCAACCCCCGGGCCACACCACCGAGGCCACCTCGCCGCCGGTGACGTGCGCCGTCATGACGACCTCGTTCCCGGGCAGGGGGACCAGCTCGTAGTCGCCCTCGACGAGGTCCGGGTAGACGAGGGTGTGGACCGGTCCACCGGGTCCGGGCCGGGCGACGACCGCCACGTGCGGGTGGTGACCCGCGGTGGCGGCCGCCGTGGTCCCGGCAGGGCGCACCTCGACCTCCAGCCCCTCGGCGCTCGAGGGCATCGACACGACCAGCGCGCCGTGGCTGCCACCGATGTCGAGCAGGACCGGGCCCTGGCCCGCGAACGGGTTCTCGTGGTTCATGGCTCGGCTGCTCTCGATCGGTGGGACGGGTCAGGCCGCAGGGGTGCCGGGGGTGGTCTGGTAGCCCCCCGCGGGGTCGGCCAGGTAGGGGAAGGAGTGGAGGTAGGGCCGGTTGGTGTTGCTGGTCCCGTCCGTGAGGCCGGCGCTCGCGGCGTCCGGGGTGAAGCCCGGGTCGACGAGGGGGATGGTCGCCCCCGCGACGGCACGCAGCTCGATCGCCACCACGTCGTCGACGACCCGGCGCCCGTTGGGGAAGCCGGCGGCATCGCCCGCGACCAGCCCGATGGGGTTGGGGTTGCTGCTGGGTGGCACCGCGACGTTGAGCCGCAGCATGTCCGCCTGCCTGGCGCCGGTGTAGTTCTGGAAGCCGGGCACGACGCCACCGGGGATGCCGGTGAGCAGGATCGCGAGCAGGTCCGCACGGTTCTTCGTGTACGCCGCGAGCTTCGGGAACACCCCCGGGTACAGGACGGGGAGCAGCCGGGCGAGCTCGGGCTTCGCGACGTACTTGGCGAACTGGGCGTCGTCGTACGGCGCGGTGGCGTTCCAGCGGTCCTTCTCGGCCATCGGGGTGATGACCTCGTTGAACAGCGGGTTGCCGAGCCGGGAGACCTGGCCCCACGGCCCGTGGTCGGAGTAGCGGCCCGTGGCGTCGTCCCAGATGCGCGAGCGCTGGCGGCTCGCCGAGGCCCACACCCCGATGGTGGAGGTCGCGGCCATGACGTCGGTCGGCCGTACCCCGCCCCTGGTCAGGTCCGTGACGGGCACCTGGATCGCGATGCTGTGCACGTTCAGGCCCTGGGTGCCGTTGACGCCCACGGCGGCGGCGGACGGGATGAGGTGCAGCATCTCGAACGGTCGCAGCGTGCCCAGGTCGAAGATGCTGCCGACGTCGACGTGGAAGCCCTCACCCCGCTGCCCCGCGAACACGGTGCGGCCGCCCTGGATGGCGTGCACGGCTGCGGAGGTGAACCTCCCGTAGTGGGGCGTCGACCGCGGGCCGATGTTGACCGGCGGGCACGTGAGGTTGCTGGCCAGGGTCCGCGGCCGGTCGCCCCGGGCGACCCGGGTCACCGAGTAGTACTGCGGCCGGTTCCAGTTCGGGTCGGTGATGGAGCCGATCGGCCCGGTGTTGTAGAGGAAGGTGTCCTTGTTGCGGATCCGGGTGGTGAACCTGAACTGGTAGGTCACGTCGGACATGGCGTCGCCGCGGTTGCTGACGTGGATCTCGTAGAGCACGTCGTCGCCGAACTCGTAGAAGTTGGGGCCACCCTGCGGGTTCTGGAACGGGATGAAGTTGGCGATGAGCGTGACGGTGCCCGGCTTGTCCGGGCTGACGAACGCGTAGACGTCGGTGTTGTCGGCGACCGGGTCCTTGGAGACCTCCGGCGCCTCACGGTGCGAGGACATGGGTCAGCTCCTCGCGATCCCGGCGAGGCGGCGCACGAGGTCCGCGTCGTGCACGGTCACCTCGTCCTCGCCGTACATGACGGTGATGCGCCCCGACCGGGGGTCGGCGACGTAGGCGACGAGCCGGTCACCGGTGGCAGCGGGCCCGGGACCCGCATCCGGTACGGCTCCACGGGCACCGGCGGCCAGGGCACCGGGTGCGGCAGCAACGGCTGCGGCGGCAGCGGCTCCGGTCCCGGCCGCAGCCAGGAACGTCCGCCGAGTGGCATCGGACATGATCTCTCCTCGGGACGGCACGGCCGTCGGGAGGCCGCGCTGGACGGACCACCCACACCCGACCGGGCGCCTGCACCCGAGTGACCCACCTCACATTCGAGGCCGTCGCCCCTCCGGATGGGTCCCCCAGAAGACGTAGCCACCACACGTCGTCAGGGGCGGCCCGCTCAGGACGTGCGGAGGCACTCCTCGACCCGGTCGGCCAGGACCGCGACGGTCGGGTGCCCGGCGAGCAGTTCGCCCATCCTCGCCTCGTCCCACACGGAGCCGGGCAGCTCCCAGCCGTCGTAGTCCGTGTCGATCGTGAGGTGGCCGCGTCCGGCGAGCGCGGTCAGCAGGGTGCTCTTGCCTGCCCCCGACATCCCCGTCACCAGCACCCGTGCCATGGGGGCAGCGTAGGGGCCCTCGTCAGCCGTGGTGGGTGCTGTGGCGGACCCGGGTGAGCGAGCCGACCACGAGACCGACCACTCGTGGAGTCGGTCCAAGTGGCGACCATCGCAGACCACGCAGGGCGGGGCCGGAGAACTGCTCGATTCGTCCGGCGCCGCCCCCGCCGGGTACCGTGGACGTCGAAAGGGAGTAGTCCCCAATCGCCGCGTCGACACACTGACCCCCGGGTCCGGTGCGGTGGGCCACCGGATCCACAGCGGTGGCGGACGAGACTTTCGACCAGCACACGCACCCATTCATCGGACGTGCCTGGTCGAAGGGACGTCCAGACACGCTCTCCTCGGCCCGGCGGCGAGGAGACGAGTCCCCCATGTACGCCTTCCTGTTGAGCACCGCGGTCATCTTCGTGGCCGAGCTCGGCGACAAGAGCCAGCTGATGGCCATGACCTTCGCGACGCGGTACACCGTGCGCCAGGTGCTCATCGGCATCACCATCGCGACCGCGGTCGTCCACCTCGCCTCGGTGGGCATCGGCCAGGTCGTGGGCAGCCAGTTCGCCGACAGCCAGTGGATCATCTCGATCGTCGCCGGCGTGGCGTTCATCGTCTTCGCCGCGTGGACCTTGCGGGGCGACGAGCTGACCGAGGACGAGGCCGACAAGGCCCGACGCAGCACCGGCAAGGCGGTCATCGCCGTCGGCATCGCCTTCTTCCTCGCCGAGCTCGGCGACAAGACCATGCTCGCGACGATCACCCTGGCGACCCAGGAGGGCTGGCTGGGGACCTGGATCGGCAGCACCGTCGGCATGGTCGCGGCGGACGCCCTCGCGATCGGCGTCGGGGCGGTCCTCGGCAAGAAGCTCCCCGAGCGGGTCATCAAGATCGGGGCGTCGGTGGCGTTCCTGGTCTTCGGCCTGGTCCTCATCGCCGAGGGCCTCGGCTGGTTCTAGGCCGGGGCCGGGTCCGCCAGGGCGTGGAAGGCCTGTGACCCGGCCTCGGACCCGAGGGCGTCGAGGAAGGCGTCGAGGTCGGTGGGGCGCCCGATGTGGTGGCCCTGCGCGAAGTCGACGCCTTCCTCCTCGAGCACCCGCAGGATGGCCGGCGAGGTGACGTACTCGGCCACGACCTGCTTGCCGAGGCGGTGGGCGATGCCGACCACCGAGCTCACGATGGCGCGGTCGGTCGCGTTGACGTCACAGGCGGCCACGAACTCGCCGTCGATCTTGACGTAGTCGAACGGCAGGTTCTTGAGGTAGTGGAACGAACCGAAGCCGGCGCCGAAGTCGTCGAGCGCGAACCGGCAGCCCCTGGCCGTCACGCGCTCGGCGAAGCCCCGGGCCGACTCGAGGTCAGACACCGCGGCCGTCTCGGTCACCTCGAGGACGAGCCCGGCAGGGTCCACACCGTGGCGGTCGAGCGTGTCGAGGATGACGCGCTCGAGCACGAGGTCGCCCATGCTGCGCCCGGACAGGTTGACGGCGAGCTCGAAGTCGGGCTGCACGGCTCGGCACCGTGCCAGCAGCGGCACCGCGTGCTCGACCACCCAGCGGTCGACGGCGAGGATGAGGCCGGACCGTTCGGCGTGCGGGAGGAACTGCGCCGGCGACACCGCGTCGGCACCCTCACCGAGGCGGAGCAGCGCCTCGGCCCCGGTGACCCGTCCGGCGCGCAGGTCCCAGATCGGCTGGAGCTGGAGCCGGAAGCCTCCCTCGGCCAGTGCGCGCTCCAGGCGCTCGGTCACGGTGGGCGCGACTGCCTCGGCGACCACGGCGTCCTTGGAGGCCACGGTGCCGTCGGTGGCCACGGCGCCCTCCGTGGCCGCGGGCAGCGCGGGGCCGCCCACGGTGGCCCCCGGCCGCAGGACCGCCCAGCCGTCGCGACCCGCGTTCTTCGCCTGGTACATGAGCGCGTCGGCGCTGGACAGCAGCTCCTCGGCCGAGCCGGAGCCACCCTCGATGACCACGGCGCCCACACTGGCCGTTACCGCCTCGGCCGCAGGTCCCAGCGCCGTCTCGTGGGCGCGGACCGCGGCCACGAGGTTCTCGGCGACGAGCTCGGTGCCCGCCAAGTCGGTCTCGAGGAGGAGGACCGCGAACTCGTCGCCACCCAGCCTGGCCACGACGTCGGTGGCCCTGACGCTGCGGCGCAGGACCCCGGCCAGCCCGACGAGCAGCTCGTCGCCGGCGCTGTGGCCCAGGGTGTCGTTGACCTCCTTGAAGTGGTCGAGGTCGATGAGGAGCAGGGCTCCGCGAGCGCCGTACCGTCGGCAGAAGTCCAGGTGCCGGTCGAGCTCGGCGGAGAACTTGCGCCGGTTGGCCAGCCCGGTGAGGGCGTCGTGGTCGGCGAGGTGGGCCAGCTGCTGCTCGTAGACGAATCGCTCTGACACGTCGGCGAAGTTGACCAGCACCTCTCCGTCGGCACCGGCGAGGACCGTGCTCGAGAGGCTCAGGTGAACCTGGTCCCAGGCGGGCGTGACGACGGTCCAGTCCACGTGCCCGGTCGGAGCCTCACCGCTCGTGGCGTCGGCGAGCATGCCGGCGATCGTCGCGTCCTCGGCGCCGCCGAGGTCCGCGAGGGGCATACCCACCAGCTCGTCCTCGCGGCGGCCGAGGAGCGCGCACAGCGAGGGGTTGACCTGCCGGATGACCCCGTCGCGGCCCAGGACGGCGATGCCGTGGGGGGCGTCCACGAACAACCGCTGCACGCGGTCGTGGCTGGCACGCAGCTCGCGCTCGCGGGCGCGGTCGCGGCTCACGTCGCGGGCCATGATGAGGGCCGCGCCGGAGGTGGTCGACGTGCCGGGCAGGGGGCTCACCCACACCTCGTGCTCGTCGCCGGTCTCGACCGCCGTGAGCTCGACGATGCCCTCACGCCCCTCGATGGCCGCCTCGACCAGGGGCAGGAGCAGCTCGGCGTTGCGCGGGCTGAAGACCTCGTCCACCTGCCGGCCGGCCGCGGTCGCCAGGCCCTGGCGTCGCGCGCCGCCGCCGGTCGACAGGGACACCTCGAGGGTCCGGTCGACCACCAGCACGCTGGTGTCCGGGAGGTGGTCCATCGAGACGCGCCACAGCGCCTGCGCCTCCTTGAGCTCGCGGCGCAGCTCCACGGCCGCCGTGGTGTCGACGGCCACCCCGAGGTACCCGACGAGGTCGCCGGCGTCGCTGCGCAGCTCGGTCACGGCGAGGCGTACGGCGATCCGGCGTCCGTCCTGGCGGATGTAGGTCCACTCACGGCTGGGCATCTGGTGCTCGGCGAGCGTGGCGAACACCTCGATGCCCGGCTCGACCCCGAGCTGCCCGGCCGCGGTGGCGAGCTCCTCGGCGTCGTGGACGAGCTCGTGGACCGGCCGGCCGAGCGCCTCGGCCGCCGTGTAGCGGAGCATCTGCTCGGCACCGAGGTTGAAGTCGGTGATCCGCCCCTGGGGGTCGGTGGCGATGATGCTCGTGAGCGTGGCCCCGCCCATGATGCCGCGCAGCTGGGCGGCGGACTCCCGCTCGGACCTGCTCTCCCGGGCGAAGCGCCGGACGACGGACTGCACGACCGGTGCGGCGAGCAGTGCCACCCCTGCCCAGAGGACGGCGGGCCGCCACTCCGACCCGAGGTCGCGCGCGTCGCTCAGCAGGGCCGGGGCGACGAAGGCCGAGGCCGCGAGGACGGCGGCGACGGCGAGGTCCCCGAAGGTGCCGAAGAGCGCGAGCCACACGACCGGTACGCCGACGAGGGTGCCCACCCCGGAGGCGGCACCTCCCAGCGCGTCACGCAGCAGGCCCACGCAGACCAGGACGAGCCACGGCCCGACCGGGTCGACCCAGGTCCGGCGCCGTCCGCGCGCCGCGACCCAGATCGCGACCAGGGCGACCCCGAGGGCGGCGAGGGCGAGCCCCACCTGGGGGGAGAGCCGTTGCGGCGAGGGGGCCACCACGGCGCCGACCGCGCCGAGGAGCAGCACGGCGAAGGGCACCACGTCCTGCTCGGTGGGGCGCGCGCCCGTGGCGACCCGCGTGAAGTGGCTGCCGACCCGGACGGCCAGCGACCGGACACGGGACGCGCCCGTCACCTCGCCCACGCCGTCGCCACTCACGACGCCGCCTGCGGGGCGCCGAGCGGGATGATCGCGTAGATGTCCGCCGTGGCCGACTCGTGGTCCGAGCTCGCCCAGCTCGGCTTGAGCAGCACGAGGTCCGGCAGGACCCACTCCGGGCCGCGGTAGCCCTCGAGGGCGGCCACAAGCCGCTCGAGGTAGGGCAGGCTCGTGTCGGCGGTCACCTCGCCCACCGGGACCTGGGGCTTGAAGCGCCGCCGGTCGACGTGCAGCCCCATGGTCTGCGCCACCTCCGGGATGGCCCGCGCGATGCTGCGCATCTGGTCCACCTCACCGACGAGTGGCGCGCACACGGTGAGGTCGCCCTCGCCCGCGAGCGCGGAGCAGCCGGCCATGGCCAGGCGCGGCGCGGGCGGCCACTCGGTGGTGGCCGCGACGAGGCGGTCGGCCAGCCGGGCGGCATCGGCCCGGGCGAGGTTGCCGAAGCTCGTGACGTGGACGTGCATGTCGTCCACGGACACCGGTCGGAACTCCTCGTGGCGCCCGGCGACGGAGCGGACCACGTCGGCGAGCTCCGCCACCACGTCGTGGGGCGGGAAGAAGGCAGCGTGCAGGAGCATCGTGCCCCTTCCCGGCGACCCGGCGACCCGTTGCCTGGGTGCTGACCGGTGCTGCGCCGCCTACTCGTGCGTGCGTGGTGCTGTGGATGATAGGGGTGGTCTGTACGAGTTCACGCCCATTTGCTGACCTCTCGCCGGGCATCCGACCGATCGGCTGAGGACGGTCTGGCCGCTCGGTCCCGTGAGTCGCACCCACGGCCGCCCGGGATGTGGCGGGACGCCTGTGGCAGGGCCCCCGCACCCCGCATAGGGTCGACGCATGCCACAGACCGTCAAGGGCGTCATCGCCCGCAGCAAGGGTGCCGACGTCGAGCTGGTCGACGTCGTCGTGCCGGACCCCGGGCCCGGGGAGGCCGTCGTGCAGGTCCAGTCGTGCGGCGTCTGCCACACCGACCTGCACTACCGCGAGGGCGGCATCAACGACGAGTTCCCCTTCCTGCTGGGCCACGAGGCCGCCGGTGTCGTCGAGGCGGTCGGTGAGGGCGTCACCGAGGTCGCGCCCGGCGACTTCGTCATCCTCAACTGGCGGGCCGTCTGCGGCCAGTGCCGCGCGTGCGCCAAGGGCAAGCCCTGGTACTGCTTCAACACCCACAACGCGAAGCAGAAGATGACCCTCGAGGACGGCACCGAGCTGTCCCCCGCCCTCGGCATCGGCGCCTTCATCGAGAAGACCCTCGTGGCCGCCGGCCAGTGCACCAAGGTCGACGCCGAGGCCGACGCCGCCGCCGTGGGCCTGCTCGGCTGCGGCGTGATGGCCGGCTTCGGTGCGGCCGTCAACACCGGTGGCGTGGGCCGCGGCGACTCCATCGCGGTCATCGGGTGCGGCGGCGTCGGCAACGCGGCCATCGCCGGTGCCGCCGTCGCGGGGGCGACGACGATCATCGCGGTGGACGTCGACGACCGGAAGCTCGAGGGTGCGAAGTCCTTCGGCGCCACCCACACGGTCAACGGCAAGGACGAGGACGTCGTCGAGAGGGTCCGTGAGCTCACCGGTGGCTTCGGCGCCGACGTGGTCGTCGAGGCGGTCGGTCGGCCCGAGACCTACGAGCAGGCGTTCTACGCCCGCGACCTCGCAGGCACCGTGGTCCTGGTCGGCGTGCCCACGCCCGACAAGCAGGTCACCCTGCCGATGATCGAGATCTTCGGTCGCGGCGGTGCGCTGAAGTCCAGCTGGTACGGCGACTGCCTCCCCTCGCGCGACTTCCCCATGCTCGTCGACCTCTACCGCCAGGGCCGGTTCGACCTCGACGCCTTCGTGACGGAACGCATCGGCCTCGGCGACGTCGAGGCTGCGTTCCACAAGATGGAGCGCGGCGAGGTCCTGCGCTCGGTGGTGGTGCTGTGAGCGACCCGGGTATGCCGTCGATCGCCCCCTCTGCGGGGGGCGTGCGGGTCGACCGCATCGTCACCTCCGGCACGTTCGAGCTCGACGGCGGCAGCTGGGACGTCGACAACAACGTCTGGGTCGTCGGCGACGACAAGGAGTGCGTCGTCATCGACGCCGCCCACGACGGCCGGGCGATCGTGAAGTCGATCGACCGTCAGCGCAAGGTCGTCGGCGTCATCTCCACGCACGCCCACAACGACCACATCAACGCCGTCGGCGAGGTCTGCGACGGCACGCGCGCTCCGGCGTACCTCCACCCTGCGGACCGGATGCTCTGGGACGAGCTCTACCCGGTGACCCCCGACCACGAGCTGGCCGACGGCCAGGTCATCACCGTCGGTGACGTCGACCTGCACGTCATCCACACCCCCGGCCACACGCCCGGCTCCTGCTGCCTCTACGCCCCGGCCCTGGGGGTCGTGTTCACCGGCGACACCCTGTTCAACGGCGGCCCGGGTGCGACCGGGCGCTCCTACAGCGACTTCGGCACGATCATCGAGTCGATCCGCGACAAGGTCCTCACGCTGCCTGACGAGACGGTGGTGCTCACCGGCCACGGGGACCCGACGGTGATCGGCGCGGAGGCACCGCACCTGCAGGAGTGGGTCGACCGCGGCCACTGACAGGACAGGCCGGGTGGCCGCCGTGGGCGAAGGCCCTGCCCCGCGGTCCGGCCCCGCGGTGTCCTAGAGGACGTACACGGCGAGCAGCGTCAGGACGACGGCCGCGATGTAGAGCACCACGACCGTGGCCGTGACAGCGACCGCGGTGTGACCCACCCACCACCTCGAGGAGTGGTGGGGCACGTGCAGGTGGTCGTGTGTCGTGGACATCGTGCGCATGGTGCGCACCCCCTCACATCGGGTACCCGGCTCCCTTCGAGGGTACGACCAGTGCGCGGCTGGCTCCCGCGCCACGCCGTGGGGTCAGCCCCGGTAGCTCTCCACGACCTTGGCGTCACGGACCTGTGCGGCGCCCGGGTCCTCACCGAACTCGCGCCGGGCGCGGCGCTGCCGCAGCAGGTCCCAGCACTGGTCCAGCTCGACCTCGATGCTCCGGAGCCGCTGGTTCTCCTCCTCGACGCTGATCTCGCCGGCCCCGAGCTGCGAGCGCAGCCCGTGCTCCTCCTCGATCAGCCCCTTGATGCGTGCCTGGATGTCGATGTCGTCGGCCATCCGCCCACTATCGCACCGGGTTCCCTCCCCCGCGAGGGTTGCTGGGCCCGGGCCGGTGCCACGCCTCCGTCCGCAAGCCCACGCACCTGTACGTAAAGACTTGGTCAACTACGGCGATCGACGTAACCCCGGAGGTCCATCGTCGATGACGACCGTGGAACCCGTCCCCCAGCAGCAAGGAAACCGACATGGCCCGCACGCTCCCCCTCCGGCGCAAGGTCCTCGGCGCCGGAGCCGCCGCAGCCGTCCTCGGCGCCATCGGCTTCGGTGCCGCCCAGGCGGCGACCAGCCCTGTCTCGCACGTCCTCCCGGCCGTCTCCGCGACCACGGCGACCTCCTCGGACGACGACACCGCGGAGCCCACCGAGACCGAGACGGCCGAGCCCACCAAGACCGAGACGGCCGAGCCCACCAAGACCAGGACGTCGGAGACCTCGGAGCCGACCGAGACCTCCGAGACGTCCGAGCCGAGCGAGTCCGAGACCTCGCACGCCCCGGCGCCGACCCACAGCCACCACACCCACACGTCGACGGCCACCCACACCGAGTCCGACGACCAGGGCGAGGACGCCGACGACCAGGGCGACGACGACCAGGGCGAGTCCACCCCCACGTCCACGTCCACCCACGACGACGAGGGTGATGACCAGGGCGAGCACAGCGGCGACCACGGGGACGGCGGCGACCACGGTGGCGGCGACGACGGTGGCGACCACGGCGACGACCACGGCGACGACTGAGCGACGCGCCCACCGAGACTCCCCCTCCGCGGAGCACCCGGCACTGGCACCCTGACACACCGTGCACCCGGTCACCGACGAGCTCGTCGCTGCTGCGACGGCAGGCGAACCCGGGGCGCTGCGCTCGATCTACGAGGCGCTGGCGCCCCGGGTCCTCGGCTACCTGCGCTCGCACGGGTCCACCGACCCCGAGGGGCTGACGCAGGAGGTCTTCCTCGTCCTCTTCCGGCGCCTGCCGGAGCTCGTCGGCGGAGCCGCCGGGCTGCGCACCTTCACGTTCTCCCTCGCCCACGCCCGGGTCGTCGACGAGCTGCGTGCCCGGCAGCGACAGCCGGTGACCGTGCCCTACCTGCCCGAGACGGACGAGCGCTCCAGCGACTCCGCCGAGACCGAGGCGGTCCGCGCCCTGGGCGCCGAGCAGGCGCTGGCCCTGGTGGGCTCACTCAGCGACGGGCAGCGTGAGGTCGTGCTTCTCCGTGTCGTCGCCGGCCTCAGCCTCGAGGAGACGGCCCTCGCCCTCGGTCGCTCTGTGGGTGCCGTCAAGCAGCTCCAGCGCCGCGGCCTGCTCGCCCTGCGCTCCCTCCTCCACGACCCCGGCGTAACCCCACGAGCGGCCCGACGATGACACCTGACGACATGAGCCCCACCCCGCGCCCCGGCGACCAGTCCCTCGATGCCCCCACGGCCGAGGCGGTACTGGGGTCTGCGCGACCGTCGGGCGACGCGCCCCTCGACGCGGTGCTGGACTCCCTGCGGGACCTCGGCAACGGACCGGCCCCCGAGCCCACCGGGGAGCTCGCCGCCCTCCTCGGCGCCTCCGGCTCCGCCCCGGCCTCCGTGGCGTCGGCCCGCGCGGCCCGTGCGCGCCGGGCCCGGAACGCCGCCACCGGGACGACGGCGGTGGCAGGCATCCTGCTCGTCACGGCCACCGCCGCTGCCGCGCTCGGCACCCTGCGCGAGCCACAGTCCCCCGCCCGGCCCACGCTGCCACCAGCCGTCGTGGTCCCTGCGCGCCCAGAGCTGCCGCACCCCGCCGGCACCGACCCTGCCGACCTGCCGGCAGTCCCGGCTGCCGCGACTCTCACCTCCGGCAGACCCTCGACGCCCGCCCACCGGCGCGCAACCCGTCCGAGCCCGCTCGGCGCCACCCCACGAAGGGCCACCGAGGACGGGGACTCCCGCGAGGCCGGCACCGAGGGCGAGGACGCGCCACCCGAGCAGCACGCCGCCGGCTCGTCGCACGAGGGCGACGACGCACCCGAGCCCGTCGTGACCGGTGGCTCGACCCACGAGGACGACGACGCGGACCACCCGTCGTCGACGAGCACCTCGGGGAGCCACGACGGCGACGGTGACGGCAGCCGGACCTCGACGGGCGACGACGGCGACGACGGGGGCTCCGACGGCGGCGACCACTCGGGGGACGCCCTCGACCGGTAGCGGACCGGATCAGGCGCGCGGTCCTCCCTTGAGCTCGGGGAACTGGTCGTCCCGGAACTCCTCCGACAGCGACCGGCCCCCGTCGAACGCACGCTGCTCGCGGTCGCGCAGCTCGACCCTGCGGATCTTCCCCGAGATCGTCTTGGGCAGCTCGTAGAACTCCACGCGACGGACCCGCAGGTACGGCGCGAGGTGCTCGCGCGCGTACGCCAGGATCGCCCGCGCCGTCTCGGCGTCGGGCTCCCACCCGGCTGCCAGCGCGACGTATGCCTTGGGCACGGCGAGCCGGGTCGGGTCGGGCGCGGGCACGACGGCCGCCTCTGCGACGGCGGGGTGCTCGATCAGCACGCTCTCGAGCTCGAACGGCGAGATCTTGTAGTCGCTGGCCTTGAACACGTCGTCGGTGCGGCCGATGTAGGTGATGTAGCCGTCGGCGTCCCGCTGGGCCACGTCACCGGTGTGGTAGAAACCGCCCGCCATCGCCTCGGCCTGCCGTTCGGGGTCACCGAGGTAGCCGGTCATGAGGTTGACCGGGTGCTTCGAGAGGTCGAGAACGATCTCCCCCTCGTCGCCGACCTCGCCGGTGAGCGGGTCGACCAGGGCCACCGGCACCCCGGGCATGGGCCGGCCCATCGAGCCCGGCTTCACCCGGTCACCCGCGATGTTGCCGATCTGCAGGGTCGTCTCGGTCTGGCCGTAGCCGTCGCGGATGGTCAGGCCCCAGGCCTTCTCGACCTGGCTGATGACCTCGGGGTTGAGCGGCTCCCCGGCGGCGAGCAGCTCGCGCAGCGACCCGCCTCCGCCCCCGAGGTCGGCCTGGATCAGCATGCGCCACACCGTCGGTGGCGCGCAGAACGTCGTCACGCCGGCCCGTCGGATCTGCTCCAGCAGGGCCGCCGCGTCGAACCGCGTGTAGTTGTAGACGAAGATCGTCGCCTCCGCGATCCACGGCGCGAAGAAGCACGACCAGGCGTGCTTGGCCCAGCCCGGCGAGCTGATCGCGAGGTGCACGTCCCCCGGGCGCCCTCCGATCCAGTACATCGTCGAGAGGTGCCCGACGGGGTAGGAGACCTGCGTGTGCTCGACCAGCTTGGGCTTGCTCGTCGTCCCGGAGGTGAAGTAGACGAGGAGAGGGTCGGTCGCGGCGGTGACACCTTCGAACGGATGGCCTTGCGCTGCATACGAGTCCGCGTAGGGGTGCCAGCCATCGACGTCGCCGACGACGACGCGCAGGTATTCGCCGCGCACCTCCTCGAACTTCGCTGCGTCCGCGGCGTTGGCGACGACGACGCGTGCACCCCCGCGGTCGACGCGGTCACGCAGGTCGGCCGGCCCGAGGGCTGCGGTGGTGGGCATGATGACCGCGCCCAGCTTGGCGACCGCGAGCATCGTCTCCCAGAGCTCGACCTGGTTGCCGAGCATGAGCAGGACCCGGTCGCCCTTGCCGACGCCGAGCCCGGAGAGCCACACGGCGACCTGGTCGGACCGGGTGGCCATCTCGTCGTAGGTGACCCGCTGCTCGGACCCGTCCTCCTCGACGATCCACAGGGCGAGGCGGTCGTTGCCGCGGGCCACCACGTCGAACCAGTCGACCGCCCAGCTGAACCGGGGACCCACGACGGGCCAACGGAACTCGGCCATCGCCCGGTCGTGCTGCCCGGAGAGGGCCAGGAGCTGGTCGCGTGCTGATCGGTAGGCCGCGGTGCCGGGGTGCGGGGCGGTGGAGGACGACGTCGTCATGCCCCGACCCTGCTACGACTGGCCGAGGTCGGCAAGCAGCGTCGTGAACCACTCCACCGAGGTGTCGAACGCCTTGCCACCCTTGATGCGGGAGAACTCGATGGCGCGCAGCTCGTCCCCCCTCTCCTCGTCCTGCCCGACGACGCCGGACTCGCCGCGCAGCGCCGCGTCGACGGCGTGGTCGGTGCACTGCCGGATGAGGGCGAGGTCCGCGGCGTTGGGAGCTGCGGAGCGGGAGAAGTAGCCGCTCTTCTGGACGAGCACCTTGTCGGCACCGAGCAGCTCGGCGAACTGCTTGGCGAACCACTGGCCCGGGTTGACCTTGTCGATCTGGACGTGCCCGAAGGGGTCCCGGGGCACCTCCGCGCCCGACGCCTCCATGGAGGCGACGATCTCGGCGAGCCCCGCACCCTCGGAGACGAAGAGGTTGACGCCGTCGAGCTCGTCCATGAGGCCGCGCAGGCGTGCCGCCTCCTGCTCGATGTCGAACGGCCGCTCCGGCACGAAGACGCCGTGCACGTCCCAGCGCTCCGGCGCGTTCTCGAGCCAGCCGGCGAACTGCGCCTGCTGCACCCAGCGGTGGTGCTCGAGGGCGGTGGCCGCGGTGAGCCAGCCGCAGTTGCGCCCCATGACCTCGTGGACGATGAGCATGCGGGGGTTGGAGGAGTGCTCGGCCACGATGTTGCGCGCGTAGACCGCGCCCTGCTCCGCCGCGGTCCACGCGCCGAGCGACTGGCGGATCGGGACAACGTCGTTGTCGATCGTCTTGGGCAGGCCCACCACGGTGAGCTCGTACCCGTTGGAGTGCAGGTAGGCGGCGAGGTCGGCGGCCGTGCCGTTGGTGTCGTCGCCGCCGATGGTGTGCAGCACGTCGACCCCGTCCCTGGTCAGCTGCTCGGCCGCCACGTGCAGGGGGTCCTGGCCCTCCTGCACGAGCCCGCGCCGTACGCAGTCCTCGACGTTGGTCAGCTTGACCCGGCTGTTGCCGATGGGGCTGCCGCCGAACGCGTGCAGCCGGTGGGCGTTGGCGCGCACCTCGTCGGTGACCTCCACCGAGTCACCGGTGAGCAGCCCGGCGTACCCGTTGCGGTAGGCGATGACGCGCACGTCCGGGGCGATCTCGGTGTAGCGCTCGATGAGTCCCCCGACGGCTGAGGACAGACAGGGCGCGAGCCCTCCCGCGGTGAGCATGGCGACGGTCTGCACAGGCATGGGGCCACTCTGCCGTGTGGCGGCGGGTGCGGCCAGAGGACCCTCAGCGAATGGACATCACGGCGCCGGGCCGCTCCCACTGCATCACGGCGAGCAGCGGCCCGGCGGGCAGCGAGATGCAGCCGGCGGTGCCGTGGCCGAGGTCGACGTGGAAGAAGATCGCCGACCCGCGCCCCGGGGTGCGCGACTCGTTGTAGCCGACGACCTGGGCGTAGTCGTAGGCCGGGCTGTTGAGGAGCTCCTCCGCGGAGCTCCACCGTCCGTCGGCGGGCGTGCGCTGGTGGGTGTTGTAGAGCGACGAGCCGCTGTCGTCCACCCAGACGTCCCTGCTGTCGACCCTGAACCAGCCCATGGCCAATCCCGGGTCGGCCCGGACCCCGAAGCCACCGCGCAGCGGGAACGTGCCTATCGGCGTGCGCAGGTCACCCTCCCGCTTGGCCGAGCTCACACCGTTGCGGCCGACGTGGCCGGCGTAGGGACCGAGCGACAGCAGGTAGCGGCCCCCGGACCGGCGGCAGGCGCGGACCGTCGCCGAGGAGCCGGACGAGGTGACGAGGACGACCTGGGCGGCGCTGACGCCGGCAGGGACCTGGCACGTCGCGGCCGACGGGGTCGGCGAGGGTCGTGGCGACGGCTTCGGTGCGGGGCGGCTCGAGGGGCGGGGCTTCGTGCTCGACCTGGTCGCCGAGGGACGGTGCGTGGCCTTCGGTGTGGCACGGGTGGTCGACGGTGGCCGCGCGGTCGTCGTGCGCGGGGGTGCCGTGGTCGTCGTCGTGGCGGTCGACGTCGGGCTGGGCGGCGTCGTGGCGGGCGCCGCCTCCTGCTGGTCGGATCCGCAGCCCGCAGCGAGGAGGCCGAGCGCGGTCGCGGCGGCCACGACGGCCGCGGTGCGCGCGCGCGTGCCGACGCGGTTCGGAACGCCGCTCATCGGTCGAAGTGCTGGAGGTCGGGGTTGCTCCACAGGCCGCCCCAGCGCAGCCCCTGCGAGGTGAAGGCGCGCACCGCTGAGCTGCTGCTCGAGGAGAACACCCCTGCGGCCGGCCCACGTCGGGTCAGCCAGTAGCGGTCGGGGTACACGGTGCCGTTGTCGGCGACGTACGGGTTCTCGAAGTCGTTGACGTCGATGGCCGTGCCGTAGGCGTGCTTGCTGTAGACCTTGCTCGCCTCCTCGCCGCCCACGTAGCGGCAGTTGAAGGCGGAGGTGTTGTCCGCCTCCATCGCGGCGTAGTCGTCGGCGCCCGGTCCCTTCGGGTTGTGGCCCCAGCCCGAGTCCATCGGCTTCATCTGGCGGATGCGGAAGTGCTGCTCGTAGAGGCTGGTGAAGGCGGCTGCGGCCTCGTCGGCGATGGACGCGTTGACCACCAGGGACCCGCGGGACCGCTTGCCGTCGAACCCCCAGAAGTTCACCCGCACCCACCGCAGCTGCGCGCGGCCCACGGGGCAGCCGGCCGTCCAGGAGTAGCCCACCATACGCGACCACGCCGAGTCGGGCACCGCCCCGACGGTGGCGTTGGCGCCCGCGCCCACCGCAGGCTCGTTGGTGGGGAACCGCACGGCCGGCTCGGCGCCGGACCGGGGCACGGGGGGCAACGAGGTCACCGGCTTCGGCGCGGTCGCCCGGGGGCTCGGCGACGCCGTGTGGCGGGTGGTCTGTCTGGCCACCGTCCGCGCAGTGGTGGGTTTCGTCGCCTTCGGCGTGGTGGCCTTCGGCACCGCCGAGGTCGTGGCGGTGGGAGTCGGCAGTGGCGGGACCGTCGTGTACGTCGTCGCCGCGGTCACGTCCGCCGCGGGGGCCGCGGGGTCGCCTCCACACCCGGCGACGAGGGTGAGGGGCAGCACCAGGAGGGGCACGGCATACCGGTGTGGGAGGCGCATCGGGCCACCACTGTGCCCGTTTCGTCCCCTCGGGACAAGCACGGTCCACGGCCCGGGCCTGCCGGGCGCCGCCCTCCGCGGGCGGCGCCCCGAGCAGGACGGGTCAGTCGTCGGCCCCGGTCAGCTGTCGGCGCAGGGCCGGGCGACGGTGGGGGTGGGCAGCTTGGGGCGGGCGGGCAGCGGCGGCACCTCGGCGAGGGGCACCAGGGCGGTGTACGCGTTGCCGATCACGAGGTCGAGCCCCGTGCCCCGGCGGTCGTCCTTGAGGAGCTGGGCGCCCGGGACGTGCTGCTTGAGCAGGGCGGCGGCGAGGTCGCCGTCCTCGCCGTAGCGGATCACCGCGGTGCCGAGCTGCAGGGTGCGCAGCGGGTCGTTGGAGACGTCCTTGACCTTGAAGCCGCGCGCCGCGACCTGGTCGGCGACGGTCTTGGCGAGGCCGGTCTTGTACGTCGTGTTGTAGACGTTGACCGCGACCTCGGACGGGATCGGCTTGAGCCGGGCGGGCAGCGGCACGAGGCCCTTGAAGCCGAGACCGACCACCACGTCCACGGTCCTGGTGGTGCGGGTGTCCTCGAAGAGCTTGGCCCCGGGGATCTGCGACGCGACGAGCAGCGCCTGGTCGAGACCCTTGGGACCGTGGTGGACCACGGCGGACGGCGTCACGTACCAGGAGTCAGGCGCGTTGCTGATCCCACCGACGGAGAACTTCCGCTTGCCGAGGCCGGCCGCGACCTTGGCCGCGGTGCCGCTGACGCCGGTGGCGTTCATGACGTTGACGGTGAAGGAGCCCCGGGCAGGTGCGGGGACGACGGTGGGCTGGCACGCCGCCTTCGGCGGCGCCGGCGTCATCCACCCGCTGGAGTAGGCAGCCGTGATGCTCGCGGTGCCGAGCAGCACCCCCGGGACGGTGACGAACAGCATGATCTGGCGCAGCCGGTGGCGCCGCCAGACCCTCGTCGGAGTGCGGTCCTCGTCGTCCATGTCCTCTGCCCCCTGGCTCATCATCGTGGAGCCCCAATCGTCACATCAGTCACACGAGTCACATGTCAAGCGACACGCGCGACGACGCGTTCGTCACCGAGACGTGACGAACGCGGCCCCGGCCACCATTGTCCGTCACGCCCCCGTGGCGCGGCGCCCGCGCCCAGCGCGTGGACCGATGCGTCCAGCCGGTGGGACCCCTGCCCTCAGGCGACGACGGCGAGGTCGCGGGCGACCAGCTCGGCGACCTGCACCATGTTGAGCGCCCCGCCCTTGCGCAGGTTGTCACCGCAGATGAAGAAGTCGAGGGTGTTGGGGAAGTCGAGCGCCTGGCGCAGCCGGCCCGCGAACCGCGGGTCCGAGCCGACCGTGTCGTTGGGGGTGGGGAACTCGGCCGTCTCCGGGTCGTCGAGGACCACGACCGCGGGTGCCTCCACGAGCGCCTGGCGGGCCTCGTCGACGTCGATCGGCCGGGCGAAGGTCGCGTGGACCGCCACCGAGTGCGTGGAGATCACCGGGACCCGGACACAGGTCGCGGAGACCCGCAGGTCCGGCAGGCCGAGCACCTTGCGGGTCTCGTTGCGGATCTTCAGCTCCTCGGTCGTCCAGCCGTCCTCGGCCGCGGTCCCGATCCAGGGCAGGACGTTGAGCGCCAGCGGCGCGGGGAACGGGGACTCCGTCCCGAGCTCGAACTCGATGAGCCGTCGCACGTCGCCGGGCTGCTGCCCGAGCTCCCGGTGGCCGGCCACCACCTCGAGCTCGTCGTGCAGGCGCGCCATACCGGCCCGTCCCGCACCGGAAGCCGCCTGGTAGGTGGCGACGACGAGCTCGGTGAGCTCCCACCCGGCGTGCAGGACCCCGAGCGCGTCGATCATGGTCAGCGTCGTGGCGCCGGGGTTGGCGATGATGCCCCGGGGGCGGTTGCGGACCTGGAGCGGGTTGACCTCGGGCACCACGAGCGGCACGTCGGGGTCACCGCGCAGCGCAGAGCTGTTGTCGATGACGACCGCGCCGCGCTCCGCCGCGATCGGCGCCCAGACGGCGGCGACCGGGGCCGGCAGGTCGACCAGCGCGATGTCGACCCCGTCGAAGAACTCGGGGGTGAGGTGCTGGACGACGACGTCACGACCGCAGACGGTCAGCTCGGTCCCGGCGTCCTCGGGCGCGGCAGCAGCCCGGATCTCCCCCCAGATGTCGGCCCGCATCGCGAGCACCTGCTGGGTGACCGAACCCACCGCGCCCGTCGCACCCACCAGGGCCAGGGTCGGCCTGGGGGCCCTCGAGGCGAGTGAGGTCACCGGCCGCTGCCCCCGTAGACCACTGCTTCCCCGTCGGCGGAGTCCAGGCCGAACGCCGTGTGGACCGCCCGGACGGCGTCGTCGAGGACGTCGGCGCGGGTGACCACGGAGATGCGGATCTCCGAGGTGGAGATCATCTCGATGTTGACCCCGGTGTCGGCGAGCGCCTTGAAGAACGTGGCCGAGACGCCGGGGTGCGAGCGCATGCCGGCGCCCACGAGCGACAGCTTGCCGATCTGGTCGTCGTAGAGGATCGAGCCGAAGCCCACCGACTGCTGCACCTTGCGCAGCGCCTGCACCCCGGTCTGGCCGTCGGTCTTCGGGCAGGTGAACGAGATGTCGGTCAGGCCGGTCTCGGTCGCCGACACGTTCTGGACGATCATGTCGATGTTGATCTCGGCGTCGGCGCACGTCTGGAAGATCTCGGCGGCCTTGCCGGGGTGGTCGGGGACGCCGACGACCGTGATCTTCGCTTCGCTGCGGTCGTGGGCGACACCGGCGATGATGGGGGCTTCCACGGTGTCTCCTGCGTTGGTGGTGGTGGGGGTGTCCGTGACGATGGTGCCCTCCTTCGCGGAGAAGGAGCTGCGGACGTGGATCGGGATGGCGAAGCGGCGCGCGTACTCGACGCTGCGCAGGTGCAGGACCTTGGAGCCGGACGCGGCCAGCTCGAGCATCTCCTCGTTGGAGATGCGGGAGATCTTGCGGGCGGCGGGGACGATCCGGGGGTCGGCCGTGAAGACGCCGTCGACGTCGGTGTAGATCTCGCACACGTCGGCGCCGAGCGCCGCGGCGAGCGCCACGGCGGTGGTGTCGGTGCCGCCACGGCCCAGCGTGGTGATCTCCTTGGTGTCCTGGCTGACCCCCTGGAACCCGGCGACGATGACGATGTGCCCCTTGTCGAGGGCGTCGGTCACGCGTCCGGGCGTCACGTCGATGATCCGCGCCTTGCCGTGCGAGGAGTCCGTGATGACGCCCGCCTGGCTGCCCGTGAAGGAGCGGACGGTGTAGCCGAGGTCGGCGATCGCCATCGCGACCAGTGCCATGGAGATGCGCTCCCCCGCGGTGAGCAGCATGTCCATCTCGCGCGGCGGCGGCTGGGGGCTGACCTCGTTGGCGAGGTCGAGCAGCTCGTCGGTGCTGTCGCCCATGGCCGACACGGCCACGCAGACGTCGTTGCCGGCCTTCTTCGCCTCGGCGATGCGGCGGGCGACCCGCTTGATGCTGGCGGCGTCAGCCAGCGATGAGCCGCCGTACTTCTGGACGACGATCGGCACGGTGGGACTCCTGGGGACCAGACGACGGTGCAGGGGGCGCACGTGGGGTCCACGTCCGCGCGGAACGACCAGTCTAACGACCGTCCTCATGGTGGGACGCGGCTGCCGCATGCCGGACGCCGACCCCTGGACCGGTGGCCCGTCGCGCAGGGACGCGGTCGGCCTCTCGGGGGATTGACCAGCAGGTTGTGGCGGCGAACGGACCGATGTCCGTTTACAGTGCATGCTGCTGCACCGGAGGCGGTGGGTGGCGCCCGCCTCGTACGGGGTGCCGCGGGTCGAGCAGGGACCCCGTCGATGCCGTCGCGCACGCCGGGTGAGACACGTCAGGGGTTGTGACCATGGGTGCCAGGAGCCGAGGCCGCGGCGCGCTCTGGCACATCCGCGACCTGCGCGTCATCCTCCCCGCCCGGGTGCTGTCCTACACCGGGGACACCCTCACGCTGTTCGCGCTCACGCTGCGCGTCCACGACGAGGGCGGCGGCGCGAGCGGCATGGCGCTGCTACTGGCGGCCTTCGCGCTGCCCATGGCCCTGACCGTGGGGATCGCCGGCCACGTGGCCGACCGCTCGGACTCCCGGCGCATCCTCGTCTGCGCCTCCCTCGTGCAGGCTGCCGCCCTCGCCGGCCTCGTCCTGACCGGCACGGGGCCGCAGATGTACGTGTTCGTCATCGCCCTCCAGCTCGGCCAGTCGTTCGCCAACCCGACCTGGGCCGCGCTCCTGCCGCGGGCCGTCGGCGAGCACAACCTCGGCCGGGCCACGGCGGTCCAGCAGGGGGCGCTCGCCGTCACCGGGGTCATCGGGGCCGCGGTGGCCGGCGTGACCGCCGGCCACTTCGGGCACGACGCGCCGTTGTGGATCGCGCTCGGGGCGTTCGTCGCCCTCGCCGCTGCCGCGGCCGCCGTCCGGACCCGCCGGCACGGCGACCCCCACGGCGCCCCCCTCACGCTCGCGGCGCAGGTCTGGTCGGCCGCCGGCTTCCGGGTCCTGCACGCCGACCCGGTCAGCTGGACCCTGCTGTCGTCGATGGTCCCGTTCGTCCTCGCGCTGGAGACGGCCAACGTGCTCGAGGTCTTCCTCGTCCGGGACAGCCTCGACGCGTCGACCACCGTCTTCGGCCTCGTCCAGGCGGCCAGCGCCGCCGGCACCGTGGCCGGCGCGGCCTGGGCGTCCACGATGCGCACCGAGCGCTCGCGCGTCCGCCTCGCGATCGGTGGGGTGGCCGGCGCCGGGGCCTCCATGCTCGTGGCGGGCGCCGCCCCCGACGAGGTGGTGCTGGCCCTCGCCTTCGCTGGCATCGGGCTGTTCGTCATGGCTTCGACCGTCTGCCTGTGGCCGGTGCTGCTCACCCGCACCGTCGAGGCGGACCGGGGCAAGGTCAGCGCGGCCGCGAACGGTGCGAGCCGACTCGCCTCCATGGTCGCCCTCGGCCTGGGGGCGCTCGCCGGCGGCTACCTCGGGCCCCGGTGGTCCTTCGCCGTGGCCGGGCTGACCGCGATCGTCGTCGCCGCCCGGAGCTGGCACCACCTCAAGGTCGTGATGCTGGTCGACGCCCCCGACCACGCGCCGACCGGCCGCTGACCGGCCGCTGACTCGAGACGCAGACAGGAAGAGACGACCGACGCCATGCGCAGCCAGACACCGGTCCCGGTGATGCGGGCCGACCTCACCGGCATGCGGATCTGCCTGGTCCACGCCAACCCCTGGCAGGCCTGGCGCCCCGTGCCCCCGTACGGCCTGCACCGCCTGCGCACCGCCCTCGAGGCGTCCGGCGCGGTCGTGTCCATCGTGGACCCGTACCTCGAGCGGCCCGAGGACGAGGCGGAGGGCCACCTCACCACCCGCCTGCGCGAGCTGGCCCCCGAACTCGTGGGCTTCTCGCTGCGCGTCGTGGACACCCTCGTCCCGGTCGAGACGACGGACGGCTCCGACCTGTCCAGTGACAGCACCCCGCTGCTGCGCCAGATCCGGGGGCTCGTCGACGCCGCGCGGAGGGGCGCCCCGGAGGCCACCTTCGTCGTCGGCGGCGCCGCGTTCCCGACCGCTCCCCAGCTCCTGCTGGGCGAGCTCGGCGTCGACCTCGGCATCCTCGGCAACGGCGAGGCCGCGGTGGTCGACCTCGCGCACCGGGTCCGGACCTCCGCGCCGTTGAGCGGGGTCGACGGCCTCGTCCACCGGGGGTGCACCCTCCCCGTGCGCCCGGCGACGGCCGCGCTGGGTACGACGACGCGACGTGACCCGTGGTGGGCCCCTGTCTTCTCCGTGCCGGTGCGCACCCGCACCGGCTGCGGGATGTTCTGCTCCTACTGCACGTCCTCCAACACCTCCGGGGTCAACGCCAACTACTCCCTCGACCTCGTCCTCGACGAGATCGGCGAGGTGGTCACCCGGTCGCGCGAGGTGGGGGTCGTCGCCGACATCCACTTCGCCGACGAGGAGCTCAACCTCCCGACCGAGGACCACGCCGTCGCGGTGCTGCAGGGCATCGTCGACCGCGGGTACGCGCCGGACCTGCGCTGGTCCGGCTACCTCAACCCGCGCCCTTTCTCCGACCGGCTCGCCGAGCTCGTCAAGGCCACCAACGGCTACCCGGAGATCACCGTCGACTCCGCCGTCGACAGCGTCCTGCTGGCCAACCGGCGCCCGGTGCGACGCCGCCACCTCGACCAGCTCGTCGACGTATTGGTCCGGCACGAGGTCACCTCGGTGCTCAACCTCATGTTCGGCATGCCGGGAGAGACGTGGGAGACGGCCCTGGAGACGGTCGCGTGGGCGCGCCGGGTCCCGGAGGCCGTGCAGGTCACCTGGGGCGTCGGGGTGCGCGTCCTCCCCGGCCTGCCCGTCGCCGCGGTCGCCGCCACCGAGCCGCAGCACGTGTACGCGGGGGCGGGGCCGAGCTTCGAGGAACCCAGCCTCTACTGCCCGCTCGGCCCGCCGCGCGCGGTCGGTCGCCGGCTCAACGAGCTGCTTGGCGGCCGGCCCAACATCGACCAGATCCCCGCGGGCGAGAGCGTGTGGAAGAGCACCGGCGTCCTCGCCGTCGCCTACCGGCTCGTCGCCGCCGGCGCCGACGTCGACACCTGGGTGCGCGAGGTCGTCGACGTCGCGAGCTGCGCCGGGCCGGTCTCAGCCCGGCTGCTGAAGTCGGTCGACCTCATCGCCAGGTGGAACGACCGGCTCGACCTCGCCGAGGCGACCCCGTTGTCAGCGGCCCCGGCGCCCCCGGTGCACCGCTAGTACCGGTTCGGCACCACTTCGCCGAAACCGGCGTCCGGGCTCCACGCAGGCGCTACCTTCCCCTGCATGACCATCGAGGTTCAGGGGGTCCGCCGCGCGTTCGGCGACGTCCTCGCGGTCGACAGCATCAGCCTCACGGCCAACCCCGGTGAGGTCACTGCGCTGATCGGTCCCAACGGCTCCGGCAAGACGACTCTGCTGCTCATGCTCGCGACCCTCCTGGTCCCGGACCAGGGCGCGATCCGCATCGACGGGCTCGACCCCGTCACGCAGCCCATGCAGGTGCGGTCGCGGATCGGGTGGATGCCCGACGGGTTCGGCACCTGGGACGCGCTCACGGTCAGGGAGGTGCTCCTCACCGTCGCCGCCGCGTACCGGATCGCGCCCGAGCTGGCACGGACCCGGACCGACGCGCTCCTCGCGACCGTGCACCTCGACGACCTCGCCGACCGCCGGGCCCGCGTCCTGTCACGCGGGCAGAAGCAGCGCCTGGGGCTGGCCAGGGCACTGGTCAACGACCCCAGCGTGCTGCTGCTCGACGAGCCCGCCTCCGGGCTCGACCCGCGCAGCCGTATCGAGCTCCGGGACGTGCTGCGCGGCCTCGCCGCCCAGGGCAAGACGGTCCTCGTGTCGAGCCACATCCTCACCGAGCTCCAGGAGGTGGCCGACCGCGCCGTCATCGTGGCGCGCGGCCGCAGCCTGCAGACCCAGAGCCTCGACGCCGAGTACGCCGTGACGGCCACGGCGTCCTGGCGCATCGACTCCCTCGACCCCGACGGCCTCACGGCCTGGCTGGCCGACCACCACGTGCCCGCGCGCCGGGTCGGCGGCGGCCTCACCGAGGTCGAGGTCGCCGGTGAGGAGAACGCCGCCCGGCTGCTGGCCGACCTGGTCCGCGACGGCATCCGCGTCACCGGCTACGCGCGCAGCCAGGGCGCCCTCGAGTCGGCCTACCTCGCAGCGACGGAGGACCGGCGATGAGCTGGCACGGGATCAGGACGGTCGCGGCCCTGGAGCTGCGCCAGCGGGTGCGGACCTCCAAGTGGCCCGTGGTCCTCGGCATCTGGGTGGCCGTCATCGCCCTCGTGGCGTTCCTCGCCTACTACGCCACCAACGACGAGCAGCTGCGCTCCGGTGAGTCGATGTACGACGTGGTCGTGTTCTTCGTGCTCGGGCTCGCCATGCTCATCGTCCCCTCGCTCACGGCGACCTCGGTCAACGGCGACCGAGAGCACGGTGTGCTCGCCACGCTGCAGACCACGCTGCTCACGCACTGGGACATCGTGCTCGGCAAGCTCGTCGCGGCCTGGGCGCTGTCGATGGCGTTCCTCGTCAGCGCGCTGCCCTTCATGGCCTGGGCCTGGTTCGAGGGCGGCATCTCCTTCGGGCGGATCCTGCTGTCGCTGCTGGTCCTCGTGCTCGTGCTCGCGGTGGTCTGCACCGTCGGGCTGATGTTCTCCACCCTGACGGCCAGGCCCATCGCCTCGGCGGTGCTCACCTACCTGACCATGGGCGCACTCGTGTTCGGGACGACCATCGGCTTCGCCCTCTCGGCGTTCCTCGTCACCGACAAGGAGCAGCAGACGGTCTTCGGGATCCCCGACAACTGGTACGACACCCACCAGCCGCCGAACATCGACCCCTCCGACCCCACCCTCACGCAGGAGCAGATCGACCAGCTCATGAAGGCTGGTCAGCCGACCCGCGCCGACTGCACGACCTTCACCCGGACCGCCGACGTCGCGCACACCGAGCGCATCTGGTGGATGCTGCCGCTCAACCCGTTCGTGGTCGTGGCCGACGCGGCGCCGTCCAAGCCGCGCCACCAGTCCAACGAGGTGGCGACGGCAGGTTTCACCCCCATGCGCTGGATCAGCGGCGGCGCCAGGCTCGCCCGCAACGGCCCGGGCGGGGTCAGCGACGAGTGCTGGGTCGACGACACCAGCGCGTCCTCGTCGTCCGACCCCATCGAGAAGGCGCTGCAGACCTCGCCGGTCTGGCCGTACGGGTTGGCCTTCCTGCTCCTCGCCGGTACCGGTGCGGCGACCGTGGCCGGGCGACGCCTGCGCACCCCGGTCCGCCGACTGCCGAACGGGACCCGGATCGCCTGAGCCGGTTGCCCGGTCCCGGTCAGGGGTGGAGCGCGTCGAACTCCGCCTCGGAGATGGTCTCGGCGTCGGCGTCGAGCCGGATGTGGCTGAGCAGGGACTGCAGCACGCGCAGCGCCGAGGCCGCCCGCTCGCCCCAGTCGGACAGGTAGCTGAACTGCCACCACCAGAGCGCCTCGGACACCCGACCCGCGTCGTAGTGGCGCAGGCCGTGCGACAGGGCCCCGGCCACGACCGCGACGTCGTTGGACAGCGACCCCGTGGTCAGCTCGGGCGAGGTCACCGGGTCGACGACGTCGGCGTACTCGTCGAGGCCCTCGAAGAGGTTGGCGAACCCGGTGCGCAGCGGGTCGAGCTCGGCCTCGGCCGTGTCGGCCTCGAAGCGCTCGGCCGGCACGATGTCCTGGATCGCGGCGAGCCTCGTGCCCATGACCAGGGCCTGCGACAGCGCCAGCAGGGTCATGGGGATGGCTGCGTCGGGCGCGGAGCCGGAGGCCACCTCGGTCACGGTGGCGAGGTAGTGCCGGGCGTCACCGGCAGACTCGTCGGCCAGCACCTTGAGGTCCTCAGACATCGAGCAAACGCCTTCCTTCGAACGCGCGGCCGAGGGTGACCTCGTCCGCATACTCCAGGTCTCCACCCACGGGCAGTCCCGAGGCGAGCCGGGTGACCTTGAGCCCCATGGGGCGCAGGAACCGGGCGAGGTAGCTCGCGGTCGCCTCGCCCTCGAGGTTGGGGTCGGTGGCGATGATGACCTCGGTGACCTCGCCGGAGGCCAGCCGGGTCATGAGCTCCTTGATGCGCAGGTCGTCGGGGCCGACACCCTCGATGGGGCTGATCGCGCCGCCGAGCACGTGGTAGCGGCCGCGGAACTCCCGCGTCCGCTCGATGGCCACGACGTCCTTGGGCTCCTCGACGACGCAGATCGAGCTGACGTCGCGGCGCGGGTCGGCGCAGATGCGGCACTGCTCGCCCTCCGCGACGTTGCCGCAGGTGGCGCAGAAGCGCACCTTGGCCTTGACCTCGGTGAGGGCGTCGACCAGCCGCTTCACGTCGACGGCGTCGGACTGCAGGAGGTGGAAGGCGATGCGCTGGGCACTCTTGGGACCGACCCCGGGCAGTCGCCCGAGCTCGTCGATGAGGTCCTGGACCACGCCTTCGTACACACGGGTGAGCCTATGCCCTGCCGGTGTCAGCCACCCGACCGGACGCGCTCGCGCAGCCCTGCCGCCAGGCCCATGACCGTCAGCTGGTCGACGAGGCCGCCGAGCCGGCCGGCCAGCACCGGGTGCTTCACCGGGGCCATCCGCAGCCGCAGGTGCAGCCGGGTGCCCGACGCCCCCTCGGGACGCAGCCGCAGGCACCACGTGAGGTGGGTGTGTCCCCGGGTGGAGGTGTGCAGCAGGTGGGCGGACGGCTCGAGGGACGCGACGGTGAAGGTGGCGTCGCGGCCACCCCAGTCGGGGATGACGTCGCCGACGGCCAGCCCGAGGTGGCGCTGGTCCAGGTGCCGCAGGCCCCGGCGGGCGGGCGGGACCAGCCGCTCGAGGAGCGCCGGGAGGTACCACCCCGCCCTCCGCTTGCCGAGCTGCACCAGCCACGGCCAGACCTGGTCGGGCGGTGCCGGGAGGCTGAAGGCGCGGTCCATGACCACGTCCGCGCCCGCCAGCAGGTCGTCACCGGGGAGGGTGGCGGCGCGTTCGGCGGCAGTCGGACGGGTCAGCACGGCGTCAGCCCTCGTCGATGACCCTGCCGCCGAGGATCCGCTCGATGACCGGGCGGCCCACGTCGCCGACCGCCTCGATGTCCTCGTCGTCGTCGCTGGCGGCGCTGTCGTCCGCGACGTAGGTCTCCGGCGTGCGCTCCGGCTCCTCGGCCGCGACCTCGGCCTTGGCCCGGGCGAGGAGGGAGCCGGGCTGGGCGGGGGCGACGGCGATGGCCGGGGACCCCGGTGCGGGCTCGGTGGCCCACGACGGGCCGCTGCTGGGTGCCGAGGCGGCACTGGCCCACCCGCCGTCACCGGACTCCGGGGTCGGGGCCACGGCACCGCTCGCGGCATAGGCGGCGGCAGCGCGCCCACCGGCGTCACCGGACGGCGACGCACCGGCGGCGGGACCGGGCGCGCCTCCCCCCGGCGCCGACCCACCACCGGCAGCGGCGGAACCCGGCTCGTGGAAGCCCTGCGACGTCTCCTCACGACCGACCACGGGGTGCGACTCGCCACTGGGCGCCGAGAGCCGGGCGTCCGGCACCGGGATGCCCTCGACACGGGCGTCGACCCCGAGCACGTCGATGAGCGCCTGGCGGACGAGGTCGGCGTGGGGGCCGTGCCGGAAGGTGTTGGCGATCCCCACGGTCGAGATGCCGAGGACCACCCGACGACCGTCGAACTCGTGGACCGTCGCGTGCTCGGACAGCAGGGTCCAGGTGGTGCGCTTGTGCTTGAAGATCCAGCCCAGGATGTCGGGCCACGCGCGGCGGATGGCAGCCGTGTCCAGACCGCCGGCGGCGGGGCGCTCCGGCTGCGCCTGGTCCTGCGTCGACTGGGCCGGTGCCGACTGGGCCGGTGCCGACTCGGCCGGTGCCGACTGGGCCTGGGTGGGCGGCGGCTGCTCGACTCCCTGCGGCCGCTGGGCCTGCGAAGGCTCCGGGCGGTGCTCGGAGTCGTGCCCGGGGTCGTGCTCGCGCTCCGATTCGGGATCCGGCTCCGGCTCCGGCGCCGGCTCGACGCCCTCGCGCGTCACGCCCTCGGCCGGACGCTCGACGACGGGCGTGGTCACGGTCGGTGGTGCGGAGAGCGGGGTCTCGGGCCGCTGGGCCGGTGCGGCCGGGGCGCTGGGGCCGGCCGGGACAGCGGGGGCCGCGGACGCGACCGGCTGGACGGGCGCCTGGACGCGAGCGGCGACGGTGGGCACCCCCTCGACGTCGAGGCGGCGCTCGAGGCGGTCGAGGCGCGCGGCGTACCCGCTCTCGCCGGAGGCACCCGGCAGTAGGACGCGGGCGCAGATGAGCTCGAGCTGCAGGCGCGGGGCCGTGGCCCCGGTCATCTCGGTGAGCCCGGCGTTGACGATGTCGGCGGCCCGGGACAGCGCGCCGTTGCCGAACGCTGCCGACTGCTCCCGCATCCGCTCGAGCTGGTCCTCGGGCAGGCCGCGCAGCACCGACGAGGCGCCGTCGGGCACCGCAGCCACGACGATGAGGTCGCGGAGGCGCTCGAGCAGGTCCTCGACGAACCGGCGCGGGTCGAGCCCGGTCTCGATGACCCGGTCGACCTGGTGGAACACCCCGGCCGCATCGCCCACGGCGAACGCGTCGATGGTGGCGTCGAGCAGCTCGCCGTCGGTGAACCCGAGCAGGGCGGCGGCGCTCTCGTAGGTGAGGCCCTCGTCGGTGGACCCGGCGATGAGCTGGTCGAGCACCGACAGCGAGTCACGGACCGAGCCGCCACCGGCGCGGGTGACGAAGGACAGCACCCCCGGCGCCACCGCGACGCCCTCCTGCTCGCACAGCCGCTGCATGTAGTCCGACAGCTGACCGGGCGGCACGAGCCTGAAGGGGTAGTGGTGGGTGCGGCTGCGGATCGTGCCGATGACCTTCTCGGGCTCGGTCGTCGCGAAGACGAACTTCACGTGCTCCGGCGGCTCCTCGACGATCTTGAGCAGGGCGTTGAAGCCCTGCGGCGTGACCATGTGGGCCTCGTCGATGATGTAGATCTTGAAGCGGCTCTGGGCAGGCCCGTAAGACGCGCGCTCGCGCAGGTCACGCGCGTCGTCCACACCACCGTGGCTCGCGGCGTCGATCTCGATGACGTCGACCGAGCCGGAACCACCGCGCGCGAGCGCCACGCACGAGTCGCAGACGCCGCAGGGGTCCGGCGTCGGCCCCTGCTCGCAGTTGAGGCAGCGCGCGAGGATGCGGGCGCTGGTCGTCTTGCCACAGCCGCGGGGGCCGGAGAAGAGGTAGGCGTGGTTGACGCGCCCGGTGCGCAGCGCCTGCATGAGCGGCTCGGTGACGTGCTCCTGGCCGATGACGTCGGCGAAGGACTCGGGCCGGTAGCGGCGGTACAGGGCGGTGCTCACGGAGGGAACCCTAGTCGCCGCGCCTGACACGGGGCACCCGCCGCCGACAGCCCCCGCAGCCCTCCCTGAACACTCGCTGAGGCCGTCGGCACGGGCCGGCCGGGCGCGGGTGACAGACTGGCCGCTGACGAGGGAGGTCCATGTTCGGACGACGTGCTCAGGCCAGTGCCACGGCCGCGGCTGACGGCACCCCTGCCGCGCCGGTCACCATCAAGGTGTCCAAGGCGGGCAAGGACATCGACGGGTCGGTCCTGCTGGCCCCGGTCAGCCTCACCGTCCGGTCCGGACGCTGCGTCGTCCTGAGGGGTGCCAACGGCAGCGGCAAGACCACGCTGCTCAAGATCATCGCCGGCGCCCTCGAGCCCTCCACCGGCTCCGCCACCCTCGACGACGGCCCGCTCGACGAGCGCGACGCGGCCACGCGCGCGCGGGTCGCGGCGCTGGTCGGCTCGCCCACGGCGTACCGCGACCTCACCCTCATCGACCACCTGGTGCTCATCGACTCCACCTGGGGCGGGGCCATCGACACCGCCGACGAGCGCGCCGACGACATGCTGGCCGCGCTCGAGATCGACCACCTCTCCGAGCGGTTCCCCCACGAGCTGTCCTCGGGGCAGCAACAGCTGTTCCACCTCGCGATGGTGCTGTTCCGGCCGTCGCAGGTGCTGCTGCTCGACGAGCCCGAGCAGCGCCTCGACACCCACAAGCGCGAGGTGCTGACCCAGATCCTGCTGTCCCGCAAGGCCGCCGGCACGGCACTGGTCGTCGCCTGCCACGACCCGGTGATGACCTCCGCGCTGGGCGACAAGGTCCTCGACATCACCGGCGCATGAGCGCGACCACGACCTCGGCGAGCGCTCCCACCACCGACCGCGAGCGCCTCGCGCAGGCCCGTGAGGTGATCCACGGCGGAGAGGCCGACCGGAGCGCCTCCAACGCCGTGTACGCCGCCTACGTCGCCGTCATCGCCTCGCTCGTCTACGGCGTGCCGGCGTCACGGGCGTTCTTCATCTTCGTCGACCCGGGGTGGCTGTCCCGCCACCTGACCGGGGTGCAGGGGGTGCTGGTCATCGGTGCCGTCGTGCTCGGGCTGGTGCTGCTCGCCTACCGCGTCGGCTCGATCCGCGGACCGGTGGTGCCGGACCTGCCCTACCTCGACCACGTCGCCTCCAGCGCCCTCGACCGCGCCGTCGTCCTGCGGCGCTGGTGGCGCCTCAGCCTGCTCGGGTGCCTGCTCGGGGGGCTGCTCACGGGCGCCGTCGTCGGCACGGGCATGGTGGTGGCCAAGGTGGCCTCGCCCCTGGCCCTGGTGCCCTCGGTGCTCGGTGGCCTCCTGCTCGGGCTGGCCGTCGCCGGTGCGTGGCTCTGGGGGCAGGTGCGTTCGTGGCCGACCGGCTCGCGGGGCCCCTCGACGGTCCTGCGGGAGGGGCGCTCGCTACGGGCGCTGCACCACGTGGGCCTGCGCACCCAGTCGGCCCGTGCGGTCACCGTCGGCGGTGCCGTCCTCGCCGGCGACCTGCGCGCGGCGCGGCTCGACGTCGCCGCCCCCAGCACCCGGCTGCGCCACTCGCGCCTGCGCGCCCACGGCCCCGTCGGCGTCGTCGCCGCCCGGGACGCCCTCGGGCTCCGCCGCTCCCCCGGCGCGGTCACGGCCGGGCTGGTCCTCACGGTCGGCGGCTCGTGGGCCCTGGCCCACTCCACGACACCGGGGGTGCCGAGCATCATCGCCTTCGTGGGGATCGTCGCGGCCTACCTCGGGTACGGCGCGTGGGCCGAGGGTCTGCGCCTGCAGGGCGACAACGCCGGGACGCCTGCGCTGATCGGGCTGCCGTTCCGCGACGAGGCCCGGGCCCACCTGCTCGTGCCGTCGGCGCTGTATGCCGTCGTGGCGCTCCTCACCGGCGCCGTCACCACGATCACCTCACCCTCGGCCGGCACCACCGCCATCTGGTGGCCGCTGCTCGTGACGGGGCTGGTCGCCGCGGCGCACCTCATGGCCGCCTTCCGGGGACTGCCGCCGGTGTCGCTGTTCTCCGGCGGCTCGGCCGTGATCTCCGTCGTGTTCTGGTACTCCCGCCCGCTGCTGCTCGCCGTCGTCGGCGTGGTCGCGGCGACCGCGGCGCTGGGCCGCTCGGGGGTGGGCCACGGGGTCGTGGTGGTCGTGCTCTTCACCGCCGGCACGGCGCTGTTCGGGATGCGCCGCGTACGCCGACTCGACGAGGCCCACCGCGCCTGACCCTCCCCGCGCGGCGACCCGGTGGCGCCCTGGCGGCCCGCGCTGGTCTCGGCGCAAAACGCCGGTTGCCCGGCGACCCGCGGGTAGATGTCCCGACCTTCGCCGGGCAACCGGCGTTTTTGCGGGGCAGGGCTGGAACCCCGGCAGACACGAGGACACCCCGCGTACCTGGAAGAGCTCTCCTACCCTTGCTGCATTCCTGCCCTGGGGGAGTTCGGAGAGGTACCACCACGCGGGGTGCCGGTCGCCAGTGTAGACGGGGCCGTGCCGTGGCAGCCAATCCCCTGTTGAGACACTGCTGGGAGTCGTCCGCACTGACCCGGAAGCCCCCATGTCACCGCTCGTCCTGTTCCGTCGCCTCGCCCTCGCCGAGGCCACCACCTGGGCCCTGCTGCTCGTCGGCATGGTGCTGAAGTACGTCACCCGCACCACCGAGCTCGGGGTGCAGGTCTTCGGCATGCTGCACGGCGTCGTCTTCATCGCCTACTGCATCGGCACGCTCTTCGTCGCGGTGGACCAGCGTTGGTCCGCACGCGTGACGCTGCTCGGGCTCGCCAGCGCCGTACCGCCGTTCATGACCGTGTGGTTCGACCACCGGGCCGAGCGGCGCCACCTGCTCGACCGCGGCTGGCGGCTGCGCGCCGGCGGCGAGGTGCCCCGCTCGGTGCCCGAGAAGGTGCAGGCGCGGCTGCTCGCCCGGCCGGTCGCCGCAGCCGTCGTCGCGCTCCTCGCGGTGGCCGCGCTGACCACCGTCGCGCTGCTCGTGGGACCCCCGGCGGGCTCCCCGAGCTGACGATTTCAGGACCGGGCCGGTGCCCGTGTAGCCTCGCCCGCGGAGGATTCGCATAGTGGCCTAGTGCGCACGCTTGGAAAGCGTGTTGAGTGAAAGCTCTCAGGGGTTCGAATCCCCTATCCTCCGCCACACGAGATGGCCCCCGAGCACCAGCGGGGGCCTTTCTCTTTGCCCTCCTCGCGGCGGGCCGAGTCGTTCGTGGCGGCGGCGCCACGAACGGCATCGACCGGTGCGCGGGCGCGACCGTTCGTGGCGCGAGAGCCGCGAACGGTGACGCGACGTCGGGCAGCGCGCAGCGTCGCGCGGTGTCAGCCGACGAGCAGGTACGCCGCGTGCGTGGGCAGGGTGCCCGCCTCGACGAGGTGCGCGCCGAGCAGGCGTGCCCCGTCGAGCGCGCCACCGACCGCCGGCGTGAGGTGGCGCCCCTGCGCGGTCAACCGCTCCTCCAGCGCCGCCCGGACGACGGGCGCACCGAGGACGCCTCCCGTGGCGGCCAGCACGGGGTCCTCGAGGCCGACCGCCGCGGCGAGCAGCGAGTCACCGAGCCCCTGTCCCGCGCGGGCGCACAGCGCGGCAGCCACCGGGTCGGCCGGCGCCGCACCAGCCACGGCCGGCGCGAAGCCGGCCAGGCGTTCCGGGGCGTCGGGTGCGTTCATCACCTGGCGCGGCCAGGTCGCCGGCTCGCCGTGGGCGTCGACGCCCGCCCGGAGCAGCACCGACGACCCGTCCGGCAGGCCGTCGTGGGCCCGCAGCGCGGCGCGCAGCCCCTCGAGCCCGAGCCAGGCCGCCGAACCCACGTCGCCGAGCACGTGGCCCCAGCCGTCGACGCGGCGCCAGGTGTCGCCGAAGTCGGTGCCGAACGCGACCGCCCCGGTCCCGGCCGCCATCACGGCTCCCGGGCGCAGGCCGCCGAGGGCACCGACGAGGTTGGCGACGGCGTCGCTGACGACCACGGTCCGCCCCGCCCCGAGCGTGGAGCGCACCGTCCGCATCACCTCGACGCGGTCGGCGAGGAACAGCAGCCCCCGCATCGACCACACCACGACATCCGGCGCCTGCGGGCCGCCCTCCTCCGCGAGCAGCCCGCGGGCCGCGAGGGCCAGGGTGGGCACGTCGATCCCGCCGGGCTGGATGCGCACACCCGGGGCGGTGCGCACCGGGCCGGGGCGGCCGTCGCGGCAGACCTGCACCCTCAGGCCGGACCCGCCGATGTCGACGGCCGCGACGCAGGACCCGCCACCGCTGCTCACGCGGGCGATGGGATCACTTGGACATGCCCGCGGTCAATCCGGCGACGATCTGCTTGGTGGCGACCAGGAACAGCACGATGAGCGGGATCGTGGTGATGACCAGACCCGCGAAGACGGCCGAGTAGTTGGTCGCGTTCTCGCCGAAGAACGTCGTGAGCCCGACCGGCAGGGTGTACTTCTCCTCCTTGCGCAGCAGCACCAGCGGGAAGAGGAAGTCGTTCCAGATCGGCACGAACCTGAAGACGGCCACCGTCGCCAGCGCGGGGCGCACCAGCGGCACCATGATCCGCCAGAACGTCTGCCACGGTGACGCGCCGTCGAGCGCCGCGGCCTCCTCGAGCTCCGCGGGGAGCTGCCGGAAGAACGTCGTCAGCACGAAGATCGAGAAGGGGACGCCGGACGCGCCGTACATGAGCGCCAGGCCGAACCGGGAGTCGATGAGGCCGAGGCCGTCGAACAGGTAGAAGATCGGCAGGATCGCCAGGTGGATCGGCAGCATCAGGCCGGAGAGGAACAGCGACTCCAGCGCCCGGAAGGCCCGCGAGTGCACCCGGGCGAGGGCATAGGCGGCCATCGTCGAGACGACCGTCGAGAGCGCGACGGCGCCGACGGTCACGAGCAGGGAGTTGCCGAAGTAGGTGGCGAAGCTGCCCGTCGTCCACGCCTCGCGGTAGCTCTCGACCGACACCGGAGACGGCAGGCCGAGCGGGTCGGTGATGAGGTCGGCGTTGGTGCGGAACGAGCTGACGACCATGAGCAGCAACGGCACCAGCGCGATGGCGGCGTAGCCCCACAGGAGGATGCTGGCCCCGACACCGCCGACGGGCTTCTGGCCGGTACTGCGCCGCGGCCCCTTCGGCTGCGCGAGGACCGGGGAGTCCGTGGTCGCCGTCGCGGCCGGCGCGACGACGCTCATGCCGTGATCCTCCGCTCGTGCCGGCGCAGCACCGACGTGGCCCCGACGGCGCCACCGAAGATGACGACGAAGAGGAGGGTCGCCAGCGCCGAGGAGCTGCCGATCGCGTCGACCGAGCCGGAGTCGAAGGCGGTGCGGTAGAAGAGCAGCGACACGAAGTCCGTCGATCCCGCGGGGTTGCCGGTCGAGCCGCCGAACGCGTACGGGAGCGCGAACGCCTCCATCGCGAAGATGAACGTCAGGACCGACACCGTGCCGATCGCCGGCACGAGCAGCGGCAACGTCACCTTCTGGAACGCCTGCCGGTTGCTCGCCCCGTCGACGCGCGCCGCCTCGGTGAGCTCCTCGGGCACCCCGCCGAGCGCGGCGCCGTACAGCAGCACGGGGAAGCCGATCCACTGCCACACGCTCACGAGCACGACCACCCACAGCGCGGTCTTGGGGTCACCCAGCCACGGCAGTGCCCAGGAGTCGAGCCCGACCTTCGTGAGCAGCTGGTTGACCGGGCCGAAGGTCGGCGAGAGCAGCAGCGTCCACAGGTAGCCGATGACGATCGGGCTCACGAGGTAGGGCATCGCGTAGAGCGTCTGCAGCAGCCGCCGGGTACGGGCCCGGCGGTGCAGCAGGAAGGCCACGCCCAGGCCGATGGTGTTCTGGAACGCCATCGTCCCCACGAAGAACAGGATGTTGTGGAGCAGGGCCCGGGGCAGATCGGTGGTGAACGGTGCCCGGGTGAACAGGGTGCGGAAGTTGTCCAGGCCCGCGAACGCGCCCCGTGCCGTGCCCCGCCACTCGAAGAACGCGTAGGAGAACGCCGTGCCCATCGGGTAGAGCACGAAGATCCCGAAGAGCAGCAGGGCCGGCAGGACGAACAGCAGTCCGGTGCGACGCGTCACGAGGCCGGCTTGAACCAGGTCTTGACGCCGGTGTCGAGGTCCTTGCTCACGGCCGAGGCGTCCTTGCTGCCCAGGAGCAGCTGCTGGATGCCCTTGCCGAGCAGGTCGGTGCCCGACGGTGCGCCGTAGCGGAAGTCGGTGAGCAGCAGGTAGGGCGAGCCGGTCTTCTGGTAGTTGTCGCTCATCGACTTGAGCAGCGGGTCCTTGTACTCGACGCCCGGCACCGCGGAGATCTGCTTGACGTCGTCGGCGACCATCTGGCCGAACTCCTTGGTGGACATCCACTTCACGAGCTCGGTGGCCTGCGCCTGGTGCGTCGACTTCTTGGAGACGGCGAAGTTGCCGTCGGCCCAGCCGGCCGTGGTTGCGGCGGAGCCGCTCGGCGAGCCGGGGGGAGGCGGCACCTGCATGACGCCGATCTTCATCTGCGGGTTGGCCTTCTGCAGCACCGCGAGGTCGTAGGAGCCGCCGGGCAGCATGGCGGCCTTGCCCGCGGTGAACAGCGTCTGCGCGTCGGTCACCGCGACACCGGTGACGTTCTTGGGCATGAACTTCTCGAGGTCCTTGACGACCTTGACCGAGGCGACCCAGTCGGGGTCGGTGAAGTCCTTGGCGCCGGTGGCCACCTCGTTCTGGAACGCCTTGCCACCGAAGCGCGGCGCCGCGAGGACCTCGTGCACGATCGGCAGGGTCCAGTCGTCCTTGGCGCCCACCGCGATCGGCGTCATGCCGGCCGCGGCCAGCTTGGTGTTGGCGGCGATGAACTCGTCCCACGTGGTGGGGGGCGTGATGCCGTTCTTGGCGAAGGCGTCCTCGTTGTAGAACATGACCGTCGTCTGCCTGGCCAGCGGCACCGAGTAGATCTTCCCGTCCTCCTTGCCCTTGGCACTGGCGACGACGTTCTGGTCCCAGCCGGCGAGGTCGACCTTGCCGTCCAGGGGCACGAGGGAGCCGGACGCGACCGTGGTCTGGAGCTGGCCGTAGGAGCGGACCTGCGGCACGTCCGGACCGTCGGACCCGGCGAGACCGGTCGCGAGGATCTTGTTGTACTCGGTGGCCTTGAACGCCTTGAAGTTCACCGTCACGCCGGGGTGCGCCTTCTCGTAGGCGTCGAAGATCTTCGTGTAGGCGGCCTCGTCCTCGACGCGCCACGACCACACCGTCAGCGTGGTGCCGCCGTCGCCGCCACCGGAGTCCGAGCCACCGCTGGAGGGGGCACAGGCGGCGAGGGCGGCGGTGGCACCCAGGACGGCCACGAGGGCGGTGGACCTACGGGCAGGACGGGTCATGAACGGTCTCCTGTCAGGGACTGCTGTGCAGCGGTGGCGGGGGTGGTTGCGGGGCTGGCAGTGGTGGGAGCGGCAGCGGCGCCGGCGGGTGCGAGGGCGGTGTCGGGTGCGAGGGCGGTGCCGGGTGCAGGGGCGGTCTCGGGTGCGGGGGTCGTGCCGGGTGCGGGCACCAAGGCGGCCAGCGCCTCGGCGACCGACCCGTCGTGCCGGGCGATGGCGGCCCGGGCGGTGGCGGCGTCGGTGCCGGCGAGCAGGGACAGCAGCGCGGGCTTGAGCTCGCCGTCGGCCTGCTCCAGAGCCAGCCGGGCGTCGCCCTCACTGGCACCGCTGGCCTCCTGCAGGATCCGCAGGACGCGCCCACGGAGCTTGGCGTTGGTGGCGACGACGTCGACCATGAGGTTGGACCAGGTCCGTCCGAGGCGGATCATGACGGCCGTCGAGAACGAGTTGAGGATGAGCTTCTGCGCGGTCCCCGCCTTGAGGCGGGTGGACCCCGTGAGGACCTCGGGCCCGGTCTCGGCGGCCAGGAGGTGGTCGACGTGGTGCCCCAGCGGGGCGTCGGGGTTGGACGTCACGAGGGCGGTGACCGCACCGAGCTCGCGGGCCCGCGCCAGCGCTCCCCCGACGAACGGCGTACGGCCCGAGGCGGTGAGCCCGACGGCGAGGTCACCGGCACGCAGGCCGTCCGCCTCGCGCCGCCCGGCCTCGACGTCGTCCTCGACGTTCTCGACCGCGCGCAGCAGCGCCCCGAGGCCACCCGCGTGGTGGGCCACGAAGAGGCCCTCGGGGGCGTTGAAGGTGGGGAGGAGCTCGGCGGCGTCGAGCACGGCCAGGCGCCCCGAGGTCCCGGCCCCGAAGTAGTGCACGGTGCCCCCGGCCCGAATCGAGGCGACGGCCCGGTCGACGAGCAGCGCCAGCTCGGGCAGCACCCCGGCGACGGCCGGAGCCACCTTGGCGTCGTCGTCGTTGAGGAGCCGCAGGACGTCCAGCGTCGACCGGGTGTCGATCGCGGTGGTCCCGGGGTGGCGTTCCTCGGTGGGCGCGCTGACGCTCACATGGCTGGTCACGCGGCCGAGGTTACTTTCCTACGCAGGATGCGTCAATGGTGTGAATCAGTCACGTCTGGGGGTCGACGTGACGGCTCGCCACGGCCTGCCGCGTCTCCTTGACCGCCTTGCGGGCACGGGGCAGGTTCCGTTGTGCCACAGCGATGTACAGGCAGTCGACGACGGTGAGCGCGGCGATGCGGCTGGCGGTCGCGCCCGACCTGAGGCTGGTCTCGCGGGCCGCCGTGGTGAGCACGAGGTCCGCCTCGGCCGCCAGCGGTGAGACGGGGAAGTTGGTCACGGCGACGGTCGTGGCGCCCCGGCCCCGCGCCGCGTCGAGGGCGGCGATGGTCTCGCTGGTCGTGCCGGAGTGAGAGATGCCGATGGCCACGTCACCGCGCGACAGCAGCGTGGCGCTGGTGAGGGCGATGTGCGGGTCGTTCCACGCGAAGGCCACCACGCCGATCCGGTGCAGCTTCTGCTGCAGGTCGGTCCCGACGATGGCGCTGGCACCGATGCCGTAGATGTCCACCCGCTTGGCCGCGGCGACGGCCGCCGCCGTGGCCGCCAGGGCCACGCGGTCGAGCTGCTGTGCGGTCTCCTCGACCGCGCTCGCGTCGACCCACGCCACCTTGGCGACGATGTCGTCGATGGTGTCCTTGGCGCTGATGTCGGTGTCGCTGGCTGCCACAGAGCGCGGGTGGGCACTCTCCTCCGCGAGGCCCAGGCGCAGCTGGGGGTAGCCGGGGAGCCCCAGCCGCCGGCAGAACCGCAGCACGGTCGTCTCCGACGTCTGCGCCGTCGCCGCCAGCTCGCTGATGGTCAGGGCGGCAGCGGCTCGCGGGTCGGCCAGCACGCGTTCGGCCACCCGGTCCTCCGCGGGCGACAACGAGGGGCGGATCCCGCGCAGGCGGAGCAGGAGGGGCACGGGTGGCGCGGCGGCGTCGGTGGCGCGGGGGGACATGCGCTTACCGTACGGCGTGGCCCCCCGCCTCACCGCGACCGCAGGCTCCAGCCCTTGGCGACCAGGGACTCCGGGTGCGCCTCCCCGTCCAGCAGCGTCCCTCCCGGCGCCGCCACACGGATGTCGTCGACGTACACGCCGCGCCCGAGGTAGGCCCCGTCGGTGGTGTAGCGCCAGCGCAGCACCTGGGACCCCGGCAGGAGGTCCGCCCGGGCCTGCGCCCAGCGGCGATCGCCGCTGCCCGAGACCACACCGTCGCTGGACGTCGTCTCCCCACGGTCGCGCACCGTGAACGGGACCTTCTCCCAGCTGGCTCCGCCGTCGGTGGACCGCTCGAGCGCCAGCAGGTCGGTGTCCTCGGTGTCGAGGAAGAGGTCGAACCCGAGCCGGGCACCCGCTGCGGGCACCGTGAGGGGAGACGTCGAGAGGGTGGTGGTCGAGCCGTCACGCGCACCGGAGAACCACGCCGTGTCGCCATGCTTCGGTCGCACCCTCATCGCCTGGGCGAGGCCGCCGGCCCACTCGCGCCGGGCGAGGTTGTTGCTCCCCCAGCTGCGGGACGGGTGGACGCGGTTGGTGAGCAGGATCGCGAACGAGCGCGACGCGAAGTCGATGACGATGGAGGTGCCCGTGTACCCGGTGTGGCCGGCGGTCCTGGGCCCGGAGAGGGCGTCCATGTACCAGCGCTGGTCGAGCTCGAAGCCCAGCCCGTGCGCGTCCCCGGGGAAGTCGCCGTTGAAGTCGGTGATGAGCTGGTTGACGCTGTCCCTGCTCAGGATCCGGTGACCCCGGTAGGTGCCGCCGTTGAGCAGTGCCTGGCTGAGCACCGCGAGGTCGTCAGCGGTGGAGAAGACGCCGGCGTGGCCCGCGACGCCGCCGAGCGACCAGGCGTTCTCGTCGTGCACCTCGCCCCAGACCATGCCGCGCGCGGGTGCGGTCTGGTACTCCGTCGCCGCCGTGCGGGTGCGGTCGGTCGGGTTGTACCCGGTGTCGTGCATGCCCAGGGGGCCGGTGATGCGCTCCGCGACGACCCGGTCGAGCGACTCGCCGCGCAGCCGCTCGACGAGGACGCCGAGGCTGATCATGTTGAGGTCGCTGTAGAGGTAGGTCGACCCCGGCGGGTTGGTCAGCGGCTGGTCCATCACCGCCTTGATGCGCGACGCCTTGTCCGGGTACCTGCTCCACAGCGGCAGCCACGAGGTGAACCCAGAGGTGTGGGTGAGCAGCTGGCGGACGGTGACCGCCTCCTTGCCCCCCGCGGCGAACTCCGGCAGGTAGGTCGCCACGGGCGCGTCCAGCGACACCTTGCCCTCCTCGATGAGCTGCACCACGGCGAGCGAGGTGAACAGCTTGGACACCGAGGCGAGGTCGAAGACCGTGTCGTCGCGCATCGGCACCCACTGGTCGCGCGGCAGCTCGGTCGTCGCGTCGGCGTACTTCAGGGCGTAGCCGCTCGCATCGCGCTCGACGACCTTCCCGTCGTGGCCCATCAGCCCCACCGCACCGGCATACATCGGGTGGCCGCCGGCCGGGGCCGTCTCGTGGCCCCGGATCTGGTCCACCGCGGTCGCGATCGGGGCCGGGTCGAGACCGACCGAGGCGGGTGGGGCGTCGGACAGCACGGTGTTCGGCGGGGCGAAGCCCCGGAACGGCTTGCTGAAGTCCTCAGCCACGGCGGGCGTGGGCACGAGGGCGCCGGTGGCCACGAGGGCGCAGGCGGCGACGGTCGCGGACAGGGCTGGGCGCAGGCGCATGGTGGGGCACCGATCGGGTCAGGCGGCCGGGCCGCGGTAGAGGAGGTACTGCTGGCGGCGGGCGTCGAAGGCCGCGAGCTCGTCATGCCAGGCACTCACGACCTCGTCGGCGGAGGCTCCCCTGGTGACCTGCTCGCGCAGCCGGGTCGAGCCGGACAGCTTGTCGATCCAGTAGGGACGGGCGGGGTCGTAGCTGTCGTAGCGCCAGGCGAAGTCGGGGTACAGCGCCTTGGCCGCCACGAGCATCTCGACGCCCACGCGCATCGGGTCGAGGGCGGACGGGTCGGTCACGTGCACCTGGACACCGCCGCACACGAGGTTGACGTGCTTGCTGAACGTCGGGGTGAAGTACGCCTCGCGGAACCCGACGCCCGGCAGGTCGAGCGCTGCGAGGCGCTCGGCCCAGCGGTGGTCGACGTAGGGCGCCCCGACGAGCTCGAACGGCCTGGTCGTGCCGCGGCCCTCCGACAGGTTGGTGCCCTCGAACATCCCGGTGCCGGGGTAGACCAGGGCGGTGTCGGGCGTCGGCATGTTGGGGCTCGGCATGACCCACGGGAGGCCCGTGGCCGCGAAGGTCACGTCGCGGCGCCAGCCGCTGACCTCCACGACGGACAGCTCGTCCAGGCGTCCGCCGGCGTCGGCGGTGAGGAACTCGCCGTCGAAGTAGCGGGCGAGCTCGCCGACGGTCATGCCGTGCGCCTGCACGATCTCCTTGGCACCCACGCCGGAGGTGTAGGCCGTCGTCATCATGGGCCCGAAGGCCTTGCCGCCCAACGGGTTCGGGCGGTCGAGGACGACGAACCTCGCCCCCGTCGCGACCGCGGCCCGCATGGCCGTGTACATGGTCCAGATATAGGTGTAGAAGCGCGCACCGGCGTCCTGGATGTCGAAGACGACGGTCTCGACCCCGGCCTTGCGGAACAGCCGCTCCATCGTGGTGACACCGGCGCCGTAGGCGTCGTAGACGGTCAGGCCCGTGCGCGGGTCGGTCGAGGTCCCCTCGGAGCTGCCCGCCTGGGCGGTCCCGCGGAAGCCGTGCTCGGGGCCGAACACGCCGACGATGTCGACGGTGCCCGCCTCGTGCATCTCGTCGACCACCGTGCGCAGGTTGCCGAGGATGCCGGTCGGGTTGGTGATGATGCCGACCCTCTGGCCGGACAGCGTCGACCACCCGTCGGCCGCGGCACGCTCGGCACCGGTCGTGACCGGCCGTCGCGGGAACGACCCGCCGGCCGGGGCTGCGGCCGGGCCCGCTGCAGCGCGGGGGGCCGAGGTCCCGGCGGTGGCGGCGCGGGCCGAGGAGGCGGACGCCGCGCCCAGTGGCAGGGCCAGGGCTCCCGCACCGGCTGCGGTCAGGAGCTGTCGTCGGTCGAGGTGTGCCATGTCAGTCCTCCCGCGCCTCAGTAGGTGAGGCCGTGGCCGAAGGGGTAGAGGACCCTGGACGGGTCGCCGGCGACGGGGATGTCGACGGGCAGCTTGCCGGTCGGCGCCACCGTGCCGCCGATCACGCGGGCCACCGCCTCGATGGCGACCGGGCTGTAGGAGTAGGTCGCCAGGTAGGTCGGTGCCTGGGTCAGGTACGCGATGTCGTAGGGGTCGCGGGTGGCCACCACGACGACGGGCTTGCCGGTGGCGAGGAGCTGCTTGACGAGCTTCTGCTGTCCTCCGCGCGGGTCGGTGACCGAGGTGTCCCAGGCCTTCATGGTGGTGACGACGACGGCGTCCTGCGTGGCGGCGGCCGCGACCGCGCTCGCCACCTGGGCGTCGGTCGGCGACGTGCCGGTCTGCTTCACGGTGGTCACCGCCCCCTGCTTCGCGAGCCCGTCGGCGAGGGTCTGCGTGGTCGTGACGCCGTACCCGGTGACGAGGACCTTCGCGCCGGAGGTGGCGAGCGGGAGGGTGTGGGTGTCGTTCTTGACCAGCGTCGTCGTGCGGTCGGTGATGGCGTCGGCCGCGGCCAGGTGCTCCGGGGTGCCGACGACCGAGTCGAGGGCGGTCGGGTCGGCGTAGGGGTGGGCGACGATGCCGCGCGAGTACTTCAGCTCCAGCACCCGGGTCACCTTGGCGTCGAGGTCGGCCCGGCTGATCCGGCCGGTGTGCACGGCGTCGAGCACCGCGGCGTACGCGTCGTCCATCGCGGGGGTCATGAGCAGCTGGTCGGCACCGGCGGACAGGGCCCGCACGGCGACCTCGGCGTCGCCGTAGAGGTCGCGCACGCCCTGCATGGCGAGGGAGTCGGTGACGATGACGCCCTTGTAGCCGAGCTCGCCCCGCAGCAGGCCGGTGAGGATGGGGCGGCTCAGGGTCGCGGGGTCGCCGGAGTCGTCGAGCGCCGGGAAGTTCAGGTGCGCCGTCATGATCATGTCGATCCCGGAGGCGATCGCCGCCTTGAACGGCGGGGCGTCGACCTGCTCCCACTGCTGGCGGGTGTGCGTGATGATCGGGAACGCCACGTGGCTGTCGGTCGCGGTGTCGCCGTGGCCGGGGAAGTGCTTGGCCGAGGAGGAGATGCCTGCGTCGTCCTGGTAGCCGCGGACCTGCGCCCCGACCATGTCGGCGGCCAGACCCGGGTCGGAGGAGAACGAGCGGGTGCCGATGACGGGGTTGAGGGCGTTGACGTTGACGTCGGAGTCGGGCGCGAAGTCGGTGTTGACGCCCATGGCCTTGAGCTCCTCACCGGTGATCCGCGCGGCGGTGCGCGCGTCGTCGGTGCTGCGGCCCGCGCCGAGCGCCATCGAACCGGGGAACTGCGTCGCCGGCGGCCCGATCCGGGTGACCACACCCTGCTCCTGGTCGGTCGCGACCTGGAGGGGGACGTGGACCTTCGAGTCCTGGGTGAGCGCTGCCTGCTGGAGCCCGTTCGAGAGGCCGGTGATCTGCTGCGGGTTCTGGACGCTGTCGGTCCACGCGAAGTAGATGACGCCGCCGAGGTGGTACTTGCGCACGACCTCTGCGGGGCTCGCGACGCCGTACAGCGGGATGTTGCGCGCGTCCGGGGTCGTCGCGTCCTTGCCGTAGACGTTCTGGATGAAGAGCTGGCCGACCTTCTCCTCGGTCGTCATCCGCGCGAGGGTGGAGGTGACCCAGCCGTGCTCCGCGGCGGGCGGCAGTGGCGGTGCAGCCGAGGGGGGTGCGGCCGCCGCGGTGGACAGCCCCGCACCGAGGAGGGCGACACCGGCGGCGCCGGCGATGACGGAACGGCGGGACAGGACTGACCCTGACATGGGTGCCTCCAGATAAGTGAACGATTCACCATTGAATGACTCTTTGCGGAACTTACCTACGTAGCGGGATGGCGACAAGGGGTTCGCCTGTCCGGTTTGGTCAGGATTTCGTCAGGTCTCGCGGTCCGTCCCGCGCGCCGTGCGCGGAGGAACGGTGACCGCGGTCGACCCGGCGGAATAGGGTCGACCCATGGCGCGACAGATCCGCTGGCGCGGAGTCCTCAGCCCCGACACCGCCGGCGACGGCCGGTCCCCGGAGCGGACGACCTGGCGCCCCGGCGCCCCCGGCAGCCCCGTGGTGCCACCGCAGTCGATCCTCGAGACGGTGCGGCTGCTCCAGGTCGGGGCGGTCCTCAGCCTGCTCGAGATCCCCCGTGCCCTGCTCACCAGGGGCGCCCTGCACACCGCGTTCGCCGCCGAGGCCAGGTCGCAGGGTGCCACCGTCAACGCGCGCGACCTCGACAGCATCGTCACCCTCAGCCTCACGATCTCCGCGGCCTGGGCCGTCGTGTCGGCCGTCGCCTGGTTCAGCCTCGCGCAGGCCGCCGCCCGGGGGTCCTCGTGGGCGAGGTGGCTCGGCTGCGCCTTCTTCGGCATCGCCCTGGTCGTGTTCTTCGCCGGCCTGCTGCCCACGGCGGGTCTCTTCGCCCGGGTGCTCGCGCTGTCGCTGCTGCTCGTCGGCGCCTGGACCCTGGTGCGCTGGTGGCACCGTGACTCCTCCGCGTGGATCCGCTACACCAACCGCCCCACCGGCTAGGGCTGCCCGTGCCCGGCCGCCTGCACCACGTCGTCCTCGACTGCCGCGACCCCCACGCGGTGGCGAGGTTCTGGTCCGCGCTGCTGGACCTGCCCGTGACGTGGTCCAGCGACGACTGGGTGGTCGTCGCCGTCGACGACACGACGTCCGGGATGGCGTTCCAGCTCGCGCCCGACCACCAGGCACCGGTGTGGGGAGACCCCACTCGTCCGCAGCAGGTCCACCTCGACGTCATGGCCGACGACCCCGTCGTCCTGGGCGCCGAGGCCGTGGCGCTCGGCGCCCGGCTGCTCAGCCCCCCGGGCGAGCACGTCTACGCCGACCCCGCCGGCCACCCCTTCTGCCTGGTGCCCCGCCCGGGCTGGGCACCACCCGTCACCTCCCCCTGACGACCACTCGCCGCGGCGCGTGGCACTCCCGCCGCAGGGGCGACGGACACCTCTGGCGCCCCTGTGGCCCGCGCCCCACGATGGACCCATGAGCAACGGTGCCTACCGCGCGGCGTACGACGAGAGTCTGGCCGACCCGGACGCGTTCTGGGGCCGCGCCAGCCGGCTCGTGGACTGGGTCACCCCTCCCCCGCGCGTGCTGGACGACGACCGGCCCCCGTTCTACCGCTGGTTCACCGGCGGCACGCTCAACACCTGCTTCAACGCCCTCGACCGCCACGTCGCCGCGGGTCGCGGGGCGCAGGCCGCGCTCCACCACGACTCCCCCGTGACCGGGACGAAGACGACGTTCACCTACGCCGAGCTGCTCGACCGGGTCGCCACCTTCGCGGGGGCGCTGGACTCGCTGGGCGTCACCAAGGGCGACCGGGTCGTCATCTACATGCCGATGGTCCCGGAGGCCGTCGTCGCCATGCTGGCCTGCGCCCGCATCGGCGCGGTCCACTCGGTCGTCTTCGGCGGCTTCGCCCCCGCCGAGCTCGCGGCACGCATCGAGGACGCGCGCCCGACCGTGGTCGTCGCGGCCAGCTGCGGCATCGAGACCACCCGGGTCGTCGAGTACAAGCCCATGCTCGACGCGGCCCTCGACCGCAGCAGCCACAAGCCCGAGTCCGTCATCGTGCTCCAGCGGCCGCAGGCGCGTGCCGCCGTCGGTGAGCGCGACACCGACTGGGAGGAGCTCGACTGGGACGAGCTGGTCGCCGACGCCGAGCCGGCCGACTGCGTCGAGGTGGCCGCCACCGACCCGCTCTACATCCTCTACACCTCGGGCACGACCGGCCGCCCGAAGGGGATCGTCCGCGACAACGGCGGCCATGCGGTGGCCCTGCGCTGGTCGATGGAGAACGTGTTCGGCATCGGTCCCGGCGACGCGTGGTTCACCGCCAGCGACGTCGGCTGGGTCGTCGGCCACTCCTACATCGTCTACGCGCCACTGCTCACCGGCGCGACCACCGTGCTCTACGAGGGGAAGCCGGTCGGCACCCCCGACGCGGGCGCGTTCTGGCGCGTCATCGCGGAGTACGGCGTGAAGGGGATGTTCACCGCCCCCACCGCGTACCGCGCCATCAAGCGCGAGGACCCCGAGGGCCGGCTCATGCGCGGGCACGACCTGTCCTCGCTGCGGACGGTCTTCCTCGCCGGCGAGCGGCTCGACCCCGACACCTATGCCTGGGCCTCGGAGCGGCTCGGCGTCCCCGTCGTCGACAACTGGTGGCAGACCGAGACCGGGTGGCCGGTCGCCGCGAACCTGCGTGGGCTCGAACCCATGCCCATCAAGGCCGGCTCGCCGACGGTGCCGTGCCCCGGGTACGCCGTGCACGTCCTCGACGAGCGCGGGGAGCGCCTGCCGGCGGGCCGGGAGGGCGCCATCTGCATCCGGCTGCCCCTGCCCCCGGGCACCCTGCCGACGTTGTGGGGTGACGACGACCGCTACGTCGCGGGCTACCTGTCGGCCTTCGACGGCTACTACCTCACGGGCGACGGGGGGCTCGTCGACGAGGACGGCTACCTCTACGTCATGGGGCGCACCGACGACGTGCTCAACGTCGCCGGTCACCGGCTGTCGACGGGTTCGATCGAGGCGGCACTCGCCGGCCACGAGGCCGTCGCGGAGTGCGCGGTCATCGGTGTCGCCGACGAGCTCAAGGGCCAGGTGCCGCGCGGGCTGGTGGTGCTCAAGGCCGGCATCGACGCGGGCGCCGAGGGCGAGCGCATCCGGGCCGAGCTGGTCCAGCGGGTCCGCGACGAGGTCGGGGCCGTAGCCTCCCTGCACCGCGTCGACATCGTCCCGGCGCTGCCCAAGACCCGCTCCGGCAAGATCCTGCGCAAGACGATGCGCGAGATGGCCGACGGCCGGACCCCGGTCGTGCCCGGCACCATCGAGGACGCGGGCGTTCTCGAGACCCTTGCACCCGTTCTGCGGGGTCCCGCCTAGCCTGTCCGCGTGCAGGGGGTCTTCACCGGGTTCGCCACGATCGCCGTCGTCATCGGCGTCGGCGTCCTGCTCGCGCACCTGCGCGTCGTGGACCTCGAGGCCCAGCAGGTCCTGTCGAGGCTCGCGTTCTTCGTCGCCAGCCCGGCCCTCATGGTCATCACGCTGAGCCGGGCCGACGTCCACTCGGTGCTCTCGGCCAACCTCATCGCCACGAGCGCCGGGGTGGTCGCCTCCGCCGGCCTGTACTGCGCCCTGGCCCGCTGGGTGTGGCACCGCGGGCTCGGTGACGCGACCATCGGGGCTCTGTCCGCGTCGTACGTCAACGCCGGAAACCTCGGCATCCCCATCGCCAGCTACGTCCTCGGGAACGCCGCCCTGGTCGCACCGACCCTGCTGCTGCAGATGCTCGTCCTCCAGCCGCTGGGACTGGCCGTCCTCGACGCCGACGCGCGGGGTCGAGCCGGGTCCGTCTGGCAGGTGCTGACGCGGCCGTTCAGGAACCCCCTGACGCTGGGCTCGCTCGCCGGCGTCGTGCTCGCGCTGACCGGCTGGACTCTCCCCTCCGCCCTCGCCAACCCGCTCGGGCTCATCGGCAACATGGCGGTGCCCAGCATGCTCGTGGCCTACGGCATCGCGCTGCGCCTGGGGCCCGGGCTGGGTCGCGCCGGGTCGGTCACGGAGCTGGCCACCACCTCGTCGATCAAGCTCGTCCTGCAGCCGCTCGTCGCGTGGTTCGTCGCCGCGCACCTCATCGGGGTCGAGGGGCACGCCCTGCTCGCCATCGTGGTCACCTCGGCCCTGCCCACGGCGCAGAACATCTTCGTCCACGCCACGCGCTACGGCCGGGCCACCGTGCTGGCGCGCGACACCATCCTCATCACGACGGTCGGGGCGGTGCCGGTCATCCTGCTCCTCGCCGCCCTCCTCGGCTGACCTCGCGGGCTCACCCTGCCGTCGCGCCGGGGTCCCCCACACCGCGCGCCCGCGCCCCGGCGCCATACCCGCCTCGGCGCCATACCCCCTCGGCGAGGGACCGGCGGACGACCACCTCGGGTCACGGGTGCGGCGTTCCGTGCTCGGCGGCGCGCGACGCAGCACGAGCCGGTCGTCGCGCGGTCGCCCTCACGCGGCACGGACCAGGTGCGACCGCTGCGCCACCGCCTTGGCCAGCATCTGCGCCACCCAGCCCGGTCGGGTCATCACCTGCGACCACGTGAACCGGAGCACCAGCCAGCCGTCACCGACCAGGCGCGTGTAGCGCTCGACGTCGCGGTCCATCGCCTCGCGCTCGCCGTGGTACTCCATGCTGTCCGCCTCGACGACGATCCGGAGGTTGCGGTCGGCGAGGTCGACCCGTCCGACCCAGCCGCGGTCGTCGTCGATCCGCACCTGGCACCGGACATCGAGCCCCGCCACCCCCAGCGCGATCGCCCGCAGGGCCGACTCGAACGGGTTCGCAGCCAAGGGCGAGGCCTCCGCGAACACCCGCCTGGCCCGCGCACGGTGCACGCGTGGCAGGTCCGCCACCCGGGCGGCCAGCACCGACCGGCTGACGCTGCCGGCGCGCAGTGCCGAGTCGGTGATGGCGAGGGCCTGCTCGAACGGCAACAAGGCCGCACAGTCGAGGAGAGTACGTTCGCGGCTGGTCACCCAGCCGTCGACGACGTCCGTCGGCGGGACCGTGCGCCACCTCACGTCGACCGCGCTCTGTCGCTCGGGTGGCACCTTGCGTCCCCGGGGCACGGCGACCTGCGGGCGACGCGGCTCCCACATCCGCGCCCAGCCCCAGTGGGCCGCCGCACTGATGAGGACGGCCGTGCCCGTCAGCTCGTGCGCCCGCCGGCGAGCCTCCTCGTCGGTCGGCAGCGCGTAGCGACCTCGCGCCACCCGGACGACCTCTCCGCGCGCGACGGCCCGCTCGAGCGCGGCCCGCGACACGAGGTGCAGCAGCGGCCCGCGCTGGGTGACCCCACCCAGTGCGGTCACCGCCGTCACCACGTCCACCCCAGAAGTCTGGAGGGCACGGCCACCGGCACCGGGAGTTCTCCACACCCCCACCGGGGGACGACCACCTCGCTGACGCATCACCGGCTTTCGTGCTCGACGGAGCCGACGGTGCGGCGAGCTGGTCGTCGGGCGGCTGCACACCGGCTCGGTGCGGAGCGTGGCCGGCTCGGTATGCCGCCTGGCCGCCGCGTGCGCGGCCCGCTCGAGCGCGCGGCCTCAGCGGGAGCGGCGGGCGGTGCCGAAGATCGACCGGGTGATCTCGCGACCGAGGACCGTGCCGGCCGAGCGCAGCGCCGACTTGAACGCGCTGGACGTCACCACCTGCTCGACGATGCTCGGCTGCTCCTTCGCAGGCTTCGGGGCGCGCGGCGCGGGGGCCGGTGCGGGGGCCGACTGGGGAGCGGGGGCGGCCGGCGGCGCGGCGGGTGCTGCCTCGAGCCGGGACCGGAGCTTCTCGTAGGCGGACTCGCGGTCGATGGCCGTGGCGTACTTCGCCGACAGCGGCGACGCCGCGACGAGCGCGGACACCGTCGCCTCGTCCGAGGGCGCCATCAGCGACTGCGGGGCGATCATCCGCGTCCACGCCACCGGGGTGGGGGCGCCCTTCTCGGACAGCACCGTCACGACCGCCTCGCCGGTGCCGAGGGAGGTGAGCAGCTCCTCGAGGTCGTAGCCGCTGCGGGGGTAGGTCGACACGGCCGCCTTGAGGGCCTTGGCGTCCTCCGGGGTGTAGGCGCGCAGCGCGTGCTGCACCCGGTTGCCGAGCTGGGCCAGGACCCCGCTGGGCACGTCCTTGGGGCTCTGGGTGACGAAGAAGACGCCGACGCCCTTGGACCGGATCAGCCGCACGGTCTGCTCGATGGCGGTGAGGAACGCCTTGCTCGCGTCCTGGAACAGCAGGTGTGCCTCGTCGAAGAAGAAGACGAGCTTGGGCTTGTCGGCGTCGCCGATCTCGGGCAGGTCGTGGAACAGGTCGGCGAGCAGCCACATGAGGAACGTCGAGAACAGCGCCGGCCGGTCCTGCACCGCCGGCAGCTCCAGGCAGGTGACGAGGCCCTTCCCGTCGGCCGCCGTCCGCAGCAGGTCCCTGGTGTCGAACTCGGGCTCGCCGAAGAAGGCGTCGGCCCCCTGGTCGGAGAACGCGACCAGCTCGCGGAGGATGACCCCGGCCGTCGCCGACGACAGGCCGCCGAGCGACTTGAGGTCGGCCTTGCCCTCGTCGGAGGTGAGGAACGAGACGACCTCGCGCAGGTCCTTGATGTCGAGCAGCGCGAGGCCGTTCTTGTCGGCGTAGTGGAACACCAGGCCGAGGCTGGACTCCTGGGTGTCGTTGAGCCCCAACACCTTCGAGAGCAACGTGGGCCCGAACGACGTGATCGTGGCGCGGACCGGGATGCCCTGCCCGAGACCGCCGAGCGACAGGAACTCGGTGGGGTATGCCGTGCCGACCCACTGCTGCCCGACGTCCGTCGCGCGGCTCGTGATCCGGTCGTTGCTGGTGCCGGCGGTGGCCATGCCGGAGAGGTCGCCCTTGATGTCGGCGAGGAAGACCGGGACGCCCTGGCCCGAGAGCTGCTCGGCCATCAGCTGCAACGTCTTGGTCTTGCCGGTGCCGGTGGCCCCGGCCACGAGCCCGTGCCGGTTGAGGGTCGCGAGCGGCACCTTGACGGGTGCGTCCGGATGGGCCGTCCCGTCGACGACGGCCGCGCCGAACAGCAGGGCCCCGCCCTCGAAGGAGTAGCCCGCCCTGATGGTGTCGAGCTGCTCGGTGGACTTCGCGGACTGGTCGGTGCTCGGCTGGCTGCTCGCGTGCTCGGTCACCTTCGGCACTCTAGTGCGGGCCGCCCCTGCGAGCAGTGGGGACGACGGCACCCGACCAGCGCGCTGGGGCGCCCGGCCGCGTACCCCTATGGTGGCTGGGTGATCTTCAAGAAGGTGGGCGAGGGCAAGCCGTATCCGGACCACGGCAAGCAGACCCCGCGGGACTGGGCGGAGGTGCCCCCGCGGATGGTCCGGCTCGAGGAGCTCATCACCACCAAGCGCACCCTCGACCTGGGGCAGCTGCTCGCCGAGGACTCGACGTTCTACGGCGACCTGTTCGCCCACGTCGTGGAGTGGGAGGGCGAGCTCTACCTCGAGGACGGCCTGCACCGCGCCCTGCGTGCCGCCCTTCAGCAGCGACCTACCCTGCACGCGCGCGTCCTCGTGCTTGACTAGCCCCGACCAGGCCCCAGCCTCAGGCGGGGCCGTACGCGACGGGGCGGAGGTGGGCGGTGAGCTACATCGTGGAGTCGGGGGCGTCGAGCTCCCGGCGCGCGCGACGGCGTCGCGCCCTGATCACGCTGGGGATCGTCGCCCTGCTGCTGTTCTTCGCCTTCTGGTACGCCTACTCCTACTTCGAGGCCTCCGCCGGGCACCGCACCACGGCGACCCCTTCGACCTGCACCACGACCACCACGCCGGCACTCACGCCGGCCGGGGTCACCGTCAACGTCTACAACGCCACCGACCGCAGCGGCCTCGCCGCGACGACGGCGAGCGCGGTCCGCAAGCGCGGCTACCGCGTGTCGACGGTCGCCAACGACCCGCTGCAGAAGACCGTGTCCGGCCCGGCGGAGGTGCGGTACGGCGCCACCGGCCGCTCCGGCGCCCGCCTGGTCCTGACCCTCGTGAAGGGCGCCAAGGCCGTCAAGGACAGCCGGACCGACTCCTCGGTGGACCTCGTGCTCGGTGACAAGTTCACCGCCCTGGCGGCGCCGGCCAAGGCCAAGCCGACCCCGTCCGCCACGTCGGGCACGTCGACCAAGGGCTGCTGACCCGCTGCCGGTCGTCGGCGAGCCCGGAGCGCCGGCGACGTCCTGGTGTGGGCGCGGCTCCAGCCTCGGTGGGCGGGTGGCCCGCGTGGGACGGACGTAGGCTCGGAGCATGATCTCCGTCGAGCTCGCCCGCGGCCTCAGCGAGGGTGGCGTGCTGTGGGAGCCCGCACCGGGTGACCGGTTCACCATCGACCAGCCCAACGTCGTGGGCGAGGTCTTCTGGATCAGCCACCTCACGATCGACGTGCACACGTTCCACGGGCAGCCCCTCATCGGGTTCAACGGGACGACGGAGTGGGCGCTGGACTCGGTCACCCTCGACACGGCGCTGTGGATGCCGCGCGAGGACCAGCTCCGCTCACTGCTCGGTGACCGCTTCCTCGGCCTGCGTCGCGAGGGCGACGACTGGCTCGTCGACGTCTCGGTGGACGACGGGAAGGGCTCGGCGACGTTCCGGGACGCCGACCCCGAGAGCGCCTACGCCTTGGCGCTGCTCAGCGTGGTCTAACCGGCACTCGAGCCCGGGCAGCGGCCTACGGAGCCGAGGGGGTGGCGGCCGCCGGGGCCGCCGGGGACGCCGTGGCCGGTTCGGCCGTCTCGGCGACGGCCTCGCGGGGCACGGTGGCCAGGACCAGGGCCGTGCCTGCCGCCGCGACGACCAGGGCGCAGCCGAACCGCAGCAGGGCGTCGGTGACGGACAGGTTGCCCCGCAGCACCAGGAAGGCGGCCGGCGCGAAGAGCGCGGCCCCGAGCAGCACGCTGAGGCGGAAGCGGGTGGCCCCCGCCGCCGAGGCACCCGCCGACGTCGCCGCCGCCCCAGCCGCCAAGGGCGAGGTGGCCGAGGAGCGGGCCGGCACGGGGGGCACGCCGGGGAGGGTCGAGGCGGTCACGTCAGGCCACCGCGCTCTCGACGACGTCGACGACGCCGGCCGTGGTCAGGCGCAGGTGCCCGCCGAGCTCGGAGTAGGCGAGCACGGCCAGCTGCGGCGCACCGGGCTCGATCAGGCGGCGGACCGCGCGGCGCAACGGCTGGGCGCAGACGAGCACCGGCTGGACGCCCGTCTGCTCGGCGACCTGCGACACCCGCACGGCCTCGGTGGCGAGCCGCTCGGCGAAGTAGGGGTCGACCAGCAGCTGGCTGCCGCCCTCGCCGCTGCGCAGCGACTCGAGCAGCCGCTGCTCCAGGCGCGGGTCGAAGGTCAGGACGTGCAGCTCCCCGTTGACCGCGTGGGAGGCGGCGATCGCCGGGCCGAGCGCGAGGCGGGCGGCCTCGACCAGGCCGTCGGGGTCGGTGCTCACGCGGGCGCGCAGCGACACGGCCTCGAAGATGCGGACGAGGTCGCGGATGCAGACCCCTTCTGCGAGCAGGCCCTGCAGGCACCGCTGCACCTCACCCAGCGCCAGCGGCGACGGGGTCATCTCCTCGACCACCGCGGGGTGGGTGGTGCGGACGGCCTCGACGAGCAGCTTGACGTCCTCACGCCCGAGCAGCTGGTGGGCGTGCTGGCGCACCATCTCCGCGAGGTGGGTCGTGACGACCGACGAGCGGTCGACCACGGTCGCGTCCACCTGCTCGGCCCGGCCGCGCTGGTGCACCGGCACCCACTTGGCCTCGAGGCCGAACACCGGCTCCCGCGTGGGCGTGCCCTCGAGCGCCGCGAGGTGGTCACCGATCGCGAGGACCATGCCGGCCGGGGCCTCGCCGCGGGCGACCTCGACACCGTGCAGGCGCACGGCATACGTGTGGGGCGGGAGGTCGATGTTGTCGCGGGTCCGCACGAGGGGGATGACGATCCCCAGCTCGTGGGCGAGCTTGCGGCGCAGGGCCTTGACGCGGTCGAGGAGGTCTCCCCCGGCGCTGGCGTCGACCAGGCCGATGAGGTCGTAGGCGAGCTCGAGCTCCAGGGGCTCGACCCGGATGTCGTGGGCCAGCACCTCCGGGCTGTCCTGCGAGGGAGCGGGCGCCGCGGCGGCAGCGGCGGCACTGGCCTTCGCCGCCTCCTGCTCCTCCGGCCGGGGCAGCTGGCGGGCGATGAGCAGGGCCGCACCGCCCACGAGGAGGAAGGGCAGCTTGGGCAGGCCCGGGATGACGGCCAGGCACATCACGGCGGCACCGGCGAGCTGGATCGGCTGGCGCTGCTGGCCGAACTGGTGCACCAGGTCGCTGCCCATCGCCCGCTCGGTGGTGGCGCGGGTGACGATGAGGCCGGTGGACATCGACATCAGCAGGGCGGGGATCTGGGAGACCAGGCCGTCGCCGACGGACAGCAGGCTGTAGGTGGACACCGCGTCGCCGAACGCCTGCTTGTTCTGCACGACGCCGATGACCAGGCCACCGACGAGGTTGACGAGGGTGATGACGATCGCCGCGATCGCGTCACCCTTGACGAACTTGGAGGCACCGTCCATGGCGCCGTAGAAGTCGGCCTCCGCCGAGACGTCCGCGCGGCGCCGGCGCGCCTCGTCCTCGTCGATGAGGCCGGAGTTGAGGTCGGCGTCGATGGCCATCTGCTTGCCGGGCATGGCGTCGAGGGTGAACCGCGCGGCCACCTCCGCGACGCGGCCGGCACCGTTGGTGATGACCACGAACTGGATGACCACGAGGATCACGAAGATGACCAGGCCGACGACGATCGAGCCGCCGACGACGAAGTGGCCGAAGGCGTCGATGACCTTGCCGGCGAACCCGTCGAGCAGGACGAGGCGGGTCGCGCTGACGTTGAGGGCCAGGCGGAACAGCGTGGCGATGAGCAGCAGCGACGGGAAGACGCGGAAGTCCAGGGGCCGCTTCACGTTGAGGGCGACCAGCAGGACCAGCACCGAGAAGGTGAGGTTCACCGCGAGCAGCATGTCGAGCACCACGCTGGGCAGCGGCACCACCATCATCACGACGATCGCGACGATGCCGGCGGGGATGGCCACCTGGCCGAGCCGGTTGGACCTCATCGGGCCTCGCGGTGGCTGCGGGCAGCGGGTGCAGGAGTCATGACACCTCCCTATCGACGGGCGGGCCGTGCTCCTGAGGGTTCCGCCTCGCCCCGCGCCGCCGCGGGGTTGCGGTGGACGCCGTACGCAGCCGTGCCCCGCTGCCGCAGGCCCATGACGAACACGAAGACCCCGGCCACGGCGTCGTACAGCTCGGCCGGGATCTCCTGGCCGATCGAGCAGCTGCGGTAGAGCATCCGGGCCAGCGGCACGTCCTCGACCAGGGGCAGCTTCTGGGCCGCCGCCTGCTCACGGATGCGGGCGGCGACGAGCCCCGCACCCTTGGCCACCACGCGGGGCGCACCGGTACCGGGCTCGTACGCGAGCGCCACCGCGACGTGGGTGGGGTTGACCAGGACGAGGTCGGCCGAGGACAGGTCGGAGAGCATCCGGTTGCGGCTCAGCTCGCGCTGCTTGCCCCGGATCATGCCCTTCTGCAGCGGGTCGCCCTCGGACGAGCGGCTCTCGCGCTTGATGTCCTCGTGGCTCATCCGCAGGGACGCGCCGATCCGGCGCCTCTCCATGACGTAGTCGGCCGCGGCGAGGACCAGCCCGAGCACCGCCACGACGCGCAGCACCCCGAGCGCCGCACCCACCCCCGCTGACACCGAGGCACCCAGCGACCACTGGCCCGTCGCGGCCACCTGGGTGGCGATGCCGCGGACGGCGCGGTAGCCGACCCAGCCGAAGACCACGAACTTGAGCAGCGTCTTGGCGAGGGTCCACGCTGCGTGCGCACCGACGAGGTGCTTGAGGCCCTTGGCGGGGTTGAGCGTCTCCCACCTCGGCTTGAAGCGCTTGGCGTAGACGCGGATGCCGCCCTGCGCGGCGTTGCTCACGATCGCGGCGACCACCATGGCGGCCATCAGGGGCAGGAGCAGCAGCAGCGCGTCGACGGCTGCGGTCCGCAGGACCTGCATGGCCACGTCCGGGTCGGGGTCGACGATGACCTGCTGGAGGTCGGCGAGCAGCTCGTCGAACAGCTCGACGAGCCTGCGCACCAAGGCGGGCACGAGGACGCTCGCGACGAGGACGGCGACCCAGGCGCTGAGCTCGGCGGTACGCGGCACCTGCCCGTCGCGCTTGGCCTCCTTGAGCTTCTGCGGGGTCGGCTTCTCGGTCCGCTGCGCCTTGTCGCTCACTTCCGTGACCCCGTCACCGTCGCCACCGTGACCATGTCGCGGGCAGCCTGGTCGAGGAGCTTGCTGACCGCCCCCGGCAGCAGGGCGAAGGTGACCCCGGCCAGCGAGATCGCCAGCAGGATCTTGACCGGGAAGCTCATCGCGAAGATGTTGAGCGTCGGCACGGCCCGGCTGACGAGTCCCAGGGCCAGCTCGGCGAGGAACAGCACCGCCAGCACCGGCGCCGCGATCTGAAGCGCCCCCGCGAGGAAGCGCCCGAGGTCCTGCGTCGCCAGGCGCGCCATCTCACCCGGCACCATCGGGCGCAGCGGCACCGTCTCGAACGTCGTCATGAGCCCGCGGACGAGCAGCAGGTGCCCGTTGGCGGCGAACAGCAACGTGACCGCGAGCAGCTGCTGGATGCGCCCGAACATGCTGCTCGAGACGTTGGACAGCGGGTCGTAGAGGCTGGCGAGGGTGAAACCGCTGGCGAGGTCGAGGAGCTCACCCGCCGCCTGGACGACCGACACGGCGACGTGGACGACGAAACCCATGGCGGAGCCGACGACGACCTGGAACAGCACTGCGCCGAGCAGCGACAGCAGGTCGAGCGAGGGCGACTGGCCGGACAGGCTCGGCAGGAGGCAGAGTGCCACCGCGAACGCGAGGGCCGCCTTGATCCGCGCCGGCACCGCCTTGCTGCTGAACGGCGGGGCGATGGCGAAGAACGCCGACATCCGCACCGTCGCGAGGAGCAGCACGACGAGGGTGTCGGCCGAGACCTGGGCGCGCATCAGTCGAGCAGCTGGGGCAGCAGGTCGAACAGCATCCGCGTGAACGACACCATCTCCTGGAGCATCCAGTGCCCGCCGACGAGCAGGACCGCCGCGACGCCGAGCAGCTTGGGTACGAAGCTCAGCGTCACCTCCTGCACCTGGGTGACGGCCTGGACCAGCGACACGGCGAACCCGATGCCGAGGGCGACGAGCAGGACGGGCATGGCCAGCTTGGCGCTGACGAGCATCGCCTGCAGGCCGATGTGGACGACGTCGGAGTCGGTCATCGCCGCGGCCTCAGTGGTAGCTCTGGACGAGCGCGGTCGCGATGAGGCCCCAGCCGTCGACCATGACGAAGAGCAGGAGCTTGAACGGCAGCGAGATCAGGGCAGGCGGCAGCATCATCATGCCCATCGACATCAGCACCGAGCTGACGACCACGTCGATGACGAGGAACGGCACGAACACGACGAACCCGATGATGAACGCGGACTTCAGCTCGGACAGCACGAACGCCGGGATGAGGGTCGTCAGCGCCACGTCGTCGGGCTTCGCCGGGGCAGCCTGGTCGCTGAGCCTGACCATGGTCGCGAGCTCGGCCGGCCGCGTCTGCTTCATCATGAACTCGCGCAACGGCTTCACGCCCGCGTCGAAAGCCTGCGTCTGCGTGACCTCGCCCTTGAGGTAGGGCTGGACGCCGGCGTCGTTCATGTCCGACAGGACCGGCGACATGATGAACAGGCTGAGGAACAGCGCGAGCCCGGCGAGGACCTGGTTGGGCGGGATCGTGGTGGTGCCCAAAGCGTTCCGGGTCAGCGAGAGCACCACGACGATCTTGGTGAAGGACGTGCACAGCACGAGGATCGCCGGGGCGACGGACAGCACGGTGAGCAGCAGGATGATGCTGACCGTCTGGCTGGGCTTGCCCAGGTTGGGGTCCACCACGACGGACACCCCCGGCTTGGTGGTGGGGTTCGTCGTGGGCTTCGGCGGCGTGGGCGCCGCGGGGGCAGCGATGGCAGGAGCCGCACCGGGCAGGGCCAGCACGGGGGCCGCTGCGGTGGACACCCGTACGGTCGCCGGGGCGGCCGTCGACGGCGTCGTCGCGTGTGCGGCCGCGGCCGGTCCGGCGAGGCCCACGAGGGCGAGCGCACCGACGACCAGCACCCGGCGTGCGCGGGTGGGCCAGGGACGGTCAGCCACGACGCGGGCGTCCCTGGCCGAGCACGAGGGCGGCCGCGGACCAGGGCCAGCCGAGCGGCTGCCCGGGACGCGCGGCGCCCGCGACCCGGCGGGCGGCGCGGGACGGGACCTCCGCGGGCGCGGACACCGACCCGGCGAGGACGAGGTCGGCGGCAGACGGCTCCACCGCGGTCCGGGCAGGAGACAGGTCCGACTCGACGGGCTCCGTGGCGACCGCCAGGTCGGACCCGTCGAGCTCGGTGAGGACGCTGACGGACCGCTCTGTGACACCGAGGACCATCACCCGCGACCCGACCTGGACGACCTGGACCGAGGAGCTCTTGCCGAGCGGGCGGCGAGAGAGCACGTCGACCGAGACCGTGCCCCGACCCGTACGGGCCCCGCCGAGGCCGCGCTTGGCGGCGTAGCGGGCGAGGACGACGAGCAGGGCGAGGACGGCGCCGAGCGAGACGAGCAGGCGCAGGACGGCGAGCGCCACCGAGCCGTCGCTCATGCGCGCTGCCGGGCGTCGGCGTCGCTGACGACCTCGGTGACGCGGACGGCGAACTCCTCGTCGACCACGACCACCTCACCGCGGGCCATGAGGGTGCCGTTGACGAGCACGTCGACGGGGCTGCCGGCGGCGCGGTCGAGCTCGAGCACCACACCGGGGGCGAGGGCGAGCACCTCCTGCACGGTCATCCGGGTGCGGCCGAGCTCGACGCTGATGCCCATCTCGACGTCGCGCAGCAGGTGCAGGCGACGGGGGTCGACCGCGGCGGGCGCAGCCGTCTCACCGAAGGCGCGGAAGGTGGCCGCTGCGGGGGCGGCCTCGCGCGACGGAGCGGGCGTGAGGACCAAGGCGGCGACGAGCGCCGCGCCGTCGAGGACGGCGACGACCCGCTGGCCCTCCTGCGCGGTGAGGGTGCCCACCTCGACCGGCCGGGGCGCGCCCGGCACGAGCGGTCCGACCTGCAGCGCCATCGCGTGGACGGCGTCGGTGAGCACCTCGCCGGCCCGGCCGGCGTCGCCGTCGACGGGCAGGAGGAGCGCGGCGTTGCCGTCCCAGGCGCCGTCGACGACGGTGGTGAACGCGTGGCCCCCACCGGCGGCCACGAACGACCACTCGGCGGCGTCGACAGCACGCACGACGAAGCCCGTCGGGGCACCGAGGCGCTCTGCCACGAACGTCGCGGCGGCGAGCAGGGCGTCGTCGACCTGGGGCGCGGTCATCGTCATGGGGGTGTCCTCCGGTGGGGGCGGTTCGGGGGCGGTGCCGGGTGGTGCGGTTCGGGGGGTCGTGCAGTGCGGGGTACGGCGTGGGGGTCGTGCTCGGGTACGGCGTGGGGGTCGTGCTCGGGGTACGACGGGGGTCAGGGCCCGACGATCTGGCAGGCGAGGCGCTTGCCGTGGCTGCCGGGGGTGGCGGAGGCGACGGTGACGCCGTCGGCGGCGACCACGAGCGGCTCGGCGACGGGGTGGCGCAGCGGGACGACGTCCCCCACGGCGAGGGAGAACACCTCGGCGGAGGTGAGCGTCACCTCACGGAAGGCGACGCGGACGTCGATCTCCACCTGCTGGAGGCGCTGCTCGACCGATCGGGCCGCGGCGTCGCGCGGGCCGTCGACAGCGGGGGCCGACAGCTGGTCGACCGACGCGAGCACCGGCTTGAGGGTGGACAGGGCCAGGCAGAGGGTGGCGGTGGCCACCTGGTCGCCGATGCGCAGCTCGACCGCCGTGGTGACCACGGGGTCGGCCGGGGGCGCGAGCTGGAGGAACTGGGTGTTGGACTCCAGGCTCGTGACCTCGGCGTGCACGGGCGCGATCGACTCGAACGCGTAGGTCAGCTCGGCGGCCACCCTGGTGACCAGGCTGCGGATGAGCCCGGTCTCGATGTCGCTGAGGGCGCGGCTGGGCTGATCCTTGCCACCGGCGCCGCCGAGGAGGCGGTCGATGACGCTCATGACCACGCCCATGGGCATCTGGAAGAGGCCGGCGCCCGGGAGCCCGTCGAACGCGAGCACGGTGAGCAGGGAGGGGTTGGGCAGGGTGCGGACGTACTCGTCGTACGTCACCTGCCGCACGGACACGACGCGGGCGTGCACGACGGCCCGCAGGGTCGTCGACAGCACGGTCGACAGCTGGCGGGCGAAGGTCTCGTTGGCGACCTGCAGCGCCCGCACCCGCTCACGGCTGAGCCGGCCCGGACTGCGGAAGTCGTAGGACACGGGCTCGGCACTCACGACCTCCCTGATCGGCAGGGAGCAGCGCCTCTTGAGGCTTCCGGGTGAAGTGTGTGCGGTCGGCCGCCTACTGCATGACGAACTCGGTCAGGTAGACCTTCATCACCTCGCCGTCGTAGCGGCGCCTGACCTCGGTGTCGAGGGCCTTGCGGGCGGTCTCCCGGCCCTTGGGGGTGAGCAGCTGGCTGTAGGTGCGCTGGCCGAAGATCTGGATCGCGGCGTCACGGGCCTTGGCCCCGTTGACACCCTCCTTGCCGTGGCTGCTCGCCGCGTCGGCGGTCAGCTGGAGGGACAGGCCCACCTTGAGGAAGCGGCCGTCGGCCAGGTTGAGCGTCAGTGGCTCGAGGTCGACGACCGGGCCCGGGACGGGTTCGGCTGCCGACGCACCGCCGGAGCCGCGCATGAGGACGAATCCGCCTCCGGCGAGGGCGAGCACGAGGACGGCGACGACGACCAGGACGAGCGGCTTGCGGCGGCGTCCCGTCTCGGCGGGGGCGGCGACCGGGGCGGTCGCGGTGGCGGTGGACATGTCAGTCTCCGGTGGTGGTGGACGTGAGGGTTTGGGACGAGGAGACGACCTCGGGTGCGGCCAGAGCGTGCACGACGATGGCGACGCGGCGGTTGCGGGCGCGCCCGGCCTCGGTGGCGTTGCTCGACAGCGGGCGCTGGTCGGCGTACCCCGCCGCCGAGACCCGGGAGCCGGCGACGCCACGGGTCAGGACGTAGCGCAGCACCGTGGTGGCGCGCTCGGTCGACAGCTCCCAGTTGGAGGCGAACCGGCCCGAGATGGGGCGGTTGTCGGTGTGGCCCTCGACGGTGAGCTGGTTGGGCAGCACGCTGAGCGTGGGCGCGATGGCGTCCAGCACCCGGCGGCCCTCGGGGCGCAGCGTGGCCTCGCCCGCCTCGAAGAGCACGCGGTCGGTGACGACGTTGACGACCAGGCCGTGGTCACGGACCTCGAAGACCACCGACCCCGCGAGGCCCTTGGCCTTGAGGGACGCGGCGATCCGGTCGCGGATCGCGGTGAGGTCGTCACGCTGCTCCTGCCCGGCCTGCGCAGCGGGGTCGGTGCCCTGGGTGCGTGAGTCGGGGGCCGGCGCCTGGGCGCTGGCGGGACGCGGCAGCACCAGCGCGCTCTCGGTGCGGGTGGGCTGCGGGGCGACCGCGCGGCCGTCCGGCGCCGACTGGGGAGCCCCGTCGAGGATCCCGGTGGAGCTCGTGTGCGCGGCAGGCTCGCCGAAGTACTGGTCGAGCCCCGAGGAGAGGGCGATGAGCTTCTGCTGGTCGACCTGGCTGATCGCGAAGAGCACGATGAACAGGGCCATGAGCAGGGTGATCATGTCGGCGTAGCTGAGCAGCCAGCGCTCGGCGTTCTCCGCCTCCTCCTCGTGCTCCTCCGTCGCGCCACGGCGGCGTCCGGGCCCCTTGGTGCCGCGGGCCGCCCCGGCGCTCACGCCGCCTCCGGCGCGAGCTGCGCGGGGCTGCTGCCCGGCTCGGCGGAGAGCACGGCGCGCAGCCGCTTCTCCACCACGCGGGGGCTGGTGCCCGACTGGATGGCCAGGACGCCCTCGAGCAGCAGCTCGAGGTGGGCGACCTCGACCTCGCTGAGCCGCTTGAGCTTGTTGGACAGGGGCAGCCACATGGCGTTGGCGCTCATGACACCCCAGAGGGTGGCGACGAACGCGCTGGCGATGAGCTCGCCCAGCGTCTCCGGCGACGACAGGTTGCCCAGGACGTGGATGAGGCCGATGACGGTCCCGATGATGCCGATGGTCGGGGCGTAGCCACCCATGTCGGCGAAGAACTTGATCCCGAGCCGGTCGCGCTTCTTGCGCGTCTGGATCTGCGCGTGCAGGACGTCGTAGATCTCGTCGGCGTCGGTGCCGTCCACGGTCATCTCGATGCCCTGGCGCAGGAACGGGTCATCGAGGGTGCGGGACCGCTCCTCCAGCGCCAGCAGGCCCTCGCGGCGGGCGGTGTCGGCCATGGAGACGAGCTCCTCGACGACCTCGTCGCTCTGCGGGGCCTTGGCCGTGAAGGCGCGGGCGAGCTGCTTGCCGACGACCGCCAGGTCGCTCATGAAGCCACCCGCCATGGCTGCGCCGATGGTGCCGACGAAGACGAGGACGATGGGCGGCAGCAGGAGGATGGACGTCGGGGACGCCCCCTCCATGATCAGCGAGGTGAAGACCGCACCGAGGACGACGACGATCCCGACGAGGGTCGCGATCTCCATCTCAGAGGTCCGTGTCCGGGACGGCGTGCAGACCGGGGCGCGGGGCGGGTGCGGGCCGGACCACGTCGGCCGCGGAGAGCACCGCGGCCCGGAAGTCGCGCACCTCCCGCACGACCTGGTCGACGGTCTCCGTGACCACGTAGCGGGAGCCGCCCACGAGCGTGATGACGGTGTCCGGGGTGGCCTCGACCCGTTCGATGAGGTCGGGGTTGAGGGCGAAGCAGGTGCCGTTGCGGCGCGTCACAGCGATCATGGGGGTCCATCCTTGGGTCACATCGTGCGCGGCCATCCGTGGCGCGCACCCCTCCCATCGGCAGCAGCACCGCATACCTGAGGCAATGGTGAGGACCCGCTGGTGACACGCCCGGTACGGGTCCGGGACCGGTCAGGACCTGCCCAGGACACGGCAGCGGGCGGTGGGGGCGGCGGTCCGCACCCCACCGCCCGCGGCGGTCGGCTGGTCGGGTCAGCGCTTGAGGTTGACCAGGTCCTGGAGGATCTCGTCGGAGGCGCTGACGACGCGGGAGTTGGCCTGGAAGCCGCGCTGGGCGACGACGAGGTTGGTGAACTCCTGGGCGAGGTCGACGTTGCTCATCTCGAGCATGCCGCTGCCGAGCATGCCCCGGCCGCCGCTGCCGGCCGCGCCGATGGAGGCGGCGCCCGAGTTCGCGGTGCCGCGGAACATCGAGTCACCCGCCTTCTCGAGGCCACCGGGGTTGGTGAAGTTGGCGAGCGCGACCTGGCCGAGCTGCTCGGTGCGGCCGTTGGAGAAGATGCCGACGAGGATGCCGCTGGAGTCCATGGTGAAGCTCTGCAGCTCACCCATCGTGGCGCCGTCCTGGTTGCGGGCGGTGGCGGTGCCGGCACCGGCGTACTGGGTCAGCGGGGTGGCGTCGCCGCCGATGGTGACCGTCACGTCGGCCGGAAAGCGGTAGCCGGCCACGCCCAGGGACGCGCTGCTCAGCGTCATCGTCGAGGCCGTGAACGACTCCGCGGCCGGGTCCCACGTGAGGGTGGAGGTGCCGACGTTGGTGGTGGAGCCGCCGGGGCCGGGGACCGTCGTCGCCGCCGACCAGGTGTTCGTGCCGGTCTTGGTGTAGGTGGTCGTCGCCGGGATGGTGCGGCCCTGCGCGTCGACGATGTCGATGCTGTGCACGACCGTCGCGCCGTTGGCGGCGTCCGCGGGCAGGTTGCCGCCCACGTCGATGGTCGTCGTCGCGGTCGGGGCCAGGACCTGCCCCACGGGCAGCCGCAGCCCGGTGACCGAGGCGTTGGTGTTGATGGCGCCGTTGACGGCCGGCCAGCCCTGCACCCGGCCACCCTCGGGGCTCACGAGGTTGCCCAGGGCGTCGAACGAGAAGGCGCCGGCGCGCGTGTACATCGTCTGGCCGTCCTTCTGGACGACGAAGAAGCCGTCGCCCTGGATCGCCATGTCGCTCTGGCGACCGGTGACCTGCGTGCTGCCCTGGGAGAAGTTGGTGCTGACCCCGGCCACCCGGACGCCGAGCCCGACCTGCGCCGGGTTGGTGCCGCCACCGCCGTTCTGCGGGGCACCCGCGCTGCGCAGCGCCTGGCTCAGGGTGTCCTCGAACACCGTCTGGCTCGACTTGTAGCCCGTGGTGTTGACGTTGGCGATGTTGTTGCCGATGACGTCCATCATCGTCTGGTGCGAGCGCAGGCCGGAGACGGCCGAGAAGAGCGAACGGAGCATGGTCAGTCCTTTGCGGTGGCTGGGGCGGTGGGGGTGCCGGAGGTGGGGGAGGTCGAGCCGGTCGTGCTGGGTGGGGTGGCGCCGCGGGCGACCTCGGTGACCGTGTTGAGCGGCACCTCGGTGTCGTTGACGAGGAGCTTGGGCCCGGTCGCGGTGAGCCTGACCGAGTCGACGGTGCCGCTGGCCGAGGTGCCACCGACGGTGTAGGTCACGCGCTGGCCCACGAGGGCGAGGGCGCTGAGGCTGTTCTGCCCGGCGATGACGGCCGAGTTCTGGTCGACGAGCTCGTGCAGCGTCTCGACCATCTGCATCTGCGCCGTCTGCGCCATGAACGCGGCACTGTCGACGGGCTTGCTCGGGTCCTGGTACTTCAGCTGGGCCACGAGCAGCTTGAGGAACGCGTCGCCGCCCATGGTGGGCCCGATGGCCGTCTGTGCCGCCGACTGGGTCGCGGGGGGCTGCCCGATGGCCTGCGCGGCATACGGGTTGCTGCTGATCGGGGTGGTCACGGGCGGCCTCACATTCTGACGTCGAGGAGGACGTCGGGGGTGGCGGGACGGGGGGCGGGTGCGCCGGTGCGGGTGTCGCCGTGGGTCGCCCGGCCGGGTACGGCGCCGTGCCCGCCCCGTGCGGACGGCTCACGGTCGGACTTCGCGAGGTCCGCGCCGCCGGCACCGCCCTGGTCGGGCGTCCCGAGCCGGACCTCGACCTCGGTGGTGCGCAGGCCCGACTGCTCGAGCTGGGCGCGCAGGTCGGCGAGCCCGTGGCGCAGGGTCTCGCGGGTGCCGGCGTCGGCCGCCACGAGGTGGAGGGCGACCTCCGCACCGGAGACGGTGACCTCCACCCGCACGCGGCCGAGGTGCTCCGGGGCGAGCTGGAGGGTGAGGCGGTGGCTGCCGTCCGGACCGCGCAGGAGCGGGGAGACCGCGGCGAGGACCTGGGCCTGGACCGGCGGCGCGACGGCGATGGTGGCCGCTGGGGCGGGCGTCGTGGGGACCGCGGCGGGGACCGGCGTGGAGGCCTGGGGTCCGGCGGCCGACGCCGTGGGCTCGGGGGTGGTTGCCCCCTGGCCGGCGGCGCCGGTGGGCGGTGCGGCCACGGGGTCCGCTGCCGGGAGCCCTGGTGCGGCCGACTCGGACCCGGGCACGGGACCGGCGGCCGGGGACGTCCCCGCCGTCGCGGTCCCGGCGGCGTCGGCGGCCACGACCCCGCTGACGTCGGCGGCGTGACCCGCGTGGGGTGACCCGGCTCGGTGGTGGGCGCCGGCGGCCGGGGCGGCACCCGCTGCGGCGGCGTCGGGGGTCGCAGCGGCGCCCGGGGCACCGGCGACGGGAGCCGGAGCCTGACCAGCGACGGTGTCGGCGGCGGTCGCGGAGCCGGGGCCGTCCACGGGCGCACCGAGATCGGTGGCGGGGGTGGACGTGGCGGCGCCCGGGCCGGGTCCGGCAGGGAGGTTCGCGGTGCGCGGCACGGACGCGGGGCCCGTGGCAACCGTGGGGACGGCAACGGGTCCGGGCACCGCCACACCGCGACCGAGGGCCGTGGCACCGACGGGCGACGTGGCCCCGGGGACGGCGTCGACCGGGGCGAGCGCACCGGACGCGGGCACTGCCGAGGTCGCCGCGGCGCCGGACGCCGCCTGCCCGACCGCAGTGGCGACGGCCGCGGTGTCCCCGGATCCGGGACCGGTCCCCTGGCCGGCACCGTTCGTGGAACCTGCCCCTGCGGTCGAGACGGCCGAGCTGTCGCGCCCGTCGACCGGGGCCTGCGCGGGGTACCCGGCAGGGTCGGTGTCTTGCTTGGGTACCTCACGGTCGGCGCCCCCGGGGGCCGGTCGGCGCGGAGCGCTCGTGCGGGGGTGCTGGCGGCCACCTGCGGCGTCGTCCGTGCGCGGCTGGACGTCGCGGCGCAGCCGGCTGTCCAGCGCGGCGGCGAACCCTGCGCCGTCGTCGACGGAGGTCGCCGCCCCCCGCGGGCGGTCCGCGCGGACCGACGGCGTGGCGGGGACGACGGGTCCCGGCACCCGGCTCATGCCGCGATCCCGGCGTAGCCGAGCACGCGGCGCACGTACTGCTGGGTCTCCGGGTAGGGCGGGATGCCCCCGTAGCGCTGCACGGCACCGGGGCCGGCGTTGTACGCCGCGAGCGCGAGCGGCACGGAGCCGAACCGGTCGAGGTGGCTGGCGAGCAGGCGCGCGGCGCCGTCGACCGCCTGGGCCGGGTCGCGGGGGTCGACCCCGAGGCCGCGGGCCGTGGCCGGCATGAGCTGCATGAGGCCGACGGCCCCGGCCGGGCTGACCGCGGAGGCGTCGAACCCGCTCTCGGCCCGGGCGACCCCGGCCAGCAGCTGGACGGGCACCCCGTGCCGCGCTGCGGCGGCCGCGAACACCGACCGCAGCTGTGCCGGCACCCAGGGTGCGGCGGCAGCGGCGTCGAAGGACGTCGTGCCGGACGCGCCGGTCGTGGTGGGTCCGACCGAGGCCGCGGAGAAGGAGGCGCCGGACGACGCGGTGACCCCGCCGGGGTCGCTGATGCGCCGGATGGCCGTGGGCGTCCGGTACACGTCCTGGACCATGACGTCCTTCCCTGCGCGGGGGGCGACGACCATCTGGTTGTTGCCCGCGTAGATGCCGATGTGGTCGACCGGGCTGCCGAAGGCGAGCAGGTCGCCGGGCCGGGCGTGCGCGAGGTCGGGCACGGCGGTGCCGGCGCGCGCCTGGTCGGCCGCCACCCGGGGCAGCTCGACCCCGACGTCGCGGAAGGCCCGCTGCACGAGGCCGGAGCAGTCCAGGCCCTTCTTCGGGTCGGTGCCACCCCAGACGTAGGGCACGCCGAGGTACTTCCTGGCGGCGGCGAGCGCCCGGGCACCGACGTCGTTGGCGGACGGGTCGCCGGTGGTCGCCCCGACCTCGCCCATCGCAGCGGTGAGCGCGGCGTCGAACGACGGAGCGGCGGCCCCGCCGGCTGCGGCCCCGGCACCCCGGGTCGCCGTGGCTGCGCCGGAGGGGGCAGTGGTGGCCGCGGGCGTTGCCATCACGGCGAACCTGCACTGGATGGCCGCGACCCGGGCCAGCGCGGCCGCGGGACCGGTCGTGTCAATGCTCATGCGCGTACCCCTCCCCGGCCACGGGAGGCGTAGGCGCTCTCCTCGGCTGCCCGCTGGTCGGCGGCCAGGCGCTCGCGCAGGCGCACGACGTCGGCACGCTCGACGAGGCGCTCGAGCCCCTGCGTACGGGTCATGGCCTCCGTCAGCAGGGCCCGCGCCAGGTCGCTCTCGCCCACGGCGAGGGCATGCAGCGTCGCCGCCTCCGCCACGTGGGCGGCCCGGGCGACGGCCAGCGTCCTGGCCCCGACGAACGACACCGGGTCGCTCCCCGGCGCGCGGACCGAGCTCTCCTCGTAACGGCGCCGGGCCGACGCGGACACCCCCGCAGCCTCGGCAGCGGCGGCGAGTGCGCGGGCGTGGTCCGCCTGGCGGCGCTCCTCCTGGATCTGCCGGACGCGCAGGACCACGCGCAGCCGGTCGCGGCGGGTGCTCACAGCGCCCCCGCCAGCTGGTGGAGCCCGGCCCAGCTCTCGTGCAGGTCGGCCACGTCGTCGAGGTCCTGGCGCAGGAACGTGTCGATGGCGTCGGAGTGGTGCAGCGCCCGGTCGACGAGCGGGTTGCTGCCCGCGACGTAGGCGCCGATCTCGACGAGGTCCTTGGCGTCCCGGCGCGCCGCCAGCAGCCGGCGCAGGGCCGTCGCGGACTCGCGCTGGGCGCCGTCGGTGAGGGCACGGGTGGTCCGCGACACCGACTCGAGCACGTCGATGCAGGGGAAGTGGCCCGAGGTCGCCAGGCGGCGGTCGAGGACGACGTGGCCGTCGAGGATGGACCGCACCGAGTCGGCCACGGGGTCGTTCATGTCGTCGCCCTCGACGAGCACGGTGTAGAGCCCGGTGATGCTGCCGGCGCTGGAGGTGCCGGCGCGCTCGAGGAGGCGGGGCAGCAGGCCGAAGACCGACGGCGGGTAGCCGCGCGTGGCCGGCGGTTCGCCCGCGGCGAGGCCCACCTCGCGCTGGGCCATCGCGACGCGCGTGACGCTGTCCATGGCGAGCAGGACGTCCTGCCCCTGGTCGCGGAACCACTCCGCGATGCGGGTGGCGGTGAAGGCTGCGTGCAGGCGGACCAGGGCCGGCTCGTCGGAGGTCGCCACGACGACGACCGCGCGGGCCAGTCCCTCGGGGCCGAGGTCGTGCTCGACGAACTCGCGGACCTCGCGGCCACGCTCGCCGACCAGCGCGAGGACGCACACCGGAGCCTCGGTGCCGCGGACGACCATGGACAGCAGGCTCGACTTGCCGACCCCGGAGCCGGCGAAGATGCCCATGCGCTGGCCGCGGCCGCAGGGCACGAGGGTGTCGAGCGCGCGGATGCCGAGGCCCAGCTGGGTGTCGATGCGGTCGCGGGTCATGGCCGGCGGCGGGACGCCGTCGCTGCTCTCCCACGTCACGTCCTGGAGCGCGGGCCCACCGTCGATCGGCCGGCCCAGCGCGTCGACGACGCGGCCCACGAGCCCGCGGCCGACCGGGACGCGCAGCGGGCCGCCCGTCGTGGCCACCACGGCCCCACGGCGCACCCCGCGCAGGTCCGACACGGGCAGGCACCGGGCGGCGTCGCCGTCGAGGGCGACCACCTCGGCGAGGATCGGCCCGTGGTCCCCCCAGACCTCCACCGCCTCGCCGACGGCGACGTCGAGGCCGCTGACCTCGATGCCGACACCAACGGCGCCGGTGACACGGCCGGTGACCAGCGGGCGCGCCGCACGGACGAGGTCGTCGAGCACGGCGGTCATCGCGCGAGCACCTCGCGGACACGGGCCAGGGCGGCCCCCACCTGGGCGTCGACGGTGCGGTCGCCGACGGTGACGACTGCACCGCTGCGTTCGACGGAGGCGTCGACGACGAGCTCGACGACACAGCCGGGGGCGATCGTCGCCACGTCGGCCGGGGACAGGTCCGCGTCGTCGGGGTGCAGGCGCACCGTCACCTCGGCGCCCCGCGGGACGTCGGCGAGCGCGCGGCCCACGGCGTCGCGGGCAGCACAGTCGCCCACCTCCAGGTGGTGTCCGACGAGGGCCTCGGCGATCTCGACGCCGAGGTGGGCTGCGGTGGCGTGCAGGTCGTGGACCGTCGCGGAGTCCACGACGTCGTGCACGGCCGAGGTGAGCGAGGCGAAGAGGGCCGCCCACTGCTGCTCGCGCGCGCTGCGGTCGGCGGCCTCGCGGTCGCGGGCCCCGGCGAGCCACTGCGCCCGCTCCTGCTCGGCGGCGAGGAGCCCGGCGCGGTACCCGGCCTCACGGCCGGCCTCCCACGCGGCGGAGGGGCCGGTGTCGGGCTCCACGGTCGGCTCGTCCTGGCCCGCCACCAGCTGGTGGGAGGAGAACGCCGCGGGGCGGGCGACGACGTCCCCGGCCCGCAGCAGGGCGGTGGCCGGTCGCAGCTCAGAGGATGACGTCATCGCCGCCGCCTCCCCTGGAGATGATGATGTCGCCGGACTCCTCGAGGGAGCGGATGAGCCGGATGATGACCGCCTGCGCCTCCTCGACCTGCTTGAGGCGCACCGGGCCCATGACCTCGATCTCCTCGACCAGCCCTGCCGCAGCGCGCTCGGACATGTTGCGGGTGACCTTGTCGCGCACCTCGGGCGTGACGCCCTTGAGGGCGAGGGCGAGCTGCTTGGTGTCGACCTGGCGCAGCACGGTCTGCACGGCGCGGTCGTCGAGGCCGGTGATGTCCTCGAACATGAACATGTGCGCCCGGACCTCCTCGGCGAGCTCGGGGTCGCGTTCCTCCAGGCCCTCGAGGATGAGGCGCTCGGTGGCCCGCTCGGAGCTGTTGATGATGCCGACGAGCGGCCCCAGGCCCCCGACCGAGGAGTAGTCAGCGCTCTGCACGAGGTTGGCGAGGCGCCGCTCGAGGTGCGCCTCGACCTGCTTGACGATCTCGGGCGAGGTGCGGTCCATCACGGCGAGGCGGTGGGCGACGTCGGCCTGCATCTCGGTGGGAAGGCCGCTCAGCACCACGGCCGCCTGGTCGGAGGCCATGTGGGCGAGCACGAGAGAGATGGTCTGCGGGTGCTCGTCCTGGAGGAACGACAGCAGCAGGCGGGGCTCGACGCGGCGCAGGAACTCGAACGGGATCTGCGTGAGGGACGCGGACAGGCGCTCGAGGACCTCCTTGGCCCGGTCGGCCCCGAGCGACTTGACCAGCATCTCCTCGGCGAGCTCGAAGCCGCCCTGGATGTAGTAGCGCTCCGCGCTGACCATCGCCTCGAACTCGTGCAGGACCGAGTCCTGGGTGTCGAGGTCGGCGCCCTCGAGCCGGGCGATCTCGCTGGTGAGTGCCTCGACCTCGCTGGGCCGCAGGGACCGCAGGACGTGGGAGGCGTCCTCGGAACCGAGCTGGACGAGCAGGATAGCGGCCTTGCGCAGGCCCGTCAGTCCGGTGAGGCCGGGCAGTCCGGTGGTCGTCAGGGTCACGTCCGGTCCTCCGCGATCCAGCCGCGCAGCAGGCGGGCCATGTCGTCGGGCCGCTCGCGGGCCATGGTGCCCACGGCGTCACGGGCCCGCGCCCGGCCGTCGGTGACGGCGTCGACCGCGCGGGGAGCGGCGGGGCGAGACTCGGCGGCCTCGAGCAGGGAGTCCACGGGCGCCGGGGCGGTGGGCACGCGGTACACCTCGATCTCCTGCGGCTCCGGGCGCGCGCCGCGACGTGAGCGCTTCAGGCCGATGAGGAGGGCGAGCACCAGCAGGACACCGAGGCCGATGGTCTTGCCGAGGCTGATCATCTCGGCGCGGTTCTTGTCGGCGGCCGCCTTGTCGAGCTCCTTCTGGGCCGCGGCTGCTGCCGTGGTGTCGAAGGCCATCTGGCTGACCTGGACGACGTCGCCGCGCTTGGGGTCGAGGCCGGCCGCCGCGGAGACGAGGGAGCTCATCTCGCTGAAGTTGACGTTGCCCGCCGACTTGGCGTCGAGGAGGACGGCGACGGACAGCCGCTTGACCTGGCCGGGTGCGGTGGTCGTCTGCTCCTTGAGGGTGCCCACCGCGTTGGTCCGGGTGTCCTCCTCCTTGGTGTAGGCGTTCTTGCCCGAACCGGCCGTGGTGCCGCCGATGTTGTCGGGGCCGAGCACGCCACCGACCGGGGTGCCGCCCGCGCCGCTGTACTTCTCCGTCGTCTTGGACGAGGTGAGCGCCGGGTTGCCGGTGGTGGGGACGTACTGCTGGCGGTCGATGACCTGCTGGTCGAAGTTGAGGTCGGCGTCGACACGGACGACGGCCTTGCCCGGGCCGACGACCTTGTCGAGCATCGACTGGACGGCGGCGGCGGTCGCGTCGGCCACGGCGCGGCGCTGGGTGTCGCGCGCGTCGGCACCGGCGGTGCCGCCACCACCCTCCCCCGCGGCGTTGAGGACCCGGCCGGTGGCGTCGGCCACGGTGACCTTGTCGGGGCTGAGCTTCGGCACCGAGCCCGCGACGAGGTGGACGACCGAGTCGACGATGGTCGACGACAGGTTGATCCCGGGGGCCGTCTTCACGAGCACCGAGCCGGTGGGCGCCGAGGCGTCCGTGGAGAACACGTCGTCCTGCGGGATCGCGAGGTGCACCACCGCGGCCTGCACGCCATTGATCGACTCGATGGTCTTGGAGAGCTCGCCCTCGAGCGCCCGCTGGTAGGTGACCTTCTGCTGGAAGTCGCTGCTGGTCATGCTCTGCTTGTCGAGCAGCGAGTAGCCCTGGGTGCCGTTGTCGCCGGCCGGGAGTCCTTGGCCCGACAGGTCGATCCGCTTCTGGTAGACGTCGGCCTGCGGGACCATGACGGTCTGGCCGCCGTCGGCGAGGGTGTACGGCTCCCCCGCCTCGGTGAGCTTGGCGGTGATGGCCGAGGCGTCGGTCGTGCTGAGCCCGGTGAACAGCGGGGCGTAGGTCGGCTTGGACACCCACGACACGAACATGACTCCGCCGACGACGACGGCGACCGCGGCCACCGCGGTGACGACGCGCTGGCCGGGGGTGAAGCCGCCGAAGGTCCGGCCGATGCGAGCGAGCAGCGCCCGCGGGTCGAAGCCGTTCACATCGGCATCCGCATGATCTCGGTGAACGCCTCGACGGCCTTGTTGCGCACGGCGACCGTGAGCTGCGTCGCGACCGCGGCCTCGTTGGCCGCGATCGTGTAGTCGTGGATGTCGGTGAGCTGTCCGGTGACCGCCTGCACGGCCATCGAGTCACTCGTGCGGTGCAGGCTCTGCAGCTTCTCCAGGCCCTGGGCGAGGACGTTGCCGAACGCAGCCGGGTCGGCTGCGGCGGGGGCAGCGGCGACACCGGCGGTGGGCAGGCTCGCGATGGGCGAGATCGGGGGGATCACCATGGTCAGCGGCCCAGCCCGATCGCCTGCTGGTACGCCGCCTGGGCGCGCTCCACGACGGCGAGGTTCGCCTGGTAGCCGCGCTGGGCCATGATCAGCTGGGTCATCTGGTCGGACAGGTCGATGTCGGGCAGCCGGACGTTGCCGTCCGCGTCGGCCAGGGGGTGGTCGGGCTGGTAGACGACGCGGCCGGTCGCGTCGCCGTACTCGATGCCGCCGACCTGGACGCCCGCGGCGTTGCCGTAGTCGTTGGCCTGGGCCACGACGTACCGCGCCTGGAAGGCGTTGCCGCTCGTGCTGCGGACGGTGTTGATGTTGGCGATGTTGTCGGACACCGCGTCCAGCCACTTGCGCTGCAGGACCAGGCCCGAGCCCGCGATGTTCATGGCGCCGAAGAGGGTCATCAGGCGCCACCTCCCATGGCGATCCGCAGCCGCTGGAAGTGGTCGGTCATCGCCTGCACGCCGAGCTGGTAGGTGAGGCCGGTCTGCACGCCGGCGAGCGTCTCCTCGTCCAGGTTGACGTTGTTGCCGTTGGCCCGGGTGGGCTCGAGGGAGCGCGGGGTGTCGATCGTGGCGGTCGCCGGGTCCTGGCCGTCCGCGACGGCGGCGAGCAGGCTGCTCTCGAAGTCGACCTTGCCCGCGAGGAAGCGCGGCGTCTCGACGTTGGCGACGTTGTCGGCGATGGTGCGCTGGCGCAGCGACAGGCCGGACAGGGCCTGGCTGAGGGCGCGCACCGTGGTGTCGCCGATGGGGTCGATCATGGCTCTCCTGGAAGGGCATCACGACACACCGGGGTGTGGCGGGGGGAAGATCGGTGATGCCACACGTCCTTGGCGGCGGACGGCCATCCATGGCCGGTCCCCCCATCGGCACCAGCCGGGGCCACCTGAGGACTTTGTGCCGGAAACCCGCGTCAACGCACGGGATCGCCCGTCAGCGCAGGAAGTCCATGAGGGACGGCTGGACGATCTTCGCGGCCGCGCCGAGCGCCGCCTGGTAGGCGGTCTGCTGCAGCGAGAGGTCGGTGATCGTCTTCGCGAGGTCGATGCCCTCGACCGAGGCGAGCTGGGTGGTCACCGCGTCCGAGCGCTGGGCGCCCGAGGCCTGCACGGCGAGCAGGCGGTTGGTGCGCGCACCGACGACGCTCTGGGTCGACCGCACCGCGTCCGACGCGGAGTCGAGGTCGGCGAGGCCGGCCTGCAGGCCCGCGGCGTCGCCGCTGCGCAGGGCGGCGCTGATCCGGGCCAGCACACCCGCACCGGCCGGGTCGGCGGCATCGGACAGGAGGGTCGTGAACGCCTGGTCGCCGGGGACGCTCACCGCGAGCCTGCCCGTCGCCTGGTCGGAGGAGACCGTGCGGTTGACCGTGGCGCTGTTGCCCGCGTAGGCGCCGGTCGCCGGGTCGAAGGCGGCGGCCACGTCCTGGGTGCCTGCGAAGACCGGGCGCCCGAGGTACTGCGTGTTGGCGACGGCGAGGATGCCGGCCCGCAGCTGGTCGACCTCGGCGGCCATGGCCTCGCGCTCGGCCGGGCCGTTGGTGGCGTTGGCCCCCGCGAGGGCGAGCTGGCGCACGCGGTTGAGGGCGGTGCTGGTCTGGGAGAGGGCCTGGTCGGCGGTGTCGAGCCAGGTGAGGCCGTCGTCGATGTTGCGCTCCAGCTGCTCGGACTGCTTCTGCTCCGCCCGCAGCTGCATCGCCGCGACGGTGTCGACCGGGGAGTCGGAGGGACGGTTGAGCCGGCGCCCCGAGGCCAGCTGTTCCTGGGTCTGCTGCAGCCGGGCCAGGCTGCTCTGCAGGCCGGCCATCACGCCGCTGCTCAACGTGGTGGGGGTGACGCGGGTCATCGCGGGACGCTCCGGTGCTCGGTCTGGTCGGTGGTCACGGCGCTCAGCGGGCCATGTTCATGAGGGAGTCCAGCGCGCTGTCGATGACGCTGACGAAGCGTGCCGCCGCCTCGTACGCGTGCTGGTAGGTCATCAGGTTGGTCATCTCCTCGTCGAGGCTGACGCTGGAGGCCCCGAGGCGCGCGGAGTCGACTTGCCGCATCATGACGTCCTGGACACCGGCCTGCCGGGTGGCGCCCTGCGACTGCACGCCGAGCTCGACGATGACCGCTCGGTACGTGGCGTCCGCCCCGGCCGGGTCGGTGAGGTGGCCGGCCATCGAGGTGGCGTTGTCGCCGTCGTAGGCCGGCGGTGGCGCGCTGGAGGCGGCCACGCCCTGCGGGTCGGTGAGGGTCACCGTCATCGTGGCGGCGGAGGTGCCCCCGAAGATCGCGGCTCCCGCGGCACCGGTCCGGTCGAAGCCGGCCGCCTGCTGGGCGTTGACCGCCCCGGCCAGCTTGCCGGCGACGGAGTCGAGCGAGGAGACGTACCCCGGGATCGTCGTGGTGAGCGCGGTGAGCATCCCCTGCGTGCTGCCGCCGCTCAGCGTGGCCGGCGTGCCGCTCGCGGCCCAGGTGACCGTGACCGGCCCGCTCCCGCCCGGGTACGACGTGGGGCCGCTGACCGCGAGGGCGCTCGCCCGGGAGCCGCTCACCAGCGGCGTGCCGCCCACGGTGACGGTCACGGTGCCGTCGGTGCCGAGGCGGCCGACGGCGCCGACGCTCTCACCGAGGCGGAGCACCAGGTCGTCGCGCTGGTCGGCCAGCTCGTTGCTGGGGGTGCCCGAGGCGTTGGCGGCGCGGATGGCGTCGTTGAGGCGCGCGATGTCCTCGGCGCTGCGGTTGACCGCGGAGACCGTCGCACTCAGCTGCTCACGGGTGTCGGCCCACTGCTGCGAGAGCTGCTGGCTGGTCCGGGCGAAGGAACCCGCCAGCGAGGTCGCGACCTCGAGCATCTGGTGCCGGGGAGCGGCGCCGGTCGGGTCGTTGGCGATGTCGTGCCAGGTGTTCCAGAACGACGCCATCTGCGCCTGGAGGCCGGTGCTGCCGGGCTCACCGAAGACGGCCTCCACCGAGCCGAGGGTCGCCTGTGCGGTGGCGGCCGAGGCCTGGGTCCCGCGGACCTGCTGGGCACGGGCCTCGAGGAACTCGTCGCGGATGCGGTCGGCCCCACGGACCAGGACGCCGTCGCCCATGCCGTTCGACCGGGAGAACAGCGCGGGCACCGCGGCCGAGCCCTGGGCCACCTGGTCCAGGCGCTGGCGGGAGTACCCGGCGGTGTTGACGTTGCTGATGTTCTGGCCGGAGAGCTCGAGCCCGCGCTGGGCGGCCTGGAGGGCACGGGCCCCGAGGCCCAGGCTGGCGAAGTTGGACATCAGGCCCTCGCGTCGAGGTAGGCGGGCGGACGGCTGCCGCGCTCCGGGCGCGCGGCCGGGCTGGGTACGGCGTCGAGCTCCTGCTGCGTGGAGTCCATGACCACGTGCACGCGCTCGACCAGGTCGGCGAGCCGCAGGTGCAGGCTCCGGGCCTCGTCGGCCAGGGCGGGCGGCAGGGGGCCGCGGACCACCGGCAGCTCCAGCGCCTCCACGTGGTCGAACCGCCCCTCGGCGAGCGCGCGGTCGTAGGCGTCGAGCCGGGCGTTGGTGTCGGCCACCGCGGTCACCCAGGTCAGGGCCCAGCTGGCCGCACTCATGCGGTGTCCGGCACGAGGGCCGCCTCCGAGAACGCCTCCCGCAACGGCTCGACGACCTCGATGCACTCGGCGATGAAGGCCGCGTCCTTGGTGACGTTGGCGCGCACGAGGCGGTCGCGCAGGAAGTCGTAGAGCGCGGCGAGGCCCTCGCCCTGCGGCCACACCTCGAGGTCGAGGGAGCCGCTCAGCTCGGCGACGATCTCCTGCGCGTGCAGCAGGGCGACGTGGGCCCCCTCGATGTCGGCCACGCCGACGGCTGCCGAGGCCGTGTGCAGGTCGGTGGCGAGGCGGTCGTACAGCATGACGACGAGGCGCGCGGGCGAGGCGGTGGACACGGCATCGGTGCGGTAGCGGCGGCGCAGCATGGCTGGGGTCGTCACGTCAGGGTCTCCTAGTTCTTGCCTGCGTTGGGGGTGGGCAGGGACGCCAGCTGTCCGGTGAGCCACTGGCTCTGGGCCCGGAGGCTGCCGAGCATGGTCTCCAGCGACGCGTACTGGCGCTGGAGCGTCTGCTGGCGCAGCGTCATCCGCACCTCGAAGTTCGCGAGCTGGTCGGTGTAGTCCTTGATCCGGTCCTGCTCGAGGTTGATGGCGCCGGTGACGTAGCCGTCACGCGGGTCCGAGGCGGCGGCGGCCGTGTCGGAGAGGCGCTGGGCGAGCCCGGTCATGGTGGCCTGCACCTTCGCCGGGTCCGCGGCGTACGCGGCGAGGAAGGCCTCGCGGTCGAAGGTGAGCTGGCCGGAGCGGTCCACCTGCACCCCGGCCGTCGACGGCAGGTCCGAGGACGAGCCGATGGCGTTGTCGGCGAGGCGCTGGGACAGGTCCCGGGCCATCGAGCTGCCGAGCAGCGGTCCCGCGGTCTTGGTGTCCGCGGCGTACGCCGACTTCGAGCTGATGTAGGACAACGTCGCGTTGGCGGCCTTGACCAGGGCGTCCATCTGGTCGGCGATGCCCGAGGCGTCCGAGGTGACGGTCACGGTCACGGGCGTGGTCGGGTCCGCCTTGGTGGCCGTGATCGCCACGCCGGTGAGCAGGCCGTTCACGGTGGCGGTCGGGGAGGTGACGTCGAAGGCACCCGGGCCGGTGCCGACCCGCAGGACGGTGTCGGTGCCGGACTGGAGACGGACCATGTCGCCGAGGCCGGACAACCCGCTGGGGAACGCATCGGGGGCGAGTGAGACGTCGGAGGCGGCACCGGTCGTCATCGAGGTCAGCTGCAGGCGGTACGCCGTCGCGGACACCTGGACCGCGGTGGCCCGGACCCCCGCACCGGCCCCGTTGATGGCGGACACCACCTGGTTGAGGGAGGAGCCCGGGGCGAGGTCGACGACGGTGGCGCTGGCGGCCCCTGCCCGCAGGCCCCCGGCGAGGGTGAACACGAGGCTGTCCCCGCCGGCGCCCGTCAGGGAGAGCTGGCTCCCCCGGGTCAGGCTGGCCACGGTGGTCGCGACGCCGTCCAGGCTCACGACGGCGTCGGTACCGCGCGCGGTCGTGGCGGTGTCGCCCAGGCCCAGCGCGGTGTTCGCGACGGTCAGCCGCAGGCTGGCGGCCGAGCCCTCGTGGGTGGTCGCGAGGCGCAGGGCGCCGTCGGCACCGATGGTGGCGTCGAGTGCGCCACCCGAGGCCCGGGAGACCTCCGCGGCGAGCTGGTCGCGCGTGTAGGTGCCCTGGGCGAGGGTGAAGGTGCTGGGGGTGCCGTCGAGGTCGACCGACAGGGCGCTGCTCGAGGCGTCGATGGTCACGGTGTCGGCGAGCGGCGACCCGCCCAGCTCCGCACCGGCGGACGACTGCGTCACGACGACCTGGTGGGCGCCCGAGGCGACGGTCGCACCCCGGGTGGCGGACGCCATACCGAGGGCGGGCAGGCCGCGGGTGAGCAGCAGCGGGCCGTCGGCGACCGCCGTGGTGAGGGAGCCGACCGAGCCCGAGGAGACCGCGGCACCCGCGGTGGCCACGCTCTTGACGACGAAGGTGGCGCTGCCGGGGACGGCGCTGGGGCCGGGCGCCGCGGTGACCGACGTGGGCAGCGTCGAGGCCGCCGTCGTCGAGGTCCAGGCCGACGTCCTGGTGATGGTGTCGGGGATGAACGCCTTGGCCGCGGTCTGGAGCGCGGCAAGGGTGCCGTTCAGGGCCTGGTAGACGCCGGCCAGGGTCTGGCTGTCGCTCTTGCCCTTGACGAGGTAGTTGCCGGAGGTGCGTTCGGCTGCCATGAGCGAGCTGACGATCTGGGTGGTGTTCAGACCGGAGACGAGTCCGTCGATCGAGGCCATCGCGCTGCCTCCTTCCTGTGCAGTGGTGCGGCGCGACCCGGGGCCGGTGTCGCCACCGGCCCCGGGTCAGGCCACGGACTCAGCCGAGCAGCTTGAGGACCGACTGCGGGGCGGAGTTGGCCTGGGCGAGCATCGAGACGCCGGCCTGCTGCAGGATCTGCGACCGGGTGAAGGACGTCATCTCCTTGGCCATGTCGGTGTCACGGATCCGGGACTCGGCAGCAGCCGAGTTCTCGGAGGCGACGCTCAGGCTGTTGATGGTGTGCTGCAGGCGGTTCTGCACGGCACCGAGGTCGGCACGGTCACCCGAGATGGTCTTGATCGCGGCGTCGATCGCGGTCAGCGCCGTGGCGGCACCCGCGGACGTCGAGACGTCGAGCGTCTTGGTGCCGAGGGTCGTGGTGTCCGCCTTGGCGAACGCCACGGTCACGGTCTGGCCGTTGTTGGCGCCGATCTGGAAGGTGAACGACCCTGCGGTGCCACCGGTCCCGTCCAGCAGGTTCTGGCCGTTGAACTGCGTGGTGGTCGAGATGCGGTCGAGCTCGTCGTTGAGAGCCGTGACCTCCTTCTGGATGGCCGCGCGGTCGTCCGACGTGTTGGTGTCGTTGGCCGACTGGACCGAGAGCTGACGCATGCGCTGGAGGATCGAGTGCGTCTCGTTGAGCGCGCCCTCAGCGGTCTGCACGAGGCTGATCGCGTCCTGCGCGTTCGAGGTGGCCTGGTTGAGGCCGTTGGTCTGGGCGCGCAGCTTCTCGCTGATCGCCAGGCCGGCTGCGTCGTCGGCGGCCCGGTTGATCCGGAGGCCGGAGGACAGGCGCTCGAGGCTGGTGGCCATCGAACCCTGCGTCGAGCTGAGGTTGCGGTAGGCGTTCATCGCCGCGACGTTGGTGTTGATCTGCAGACCCATGACGGTCCCTTTCCTTGGGGGTGGTCTAGGACCGCCGTCCGTGGCGATCCGTGTCGCTCCCTCGCGGGGCGACATGTGCCCTATCGGGCGTCGCGCGGGCGACCTGAGGAGTTTCCCGGGGAAAAGTTCAGGACCGCCCGCGCGGGCTCACTGGCCGGCTGCGTGCCGCGCCGGGCGGGGGCCGGCAGGCTCCTGGCACGGGCCCGCGCCCAGCGACTGGCGCTGGCGGTGGCTGGCCCGACCCGCGATCTCGGCGTAGTACGCCGCCCGGCGGCGGGCGACGACGCCCTCCGGCACGGGGGCGAGCAGCTCGGGGTCGAGGTTGGCGTTGAGCCCGTCACGGAGCATCTTCAGGGCCTCGGTGCGGATCTGGGAGATGCGCGACTCGGTCACGCCGAGGTCGTCGGCGACCTCCTTGAGCGGGCGGTCCTCGAAGAAGGTGGCGCGGATGACCGTGCGCAGCCGGTCCGGCAGGGCGGCCACGGCGGCCGCGAGGTAGGCCTCGCGCTCGCGCTGCACCACGAGGGACTCCGGCGTCTCCGTGGTCCGCGGCAGCATCGCGTCGGCGACGCCGCCCTCCACGATGGCGTCGAGCCGCAGCACCACGGACTGGTGCAGGTCGCGCTCGGTCTGGCGGACCTCCTCGACGTCGACGCCGAGGGCCTCGGCCAGCTCGTGGTCGTGGGGCTCGCGCCGCAGCTGGACGGCCAGCGCCTCACGGGCGGCCTCCCGCTCACGGCCCCGGACCCGCAGCGAGCGCGTCGCCCAGTCCAGGGAGCGCAGCTCGTCCAGCAGCGCCCCGCGGATGCGACGGGCGGCGTACCGGGGGAAGGGAACCCCGCGGTCGGGGTCGAAGGACTGGGCCGCTGCGGCGAGGGCGCCGAGGCCGGCCGAGGTCAGGTCGTCGAGCCCGACGTGGCTCGGCAGGCGTGTGCTCAGTGAACGCACCTCGTAGTGAACGACCGCCATGTTCTCTCGACACAGCCTGTCGGTGTCATAGCGCGCTGAACCACGTTCACGGCAACCTGTCGTAGTCACAGGCAAAAGGGTGATGGAGCGTGAAAGCGCTACCGACCAAGCAGGGGCATCCGCCACCGTTCGACGACCCAACATCACCTGAAAGGATGATTTAAAGGTAATGAACTGGTAAGTAGACGGGGTTGGGTTGGCCGGGGCCGGCCGGCCGACCTGACGAAAACTAGGGCAAGCACAGGTCAGATCCCGGGAATTGCCTCAGGTGTCGCACCGGCGTGCCGATGGGCAGGGCGTGATCGCCCTCGACCCCGCGCTGGCCCCCGCCGCCTGCGCCCAGCTCTCCGACGCCCTCTGGCGCGTCCGCGACGTGCTGGAGCTCCTCGCGTACCGCGTCGAGGTCCAGCGGGCACTGGTCGAGACCGGCCGGGCCTCCTGGGTCGCCCGCGCCACCCGCGAGATCGACGACCTCCTGGAGCAGGTGCGCACCGCCGAGCTGCTCCGGGCGGTCGACACCGAGCCGGCCGCCCGTGCACTGGGCCTTCCCTCGGACGCCTCCCTCGGCGAGATCGTCTCCGCGGCTCCCGAGCCCTGGGACCACCTGCTCACCGAGCACCGCATCGCGCTGCTCGAGGCGACCCGCGACCTCACCGAGTCGGCCGCGGCCAACCGCGAGCTGCTGTCGGCCGGCGCCCGCGCCGTCGAGGACGTCCTCGCGCAGTTCACCGGGCCGCGCACGGCCACGACGTACAGCGCCACCGGGACCACCGAGCCCGACCCCACCCGCCGCCTCTTCGACCAGAGCTCGTGAGGGCATGATGACGACGATGACCACCGAACCCGCCCCCACCTCCCTGGCCACGATCCACGTGCCGGAGGGCCTGGTCGGCTTCCCCGAGACCTCCACCTACCGCCTCGACGGCGGTGGGGGCGGGATCTTCGAGCTCGCCCCCGTCGGCGCAGCCGGGCCCACCTTCGTCGCCGCGGCAGCGGGCGTGTTCTTCCCCGACTACCGCCCGGTCCTCGACGACGCCACGGCCGCACGGCTGGGCCTGCACGATGCGCATGACGCCCTGGTGCTGGTCATCGTTACTGTGGGGCCTGACATCAGTGCGGCGTACGGCAACCTGTTCGCACCGGTCGTGGTCAACACCCGCACCGGCGCAGCCGAGCAGGTCGTCCTCAGCGGGCAGGACCTCCCGCTGCGGGCGCCGCTCCTGCCTTCCGCCCCGCGCTGAGTCACCGCATTCAGCAGTCGACCATGGCCTGAGGGGCCAGGGAAGGAGCCGGGACGTGCTCGTGCTCAGCCGCCGTCCCCAGGAGAGCTTCCGCATCGGTCACGACGTGGTCATCACGGTGCTGGAGGTCAGCGGTGACAAGGTCCGCATCGGGATCGACGCGCCGGCCCACGTGCAGGTGCACCGGCAGGAGGTCTACCTCGAGGTCCAGCGCGCCAACGAGGAGGCCGCCTCAGCGTCGCCCACCGCGGCGGCCGACCTGGCCAAGGCCATCCGTGGCGACGCGGGTGACCAGGGCGACAGGGGCGACCAGGGCCCGGCCGACGGGACGGACCTCCCGGCCACCTGAGCCAGGCGGGGTCATGGCGTCCCGAGGCGCCTGAGGGTGCCGAGGCGCCGCTCGTACTCCTGCTCGTCGATCTCGCCCGCCGCGTAGCGCTCGGCCAGCCGCGCCTCGCCGGCCCGCTGTCCCGACCAGGCCTGCATCCGGCCGAACCGCCGCCGCCCGAGGAACCCGAAGGTCGCGAAGAGCGCGACGACGAACAGCAGCCACAGGAACGGGAAGACCGGCCACCACGGGCCCGGCCCGTTCCAGTGCCCGTCCAGGGTGCCGTGCCACGGTGCGGCCTGGGCGCTGGTCGCCAGGGTGAGGGTGTTCATGGGGTGCTCCTCGGGTCGGGGTCTGCTGACCACTCGATGCTGCGTCGCCCCGACACCGCGGCGCGTCCCCTCACGGGCGACACCCGCCGTGCGCCCCACGGGGTATGCCGCCGCGGCGCGGGGTGTGCGCCCCGGCAGGGTCAGCCCGGGGACCAGCCCGGTCGGACGAGCCCGCTCTCGTAGGCGAGGACCACGAGCTGCGCCCGGTCGCGCACCTGGAGCTTGACCATGGCCCGGCTCACGTGGGTCTTGGCCGTCGCCGGGCTGAGCACCAGGCGCCCCGCGATCTCGTCGTTGCTGAGCCCCTCGCCGACCAGGGCGACCACCTCGCGCTCACGCTCGGTCAGCACCCCGAGCCGGCCTGCTGCCGTGGCGTGGGTGGCGCGGCTGCGTGTGGCGAACTCGCCGATGAGCCGGCGGGTGACCCGCGGGCTGAGGAGGGCGTCACCGGCTGCGACGGCCCTCACGCCGCGCAGCAGCTCCGCTGGCTCGGTGTCCTTGACCAGGAAGCCGCTCGCCCCGATCCGGATCGCGTCGAAGACGTACTCGTCGAGGTCGAACGTCGTCAGGATGACCACTCTGGTGGCGGCGAGGGCCGGGTCGTCCACGATCTCCCGGGTCGCCTCCAGGCCGTCGCCACCGGGCATGCGGATGTCCATGAGCACCACGTCGGGAGCGGTGGCGCGCACGACGCGGACGGCCTCCGGCCCGCTGGCGGCCTCCCCCACGACCTCGAGGTCGTCCTCGGCGTCGAGGAGGGCACGGATACCGGCGCGCAGCAGCGCCTGGTCGTCGGCGAGCACCACCCTGGTCACTGCCCGTCCCCCGTCGGGAGGGTGAGCTCGACCCTGAGCCCACCGATCGGGGAGGGCCCCACGACCAGGGTCCCGCCGAGGGCGGCCGCGCGTTCGTGCATCCCGCGCAGCCCGTTGCCCTGCTCCAGCTGCGCGTCCCCCACGGCAGCCCGGCCGTCGTCGTCCACGCGCACCGTCAGCAGCCCCGCGCCGTACCCGAGCGCCACCACCGCCCGCCGCGCCTGCGCGTGCCGCACGACGTTGGTGATCGCCTCCTGGACGACGCGACAGGCGGCGAGCTCCACGGCGGCGGGCAACGAACGAACCTGTCCTTCAACGGTTTTCTTCACCTCGAGACCGGCATGGGCGCTCCGCTCGACGATGTCGTCGACCGTGGCCAGCGTGGGTGCAGGCGCACGAGGCGCCCTCGTCCGGTCGTCACGGAGCACGTCGATGAGCGACCGCAGCTCGCCCAGGGCCTCGCTGCTCGCGTCCTTGATCGCCCGCAGCGCCGGCTCGACGTTCTCCGGCCGACGCTCGGCGAGGTGCAGCGCGACACCGGCCTGCACGTTGATGAGCGAGAGGTGGTGGGCCACGACGTCGTGCAGCTCCCGAGCGATCTGCAGCCGCTCCTCGCCGGCCTGTCGCCGGCGCCGCTCCTGCGCCGCCTGGCGGAAGGAGGCGGCCCGCTCGGCCCGGACGCGGACGACCTCCGCCACGGAGAGGACGACCACCGCCCAGCCGGACACCACCAGCTCCGGCGCCCACCACGCGCCGTCGGCCCCGGACCGGACGTGGGTGATGGCGTCGGCGGCGAGGAGGGCGCCTGCCGCGACCCACGCCGTGAGCCGGTGGCCGCGCAGCACCGTCGCCACGAGCACCACGGCAACGCTCGCGAACACCGGGCCGTAGGGGTAGCCCAGGGCAAGGTAGGCGGCGGCCGCGGCGACGACGACCGCGCACACGACCCGGGGCGCCCGCCGGTGGGCCCACAGGACCGCCGGGCCGAGCACGAGCAGCACCAGCGCCAACCAGTCGAGGGGGCGCCGGGACGTTTGGCCGTGGGCTGCCCCGGCTGTCCCGGCGACCTGGAGGAGGGAGAGCAGCACGGGCCCGACGGCGCGCAGGACCCACGGCGGGCCTGCCTGTCCGCCACCCCGCCACGGCGGGCCCGGCCATGACGGTCCCGACGGCCCCGACCACGAGCGACCCGACCACGGCCGACCCGGCCCCGACGGTCCCGACGGTCCCGACGGTCCCGACGAGGACGAACCCTGCGCGGACGGCCCGCCCCGTGACGGCTCGGTGGCGGTGGCCGGTGACCGGCCACCGGCCGGCTCCGGGCGACCGTCCATGCCACCAGCGTAGGAGCGCCTGTCCTCGGTGGCGTCCGCCTGCGGTGGCAGGACGACATACCGCTGGGGGAGCAGGCGTGCCGGGTGCCCCAGCCGTGAGTTGAGCGCACCTCCCGGCCCGACATATGCTCACCGGCGGTCAAACAGCGGCCAGGTCAGGTGAACCCGCCGCGCTCGCGCGGCCAGGTGAGATCGAGGTCTGATGCCACTGCACGCCGCTGCGCCCGAGCCCGGGGCGGCCCACTTCCAGTACGACGTCGTCGCCGACCGGTGGACGTGGTCGCCCGAGCTGCGGGTCCTGCACGGGCTGCCGGCGGACGGCGACCCGAGCACCGGTCTCCTGCTCGACCACGTCGTCACCGAGGAGCGGGACGTCGTCCGGTCGCGCCTGCAGCGGGCCCTGTCAGCGCCCGGCGCCTTCTCGTGGACCTACCGGCTGGCCGCGTCGGCGGGGTCCGTGCGGAACGTCGTCGTCGTGGGGAGGAGCGAGCTGGACGGTGGCCGCGTGGTGCGGCTGCAGGGCTTCGTCGTCGACATCACCGAGGCCGTGCGGGAGCGCACGGACGCGGCGGTGGCTGCCGCCGCGGAGCACCGCGCCACCATCGAGCAGGCCAAGGGCGCCCTGATGCTCGGTTTCGGGGTGGAGGAGGACGTCGCCTTCGAGCTGTTGCGCTCACACTCCAACCAGCACAACGTCAAGCTCTCGACCGTGGCCTACCGGGTCGTCTCGGGCCTCACCGAGCGGGGCGCCCCGAGCGAGGACCCCGTCCGCAGCCTCCTCGACACGCTGCTGTCCGCCGACGCGGCGACCGCGCCCCGGCCCAGCGACGGCGCGGAGGGGTTCGAGGACGCGCCTGCCGGGTAGGGGTCCGGCATGAGCACTCGTCCCGACCTGTCCAGCATCCCCGCCCAGTCCCAGGACTGGCCCGGCTCGGTGAGCCGGCTCGACCCGCCGGCCGACCACGGCGAAGAGAGCTACGTCGGGCACGGCCGGCTCGCGGGGCGCCGCGCGCTCGTGACCGGCGGCGACTCGGGTATCGGGCGGGCGGTCGCGATCGCCTTCGCCAAGGAGGGTGCCGACGTCGCCATCGCCCACCTCCCCGAGGAGCAGGCCGACGCCGACGACACGCTGCGCCACGTCGAGGCGGCCGGTCGCCGGGGGTTCTCCCTCCCCACGGACCTGCGGACGCAGGAGGCCAACGCCGACCTCGGCAGGAAGGCGACCGAGGCCCTCGGTGGGCTGGACCTGCTCGTCTGCAACGCGGCGTACCAGATGACCCACGACAGCCTCGAGGAGTTCCCGCCCGAGCAGGTCGCCCGTACCTTCGAGACCAACGTCTTCTCGCCGTTCTGGCTCAGCCACGCCCTCGCGGGGGAGCTCGAGGGTGGCGGCAGCATCGTCATGACGACGTCGGTGCAGGCGTACGCGCCGAGCGAGCACCTCCTCGACTACGCCTCGACGAAGGCTGCGCTGACCAACATGGTCGTCAACCTCGCGCAGGAGCTCGGACCCCGAGGCATCCGCGTCAACGCCGTCGCCCCCGGCCCCATCTGGACCCCGCTCATCCCCGCCACGATGGCCCCCGACAAGGTCGAGGGCTTCGGGTCCGACACCCCGCTCGGCCGGGCCGGGCACCCCGTCGAGGTCGCCAGCGCCTACGTCTTCCTCGCCTCCGACGAGGCGAGCTATGTTTCGGGGACGGTGCTCGGGGTGACCGGCGGCAAGCCGGTCTTCTGACGCCACGGGGGGAGGCACGGTGCGGCGAACAGTGTGGGTCGTCCTGGTGGTGCTGCTCGTCGCGTGGCCACTCACCTACCGCTACACCTCCGTCGGGCTCGACCTGGAGTCGTCGCGGGGACAGTCCGTCGACCAGACGTTCTACCGGGTCCGCTGGCCGGGCAACGGGTCGGTGCTCGTCGGGCGCATCGACGAGCACCGCGACGCCTCGAGCGGGCGGGTGCAGCAGCTCGACCTCGGCGCCGACGTCCTCAAGAAGGCCCGCCCGATCGAGACGCACTCCACCTGGAACCGCTTGGGTTTCTGGTGGATCCACGCCGACGTCGCGGGCGGCGACCCACCGACCGACGCGGCACCGCACGCCGACCGGGTGTGGTTCGTCGGGGTGCCGCACTGGCTGCTGGTGCTCCTGGCCGCCGCCGCGGCGGTACGCAGCCTCGTCCGCGGCCGTGGCCGGGTACGTGACGCCGGGGTGGTGGCAGATCGTCCCGGTGACTGAGGACGACCGCCGTTTGCCACCAGCTCGGTGACCGGTGACGGCTCCTCTGTCGCCACCCACCGACAGGAGAACCCCCGGTCGCGTGCTCCCGGGGGTTCCTGTTGGCGGTGGCGGTGGGATTTGAACCCACGGTGGGCGTTAACCCACACACGCTTTCGAGGCGTGCTCCTTAGGCCGCTCGGACACGCCACCGCGGAGCAGGTTACTAGAGCGGTCGACCACCGAGAAATCGGCCCCGACGGGTGGTGGCGGACGCGTCGGCCGGCGGGTCAACCGGCGTAGGGCACGCCCTCCCAGCTCAGCGTGGTCGCCGCACCGGGACGGTTCACCGTGACCTTGAGCCAGTCCTTGTTGTCCGAGCCGTCTACGGTGATGCGCTCCAGCCCGGCCGCCGGCTGCGTGACGCCGTACCGCTGCAGCCACACCGACCCCGGTGCGAGGGGGCGGTCGGAGTTGTAGATGTGCGAGTCGCCGTTGACGAGGTAGACGTCGCCGTCGAAGCGGTTGGCCTCCTCCGCGAGCGCCTGCACCAGCGGCCGGAAGGCGGAGATGTCGGCCTCGGTCGGCGTGTACGTGGGGTCGAACATGTCGGCCTGCTGCAGCACCACGACGGCACGGTCGTGCCGCTGGGTCGCCCCGGCGAACGTCTGGCGCAGCGAGGCGATCGAGGCGGCCATGCGGTCACGCTCCTCGGCCACCTGCTCCGGGGTCGCTGCCGTCTGGCCGATCCCGGTCCACGGCTGAAGGTCGTTGTTGCTGCCCACGACGTGCAGGGTGGCGAACGAGACCCCGTCGCGGCGCAGCGCGACGTTCTCCGGGTATGCCGCGTCCGGCACCGAGACGCGCGCCGGGGCTCCCAGCGTGGTCCCGGGCCGGTCGAAGAACACCGACCGATCGAGGGCGAGGCGCTCGAGGGGGTGGTAGGCACCGTTGTTGGCGCGGTGGCAGTCGGTCCACTCGTTGTCGCCCGGGGTGTAGACGAGGGGGTCGGCGAAGCGGTCGAACTGCGTGCGGATCATCCGGTAATAGGCGTCGTCGCACCGCGTCGACCCGTTCTTGATGTCGCCGACGTGGAACACGAGCCCGACCTCGGGGTCGGCGTTGATCTGGTCGACCCAGGAGGGGAACTTCGCGACCTGGTCCGCGCCGTACGGCACGTCGCCGATGACGGCGAAGGTCTCGTGGCCGGGCTTGGCCTGGCCCGGCGCGTCCTGGGCGAGGGCCGGCGAGGCGGCGCAGAGCGCAGCCGCGAGCAGGGTCAGGGCGGCGACCCCGACGAGGGGACGGCGTGGGGCGAGGGGCATGGACGGGCTCCTGTCAGAGGGGGGACAGGAGAGTTCTTGCCGAACCGGGTGAACACCGGGCCCCCACGCAGGTGGCCGTCGCGTGAACGATCGCTCGACCTGCAGGGCCGGCAGACCCGGACGGGCGACCCGCGCCGGGTCGCCGCGCAGGTCAGACGGCCTCCGACTGTCCCTCCGGCCGCCCTTCCGACTGTCCTTCAGAGCGCCCCTCCGCACGGTGTCGGCGGACGGCCCACACGACGACCGCGACGAGCACGATGACCCCCACGACGATGGCCGCGCCGCGACCCAGCCACTTCTCGACCCGGTGGTAGGACTCCCCCGCAAGGTAGCCGGCGGTGACGGCCGCGCCTCCCCAGGCGATGCCGCCGAGGGCGTTCCACGGCAGGAACACGCGGTAGCGCATGCCGCTCAGCCCGGCGAGCGCCGGCATGACGGCGCGGAAGAAGGCCGTCCACCGACCGAGGAAGACGGCCGAGCCGCCGCGGCGGCGCAGGAACTCCTGGGCCGACTCCAGGCGCTTGCGACGGCGGTCGAAGATCTTGTGCGCCATCACGCGCGGGCCGAACAGCCGGCCGATCTCGTAGCCCACGGAGTCGCCGATGACCGCGGACAGGATCACCACGACGAGCACCCAGCTGAGCGACGTGTGCCCCAGGCTGGCGGTGACGCCGCCGATGACGGCCAGCGTCTCCCCCGGCAGGACGAAGCCCACGAACAGCGCGTCCTCGGCGAACACGACCAGGGCGACGATGAGGTAGACCAGCCACGCCGGCGCGCCCAGCACCGTGTTGACCAGGTTGTTCACCAACCCGCTCATGAAGCTGCTCCCTGCTCTTGTCGGCCCCTGCGTTCCCCGAAGAATGCCAGCAGAGCCTGAGAGCACTCTGACTCGCGCACCCCCGAGACCACCTCGATGCGGTGCGTGGCCCGGCGGTCACGCACGATGTCCCAGACCGACCCGGTGGCGCCCAGCTTGGGGTCCCAGGCGCCCAGCACGAGCGTGGCGACCCGGGCCAGCATGAGCGCGCCGGCGCACATGGGGCACGGTTCGAGGGTCACCACCAGCGTGCAGCCCTCCAGGCGCCACGACCCGGTACGCCGCGCGGCCTCGCGCAGCGCGACGACCTCGGCGTGCGCGGTGGGGTCACCCTCGACCTCCCGCAGGTTGCGTCCCTCACCGATGACCACGCCTTCGGCATCGACCACCACGGCACCCACCGGCACGTCGCCCTCGCGCCCCGCGCGGTCGGCGAGCTCGAGCGCCCTCCCCATCCAGGCGGAGTACCGCTCGTCGACGGATGGGCCGTGGGCTGGGGTCACACGCTAAGTTTCGCCTATGCGCGTCCATGTTGCCGACCACCCGCTCATCGCCCACAAGCTGACCTACCTGCGGGACAAGCGGACCGACAGCCCCACCTTCCGGCGACTGGCCGAGGAGCTGGTGACGCTGCTCGCCTACGAGGCGACCCGCGACGTGCGTACCGAGCCGATCGACATCGAGACGCCGGTGGCCCCCACGACCGGGGTCAAGCTCTCCACGCCCAAGCCCCTGGTCGTGCCGATCCTGCGGGCCGGCCTCGGGATGCTCGAGGGCATGGTGCGCCTGCTGCCCAGCGCCGAGGTCGGGTTCCTCGGGATGCAGCGCAACGAGGAGACGCTCGAGGCGATCACCTACGCCAACCGCCTGCCCGACGACCTGGCCGGGCGCCAGTGCTACGTCGTCGACCCGATGCTCGCGACCGGCGGCACGCTGGCGATGACCATCCGCTACCTCGCCGACCGCGGCGCCGACGACATCACCGCCGTGACGCTGCTGGCCACCCCGGAGGGCATCGCCCACCTCGAGACCGAGCTGGCCGACCTCGACATCCCGATCCAGATCGTGACCGGCGCCATGGACGAGCGGCTCAACGAGAAGGGCTACATCGTGCCCGGCCTCGGCGACGCCGGTGACCGCCTCTACGGCGTGGTCTGACCCGCCCGGCGCGGCGCGCCTGTCCCGACGACCGCGCCGCATCCGCCACGATGGAGGCTGAGGTGTGCCCGTACGGCGTGCCCGCACACGCACAGCAGGCCACCAGACCAAGGAGACGACGATGAACCGCGTGAAGAAGATCCTGCTCTGGCTCCTCGTCGCATTTGCCGCCTACGCGATCTTCACCTCGCCCGACCAGGCCGCCCAGATCGTCAAGACCTCGGGCTCGATCCTCGCCGACGGCGTGCGCAACATCGGCAGCTTCTTCGACGCCCTGCTCGGCCGGTAGGCCGCGATGGGCCCGGGCGAGCGGCGCCACGCCGAGCTCGACCGCTACCTGCTCGACGGCGAACGGCTGGTCACCGCCGTCCACCAGCACTGGGGCAAGGTGGCCGAGCCCGTGGCGACCGCCGTGGCCGGGCTGGTCCTCGCACTCTGGGTCGACGGCACGGTCCCCCGGTCGCTGTCCCTTCTGGGCACGGTCGTCTGGTGGCTGTGGTTCGCCCTGGCGCTGCGGGCGCTGTTCCTCGTGGCGGAGTGGCGCCACGACTGGTTCGTGGCCACCGACAAGCGCCTGCTGCTGTTCTACGGCTTCATCACCCGCAAGGTGTCGATGATGCCACTGACCAAGGTCACCGACATGTCCTACGAGCGCTCGGTGCCCGGCCGCCTGCTCGGCTACGGCCGCTTCGTCATGGAGTCGGCGGGCCAGGACCAGGCGCTGCGCGAGGTCAACTGGGTGCCCGACCCGGACCACCACTACCGCGCCATCTGCGCCGAGATCTTCGGGGTTGCCCACCACGACGAGGACGCCGTCGACCGGGCGTGGGACCACCTCGCCGCCCCGGCGGCCGCCCTCCCCGAGCCGTACGCCGGCTGGGACGAGCCGCACCACGAGCAGCCCCGGCGAGGCTCGCTCTACCGCAGCCCGGACCTGCGGGCCCGCGACCGCAGCGCCGACACCGGCCCCATCCCGGTCTACCCGCCCCGCGACCGGCCGCACCACCGCCCCCACCACGACGGGCGGGACGACCAGCCCGACCCCCACGACGACTGACCCCCGCGCCCGCGTCGCTCCTCCCCGGCCGGTCTCCCCTGCCGCTCGAGCGGCAGCCACGCCCGGGCACCGCTACCGTGGTCTGTCGTCCGGGCCGCCCCAGGCGGCCGCGAAGTGCCGGCCGGAAGGGCGCCCAGCATGTCCGTGATGAGGACCAAGTCGATCGAGCAGTCGATCAAGGAGACCGACGACCCGGAGTTCCAGCTCAAGAAGAAGCTGACCGCCCTCGACCTCACGGTCTTCGGCATCGGCGTCATCATCGGCGCCGGCATCTTCACTCTGACCGGCCGGGCCGCGGCCAACTACGCGGGCCCGTCGATCGCGCTGTCGTTCGTGCTCGCAGCGGTCTGCTGCGCGCTCGCGGCCCTCTGCTACGCGGAGTTCGCCTCGACCGTGCCGGTCTCGGGGTCCGCCTACACGTTCTCCTACGCCTCGCTCGGTGAGCTGGTGGCGTGGATCATCGGCTGGGACCTCCTCCTCGAGCTGATGCTCGGCGCGAGCGTCGTGGCCCAGGGCTGGTCGCAGTACGCGACCCTGTTCCTGGAGAAGATCGGCTTCACGGTCCCCGCCTCCGTGGCGCCGGGGTCGCACTTCGACCTCCCGGCGTTCGTGCTCATCGCCGCGCTGACGGCCCTCATCGCCATCGGCATCAAGGAGTCCCTGCGGGTCAACCTCGTGCTGGTCGGCGTCAAGCTCTTCATCGTCCTGTTCGTCATCGTGGCCGGCCTGTCGTACATCAAGACGTCCAACTACTCGCCCTTCATCCCGCCCGCCACGGCCGGCAAGGCCAGCGAGGGCCTGGCCGCCCCGCTGATCCAGGTGCTGTTCGGGCTCACGCCCACGACGTACGGCGTCCTCGGCATCGTCTCGGGCGCCTCGATCGTCTTCTTCGCCTACATCGGGTTCGACGTCGTGGCCACCACGGCCGAGGAGGCCAAGAACCCCCAGCGCGACCTGCCCATCGGCATCATCGCCTCGCTCGTGATCTGCACGATCCTCTACGTCGCCACCACGCTCGTCATCACGGGAATGGTCAAGTACGACAAGATCGACCCCAAGGCGGCGCTGGCCAGCGCGTTCGAGTCGGTCGGGAAGCCGGGCTTCGCCACCCTCATCGCGGCCGGAGCCGTCGCGGGCCTGATGACCGTGGTGATGACCCTGATCATCGGCGCCACGCGCGTCACGTTCGCCATGTCGCGCGACCGCCTCCTGCCCCCGGCCCTGGGCCGCACCAACCCCAAGACGGGCACCCCGGTGCGCCTGACCCTCATCATCGGCACGGTCGTGGCCCTCGTCGCCAGCCTCACGCCGATCGGCAAGCTGGAGGAGATGGTCAACATCGGCACGCTGTCGGCGTTCGCGCTGGTGTCGCTGGCGGTCCCGGTGCTGCGCCGCAACCGCCCGGACCTCAAGCGCGCGTTCACCGTGCCGTTCTCGCCCGTGCTCCCGATCGTCGCCGCGCTGATCAGCGTCTACCTCATGGTCAACCTCTCGGTCGAGACGTGGCTGCGGTTCCTCATCTGGATGGTCATCGGCTTCCTGCTCTACTTCACCTACGGCATCCGCAACAGCCGCCTGGCCACCCGGGGCAGCCAGGTGCCGGCGGAGGAGTCGAGCCGCACCTGAGGGCGTACCGACCCGGCGAGGGGTGTGCTGCGTGGACACCACGCGGCACACCCCTCGTGCGTGTCAGCCCCAGTTCGCGGCCTTCGTGAGGCAGAACGGGTGGCCGGCCGGGTCGAGCAGGACGACCCAGTCGGTCGAGGGCTGGTCCGCGGGCCTGGTGGCCCCGAGGCCGGTGAGTGCGGCCTCGGCGGCGGCGAGGTCCTCCACGGCCAGGTCGAAGTGGAACTGCTTGGTGCCGTGGGGGTTCGGCCACTCCGGCGCCGTCCAGTCCTCGACCCGGCCGAAGCCGATGCGCTGCTCGCCGAGGGTGACCATGGCGTACTCGTCCTGGGCGTGCGCGACCTCCCCACCGAGCGCCGCGGCCCAGAACCTCGCCTCCGCGGATGGGTCGGCGCAGTCGATCGTGGTCATCGCCAGGGTGGCAGGGGCGGTGCTCGCGGGCATGGGTCCTCCTCGGACGGTCGTGGGATGGCTGCACCCTTCCTAGACTCGGGGGGTGCCGACTAGGGCAAACACGACGACCCGCCCCTCCAGCCCTTCCCTGCCCCGCGAGCCCGTGCCCGCCGTACCCGTGTCCAAGGGCGTGCTGCGCCCGGAGGAGCTCGCGCGGCACGTGGCGTTCGACGAGTGCGCGCCCACCCCCGCCGTCGCCCGGTGGGTGGAGCGGATCTGGTCGGTGGCCTGGGACCTGCCCCCGGGCCTGGAGCACGTGAGCTCGGTGGTCCCGCACCCGAGCATCAACCTGACGGTCGAGCGGGGTGCGGGTCGCCGTGAGGGGGCCACGGTGCCCGGGGTGTGGGTGACCGGCGTCGTGACGAGGCGGTTCGACGTCTCCTGCCACAGGGACGGCGGGGCGATCGGCGTGAAGTTCCACCCGGGGGGCTTCGCGGCCCTCACCGGGCACGCCGCGGCCGACCTGACCGACCGGGTCCTCGCCGCGACCGACCTCCTGCCCGGGGCGGCCGACCTCGCAGGACTCTCCGGCAGCGCACGTGAAGCGGCCCCCGTGCTCTGCGCCTACGTCGGGTCGTTCGCCGCGCGGCACCCCGCCGGACCCGCGACGGACCACGCCTACGACGCCGTCACGGCCATCGTGCGTGACCTGTCCGACCCGTCGCTGACCCGGGTGGACGACCTCGCCGAGCGCGCTGGGCTCTCGGTGCGCGGCCTGCAACGGCTCCTGCGCCGCTACGTCGGCGTGGGCCCGAAGTGGCTACTTGTCCGCCGACGACTCCACGACGCGGTGGCGGAGCTGGACGCGGGGTACGACGGCTCGCTGGCCGACCTCGCCGCCGAGCTCGGGTGGTACGACCAGAACCAGTTCACCCGCGACTTCACCGCCCTCGTCGGCACCCCTCCGGGCGCCTACCGGGACCGGCCGCGCCCGTCCTGACCGCAGCCGTCCCGACCTCGCAACCCACGCCGGTCCCGTCGACGGCGGCCACGCGCCATACTCGCGCCATGAAGCTCGCCGTCGTCCTCGACTGCCTCGACGCGCCCGCCCTCGTGCCCTTCTGGGCCGCAGCCCTCGGCTACAGGCACGTCGCCTCGGTCCCGGGGTTCGAGGTGCTGGCCACCGGCGACGAGCGCGGCGCCCCCACCTTCGTGCTCCAGCAGGTCGCCGAGCCGAGGCTGGGCAAGAACCGGATGCACCTCGACGTCCACCCGCCGCTCGAGGTCGGCGTCCCGGCGCTCGTGGCCACCCTGGAGTCCCTGGGTGGGCGGCGGCTCGGCGAGCCGGTCACCGAGCTGCTCGACGTCCTCGGCATCTGGTGGCAGACGATGACGGATCCCGAGGGCAACGAGCTCGACGTCGTCGCCGACCCGGGCCACCCGCTGCCCGTCGCCTAGAGCGCCTTGATGATGTCCTCGACCCGCTCCTTGGCGTCGCCGAAGAGCATCTGGCTGTTCTCCTTGAAGAACAACGGGTTCTGCACCCCGGCGTAGCCCGTGGCCATCGAACGCTTGAACACGACGACGTTGCGCGCCTTCCAGACCTCGAGCACCGGCATCCCGGCTATGGGGCTGCCGGGGTCCTCGGCGGCCGACGGGTTCACGGTGTCGTTGGCGCCGATCACGAGCACGACGTCGGTGCCGGACAGGTCGCCGTTGATCTCGTCCATCTCGAGGACGATGTCGTAGGGGACCTTGGCCTCGGCGAGCAGCACGTTCATGTGCCCGGGCAGGCGCCCGGCGACCGGGTGGATCCCGAACCGGACGTCGACGCCCTTCTTGCGCAGCTGCGAGGTCAGCTCCGCGACCGGGTACTGCGCCTGCGCCACCGCCATCCCGTAGCCGGGGGTGATCACGACGGAGGAGGCGTCCCGCAGCAGCTCGGCGACGTCGGCGGCGTTGGTCTCGCGGTGCTCGCCGTAGTCCTTGTCCTCCCCCAGCGACACCTCCTGGCCGAAACCACCGGCGATGACGGAGACGAACGAGCGGTTCATCGCCTTGCACATGATGTAGCTGAGGATCGCACCCGAGGACCCGACGAGGGCCCCGGTGACGATGAGCAGGTCGTTGCCGAGCATGAAGCCCGCCGCGGCGGCCGCCCAGCCCGAGTAGCTGTTGAGCATCGACACGACGACCGGCATGTCGCCACCCCCGATGGAGGCGACGAGGTGCCACCCGAACGCGAGCGCCACGACCGTCATGAGCAGCAGGGGCACGACCGATCGCGAGCCCACGAACCACACGAGCAGGCCGGCCGAGACCACCAGCGCCGCGAGGTTGAGCCAGTGGCGGGCCGGGAGCATGAGGGGCGAGGACCTGATCCGCGCGCTCAGCTTGAGGAACGCCACGATCGAGCCGGTGAAGGTCACCGCGCCGATGAAGACGCCGAGGAAGACCTCGACGAGGTGGATGGTGGCGCCGGAGCCGGTGTCGCCGCCCTCGACGAACGAGTTGAACCCGACGAGCACCGCGGCGAGGCCGACGAACGAGTGGAGCATGGCCACGAGCTCGGGCATCTGCGTCATCTCGACGACCCGTGCCCGCCACAGCCCGATCGAGCCACCGATGGCCATGGCCACGAGGACGAACAGCAGCGTGAGCAGGGCGTTGGCGGACTGCGAGGCGGACAGCCAGATGGTCGCCGCGAGGGCGATGACCATGCCGGTCACCCCGAAGGCGTTGCCCTCCTTGGCCTTCTCGTGGCGCGAGAGCCCGGCGAGGGAGAGGACGAAGAGGACGGCCGAGACGATGTATGCCGCCTGGACGAGGTTGCGGGTCACGTCGGGTCAGTCCTTCCGGAACATCTGGAGCATGCGGCCGGTCACGGCGAACCCACCGAAGATGTTGATGCTCGCGATGACGATGCCGATGAAGGCGAGGACGGCCACGACCGTGCTGTTGCTGCCGACCTGCAGGATCGCGCCGACGAGGATGATGCCGCTGATCGCGTTGGTCTCGGCCATGAGCGGGGTGTGCAGGGCGTGGGCGACGTTGGAGATGACGTAGAAGCCCACGATGACGGCCAGCGCGAACACGGTGAAGTGGCCGAGGAAGACCGACGGCGAGCCGGCCGCCACGAGGCCGAACACCACGGCCGCCAGGCCCATCGCGACGTACCTGCGCCGGGGGTCCGGTGGTGGCTTGGGGGCCGCCGGCTCCGGTGGGGTGGCCGCGGCCGTTGCCGCCGGGGCCGCGCTCACCTGGACCGGCGGCGGTGGCCAGAGCGTCTCGCCGTCACGGCACACCGTCATGCCGCGCTGCACGACGTCGTCGAGGTCGAGCACCACCCGGCCGTCCTTGCCCGGGGTGAGGAGCTTGAGCAGGTTGACGAGGTTGGTGCCGAACAGCTGGCTCGCCTGCGTAGGCAGCCGCCCGGGCAGGTCGGTGTAGCCGATGATCTTGACGCCGTTGGCGGTGGTGACCAGCTCGTCGGCGACCGACCCGGCCACGTTCCCCCCGCTCGCGGCGGCCATGTCCACGACGACCGAGCCGGGCTTCATCGACGCCACCATCTCCTCGGTGAGCAGCCGGGGGGCGGGCCGTCCGGGGATCAGCGCGGTGGTGATGACGATGTCGACGTCCCCGGCCTGCTCGGCGTAGAGCGCGGCGGCCTTGGCGTTGAAGTCCTCCCCCATCTCCTTGGCGTACCCGGTGGCAGAGGGGCCCTCGTCGGCGACGTCGATGCGCAGGAACTCGGCACCCATCGACTCGACCTGCTCGCCCACCTCGGAGCGTGCGTCGAAGGCCCGCACGATCGCGCCGAGGCTGTTGGCCGTGCCGATCGCGGCCAGGCCGGCGACACCTGCCCCGACGACGAGCACCTTGGCGGGCGGGACCTTGCCGGCCGCGGTGACCTGTCCGGTGAACAGGCTGCCGAACTCGTGGGCGGCCTCGATGACCGCCCGGTAGCCGCCGATGTTGGCCATCGACGACAGCACGTCGAGCGACTGTGCGCGGGAGATGCGGGGGACGGCGTCCATCGCGAGGGCGGTGACCCCGGCTGCGGTGAGCCGCTCCACCAGACCCGGGTTGAGCGCCGGGGCGATGAGGCACGCGATGAGGCTGCCGGGTCGGAGGAAGCCGATCTCGCCGTCGGTGGGGGCGTTGACCTTGAGGACGAGGTCCCCCGCCCAGGCCTCGTCGCGGTCCACGACGCGGGCCCCGGCCGCGACATACGCCTCGTCGGCGAAGGAGGCGCGCCTCCCCGCGCCACGCTCGATCGCGACGTCGTAGCCGAGCCCCACGAGCTGGCCCACCGTCCTGGGCGTCGCGGCGACCCGGGTCTCGCCCGGCTTGGATTCTGCTGGCACACCGATCAGCACTGCTGCTCCCGTCGTTGGGCTCGCGTGGACAGCAACCTAGGGGCAAAGGCGCCGCCGTGGGGGCAGGCTGTGAGCGCAGTCGCGCCCGCGGTCCACGACGTGGACGGCATCCGGACCCGCCGGGCGGCCCGGCCCGCTCGCACCGCATCGAGGCCGCCGGTCACACTCGGGGACCCCGACGCGTCATGGGGGCAGGAGCATCCGATCGTGGAAGGGTCGTCACCGTGGACCGAACCGAAGTCTTCATGGCCGAGAGGCCGAGGCTGGTGGGCCTCGCCACCCGGGTGCTGGCCGACCCGGCCGAGGCCGAGGACGTGGTGCAGCAGGCCTGGCTGCGGCTGCACACCGCCGACGGCGACATCGAGAGCCTGCCCGCCTGGCTGACCACGGTGACCACCCGGCTGTGCCTCGACCGGCTGCGCGCCCGTCGGTCCGTCCCGGTCCCGGAGGTCGAGGTGGCCGAGCGGGCGCCGGACCCGGCCGAGGACGTCGTGCTCGCCGACACCGTGGGGGTCGCCCTGCAGGTGGTGCTCGACCGGCTCTCGCCGCAGGAGCGGGTGGCGTTCGTCCTGCACGACACCTTCGGGTTCGAGTTCTCCACGATCGCCGCGGTGCTGGACAGCACGCCCACCGCAGCCCGCAAGCTCGCGTCCCGCGCCCGGGCCAAGGTCCGCCAGCCGGCGCCCGAGGACGCCCTGGCCGACTGGGAGGTCGTCGACGCGTTCATGTCGGCCGCCCGACGCGGCGACTTCACGCGGCTCGTCCAGCTGCTCGCGCCCGATGCGGTCGTGACCGCTGACGACGCGGCAGTCCTCGCCGGCACGCCGGAGCGGATCGAGGGGCGGCAGGAGGTCGCGACCTTCTTCAACGGCTCGGCGCAGTCCGCGCTGCCCGTCGTCATCGACGACCGCCCGGCCGCCGCGTGGTACCTGCGTGGCGAGGCGAAGGTCCTCTTCGACTTCACCGTCGACGACGGGGTCGTCACGCAGATCACCTTCCGCGCCGGACCGGACGTCCTCTCCCGGGTGGCCCGCCGGGACGGCGCGGTGCCGCGCGACTGAGCACCCGGCGCCCGGCCGTCACCTTTGCGATGGCTGGGACGTCAACCAGGTGGAGCCACACACCGGGAGCACGAACCACAACAGCCCGAACCCGCAGTCTCCGACCAGAGAAGCCCGAACCAGGAGGGACACAGATGAAGACCATGACCTGCCGCCAGCTCGGTGGCCCCTGCGAGCACCAGCACCACGGCGCCACGGCCGACGACGTCATCAAGGCCCAGGACCGGCACCTCAAGGACGCCGCCAAGGCTGGCGACACCGTGCACCTGCCGGCCCACGAGGAGATGAAGGGCCGCTGGCGCCACCCGAAGCGCTCGCTCGGCTGGTACCGCGACACGAAGGCCGCCTTCGCGGCACTCCCCGAGGGCTAGGCGACCCTCCGCGGACCCGAGCGGCCGACCGCACGGCGAAGGCCCCCACCCGACCGGGTGGGGGCCTTCGCACGTGGGGTCCTGCGCCTCAGAAGGCCAGGCCGTTGACGATCAGGGCCATCAGGACGACCAGGGTGACCGCCCCGAGGAGGAGCCCGGCGCCGATCTCGCGCTGGGACTCCTCGTAGGTGCGGTCGCTGTGCAGGTAGTCGTGGGGATAGCGGCCGGCCCGGTGCCGGCCCAGGGACTGCGTGGTGTGCGTGCTCATGGCGCACTCCCTTCATTACGATACGGTCCGTACCGTATCGTAACGCATCCTCAGGCGGTGCCGCCCACGTCGCCGTGCGGGACGGGCTGACCCAGGCGGCCGGCCTGGTAGTCCTCGAACGCCTGCACGAGCTCGGCGCGGTTGTTCATGACGAACGGGCCGGCCCAGGCGACGGGCTCACGGATCGGGAGGCCGCCGAGGACGAGCAGGTCGAGCCCCGCCGCGTACCGCTCCTGCTGGGTGCGGGCCGAGGAGACGCGCAGCGCGTCACCCTTCCCGAGCACCGCGAGCTGGCCGGGACCGATCGGGGTCTGGTCGGGACCGACGAACCCGTCCCCGCTCATGACGTAGACGAGCGCGTTGAAGTCCTTGCGCCAGGGCAGGACGAGCTCGCCGCCGGGGGCCACGGTCGCGTGCACCATCGCCATCGGGGTGTGGGTCGAGCCCGGCCCCGTGATGCCGCCGACCTCACCGGCGATGACGCGCAGCAGCGTGCCGCCGTCGGCCGAGGTGAGCAGGCCGACCTCGGAGGAGCGCAGGTCCTGGTAGTGCGGCGCCCTGAGCTTGTCGACGCGAGGCAGGTTGACCCAGAGCTGGAAGCCGTGGAACAGGCCACCACTGACGACGAGCTGCTCCGGCGGCGCCTCGATGTGCAGGATGCCCGACCCGGCGGTCATCCACTGGGTGTCTCCGTTGGTGATCGTGCCGCCGCCACCGAAGGAGTCCTGGTGGTCGAAGATCCCGTCGATGATGTAGGTCACCGTCTCGAAGCCGCGGTGCGGGTGCCACGGGGTGCCCTTGGGCTCACCCGGCGCGTACTCCACCGCCCCCATCTCGTCCATGTGGATGAACGGGTCGAGGTCCTTGAGGTCGACGCCGGCGAAGGCGCGCTTCACCGGGAACCCCTCACCCTCGAGGCCACCCGGGGCGCTGGACAGGGCGCGGACCGGGCGCTGGACGGCCGTGGGCGCCGGCGCGGGGACGCGCGGGAGCACGGTCAGGTCGGCGACGGTGACAGCAGGCATCTCGACTCTCCTTGTCGTTCAATATTCAACTATCTACAGAACGACGGTGCGCGTCAAGCCATTCCCGGCGGGTCCTCGACCCCGGTGGCGGTGGCGCGCTCGACCGCCTCGACGGCATCGGTGAGGAAGCGCAGCACCGTCTCGCGCTCGGCGACCGAGTAGGACGCGATCGTCTCGCGCATCGTCGAGCCGATCGGCCCGAAGATGCCGCCGGCGACCTCCATCGCCTCGTCGGTCATCTCCACGGCGACCCGGCGCCGGTCGACCTCGCTGTGCGTGCGCCGGACGTGGCCCACGGACTCGAGCCGGCGCAGCAGGGCGGAGGTGGCCGGCGGGCTGAGCGACAGGCGGTGGGCCAGCTCGCCGGGCGAGAGCTCGCCTCCGGACCGCCGGGCCTCGAGCACGTGGGCCAGGGCGTTGAGGTCGGTGCGGTGCAGCCCCACCGCACCGCCGCGGGTGTCGATGTAGCGGTCCATCTCCGTGGCGAAGGCGCGCAGCGCGTCGATGATCTCCAGCGACAGCGCGGGCCCCTGCGGTCGGGGACCCCGCAGGGGACGGCCGGGGGCACCCAGGCGCGCGGAGGACTCGCTCGACCGCGTCACCGGTACCTGTCCGGGCTCTGTCACGGGTCCCTCCTCTCACTGGGCTCGCGCGACATTGTGCCGCACGCTACTGTTTCCATGATAGAACTATTTCTCGATAGAAGTGCATCACTGCGATGGAGGAGACGACGTGAGTGGCGGACATGGGTTCTCGGGGGCGGGGCGCGTCCTCGGCAGGCTGGTGGGGCCCCGCGTGAAGTGGCTGGTCGTCGTGGCGGCGGTGCTCGTCTCCGCGGCCGCCTTTGCCTTCGCCGGTCAGCCCAAGGCGGTCTCCACCACGGCCGCCTCACTGCCCGACAGCGCCGAGGCGGCCCAGGTCGCCGCCCTGCGCGAGCAGCTCCCCTCCAGTGGCGTCACCCCGGCGATCGTCGTCTACAAGGCCGCCTCGGGCGAGGTCGACACCCAGGCCGTCGAGGCCTCGCGAGCCCGGGCCGTCGCCGCCGTCCAGAAGTGGGCGCCCACCAGCGCGGGCGCGGGCGGCGGGGCCCCGGCCACGACGATCCCGCCGCAGCTGTCGAAGGACAAGGGCACCGCCCTGGTCCTCGTGCCCCTCAAGGCCGACCTGCCCGACGGCGACAACTCCGAGGCCGTCAAGGCCCTGCGTGCCGCGGTCCGCGAAGGCCTGCCGCAGGGCCTCACCGCCACGGTCACCGGCGGCCCTGCGTTCGGGGCCGACATCGGCGCGGTCTTCGACGGAGCCGACATCCGCCTGCTCGGCGCCACCGCCGGCGTGGTCGCCCTCCTGCTCCTGGTCACCTACCGCAGCCCGTGGCTGTGGCTGGTGCCGCTGACCGTCGTCGGCACCGGCGACCAGGTCGCGAGCAAGGCGCTCACCGTGCTCTCCCGCATCAGCGAGGTCCGCGCCGACGGCGCCGTCACCGGCATCACCTCGGTGCTCGTCTTCGGCGCGGGCACCAACTACGCGCTGCTGCTCATCGCCCGCTACCGGGAGGAGCTGCGGCGCACCGAGGACCGCCACGACGCCATGCGTGCCGCGCTGGGCTCGGCCGCCCCGGCGATCCTGGCCAGCGGCGGCACCGTGATCCTCGCCCTGCTCAGCCTCGGCCTCGCCGAGGACCCCTTCGCCCAGTCGCTCGGGTACGCCGGCGCCATGGGGATCGCGGTCGCCCTCCTCTACGCGCTGCTCGTGCTCCCGGCCGCCATGGTCCTCTTCGGCCGCCGCCTCTTCTGGCCCTTCGTACCCCGTGTGGGCACCCTCGACCCCAGCCACGCCGGGGTGTGGCGTCGCCTCGGCGACGCCGTCACCGGCCGTCCCGTGGTCGTCGGCCTCGCCGCCGTGGCGGTGCTGGTCACCCTGGCCCTCGGCGGGCTCAGCCTGTCGGTCGGCCAGTCGCCCAACGAGCAGTTCCTCGAGAAGCCGGAGGCGGTCGTCGGTCAGGAGCAGCTCGCCGCCGCGTTCCCGGCCGGGACGAGCGAGCCCGCGACCATCATCGCCAGGGCCTCGACCGCGGACGCCGTCACGAAGGCCGCCCAGGGCGTGGCCGGAGTGCAGGAGGTCCGCAAGGCCGGCGGTGGTGACCAGCTCGTCGAGCTGAGCGCGGTCCTCGACGCCTCACCGGGGACGACCAAGGCCTTCGACCAGGTGCGGGCGTTGCGCACCGCCGTGCACGCCGTACCCGGTGCCGACGCCCTCGTGGGCGGCACCGACGCCGAGGCCCTCGACGCCCGCACCACCGCCGACCGCGACCGGTGGCTGCTGTTCCCGCTCATTCTCGGGATCGTGGTCGTCGTGCTGCTGCTCCTGCTGCGCTCGGTCGTGGCGGCGCTGGTCCTCGTGGCCACCGTGATCGCCACCTACGTCGCGAGCATGGGCGCGAGCTGGTTCGCGTTCCAGCACCTGCTCGACTACCCGCCACTGGCCGTCAGCACCCCGCTGCTGGCGTTCCTGTTCCTCGTCGCGCTCGGCGTCGACTACAACATCTTCCTCACGACCCGGGCGCGCGAGGAGGCCGCCGGTGGCTCGCACGCCCGCGAGTCGATCGTCATGGCGCTGGCGGTCACCGGTGGCGTCATCACCAGCGCCGGCATCCTGCTGGCGGCGGTGTTCGCGGTCCTGGGGGTGCTGCCCCTGGTGCAGCTGGCGCAGATCGGTGTGATCGTCGGGTTCGGCGTCCTGCTCGACACGCTCCTGGTGCGGTCGGTCCTGGTCCCGGCGGTGGTCAGCCTGCTCGGCGAGCGGTTCTGGTGGCCGAGCCACCCGGCCGACCGCGCGGCCGGCCAGGCCGCCGGCCGCTCAGCGGACCGGGCGGGGTCAGCCGCCGAGCCCGAGGTCAGCCACTGACTTCTCCCGCATCTCGACCTTGCGCACCTTGCCCGTCACGGTCATCGGGAACTCTTCGACGACCATGACGTAGCGCGGGATCTTGTAGTGGGCGAGCTGACCCGTCGCGAACGCCCTCACGGCCTCCGCGTCGAGCGGCTCGGCCCCGTCACGCATGCGGATCCACGCGCACAGCTCCTCGCCGTACTTCTCGTCCGGGACCCCGATGACCTGGGCGTCGAGGATATCGGGGTGGGTGTAGAGGAACTCCTCGACCTCGCGCGGGTAGATGTTCTCGCCACCGCGGATGACCATGTCCTTGATGCGGCCGGTGATCTGGACGTAGCCCGACTCGTCCATGACGGCGATGTCGCCGGTGTGCATCCAGCCGTCGACCAGCACCTCGGCGGTCTTGTCGGGCTGCTCCCAGTAGCCGAGCATCACCGAGTATCCCTTGGTGCAGAACTCCCCGGCCTGGCCCCGCGGCAGCGTCTCCCCCGTGAGCGGGTCGACGACCTTGATCTCCAGGTGCGGCCCGACGCGCCCGACCGTGCCGACCTTCTGCTCGAAGGTGTCGTCGGTGCGGTTCTGCGTCGAGACCGGCGACGTCTCGGTCATGCCGTAGGCGATGGTCATCTCGGTGATCCCCGCCTCGATGAGCTTGGTCATCATCGTTGCAGGACAGGGAGATCCGGCCATGATGCCGGTGCGCACCGAGGACAGGTCGTACTCCGCGAAGTCCGGGAGCGACCACTCCGCGATGAACATCGTGGGCACGCCGTACAGCGAGGTGCACCTCTCCTCGGCCGCCGCCCGCAGGGTCGCGGCGGGGTCGAACCCGGGCGCCGGGATGACCATCGCGGCACCGTGGGTGGTGGCCGCCAGGTTGCCCATGACCATGCCGAAGCAGTGGTAGAAGGGCACCGGGATGCAGATCCGGTCGGCCTCGGTGTAGCGGCACAGCTCGCCCACGAAGTAGCCGTTGTTGAGGATGTTGCGGTGGCTGAGGGTCGCCCCCTTCGGGAACCCGGTGGTGCCCGACGTGTACTGGATGTTGATCGGGTCGTGGCGGTCGAGGCCCGCCTGCACCTGCGCCACCTGCTCGACGGTGACCTCGCCGGCCCGGGCCAGCAGGGCGTCCCAGCTCTCGCGGCCCAGGACGTACGCCCCGACCACCGCCGGGCAGCGGTCGCGGACCTCCTCCAGCATCGCCACGTAGTCGCTGGACCTGAAGGACTCGGCGAGGAAGAGGTGGGAGATGCCCGCCTGGTTGAGGACGAACTCGAGCTCGTGGGTGCGGTAGCTCGGGTTGATGTTGACCAGGACCGAGCCGATCTTGGCGGTGGCGTACTGCACGAGCGTCCACTGCGCGCCGTTCGGCGCCCAGATCCCGACCCGGTCGCCCTTGGCCACGCCGGCGGCGAGCAGCGCGCGGGCGAGCAGCTCCACCTCGGCGCCGAGCTCGGCATACGTCCACCGGGTCCCCTGCGCCACGTCGACGAGGGCCTCACGGTCCCCGAACCGCGCGACCGTGGCGTCGAGGTTGTCGGGGATGGTCTGCTCGAGCAGGGGCGGCTCCGTCTCGCCGACGGCGTGCGACAGCGTTGTCATGGTTGCCATCCCACCGTGCAGGGGGCCATCCCACAACCCCGTGTCCGGCGGGTTCGGTGGACGGAAACCCGGTGTCGGCGAGGGGGCCCGCCCGGGTACCGTCGCTGGCGACATGAGTGCCACCCTCAAGGCCACCGACCTCGCCGCCGGCCACGGCGCCCGCGCCCTGTTCTCCGACCTCGACCTGGTCGTCGCCCCCGGCGACGTCGTCGGGCTCGTCGGGGCCAACGGCGCCGGCAAGTCCACCCTGCTGCGGCTGCTCGCCGGCGAGCTGGAGCCGGAGAACGGCTCGGTCTCGCTGAGCCCTCCCACCGCCACCGTCGGGCACCTCCCGCAGGAGCCGGAGCGCCGGCCCAGCGAGACGGTCGCCGGCTTCCTGGCCCGCCGCACGGGCGTCGCCGACGCCGAGGCGACCATGAACGCGGCCGCCGACGCCCTCGCCGACGGCGCGCCCGGCGCCGACGACCGGTACGCCGCCGCGCTGGAGACGTGGCTCGCCCTGGGCGGTGCCGACCTCGACGAGCGGAGCGCCGTGACGGCGGCCTCCCTCGGGCTCGGGGTCGACCTCGGGACGCCGATGAGCGCGCTGTCCGGGGGCCAGGCCGCCCGTGCGGGGCTGGCGGCACTGCTGCTGTCGCGTTACGACGTGCTGCTGCTCGACGAGCCCACCAACGACCTCGACCTCGATGGTCTCGAGCGGCTGGAGCAGTTCGTCAGCGGCCTGCGGAGCCCCGCCGTCATCATCAGCCACGACCGGGAGTTCCTCGCGCGCACGGTCACCCGCGTGGTCGAGCTCGACCTCGCGCAGCAGCAGGTGGCCGTCTACGAGGGCGGCTACGACAGCTACCTCGCCGAGCGCGAGGTGGCCCGGCGGCACGCGCGAGAGGCCTACGAGGAGTTCGCCGACACCAAGGAGCGGCTCGAGCAGCGCGCAGTCACCCAGCGCAACTGGATGACCGTCGGCGTTCGCAACGCCCGCCGCAAGAAGACCGACAACGACAAGTTCATCCCCGCGTTCCGCGCCGAGTCGGCCGAGAAGCAGGCGGCGAAGGCCCGCCAGACGGAGCGGATGATCGAGCGGCTCGAGGTGGTCGAGGAGCCGCGCAAGGAGTGGGAGCTGCGCATGACCATCGCCGCGGCGCCGCGATCGGGTTCGGTGGTGGCCTCCGCCTCGCAGGCCGTGGTGCGCCGGGGCGGCTTCACCCTCGGACCGGTCGACGCCCAGGTCGACTGGGCCGACCGCGTCGTCATCACCGGCGCCAACGGCTCGGGCAAGACGACCCTGCTCGGCGCCCTGCTCGGCACCATCCCGGTGGACGAGGGGACCGCCGGCCTCGGCTCGTCGGTCCGCCTGGGCGAGGTCGACCAGGCGCGCGCCCTGTTCCTCGGTCCCCAGCCGCTCGCCCGGGCGTTCGGCGAGGCGCTGCCCGACTGGCCCGATGCGCAGGTGCGCACCCTGCTGGCGAAGTTCGGGCTCGGCAGCGAGCACGTCCACCGGCCTGCGGCGTCGCTGTCCCCGGGCGAGCGCACCCGCGCCGCCCTGGCGCTCCTGCAGGCCCGCGAGGTCAACCTGCTGGTCCTCGACGAGCCGACCAACCACCTCGACCTCCCGGCGATCGAGCAGCTCGAGCAGGCCCTGGACTCCTTCGGCGGCACGGTGCTGCTCGTGACCCACGACCGCCGGATGCTCGCCGACGTGCGCGCCACCCGCCGCTGGCACCTCGAGGCGGGGCGCCTCACCGAGCTCTGAGCTGCCGCCTCAGCCGATGAACAGGTCGGGCGCGAGGCCCTCGTCACGACCGGTCATGGAGTACGGAGCGAAGTCCTCGACCCCGCGCGAGCGCAGCAGCTCCTCGTCGACGACCGTCTGCCCGTTGAGGGCCTGGCCCGGCGTCACCAACACCTCGTACGCGGCGTCGGCGACGATCTCGGGGCGGCGCGACACCTTGACCATCTGGTCGCCGCCGGGCAGGTTGCCGATGGCGTCCGTGGCCACGAGCGTGGCCGGCCACAGGCAGGTCGAGGAGATGCCCTTGGCGCCCAGCTCGTGCGCGAACCCGAGGGCCGCCAGGGTCATCCCGTACTTCGCCATCGTGTAGGCGGGGTGCCCGCTCAGCCAGCGCGGGTCGAGGTTGATGGGCGGGCTCAGCGTGAGGACCTTGGGGTTCGGCGAGGCGAGCAGGTGCGGGATGGCGGCCCGGGTCAGCATGAACGTCCCACGCACGTTGACGTCCTGCATGAGGTCGTAGCGCTTCGGGTCGAGGTCGACCGAGTGGCTGAGGTTGAGGACGCTCGCGTTGTTGACGACGACGTCGATGCCGCCGAACTGCGCCACCGTCTGCTCGACCGCCGTGGCGATCGTCTCGTCGTCACGGATGTCCCCGACGATCGGCAGCGCGTGGCCGCCGGCCTCCTCGATCGCCCGGGCGGCGGTGTGGATGGTGCCGGCCAGGCGCGGGTCGGGCCGGTCCGTCTTGGCGACCAGGGCGATGTTGGCCCCGTCGCGGGCCGCCCTCGTGGCGATGGCCAGGCCGATGCCGCGGCTGCCGCCGGACATGATGATCGTGGTCCCGCTCAGCGACGTCGTCATGGGGCCTGAGCCTAGTTACCGATCGGTAGCCCCGGAACGCCGTGGAGGCGTGGGGCTCGTCACCCCCGTCGTCTCCCCTCTCGGCTCCTCCTCGTCCAGCCCGGCGAGCACGAAGGGCGGGAACCCCACCCGGGTTCCCGCCCTTCGTGCCCACTCAGGAGGCCTTGCGGCGCCCTGCTGGTCGCCTCACGGCTGGCGGCTGCGCTGGGCCAGCTCGCTGGTGCGCTCCGCCTCGAGCCTCGCCCGGGCGATGATCGCCTCCGCCTCGGCGTGGGCGGCCGCCACCACGTGGTCGGCGGTCGCCTGCGTGCTGCGCAGGAGGGTGAACTCCAGGTCGTGCAGCGCGTCGGCCGCCCGGTGCTGGGAGTGACGACCCTCGGCGGGGTGCTCGAGCTCGTGGATGACGGCGGCCAACCCGGTGTGGAAGTGGCCGAGCGCCGCGTCCACGTCGCGGCCCAGGCCCTGGAGCAGGTCCCGCGCGGCCACGATGGCGTCGTCGCCGGAGCGCACCCGGGCACGGACCTCGTCCTGGGCCGAGGTCAGCACGTCGAGGGCGGCGAGCGCCTTGAGCTCGTGCGACTCGGAGGGCGACTCCTGGGCGAGGGCGCGGCGGGCGCGCAGCTCGGTCCGGGCTTCGGCCACGGGCTCCGACGCGGGCTCCGGCTGGACCTCCGACGCGGTCCCGGTCTCGGGCGCTCCGTCCTCGGGAGCAGCCTGGACGGCCTCCGCCAGGGCGGGGGCACCCGTACCGGTCGCGGCGGCCGTGGCCGCCTCGTCCCCCATCGAGACGGTGGTGCGCAGCGGCGTCTCCTTGACGAAGAGCACGGCGAGGAGGGCGACGAGGCCGGCCACCGCGGCGATGAGGAAGATGTGGCCGGTGGAGTCGCCGTAGGCGGCGCGGACGATCTCGCGCACCGGTGCCGGCATGTCCTTGACGTCGAGCGTCCCGGTGCCACCGCCGGACTGGGCGGCCGCTGCGGCCTTGGGGCCGAGCGCCTTGAGCCCCTCGACGATGTGGTCGCGGACGCCGTTCGCGAGCACGGCCCCGAGGACCGAGACGCCCATCGCGCCACCGAGGGTGCGGAAGAACGCGATGCTCGCCGAGGCCGCACCGATGTCACGGACGTCGACCGAGTTCTGCACGGCCAGGACGAGGTTCTGCATCATCGCGCCCATGCCGAGGCCCATGAGGGCCATGGCCGTGCCGATCTGCCACATGGGGGTGGTGTGGTCGAGCTGGCCGAGCCAGGCGAGGCCGACGGTGAGGAAGACGCCGCCGACGATGATGATCCCCTTCCACCTGCCGGTGTTGCTCACGAACCGGCCACCGAGGGTCGAGGACACCAGCAGGGCGCCCATGAGCGGGATGGTGAGCAGGCCGGCGTGGGTCGGCGTGTAGCCACGGGAGATCTGGAAGTACTGGGTGAGGAAGGTCGTGCCGCCGAACATGGCGACCCCGACCGCGACGCTGGCGACGATGACCAGGCCGGTGGTGAGGTTGCGCAGCAGCCGGATCGGGATGATCGGCTCGGCCGCCCGCAGCTCCACGGCGATGGTCAGGGCGAGGCCCACGAGGGTGCCGCCGAGGTAGAGCCCGGTCTGCGTCGACCACCACGGGAAGTCCTGCCCGGCGAAGGTGACCCACAGGAGGGGCAGCGACGAGGTGATGGCGATGAGCACGGCGCCCAGGTAGTCGATCTTCGGCATCCGCTTGGGCGTGGTGATGTGCAGGGTCGCCTGGAGGATGAACATGGCGATGATCGCGAGCGGGACGCAGACGTAGAACGTCCAGCGCCAGCCCAGGCCGCTGTCGACGATGAAGCCACCGAGGAGCGGGCCGCTCACGGTCGAGACTGCCATGACGGCACCCATGTAGCCGGAGTACCGCCCGCGCTCACGCGGGGCGATCATCGCGCCCATGATCGACTGGGTCAGGGCGGTGAGCCCGCCCATGCCGAGGCCCTGGACGACGCGGCAGGCGATGAGGAAGCCGACGCTGTGCGACTGTCCCGCGGCGATGGAGCCGAGGACGAAGACGCCCAGGGACAGCTGGACGAGCAGCTTCTTGCTGAACAGGTCTGAGAGCTTGCCCCAGATCGGGGTGCTCACGGTGGTGGCGAGCAGCGACGCGGTGATGACCCACGTGTACTGGCGCTGGGTGCCGTGCAGGTCGCCGATGATGGTGGGCAGCGCGGTCGAGACGATGGTGCTGCTGATGAGGGCGGTGAACAGTCCGGCGAGCAGGCCGGTCATGGCCTCGAGGATCTGCTTGTGGCTCATCTCGTCGGCGGCGGGTCGCACGACCGGTTGGCGGGGTGGCGCGGAGGCGGTGGTGGCGGACATCACTGGCTTTCGGTGGTGGGGTGGTTCGTGGTGGCGGGGCGCAGGCTGGGGGCGAGCCCGCTGTGGCGGGGTGCGCCCTGGGCTGCGGCCCGCAGGAGCGCCTGCTCGAGGTGGGCGAGGGTGCCGGGCATCCGCTCGACCTCCTCCTCCGGAACGCCGTCGAGGGCGGCGCCGAGGAGCTCTGCGTACTCGCGCTGGATGGCGGCCAGCTGCTCGCGCCCCGAGTCGGTGAGGATGATGTGGCAGGACCGGGCGTCGTGCTCGTCGCGCTCGCGGGTGACGAGGCCGTCCTCCTCGAGGCGCGGCAGGACCCGGCTGACGACCGAGGGGGCGACGCCCGCGGCGACGGCGAGGTCCCCCGGGCGGTCGCGGCCACCGGTGGCGCGGGACAGCGCCTTGAGGACGGCGACGGGGGTGCCCGACGCACCGAGCTGGTCGTGCCGCTGGCGGGCGACCGCCCGGCTGGCGCGGATGAGGCTGGTGAGGGCGGCGATGACCTCGGCTGGCCCGTCAGGACGGTCGGTGCCTGCGGCGGGCCTGGTCGCGAAGCTGGTGACCACGGCTACTCCTTTGGTTGCAGAACACAACCATAAACCTCCTTGGTTGCCCTATGCAACTTGTCGCGGAGACCGCGGAACACCGGTGGGGTGCGGCCCGGGTACGAATGCCGGGGTGGGCCCCGGAAGTGGACCCGGAGGACAGCCCGGGGGAACAGTCCCCGGAGGCGGCGGATCAGTGGGCGGTGTCGTTGAGCAGCTTCAGGAGCCGCGCCAGCTCGGCGATGTCACCCTGGTCCCACGTCGTCAGCTGCGCCCGCAGCCGTTCGCGGCGTCCTTGGAACGAGCGCTCGAGCGCCTCGGAGCCCAACGGCGTGAGCCGGACCTGGCGGGCGCGCGCGTCGATCGGGTCGGGGACGCGCTCGATGAGGCCGAGCTCCTCGAGCACCGCGAGGTTGCGGCTCATGGTCGACTTGTGGAGGCCGAGGGCCTCGGAGATGTCGCCGCCGCGGGCGCCCCCGCCGGCGTCGCCGAGGTCACGGACGGTGACGAGCACGGCGTACCCGGAGGGGTCGAGGTCCGGGTGGACCTCGGTGGCGGTGCGCTGCTGGGAGCTGCGGGCCCGGCGCAGCAGCCTGGTGAGCTCCGTCTCGAGCTCGCCGTGGGGCGTCGTGGGCGGCATGGGGAAAGAGTAGGGGCGCCGCGGGCTGCTCCGCTGCCGCTGGAGGCAGTCGCTGCGGACTCGTGACAGGGTGGGCCGGTGCAGGGACGCCAGAGCTTCCGCGGCCAGATCGCCGGGGTCGGCAGCTCCAGCGGCACCCGGGTCGTGGTCGGTCGCTGGACCTCCTCCCCCTTCGGCGCCTTCGCCGACGTCATGCTCGAGCAGGCCGACGGCCACCGCGTCCTGCTGGCCCCCAGCCCGGAGGTGGCCGGGTTCGTCGCCGACACCTACGTCTTCGACGAGGTCGTCGTGGGTCCGGTCAGTGCCGCGGTCACGCTCGGGAGGGCCGGCAGCCCGGAGGGCTCACGGTGGGACGTCCGCGCCGGTGAGCTCGTCGCCCGCTTCACGGTCGGGGGCCGCGCTCCGCTGGGCAGGGTGTTGCGCGCCGTACCCGGACGCGTCGGCGACAGCACGGCGTTCGCCACGCTGGTCGGCCCCGTCGCCCGGGTGGTCCTGCGCGGGGTCCGCACCCGCGGTCAGGCCCGGTCGGGGCGCAGGGAGTGGTACGCAGCCCAGGACCTGCACCGCGTCACGTCCCTGTCGGGTCGGTGGCGGGGCACCGAGCTCGGCACGCTCGCGCCGGTGGACCCGCCCTGCCGCTTCGGCTTCTCCTCGACCCCGCGCACGCCCGGGGTGACCCGGGTCGTGACGACCGTGGAGAGCCTGGGCTGACCCCCGTGCCGGGCTAGAGGACGACCGCTGCGCCCATCGCGACCGTCCGGTCCTCAGGCAGGTGGAAGTACTCCGTCGGCGAGGCCGCGTTGTGGGCCAGCCCGACGAAGAGGCGCTTGCGCCAAGCGGGCATCTCGCGACCGACGCCCCGCTGGATGCTGATCCGGGACAGGAAGTAGTAGGCCTCGGCCGGGTCGAGGTCGACCAGACCGCGCTCGCGCGCCTGCGCGAGCGCCTGCGGCACGTCCTGGTCCTCCTGGAAGCCGAAGCTCACCGTCAGGTGGTCGATGGCGTCGTACGGGTCGCCGAGGGGGTCCACCTCGAACCGGTCGTCCGGCGCGACCACGGGGACGTTGGCCGACCGGGTCGTGACGATGAGCACGTGCTCGTGCAGCACGTGGTTGAAGGTGGCGTTCTCCCGCAGCGCGAGCGGGGTCGTGTCCTTGTCGGTGTGCAGGAACACGGCGGTCCCGGGGACCTTCGTCACCGGGTCGGTGCCCAGCCACTCGACGAACGGCCCCAACGGCCCTTCCTTCTCGACACGGCGCTCGGTCACGAGGGTCCGGCCCCGCTGCCACGTGAGCATGACCGTCGCGACGAGGACGGCGATGAGGATGGGGAGCCAGCCGCCGTGCACGACCTTGGTCAGGTTGGCGCCGAAGTAGACCAGCTCGAGCACCGCCAGCGGCACCCCGAGCAGGAGGAGCCGACCCCGGCTCCACCCCCAGGCGGACTCGGCCAGCAGGAGGAACAGGGTGGTGGTGATGAGGAACGTCCCCGTCACCGCGAGCCCGTACGCCGTCGCGAGCTTCTCGGAGGACCGGAACGTCACGAGGAGGAGCAGCACCCCGGCGAACAGCGTCCAGTTCACGGCCGGCACGTAGATCTGCCCGCGCTCGACCCGGGAGGTGTGCCGCACGGTGAGGCGCGGGAGGTAGCCGAGGCGCTCGGCCTGCCGCGACACGGAGTACGCCCCCGAGATCACCGCCTGCGACGCGATGACCGTGGCCAGGGTGGCCAGCACGACGAGCGGCACCTGCGCCCAGCCCGGGGCCATGAGGAAGAACGGGCTGCGCGCCGAGGTCGGGTGCTCGAGGATCATCGCGCCCTGGCCGAGGTAGTTGAGCGTCAGGCACGGGAAGACGACGAAGAACCACGCCCGCCGGATCGGTGAGCGGCCGAAGTGGCCCATGTCGGCGTACAGCGCCTCGGCACCGGTGATGGACAGCACCACCGCGCCCATGGCCACGAACGCGACGAACGGCCGGTCCACCACGAAGAGCACGGCGTAGGACGGGGACAGGCCGCGCAGGATGGCCGGGTCGCGGACGACCTGCCCGATGCCCAGCACCGCGAGCACGGCGAACCACAGCACCATGACCGGGCCGAAGAAGCGTCCCACCAGCTGGGTGCCGAACCGCTGGACGACGAACAGGCCGGTGATGATGACCGCGCCCAGGGGCACGACGAGGTGGCCCAGGCCCGGGGCCGGCACGGCCAGGCCCTCGATCGCCGACATCACCGAGATGGCCGGGGTGATGACGCTGTCGCCGTAGAACAGGGAGGCACCGAGGACGCCGAGGACCATGACCAGCCCGAAGCGCCGACCTCCCGGGCGCACGGAGCTCCTCGCCAGCGCGGCCAGCGCCATCACGCCGCCCTCGCCGTCGTTGTCCGCCCGGAGGATGAAGACGACGTACTTGATGCTCACCACGAGGGTGATCGACCAGAACACCAGGGAGATCACGCCGTACACGTCGCCGGGGGTGGTGGCGACGGCGTTGTGGTCGATGGAGAACACGGTCTGCACCGCGTAGAGCGGGCTCGTCCCGATGTCGCCGAAGACGACGCCGAGGGCGGCGAGCGCCAGCGGCACCCAGCCCTTGCGCGGTGCGTTCGCATGTGAGGTCACAGCCGCCAAGCCTCGCACGCCGACCGCACCACCCCCACCACCCATGGTCCCGAGATCACACCGCGAGACACGGTCCGCGGGTTGGGACACGCCTGCGGCGGGAGCGCCGAGTCGACCCGTCAACTGGAACACTGCACCCGTGCGCCGCATCACCCAGTCCCGCAAGCTGCACCAGGTCCGCTACGACGTCCGCGGGCCGATCCTCGTCGAGGCCCAGCGCCTCGAGGCCGAGGGGCACAAGATCCTCAAGCTCAACATCGGCAACCCCGCGCCCTTCGGGTTCGAGGCGCCCGAGGCCGTGCTGCAGGACATGGTCCACCACCTGCCCAACGCCCAGGGCTACAGCGACTCCCGCGGCATCTACTCGGCGCGCACCGCAGTGGCGCACTACTACCAGTCGCGCGGGCTGACCGACACCCACGTCGACGACGTCTTCATCGGCAACGGCGTCTCCGAGCTCATCTCGATGGTGCTCACGGCGTTCGTCGACGACGGCAACGAGGTCCTCGTCCCGGCGCCCGACTACCCGCTGTGGACCGGCGCGGTGACCCTGGCCGGCGGCACCCCCGTCCACTACCGCTGCGACGAGTCGAACGGCTGGAACCCCGACCTCGAGGACATCGAGTCGAAGATCACGCCCAACACCCACGCCCTGGTCGTCATCAACCCCAACAACCCGACCGGCGCCGTCTACAGCGAGGACGTCGTCCGCGGGCTGGTCGACATCGCCCGCCGCCACGACCTCGTCCTCATGTCCGACGAGATCTACGAGAAGATCCTCTTCGCCGACGAGCACCACCGGCCGGTGCACCACCACACGGCGAGCTTCGCCGGGGACGACGTCCTGTGCCTGACCTTCAGCGGCCTGTCCAAGGCCTACCGGGTGTGCGGGTACCGCGCCGGCTGGGTCATGGTCTCGGGTCCCAAGTCGATGGCCGCCGACTTCCTCGAGGGCCTCACCCTCCTGGCCAACATGCGGATGTGCGCCAACGTCCCGGGGCAGCACGCGATCCAGACCGCCCTCGGCGGCTACCAGTCGATCGAGGAGTACATCCACCCCGGCGGCCGGTTCTACGAGCAGAGCAAGACCGCGTGGCGGCTGCTCAACGAGATCCCCGGTGTCTCGTGCGTCGAGCCGCACGGCGCCCTCTACTGCTTCCCCCGGCTCGACCCCGAGGTCTACGCCATCGACGACGACCAGGCCTTCGTCATCGACCTGTTGCGGGAGAAGAAGATCCTGGTTACCCACGGGACGGGCTTCAACTGGTTCGAGCCCGACCACTTCCGCCTCGTCACCCTGCCCGACGTCGAGGTGCTCACCGAGGCGATCGGCCGGATCGCTGACTTCCTGGAGACCAAGCGCGGCTGATGACCCCGCGCCCACGAAGCCGCGCCCACCGCAGTCGTGTCGGGCTGCTTGCTGCCCTGTCCGGCGGAGGGGTGCTCGGCTCCCTGGGCCGGTACGCCGTGGGCGCGGCCGTGCCCCACCCCACCGGGGGGTTCGCGTGGTCGACCCTGCTGGTCAACGTGACCGGATCGTTCGCCATGGGCGTGCTGGTGGTGTGGGTGCTGTCGATGGACCGCCCCCACCCTCTGCTGCGGCCGTTCCTCGGGGTCGGGGTGCTCGGTGGCTGGACGACCTTCTCGTCGTTCGCCCTCGACGCGCGCACCATGGTCACCGCCGGGCACGGCCTCCTCGCCGCGGCGTACGTCGTGGGGTCGGTCGTCGTCGGGCTGGCCGCAGTCGGCCTCGGGGTCACCCTCGGCGAGCGGACGTTCGGGCCGCGCCCATGACCCTGACCTCCGCGCTCCTCGTCGCGCTCGGGGCCTCCGTCGGCGCGCCCCTGCGCTTCCTCGTCGACCGCTGGGCCCGCAGGCACAGCCGAGCCGGCACCACGCTGGGCACCCTCATCGTCAACCTCGTCGGCTCGTTCCTCCTCGGGGTGGTCGCCGGCCTCCCCGACGCCACCTCCTGGGTCCTGCCGCTCGTCGGGATCGGTTTCTGCGGTGCGCTGACGACGTTCTCGACTCTCGCGTTCGAGCTGTGGGTGTTCCTCGAGCGGCGCGAGTGGAAGCCGTTCGCCGCGACCCTGGGCATCTCCCTGGGCGCCGGCCTCCCCGCCGTCTGGCTGGGGTGGGCCGTCGCCGCCGGGTGACCTCGCCGCCACGAGCACGCGCGGCCGGCGCGAGCACCTGGGTGCTGGCGCCGGCCGACGTGCCCGGACGGCGGCGGTCTCAGTGCCCGCTGGAGCCGGCGGCCCGGTCGGCCGCGACGGGCATCGCGGGCAGCTGGCGGGCCACCACGGCGGCCACGAGCATGAGCCCGACGAGGATCGCGAGCGCGACCTCCATCGCGGGACGGAACATCTCGACGGGCACCGAGGACGCGTGGCTCTCGACCACGGAGAAGAACACCGAGCCGACCACCGCGACGCCCGCCGCGCCGGACAGCTGGCCCGTGGTGCTGAACAGGCCCGACGCCGAACCCGCCTTGTCCACGGGCACGTCCGCCAGGGTGAAGACACCGATCGGCGACACCATGAGGCCGAACCCGGCCCCGGCCACGACGAACGCCGGCACGAAGGACCAGACCGAGGTGCCCGAGTCGGCGCCGTGGACGGCGAGGGCGAACAGCACGGCCCCGGCGGCCCACGTCAACGCACCGACCTGCAGCACCCGACGCCCGATCCGCGGCGCGAGCACGACCACCCCGACGCCGGCGAACATCGTCGTCGTCAACGCGAACGGCACCCCGGCGAGCCCGGCCTTGAGCACCGACCAGCCGAGACCCGCCTGCAGGTAGACGGTCTGGCACAGGAAGTACGAGCTCATCGCGAGGAACAGCAGCGCGTTCAGGGCCGAGCCGGCGGCGAACCCGCGGCCGCGGTAGAGGCTCGTCGCGACGAGCGGCTCGCGCCCGGCCCGCTCGGCGCGCACCTGGGAGCGGGCGAAGACCCCGAGCACCACGGCACCGGCGGCCATCGCGGCGTACACCCAGGCCGGCCACCCGAGCTCGCGACCCATGGTGAGGGGGTAGAGCACCGCGAGCAGCCCCGCGGCCAGGACGGTGACCCCGCGCAGGTCGACCCGCGGGCGGCCGGTGGCCACGGACTCGGGCACCCAGCGCAGCGCGGCGACGACCGCGAGGGCGCCGAACGGGACGTTGACGAGGAAGATCGAGCGCCAGCCGAGGCCACCGAGGTCGGCCTCGGTGAGCAGGGCACCGATGACCGGGCCCAGGACGGCGGAGAGCCCGGCGAGCCCGGTGAACATGCCCATCGCCTTGGCCCGCTCGTGCGGGGCGTACATGACCTGCAGGCTGGACAGCACCTGCGGGATCATCGCGGCCGCGGCCAGGCCCTGCAGCGCGCGGAAGCCGACCAGGGCCGAGGCGTCCGGGGCGAAGCCGCACGCGGCCGACATGAGCGTGAAGCCCACCAGTCCGGCGAGGAAGACCTTCTTGCGGCCCCACAGGTCGCCGAGGCGTGAACCCGTGATGAGGCCGACGGCGAACGCGAGGGGGTAGGCCGCGACCATCCACTGCAGCTGCGCCGCGCTCGCCCGCAGGCCGGTCTCGATGGTGGGCAGGGCGACGTTGACGATCGTGGTGTCGAGCAGCTCCATGGTGGAGGCGAGGAAGAGGCTGAGCAGGGCGATGGTGCGCGCCCGCCCGTACGGCAGGGGGCTGCGGGCGACGGCGCCCTCGGGGGCTTGGACGCCTGCAGGTTCGTCGACGGCGACGGTGGCGGTCATGGTGGTCTCCTCGTGGATGGGGATGGTCCGGGTGCTTCCGTCATCGACGCTAGGGATCCTTCCGGTCAGTTCCTGACCGCTTTCTCGGGCATCCTTGAGGACATGGCCAACACCAGCTCCCGGACGCTGCGCCTGCTGTCCCTGCTCCAGACCCACCGCTTCTGGTCCGGCCCCGAGCTCGCCGGACGGCTCGAGGTGTCCGAGCGCACCCTGCGCCGCGACGTCGAGCGGCTGCGCGAGCTCGGATACCCCGTGGACTCGGTACGTGGCGTCGAGGGCGGCTACCAGCTCGGGGCCGGCGCGACGATGCCCCCGCTCACGGTCGAGGAGGACGAGGCGATCGCGATGGTCGTCGCCCTCAACGGAGCCGCCCAGCTCACCGCGGGCGACCTGTCGCAGGCCTCGGTCAGCGCCCTGTCGAAGGTCGTCCAGGTGCTGCCACCCAGGCTGCGCCGGCGGGCGGAGGCGCTGCGTGCGGTCACCGACGACTCCCCGTTCGCCCAGGCGCCCGCGGTCCACGCCGACGTCCTGGCCAGCGTGGCCCAGGCGATCCGCGACACCGAGCGGGTCCGGTTCACCTACGAGGCGCGCGGGGGCGCCAGCGCCGGCGCCCAGGTCCGGCGCCACGTCGAGCCCCACCGGCTCGTGACCGTGGGCCGCCGCTGGTACCTGCTGGCGTACGACCTCGACCGGCAGGACTGGCGCTCGTTCCGGCTCGACCGGCTCACCGACCCCCTCGGCACCCGTGCCCGGTTCCGCCCGCGCGAGGTGCCCGGCGGGGACGCGGCGGCCTACGTGCGAAAGGGCTTGTCCCGCAGGGAGATCGGCACCGCGGTCACCGCCCTCGTGGACGCGTCCGCGGCGAAGGTGGAGGCGCGTATCGGGCGGTGGGCGACCGTCACGGCCGTGGATGCTCAGAGGTGTCGCATCCAGATGGAGGGTCGGCAGGCGCACTGGGCGGTCTTCGGCCTCGGCGTGCTGGAGGCCCCCTTCACGATCGAGGAGGCACCGGTCGAGGTCCACGAGCTCCTGCGCCGGTGGGGCGAGCACTTCACCGCCGCAGGCAACCCGGCCGGCCCGGCTGCTCGCGGCTGATCCTCGCGCCGACCCTCCCGGCTGACACCGCTCGCTGACAGACTCGGGGCATGACCAAGACCTGGCAGCTCACGGTGGACTGCTCCGACACCGCCCGGCTCGTGGAGTTCTGGTGCGCCGCCCTCGGCTACGTCGCCGAGCCGGCACCCTCCGGCTGGGCCAGCTGGCTGGACTACTGGCGCGCGGCCGGCATCCCCGACGAGGACCTCGAGGGTGCCGAGGACGGCAGTGGCGCGATCATCGACCCCGAGGGCGTCCTGCCGCGGATCTGGTTCCAGCAGGTACCCGAGGGCAAGACCACCAAGAACAGGCTGCACCTCGACCTGCGCCACACGCCCGGTCGGGAAAGCGCACCGTACGCGGAGCGCCGCGCCGCCGTCGAGGCGGAGGCGCAACGCCTCGTGCGCCTCGGCGCGACCGTCGCGTACGTCAACGCACCCGAGGGGGCCGACTACTTCGCGGTGACCCTGCGGGACCCCGAGGGCAACGAGTTCTGCGTCTCCTGACCGCTTCGCGCGCCTGCCCCGTGGCACGTCCGCCCACCTGAGAGGGTGGGCCGGTGCTCACCACGAACGACGTCGCGAAGTGCGAGCGCTGGTTCGACGACAACGGCCTGCCCTACTTCGTCGAGTCCGGCCACGAGGCGATCCAGCGGGCCCTGGCCCCTCGGGTCGTCGGGCTGTGGAGCGTGCTGCTCGCCGTGCCGGCCGCGGCTGCCGCGCTTCTGGGCCTCGCGCTGCACTGGTCGGCCGCGGAGGTAGTGGGCCTGGCCGTGGCCGTGCTGCTCGGGGGCGCGCTGGCCCGCGCGGTACGCGTCTTCCGGGTCCGGCTCATCGGACGCTGGGCGCTGCGCCACGCCTGGGAGAACCGCTCGCTGATCGGCCCGCTCGCCACCCGCGCCCTACCGTTCCTGCTGCTGTTCATCACGTTCCTGTTCATCAACACCGAGGTGTGGCAGGTCTGCGCCGCCCTCCCCCGGCCGCTGCTGTGGGTCAGCGTCGGGATCTTCGCGCTCATGGCGGTGGCGTTCCTCGCCCCCTCCTTCGCGACGGAGATCGCCCGGGTCGGGGTGGAGGTCGAGGGCGAACGGCTCGCCGTCACGTGCCAGGGCACCCCCGTCGCATCAGCCGCCCGCGAGATCCTGGCCGAGCCGCACCTGGCCTCCGAGGTCGCGGGGATCCGCCTGCCCCCGCTGCAGCGTCGCAACCTGATGCTGATGCTGTTCGTCGCCCAGGCGGTCCAGATGCTGTCGCTCGTCCTGATCGTGTTCGCGTTCTTCGTGGTGTTCGGCTCGGTCGCCATCCAGTCGTCGGTCATCGAGACCTGGGTCGGCGCGCCGCCGCACTTCACCGGCCCCCTTCACCTCGTCAGCGACGAGCTGTTCTCGGTGGCCGTGTTCCTGTCCGGGTTCGCCGGGCTGTACTTCACCGTGCAGGCGGTCATCGACGACACCTACCGTCGCGAGTTCTTCACCCGGATCGAGGACGACCTGCAGCAGGCCATCGGTGTCCGCAAGGTCTACGTCGCCCTGCGCGCCCACCTGTCCCCCGCGCCCCGCTGAGCGCCGACCCGACTCACTGCAGACGGGATTCACTCCAGACGCGACGAAGCCCCGGTCCGAGGGACCGGGGCTTCGTCGTTCTGTCTCAACACAGAGTGCGCCCGAAGGGATTCGAACCCCTAACCTTCTGATCCGTAGTCAGATGCTCTATCCGTTGAGCTACGGGCGCCAGTGCTGCCCCGGGGATCGCCCGGAGCAACGACGGGAAAGACTACCGGCTCACCCCCTCGCCCACGAAATCGACTCCTCGGGCGGTCGACGCCACCGGTCACGCGGACCGGACCCGGGCAAGAAAAGCCGGGTGCTTCGGGGGTTTCTTGCAGGCCTTGCAAGAACCAAACACGCAGGTCAGGCCTACTCGCTGGTTGTGAGGCTTTTCACGAGCGATCTCCGCCGTCGGTGGTACCGGCCACCTCGGCGGCGGGTCTACCTTGGCCAGACCAGAAGCGTTCAGCATGTGGACTCCCCCGGGGACGTCCCACATCGACAGGGGCGCATTGACCTCACGGTTCCGGGGCCACGGACCCGGGCGAAAGGGACGGCCGATCAGCATGACGACCGAGGCGACGCAGCACACCGACCAGCGGGCTGGGGGCACCACGCACGCAGGCCTCCAGGCATGGGTCGACGAGGTGGCCGCTTTGACCACCCCTGACCAGATCGAGTGGGTGACCGGCTCCGACGCCGAGTGGACCCGGCTCACCGACAAGCTCGTGGCGGCCGGCACGTTCGTGCGGCTCGACGAGTCCAAGAAGCCCAACAGCTTCTACGCCGCCTCCGACCCCACCGACGTCGCCCGGGTCGAGGACCGCACCTTCATCTGCTCCGTGGACGAGAAGGACGCCGGGCCCACCAACAACTGGATGGACCCGAACGAGATGAAGGACCTCATGCGCGGGCTCTACGCCGGCTGCATGAAGGGCCGCACCATGTACGTCATCCCGTTCGTCATGGGGCACCTCAACGCCGAGAACCCGATGTTCGGCGTGGAGATCACCGACTCGGAGTACGTCGTGGTCTCCATGCGCGTCATGGCGCGCACCGGCGTCAACGTCCTGCGCCGCATCGAGGAGCTCGGCGACAAGGCCAACTACGTCCCCGCGCTGCACTCGGTCGGCGCCCCGCTCGAGCCGGGCCAGCAGGACGTGAAGTGGCCCTGCAACCCCGAGAAGTACATCGTGCAGTTCCCCGAGGAGCGCATGATCTGGAGCTACGGCTCCGGCTACGGCGGCAACGCCCTGCTCGGCAAGAAGTGCTACTCCCTGCGCATCGCCAGCGTCATGGCCCGCGACGAGGGCTGGCTGGCCGAGCACATGCTCATCCTCAAGCTCATCTCCCCCGAGCAGCAGGTCTACTACATCGCCGCTGCGTTCCCGAGCGCCTGCGGCAAGACCAACCTGGCCATGCTGGCCCCGACCATCCCGGGCTGGAAGGTCGAGACCCTCGGCGACGACATCGCGTGGATGCGTTTCGGCGAGGACGGCCGGCTGTACGCCGTGAACCCCGAGTTCGGGTTCTTCGGCGTCGCGCCCGGCACCAACGAGCACACCAACCCCAACGCCATGAAGACCATCAACAAGGGCAACTCGGTCTTCACCAACGTCGCGCTCACCGACGACGGCGACATCTGGTGGGAGGGCCTGGAGAACATGCCGGCCCACGCCACCAGCTGGAAGGGCGAGGACTGGACGCCCGACTCCGAGGAGCTGTCCAGCCACGCCAACAGCCGCTACTGCACCCCCATCGAGCAGTGCGACATCCTGGCCGAGGAGTACTACGACCCCAAGGGTGTGCCGATCTCGGCGATCTTCTTCGGCGGCCGCCGCAAGACGACGGTCCCGCTGGTCACCGAGGCCCGCGACTGGATGCACGGCACGTTCATGGGCGCCACGCTCTCCTCGGAGACGACCGCGGCAGCGACCGGCGCGGTCGGCGTCGTCCGCCGCGACCCCATGGCCATGCTGCCGTTCATCGGTTACAACGCCGGCGACTACTTCCAGCACTGGATCAACGTGGGCAAGGACGCCGACGCGACCAAGCTCCCGAAGATCTTCTACGTCAACTGGTTCCGCCGCGACGACGAGGGCGGCTTCCTGTGGCCCGGGTTCGGTGAGAACAGCCGCGTGCTGAAGTGGGCCATCGAGCGCATCGAGGGCAAGGCCGCGGCGGTCGAGACCCCGATCGGCCACGTGCCGACGCCGGAGTCGCTCGACACCACCGGCCTGGACATGAGCGACGCCGCCCTCGAGCAGGCGCTGGCCGTCGACGCCGAGGAGTGGAAGGCCGAGATCCCGCAGATCGAGGAGTGGTTCGCCAAGTTCGGCGAGACGCTGCCGACGCAGCTGCAGGTCGAGCTCGACGGCCTCAAGGCCCGCCTCGGCATGGCCTGACCGAACCGGTCCCGACTTCGGGGGCGCTGGGGTGACGAGCTCGTCACCCCAGCGCCCCCGTCTCAGTTCTGGGGGACCGGGCGCGTCGGCAAGCGGGCCTCGAGCACCGCGAGGTCACGGGTGGCGTAGGCGTGGTGGTGCCACTCCTCGTTGACGATGCACCCGACCACGCGCTGTACGGGATACGCCTCGGGCTCGGGGTAACCCGGGTCCGTCACGGGGGTGGTCACCCCGGCGAGCTGCTCGTCGGTGAGGCCGTCGACGACCTCGCGCATCGTGGCCATCCGGTCACTCCGCAGCTCGAGCACCTCGTCGAGGGAGGGGCGTGCGTCGTGGTCGCGGGGCACGGACGGGATGTCGCCCATGTCGTCGTGGGGCAGGTCGAGCGGGCTCCACGGCGCCGGGTCGCCGAGCAGCGCCCGGCGGATCCACGCGTCGGTGGCGAAGACCAGGTGGCGCAGCGTCTCGATGAACGACCACTCGCCGTCGACCCGCTCGTGCAGCAGCTCGGGGTCGACGGCCTCGAGCCGCCGCGCCCGGTCGACCGTCTCGGACCACCGGCGCTCGAGGACGTCCCAGGCCTCACGGAACCCGGCCGGGTCGGTGGGGTGCATCCTGGTCCGGTCGGGGTCGCGCCGGTTGAGCTCGGCCTCGACGAAACCGGTCACGTCGACACCGTTGACGGTGAGGCGCTCGACCTCGCCGCTGATCTCCACGTCGAGGAGCATCGACCCCCTGATCACCGCCCTCCGCAGGTCGACGTTCTTGAACCGTGCCCCGGTGAGGTAGGTGTCGTCGAAGACGGCGCCGCTGAGGTCGAGCCGGCGGAACACCTCGCCGCGCCTGCTGTCGTCGTAGTCGCTCATCGCTGCGCCCACCTCCAGCCGTCGCCGGACACCGGGTGCCAGCCGGGCGGCGGGTCCTCCCCAGTGCGGCCGTCGACGGCTTCCCTGAGCAGGTCGGCGTGCCCGGTGTGCCGCCCGTACTCCTCGACCATGTCGAGCAGGAGCCGCCGCAGGTTGGCGTGCTGACCATCCGGTCCGCTGACGGCCACCGTGCCGTCGAGCCCACCGGCTGCGACGGCCGCGTCGGTGCGGTCGCGCGCGCGGGCCACCGCCCGGTCGTACAGGTCGTACAGCCTCTCCGGCGGGTCGTCGGCGGCGGAGGTGAGCTCCCAGTCGACGTCGCCGTCCCAGCCGTTGTCGTCCCACACGGGGTCCATCGGGGCACCGGACAGCTTCACCGCGAAGTTGTGGTCCTCGGCGACGGCCAGGTGCTTGAGCAGGCCGCCGAGCGTCAGGCTCGAGGCGCCGACGGTGGCGCGCAAGCCGTGCTCGTCGAGCCCGTCGGCCTTCCAGCGGAACGTCGCCCGGAGGCGGTCCAGCGCACCCAGCACGGCCTGCACCTCGGTGCCTGCCAACGGCGGTTCCCACGGGGTCGGTGTGGTGTCCATGGCGGCACCGTACCCAGTGTTGTGGACGGATCGCGTCCACTTCACGGGCCGAGTGACGAAGACTCGGATACGGGCGCCACACGGCATACTCGCCGCATGGCTCACAGCGGAGTGGTCTTCCCGGAGGTCGACGGCAGGCGGAGCACCTCCGCGCTGGGGCGGGCCGTGGTCGCCGACGCCCTGCGCGGTGTCGACCCGGTCGGGGCGCAGGCCGCGGAGCGCGAGACCAACTGGCGCCAGGGCTACCTCGACCACTTCCGCCGGCTCGTCGAGGCGGGCCTGCTGCGTGACGGCGAGGCTGCGCTGGACGTCGCCAGGGCAGGGCTGGAGTCGCTGCACACCCGGATGCGCTCGGCGACCGAAGAGGGTGAGGTGCCGCTGGCCGAGGTGTTCGCCGCCGGCACCGGCGCCGTCCCGCCACTGGAGACCGCGACCGTGCGCGGCACCGGTGAGCGTGCGCTCGAGCTCAGTATCCCGCTGCACGGCGAGCGCCTCGGCGGTGACGCGCTGCACCGCCAGCTCGACCGCTGGGTGGCGGCCGGGAGCATGGAGCCGTCGGCGGCCGAGGCCGTCCGGGAGGTGGTGGCCCACCCCGAGTGGCTCGACCTGCGCGACCAGAAGCTCGTCGTCCTCGGCGCCGGCGCCGAGATGGGCCCGCTGCGCGCAGTGCTTTCCTGGGGCGGCGAGGTCGTCGGCGTCGACCTGCCGCGGCCCGACGTCTGGCACCGGGTGCTGGGGGTCGCCGCGGGCTCGGCCGGCACCCTTCACCTCCCCGTGGCCGGCTCGACGTGGTCGGCGTCCAACCTCGCCGCGCACGCCGGTGGCGACCTGGTCCACGACCTGCCCCGGCTGGCCGACTGGCTGGGCTCGCTCGACGGACCTCTCGTGCTCGGCAACTACGTGTATGCCGACGGGGCGACGAACGTGCGCGTCGCCACCGCGGTCGACGCCCTCAGCGTCGAGCTGCTGCGTCGTCGGGACGACGTGGCCCTGGCGTTCCTCGCGACGCCCACCGACGTCTTCGCGGTGCCGAGGGAGGCGGTCGAGTTCTCCACCCGGGCCTACCGCGCACCCTCGGCGGCGATGCGCGTGGCGCGGCCGGCGCTGCGGACGGTCAGCGGCGGCCGCCTGCTGCGCCGCAACTACGCCCCGGGCTCCGACCCGGGGCTCAACGACAGCCTCGTCCCGCAGCAGGGCCCCAACTACGCCCTGGCCAAGCGGCTCCAGCGGTGGCGCGCCACCGTGGCCCGGCGCGACGGGGTGACCACCTCCCTCAACGTGGCACCCCCGACCCGCACCCGCTCGGTGGTCAAGAACCGCGCCCTCGCCTCCGCCTACGCCGGCGCGCACCGCTTCGGCATCGAGGTGTTCGAGCCGGCGACCAGCAACACCCTCATGGCCGCGCTGCTGGTCCACGACCTGCGCACCGGCGGGGACCAGGGCGACGCGTCGGCCGGGGGGACCGCGGCACCGTGGGAGGAGGAGGCCCGCGGCGCCGTCCACGGGGGCCTGTGGCGCACGGCGTACGACCCGCGCAGCGCGCTCGGGCTCGCCGTCGTCCTGGGTCTGGGCTCCGCCCGGACCTGACCGCCCGCCCGTCGCCCGTTCGCCCGCGCGCCCGTCCGGACACAACGGTACGCCGCGTGGTCACGGCGACCACGCGGCGTACCGGTGAGCAGTGGGGCTAGGAGCCGGCCTTGGCGGCCTTCACCGCGAGCACGGCGCACGAGGCGTCGAGCAGGACCTGCTGGGAGGTGCTCCCGAGGAGGAGCTTGCCGACCGGGGAGCGGTGGCGCAGCCCGATGACGATGAGCTCCGCCCCCTCCTGCTCGGCGAGCCGCAGGATCTCCTCGGCCGCCGGGAGGCCGGCCGTGGGCTGGACGACGTCGTAGTCGAGCCCGGTCTCCGCGAGCTCGTGCGCGATGGCGTCGACGTCCTGTGCCGTGGCGAACGACTTGCTGGCGAAGTCGCCGTTCTGGCCGGTGTTGACCACCACCAGGCGCGAGCCGCGCAGGACGGCCTCGTCCTTGGCCCGCACGAAGGCGGCCACCCCCTCGGGGCTCGGGATGTAGCCGACGACGATGGTGCTCACGACGCGCTGTCCAGGCGCTTGGCCCCGGTCATGATCGCGACGCCCTCACCCATGTCGTGCGACTGCGGGGTGATGACTCCCGCCCGGCCGCCGAGCCGCTGGATGTGGATGCGGTCGGCCACCTCCCACACCTGCGGCATGTTGTGGCTGATGAGGATGACCGACAGCCCGCGGTCGCGCAGCTGCTTGATCATGTCGAGCACCATGCCCGACTCCTTGACACCGAGGGCGGCGGTCGGCTCGTCGAGGATGACCACCTTGCTGCCGAACGCCGCGGCGCGGGCGACGGCGACGGCCTGTCGCTGACCGCCGGAGAGGGTCTCGACGGCCTGCCCCATGTTCTGGATGGTCTGGATGCCGAGGTCCTGCACCGACTGCCCGGCCCGCTTCTCCATGCCCTTCTTGTCGAGCATGCGGAAGACCGAGCCCAGGACACCCTTGCGGCGCTCCTCGCGGGCGAGGTAGAGGTTGCTCGCGATGTCGAGCGCCGGGATGACGGCCAGCTGCTGGTAGACGGTCTCGATGCCGGCTGCCCGCGCGTCCTGCGGCCTGGCGAAGTGCACGCGCTCACCGCTGAGGGTGATCTCGCCCGAGTCAGGCGTGTAGGCACCGGTCAGGCACTTGATGAGCGTCGACTTGCCCGCGCCGTTGTCACCGATGACGGCGAGCACCTCGCCGGGGTAGAGGTCGAGGTCGACCCCGTCGAGGCCGATGACGCGGCCGAAGGTGATGACGAGCTTGCGGGCGGAGAGGACGGGATCCTTGCCGTAGATGTCCTCCTTGCCGGCGGGGACGCCTCCGTGGGCGACCTCCATGGTCGGGGCACTCATGCCTTGACCCTCCTGATCCACTGGTCGATGGCGACGGCCACGATGACGAGCAGGCCCGTGGCCAGCACGCGCCACTGCTGGTTGACGCCCATCTGCGAGAGCCCGAAGTCGAAGGTCTGGACGATCAGGGCCCCGATGAGGGTGCCGATGAGCCGGCCGCGGCCGCCGAAGAGGCTGGTGCCACCGATGACGACGGCGGTGATGGAGTCCAGGTTCGCGGTGGGTGCCGCGTTCGGCGTCGCTGCTCCTGCCCGGCCGATGAGGATCCACGCGGCGAGCCCGTAGATCAGCCCCGCCACGGTGTAGACGGCGAGCAGGATCCGCTTGCTCGGCACACCGGAGAGCCGCGCGGACTCCACGTCGTCACCGACGGCGTAGACGTACCGTCCCCACGCGGTCTGGGAGAGGACGAACGCCATGACCGCGTAGATCACCACGACCAGGACGATGCCCCACGTGAGCCTGAACTTCCCGATGCCGAAGTCGTTGCCGAGGGCGTTGAGCAGTCCCGGGAGGTGCTCGGCCTGGATGCTCTCCCCACCGGAGTAGAGCAGCGCGATGGCGGTGAAGATGCTCAGCGTGCCCAGGGTGACGATGAACGGGGGGAGGTTGATCCGCGTCACCAGGAGGCCGTTGAGGAAGCCGGCGACGACGGCCAGGAGGACGCCGATGAGCAGCCCGACGATGCCGGGCAGCCCGCCGTCCTTGGTCAGGGTCGCCATCACCATCATCGACAGCACCATCACGGCGCCGACCGACAGGTCGATCCCCGCGGTGAGGATGACGAGGGTCTGGCCCACGGCGAGGGCGGCCACGACCGCGGTCTGCTGGAGCAGGATGCCCATGGAGTTGGCGGTGAGGAAGGTCGGCGTCGCGATGAAGAACGCCACGAACGCGACCAGCAGGAGGAAGAGGGGGCTCAGCCACGGCCTGCCGTGGAGCTGGTGCTGCACCCTCTGGAGCGGGGAGTGCTGCCGCCGAGCGAACTCGGCGGCAGCACTGCTGACGTCAGCGGTCATGGTCAGTTGCCCCAGCAGATCTTGGCGCCCTCGTCAGAGGTGATGCTCTCGACGCCGTCGGCCTTCTTGTCGGTGACCAGGGCGACGCCGGTGTTGTAGAAGTCGAGACCCGGCGACGGCTTCGGCTTCTCGCCGCCGTTGGCGATCTTCGCGATCGCCTCCATGCCGAGGGTGGCCATCTTCAGCGGGTACTGCTGGGCGGTGGCACCGATGACACCGCTCTTGACGCTGGCCACACCGGCGCAGCCGCCGTCGACCGAGACGATCAGGGCCGTCTTGCCGGCGGCCTTGAGGGCGGCGTTGGCACCGACCGCGGTGGGCTCGTTGATGGTGTAGACCAGGTTGATGTTGGGGTTCTTCGCCAGGCACTTCTCCATCGCGGAGCGGCCACCGTCCTCGGCACCCTGACCGGCCTCGTTGCAGACGATCGTGTAGTCGCCGCCCTTGCCGCCGGTGTACTTGCCGGTCTTGGCCTCGTCACCGTTCTTCTTGGGGTCCTTGACGTCGATGCCCATGCCCTCGAGGAAGCCCTGGTCGCGGTTGTAGTCGACCGAGACGATCTTGTCGTTGAAGAGGTCGAGCAGGGCGATCACGGCCGGCTTGCCGGCCATCTGCGCCGCGGCCCACTGACCGTCGAGCTTGCCCGCCGACCGGTTGTCCGTGGCGAACGTGATGTCGACCGTGCTCGCCGGGTCGGGCGGCGTGTCGAGCGCGATCACGAACAGGCCCGCCTTGCGTGCCTTCTCGATCGCTGCGTTGACGCCGGTGCTCATGGGCGTGATGAGGATGCCCTTGTCGCCACGGGCGATGGAGTTCTCGATCGCGGTGATCTGGCCCTGGTCGTCACCCTCCTGCTTGCCCGAGGCGACCGTGAGCTTGACGTTGTTCTTGGCCGCGTCGGCCTTGGCGCCCTTCTGCATGGCGACGAAGAACGGGTTCGTGGAGTCCTTGGTGATGAGGCTGACTCCGACGGTCTTGGTGCCGCCGCCGCTACCGGAGTCGGAGCTGCCGGACCGGTTGCAGGCGGTCAGGGCGAAGGCCGTGGAGGCGATGGTGGCGACGGCGACGGTCCGGCGCAGGGTGGGGGTGTGACGAGACATGAAGGGCTCCCTCTCTGGCGGCTGCGTCGCCGCACTGTGACAACGTTGTCAAGAGAATTTGTAGACCCCGGTTGTGCTGTTGTCAATGGACCCTGTACAACTACGTCCGTGATCGTGACATCGATGTCAACGAGCGGTCGGCCACCCCGAGCGACCATGCGCGACGTCGCCGCCCTGGCCGGCGTCAGCCTCAAGACGGTGTCACGGGTGGTCAACCGGGAGGCCGGCGTCTCCCCCGACGTCACCGCCCGCGTCGAGCGCGCCGTGGCCCAGCTCGGCTACCGCCACAACCTCGCGGCGAGCAACCTGCGCCGCGCGCACGGTCGCAGCGCCATGGTGGGTGCGGTGCTGCAGGACGTGAGCAACTCCTTCTCCGCCAGCCTCCTGCGCAGCCTCGAGGACGAGGCCCGCGACCGCGACGTCGCCATCGTCGCCTCCAGCCTCGACGAGGAGCCCGAGCGGGAGCGGAGCATCGTCGAGAGCCTGGTCCGTCGGCGCGTCGACGGCCTGCTCCTCGTGCCCGCCACCGAGCGTCAGGACTACCTGGCCGACGACCTGCGCAACGGCCTCCCGGTCGTGTTCGTCGACCGCCGCCCGCAGGGCGTCGACACCGACTCGGTGACGGTCGACAACGGGCTGGGCGCACGCCTGGCGGTCGACCACCTCGTGGCGCACGGCCACCGCCGTATCGCGATGGTGGGCGACATGCCCTCGATCCAGACGGCGCAGGCCCGGCTCGAGGGCTACCGGTCAGCGCTGCGCCACGCAGGGGTCGAGCCGGACCCGGCGCTCGCGGCGATGTCGGTGCGCTCGTCCGACGACGCCATCGCCGCCGTGTACCGGCTGCTCGACCTCGACGACCCGCCCACCGCGATCTTCGCGGCGCGGAACTCGTTGGCAGTAGGGGCGATCCGCGCCCTGCACCAACGCGGGCTCGCCGGCCGCGTGGCCCTGGTCGGGTTCGACGACTTCCCGCTGGCCGACATCGTCGACCCACCACTGACCGTGGTGCGCCAGAACGTCCGGACGATCGGCGCCGAGGTGGCCAAGCGGCTCTTCGCCCGCATCGACGGCGACACCTCGGCGCCGCACCACGTCGTGCTCACCCCCGAGCTCGTGGTCCGTGGTTCGGGGGAGATCCGCCCCTAGTCCCGCACCGCCGCGCGGGCCCGCTGCGACGCGAGCGGGCGCACCGACCCGCACACCGGCACGGCGCCGAAGTCCTTGACGCACCACGGCTCCTGCTGGGACTGCGCCACCGGGGTGTTCTGCGCGAGGTGGGCGACCCGGGACCACCACCCAGCGCGCCGGAGCGAGACGGCGGTCATGTCGTCGCCGCGTTCGGGTCGGCCGGTGTGGCGCCGGACTGACCGGGCAGCCCGGGTGCGCCGGGGACGACCCGGCCCTGTTGGCTCGTGCCGTTGGGCAGCTGCCCCTGAGGAGCCGAGCCGGGACCACCCTGCGGTAGCTGGCCGCCCTGCCCGGGGGGCTGTTGGGTCGTGCCGCCCTGCTGGCCGAACCCTCCCTGACCGCGGCCGCCGAACCCTCCGGGCTGGAACTGTCCCGCCCCACCCTGGGTCGACCCGACCGGCAGGGCCGCGGCGGCGCCGACGGCGCCCACCGCGGAGATGCCGATGGCCAGCGCCGCGGCGATGGCCGTCTTGCGACCGGACCACACCGGCGGGTTGAGGGCCGGAGCCGTCGCGGGGGCAGGGGCCGGCGCCGCGTCCGCAGGGGCGGCATACGGCATCGTCCGGGTGGTGGCCCACCCGATCGGCGCGGTATCGGCACCCGGGTCGGTGCTGGGGTCGCTGCTGGGGTGGCGCACGGCATCGGTGGGGGTCGTGGGGTTGGTCATCGGACGCCTCCGGCGAGGTGGTGGTGGCTCGGTCACCCCGAGAGTCGGCGCGCAGGCTGTGGGCAGGCTGTGCCCGTCGTGTCGGGTGACTTTGCATCCCGCCCACTTCTCGAGGTGGTGGCAGACCATCGCCCCACGCCCGAACGCCAGCGGTTTGCCACCATCTCGAGGAGACCACCACCGTGGGGCACCGACCTAGCCGTGCTCCTTGGTGTGGGCGGCGCGCCAGGAGGTGTACTCAGTGACCTGCTCCACCTCGTCCCACGCCTGCTTGAAGATCCGCGCCGACGCGGCCTTCACCGGGTCCTCGGGTCCGCGGGGCAGCTCCGCCCTGCCGTGGGCGCCGCTCTGCCCGCGACGGTCGGCCGGCACCGGGCCGTCGTACTTGCGACCCCCGGGATGGTTGGCGTATCGCCGCGCCCTCGTGAAGCCCATCTGGAGGAACTTGCGCGCCATGTCCGCCCCGACCAGGTCGCCCGCGGCGAGGTACCGGTCGAACGCGGCGCGGAGTGCGGCGGCGCTCTCACGGGCGACATCGGGCGTGCGGAACCGCCACAGCGGCAGCAGCTCGTCCTTGTAGGGCTGCACGGTCAGCACCCCCTGCTCGCCGCGCCCGACGCGGTAGCGCTCGGGGTGCTCGCGCAGGTCGTCATGGTCCGCGGTCCTCTGCTCCGGGGGCGTCCGCTCGGCTGGCACGCGTCGATCATCCCCGTCCCCGTGCCACGCCGCCCGTCGGCCGGCACAGAGGCCTCACAGAATTCGCACAGCCTGTGCGTGGCCTTTGCCCAGCAATCCGGTGTTCCCTAGGGACATGAACACGCAGCCGTCCACCTCCTCCCGCCTGCAGCGCCTCGACGGTTCCCCCGTCCGGGTCCTCGTCGTCGACGACGAGAGCAACCTCACCGAGCTGCTGAGCATGGCGCTGCGCTACGAGGGCTGGGAGGTCCGGACGGCAGCCACCGGCGCCGCGGCGGTGCGCGCGGCCCGGGAGTTCCAGCCCGACGCCGTCGCCCTCGACATGATGCTCCCCGACTTCGACGGCCTCGAGGTGCTGCGCCGCATGCGTGGCGACAACGCCGGCGTGCCCGTGCTCTTCCTCACGGCGAAGGACGCCGTGGAGGACCGCGTCGCGGGGCTGACTGCCGGCGGCGACGACTACGTCACCAAGCCGTTCAGCCTCGAGGAGGTCGTCGCGCGGCTGCGCGCCCTCATGCGGCGCACGGCGATCGTGGCCGACGAGTCCTCCTCCGTACTGGTCGTGGGCGACCTCACGATGGACGAGGACAGCCACGAGGTGACGCGCGGCGGCGAGCAGGTCCAGCTGACGGCCACCGAGTTCGAGCTGCTGCGCTACCTCATGCGCAACCCCAAGCGCGTGCTCTCCAAGGCGCAGATCCTCGACCGCGTCTGGAACTACGACTTCGGCGGCCAGGCCAACGTCGTCGAGCTCTACATCTCCTACCTGCGCAAGAAGATCGACGCCGGTCGCGAGCCGATGATCCACACCATGCGCGGCGTCGGGTACGTCCTCAAGCCCGCGTCATGAGCCCCGCAGCCGCTGTCGGCGCGGCTCGCCACCGCCTCCACCCCGCGACGTGGTCGCTGAGCACGAAGCTCATGGCCACGGTGGTGGGGCTGTTCCTCACCGTCACCCTGGCGACCTCCTCGCTCACCGTGCTGCTGCTCCACGACTACCTCCAGGGGCAGCTCGACCAGGACCTGCGCTCGAGCGCCGTGCGCCTCGGCGGGGGGCCCGACGACGGGGACGGCGACGGCCGTGGCCGCCCGCCGGGCGCTCCGCCCGGCGGCGCAGGACGGTTCCTCACGCTGACCCTCGTCGGCGGCACGGTCACCAACAACCGTGTCGTGCGCGGCGACAGCTACGGCACCCTGACGACCGCCCAGGTCACCCAGATCGATGCTGCCGGGATCGGCCAGAGCCCGACGTCGCTCGACATCAAGGGGCTCGGCGAGTACCGCCTGGTGTCCACCCGCAGCCCGAGCGGCGCGACCACGATCACCGGCCTGCCCCTGGCCGGCGTCACGGAGACCGTCAACAAGATGGTCACCCTGGTCGTGGGCGGCACCATCATCGGGTTCGTGCTCGTGGGCAGCGGCGGCCTGTGGCTCGTGCGGCGCAACCTCGCTCCCCTGCAACGCGTGGCGCACACGGCGACCCGGGTGTCCCGGCTGAAGCTGGACTCCGGCGACGTCGCCCTCGCAGAACGCATCCCGCCCGACGACGCCGACCCCCGCACCGAGGTCGGCCAGGTCGGCCTCGCCCTCAACAGCATGCTCGACAACGTCGAGGGCGCGCTGCAGTCACGGCACGAGAGCGAGCAGCGCGTGCGCCAGTTCGTCGCGGACGCCTCCCACGAGCTGCGTACTCCGCTCGCCTCCATCCGGGGGTATGCCGAGCTGTCGCGTCGCGAGCGCGAGCCCGTGCCCGCCTCGGTGAGCCACGCGCTGTCGCGCGTCGAGTCCGAGGCGCTGCGGATGCAGGGTCTCGTCGAGGACCTGCTCCTGCTCGCACGCCTGGACGCCGGCCGCCCGCTGGAGCGGGAGCCGGTGGACCTGTCGCTGCTCGCCATGGACGCGGTCAGCGACGCCCATGCCGCAGCCCCCGAGCACCGGTGGGAGCTCGACCTCCCCGACGAGCCGGTGGAGGTCGCGGGCGACCAGGCCCGGCTCCACCAGGTCGTGGCCAACCTGCTCGCCAACGCCCGTACGCACACCCCGGCCGGCACCAAGGTGGTCACCTCGGTGCGACCCGAGGGCGACTGGGTACGCCTCAGCGTCGCCGACAACGGTCCAGGCGTGCCGAAGCCCCTGCAGCGCAACGTATTCCAGCGCTTCACCCGAGGCGACGACTCACGCAACCGCGCTGCTGGCTCCACCGGTCTGGGGCTGAGCATCGTCGACGCCGTGGCGAAGTCGCACGGCGGCCGCGTCGAGCTCGCGAGCCGGCCGGGCGACACCACCTTCACGGTGCTGCTCCCCGCGCGCTGATCCCCGCGCGGCACCGTCAGGCGCGTTGGAGGGCCTCGCCGAGGATCCGCCCGGCCTCGGGGAACCGCGCAGGGTCCTCGGCGGCGAAGTTGAGGCGGACGAAGGGACCTGAGGGTTCGGCAGGGAACCACTCGTCGCCGCCGGCGATGGCGAGCCCGCGGGCCTCGCAGTCACGGACGAGCTGCTGGACATCGGTGCCGTCGGGAAGCCGCGCCCAGAGGTTCAGGCCACCTCGGGGCACCTGGTCGACGTGGAGGCCGGGGGCGCCCGTGCGCACCGACTCGAGCAGCTGGTCGCGCCGGGCCCTCAGCTGAAGCCGCATGCTGCGCAGGTGGGTCGACCAGCCCGGTTGGGTGACGACGTCGAGGGCAGCCGCCTGCAGGAGCCCGCTGACGTACATCGCCTCGGAGGCGCGGTCGGCGAGGATGCGCTCCCGCGCCGGCCCGCGCGCGATGACCGCTGCGACCCGCAGGGCCGGTGAGACCGACTTGGTCAGCGAGCGCAGGTAGACGACGTGGCCGTCATGGTCCTGCGCCACCAGGGGTTGCACCTCGTCGTCGATGCCGAGGTCGTGGGCCCAGTCGTCCTCGATGAGGAAGGCCCCACGGCGCCGGACGACGTCGAGCACGGCCCGGCCCGTGTCCGGTGACCACTGAGCCCCGGTGGGGTTGGCGAAGCCCGGTTGCGCGTAGAACGCCCGGGCGCCGGTAGCGGCGAAGGCCCGGTCGACGTCCTCGGGATCCGGGCCGCCCGCGCCGCTGGGCACCGGCACGAGGACGACGCCCGTCTGCTCGGCTGCGAGGATGGCCCCCCAGTACGTCGGGGACTCGACCAGCAGCGGCTGCCCGGGCCCCACGAGCGCACGGAAGACCGAGCTGAGCCCGCTCTGGCTCCCCGGGGTGATCAGCGCCTCCCGGGGCGCCGGCGCTGCGGTCCCCGGGACGGCTGCGGCGACCTGGCCGGCGAACCACGACTGCAGCTCGGGCAGCCCGGCCGCCGGGGAGCTCGTCATGGCCGTCTCGGTGCGCGCCGCCCTGGCCAGCGCGGCGCGCACCAGCCGCTCGGGGAGCAGCTCGCGGGCGGGGTACCCGGAGTGCAGCGCGATGGCGTCCGGCACCGTGGCCCGCTGCGTGGCGGAGATTCCCCGGGCGCGGGTGCGTGGGGCGCCGAGCGCCGCGGTCTGCCACCCGAGGTCGGCAGGGCGGGAGGATCGGACGGTCCTCACGAAGGTTCCGACGCCGGGGCGGGTCTCCACGAGCCCCAGGGCGCTCAGCTGCCTCACGGCTTTCTGCACCGTGACGGGGCTGGCTCCGTGACGGGTGACCAGCGTGCGGTTCGACGGGAGCTGGGCTCCGGGGGGCGCGGCCTCGATCCAGGAACGCAGCACCGCGACGATACGGGCTGCGCTATCGTTGTTCATGGAGCCACAGAGTAGCGTTATCGATCCCGCGCCATCGGTGCTACCCGTCGCACCGCGGTCGGGCCTCCGGTGGGGACTGGTCGGGGTCACGGCCTTCTCGTTCACCGTCCCGCTCACCCGTGTCGCCGCCCACGACGGGCTCTCGCCCCTCTTCATCGGCGCCGGGCGTGCGGTCGTCGCCTCCGTCCTCGCCTGCGTCGCACTGGTCGTGACCCGCCAGGCCGTGCCCCGGGCGGCACAGTGGGGCCGGCTGGCCGTGGTGGCCGGCGGCGTGGTGGTCGGCTTCCCGCTCCTCACCTCGTACGCGTTGACGACCGCTCCCGCTGCCCACGGAGCAGTCGTCGTCGGGCTGCTCCCGGCGGCCACCGCCGTCATGGCCGTAGTGCGCGGCAAGGAGCGCGTCCCGGCGTCCTTCTGGGTGTTCGCCGCCCTCGGGGCAGCGGCCGTGGTGACGTTCACGGGCCTCCAGGACGGTGGGCTCGGCTCGGTGGACCGAGCGGACCTCCTGCTCCTCGGCGCGGTCCTGGCCGCGGCCGTCGGGTACGCCGAGGGTGGGCTGCTGGCACGGGAGCTGGGCGCCTGGCAGACGGTGTCCTGGGCCCTGGCGTTGTCCGCGCCCCTGATGGTCGTCCTCACGAGCGTCTCCGTCGCCGAGCAGACCCCCTCCGCGACGGCCGTCCAGTGGCTCGCCTTCGCCTACCTGGCAGTGGTGTCGATGTACCTGGGGTTCTTCGCCTGGTACCGCGGCCTCGCCATCGGGCCCATGGCCCGGGTCAGCCAGGTCCAGCTCGTGCAGCCCGTCCTGAGCCTGCTGTGGGCCGGGCTCATCCTGCGCGAGCAGCTGACGTGGCCGACGGTGCTCGGGGGCCTGGCGGTCATCCTCTGCGCCCGCTTCGCCGTGCTCGCACGGATGGGGCGGACGGTCCGCTGAACCACTGCCGCGTGCCTGCGGCAGCGGCTCACTACCGCGGCTCAGGGGTGGCACAGCCACCGCACAGTGACCGGCCCGACCGTGGGAGCCATGGACACCATGACCCTCCACCGCGAAGCGGCCGACGGCACCCCCGCCCTCCCCCGCGCCACCACCGTGCAGGCGGGCCCGACCGCACCCAGCCGTCTCCAGCGCCTGTGGCGCGGACACGAGGAGGACCCCTCCTGGGCCCGCCCCGCGATGCTGGGTCTGCTCGTGGCCACCGCCCTCCTCTACTTCTACGACCTGACCTCGAGCGGCTACGCGAACTCGTTCTACTCGGCCGCCGTCCAGGCCGGCAGCAAGAGCTGGGAGGCCTTCTTCTACGGCTCCTCCGACGCCGGCAACTCGATCACCGTCGACAAGCCCCCGGCCTCGCTGTGGGTCATGGCGCTGTCGGTGCGGGTGTTCGGGCTCAGCTCGTTCGCGATCCTCATGCCCGAGGTCCTCATGGGCGTGGCCACCGTCGGTGTCGTCCACGCCACGGTCCGCCGCCACTTCGGCGCCGTTGCGGGTCTGGTGGGCGGCCTCGTGATGGCCCTGACCCCGGTGGCCGTCCTGATGTTCCGGTTCAACAACCCGGACGCGCTGCTCGTCCTCCTCATGGCCCTGGGCGCCTGGGCGACCATGAAGTCGATCGAGCAGGGGTCGCCCCGCTGGTTCACGGTCGTCGGCGTCCTCATCGGCCTCGGCTTCCTGACCAAGGCGCTGCAGGTCCTGCTCGTCGTCCCGGCGTTCGGCCTCGCCTACCTCCTGTTCGCCGACACGACCCTGCGACGCAGGATCGTCGGCGCGCTGATGGGCACGGCGGCCATGGTGCTGTCGGCGGGCTGGTGGGTGGCGGTCGTCGAGCTCGTCCCGGCGAGCATGCGGCCCTGGATCGGCGGCAGCCAGGACAACTCGTTCCTGTCGGTCACCTTCGGCTACAACGGCCTCGGACGCATCAGCGGCAACGAGACGGGCTCGGTCGGTGGCGGCAACGGCTGGGGGGCCACGGGCATCGGTCGGATGTTCAGCACCTCGATCGGCGGACAGATCTCCTGGCTCATCCCGTCCGCGCTCATCCTGCTCGCCGTGGGCTTGGTCCTGCGAGGCCGCGCTCCGCGCACCGACGGCCGCCGCGCTGCGTACGTCGTCTGGGGCGGCTGGCTGCTCGTCACCGCGCTGACCTTCTCCTTCATGGCCGGCATCTTCCACGAGTACTACACCGTGGCCCTCGCCCCGGCGGTCGCGGCCGTCGTCGGCATGGGGGCCGGTGAGGCCTGGGAGAACCGCCACCGCCCGATCGGCTCCATCACCCTCGCGAGCGCGACGGCCGCAGCTGCGACGTGGTCGTTCATCCTCCTGTCGCGCACCGACTGGCAGAGCTGGCTCCGCATCGCGGTCCTCGTGGTCGGCATGGCGAGCGCATTCCTGCTGCTGGCCGTCACCCAGCTGCACCGCCGCTGGGTCCCCGTGGTCGTCGCCGGCGCCCTGGTGGCCGCCCTGGCCGGCCCCGCGGCGTACAGCATCCAGACCGTGGGCACCGCCCACACCGGTTCCATCGTGACCGCCGGCCCGTCCACGGGTCGCGGAGGCCCGGGCGGCGGTGCGCCCGGTGGTGGCCCCGGTGGCGCGCTGGGCACCCCGCCCGGGGCGACCCGGGGCGGGACGGGCGCCGCCGCCAACGGTGGCACCACGGGTACGCAGGGGGGCACCGGTACGGGTACCGGCACGGCCCAGGGCGGACCCGGCGCAGCCGGCGGCATGGGTGGCCTGCTCGACGCCAGCACGCCCTCGACCGAGGTGGTCTCGGCGCTCAGCGCAGATGCCGGCTCCTACCGCTGGGTGGCCGCTGCGATCGGCTCGCAGAACGCGGCGGGGCTCCAGCTGGGCACAGGGCTCCCCGTGATGGCGATCGGCGGCTTCAACGGCAGCGACCCGTCCCCGACGCTGTCGCAGTTCCAGCAGTACGTCGCGGACGGCGACATCCACTACTTCGCCGCCGGCGGCGGACAGGGCGGCGGACAGGGTGGCGGTCCGGGTGGGGGCATGGGCGGCTCGGGCACCGGGTCGGAGATCTCGACCTGGGTGGCCGCGAACTTCACCTCCGTCACCATCGGCGGCTCGACGTTCTACGACCTCACGCAGCCGCTGTCCGGGTCCACTGCCACGACCACCGGGGCGACCACCGCCCAGACGACCTGAGGCCGGCCATGAGCACCCCACCCGTGGTGGCACCCGTTCTCGACGTCGTGGTCCCCGTCCACAACGAGCAGCACACGGTGGCGGCCTGCGTCCGGCGGCTGCACGAGCACCTGGTGCAGACCTTCCCCTACCCGTTCCGGATCACGGTGGCCGACAACGCCAGCACCGACGCTACCGTCGAGGTCGCGTCGGGGCTGGTGGCCGAGCTCCCCGGCGTGGCCGTGGCCCGGCTCGACCAGAAGGGTCGTGGCCGAGCCCTCAAGGCGGTGTGGCTCGCCTCCGACGCACCGATCCTCGCCTACATGGACGTCGACCTCTCGACCGACCTCGATGCCCTGTGGCCCCTGGTGGCCCCGCTCATGTCGGGCCACTCCGACCTCGCCATCGGCTCACGCCTGGCCCGTGGCTCACGGGTCGTGCGGGGCTCCAGGCGTGAGGTCGTCTCCCGCTGCTACAACCTCCTGCTCCGGGGAGCGCTCGGCGCGCGGTTCACCGATGCGCAGTGCGGGTTCAAGGCGATCCGCGCCGACGTGGCGGCAGAGCTGCTGCCGCTGGTCGAGGACACCACCTGGTTCTTCGACACCGAGCTGCTGGTCCTGGCCGAGCGCAGCGGGCTGCGGATCCACGAGGTGCCGGTCGACTGGTTCGACGACCCCGACTCGCGCGTCGACGTCGTCGGGACCGCGATGGACGACCTGCGGGGGGTGCGGCGCCTGCGACGGGCGCTCGCCTCGGGGCAGCTGCCGCTGGACGACATCGCGCGCCGCATCGGCCGCGGCACCGCCGGCAGACGCACCTGGCAGCAGCTCCAGCGGTTCGCGGTGGTGGGTGTGGTGAGCACCGTCGTGCACCTGGGGCTCTTCGCCGCCCTGCGCAGCGGCGGCACCGCAGCGCAGTCCGCCAACCTCGTCGCCCTGCTGGTGGCCACCGTCGCCAACACCGCCCTCAACCGCCGCTGGACGTTCGGCGTCCAGGGGCGCGGGGCGTTCCGCCACCAGGCGCAGGGTCTCGCCCTCTTCGGGGTCACCTGGCTCCTGACGGCCGGCGGCCTCGGGCTCCTGCACCTGCTGGTCACCTCGCCGCCGACCGTGCTGCAGACCACCGTCGTCGCCGCCGCGACCGCCCTGTCGACCGCCGTACGGTTCGTCGCGATGCGGACGTGGATGTTCCGGGCGGAGCCTCAGAGCTCCTGGAGGGTGAACGTGCCCGAAGAGTCCTCGAACACCACGATGCCCGTCCAGTCGAAGCCGTCCACGGAGCCGTGGCACACGGTCACGAGCCCCTGACCCACGGCCGAGGAGTCCGGGCAGCTGACCTGCTCGACGGAACCCCCGTCGTCCTCGATCACCGTGGTGAGAGCCGGTACGAGCACGCCGCTGGAGACGGCTCCGCCGGCCGGTGCCACCTGCCCGGTGAGCACGCCCGACCCGCCGCCCGCGACGCCGACCGCGATGAACGCGACCACGCCCAGCGAGGCCAGCAGCGCCACCGCACTCATCACGATGGCCGTGACGGCCAGCCCGTTGCGCTGCCGGGGCGGCGCACCGAAGGGCTGCTGGCCGGCCTGGTTCCAGACCTGCCCGGGCGCGGGGTACGGGTACGGGTGGCCGGGGCCGGCGAGCGGTGCGTACGGGGGCTGGGCCTGGTTCTGCCCCTCGTACTGCGCCTCGTTCGGTGGTTGGTTCGGTGGCTGGCCCGGTGGCTGGCTCGGTGCGTAGGGGTGGTGCATCTGCTCGGACATGGCTCTCCTCGGGGCGGTCGCGACAGGATGTCGCACCGGATCGGCGAGCACGCGCCGTACCCGTCGGGTCCCGGCCGAACGGACGACTTCCGGCGCGGCGCCTGCGAGGATGGCGCACACCATCCACGAGGAACAGGACAGTCCCGATGCAGATGAAGCTGGAGCTCGTACCGCTGCCCGTCTCCGACGTGGACAGGTCGATCGCCTTCTACACCGAGCAGCTCGGCTTCACCAAGGACGTCGACGTCCAGCCCGCCGACGGCATCCGCGTCGTCCAGCTGACGCCGCCGGGGTCCGGGTGCTCCATCGGCTTCGGGACCGGGCTCGACGTCTACCGGGGCGAACCCGGGAGCGCTCGGGGGCTGCACCTGGTGGTGGAGGACGTCGCCGAGGCGCGCGAGGAGCTGCTGCGGCAGGGCGTGGCGGTGGGTGAGGTCCGCGACTTCGGTGGCGGCGTCAAGGGCGCGGACTTCGCGGATCCCGACGGCAACTCGTTCGAGCTGCAGGAGATGGCGTGGCGCCGGGGGGACACCTACTAGCGAGACTCCCGCGCGATCCAGAAACCGAAGAAGGACCCGACGAGAAGCTCGTCGGGTCCTTCCTCGTTCTCGTGCGGAGACGGAGGGATTTGAACCCTCGATGGGCGATAAACCCAAACCGCATTAGCAGTGCGGCGCCATAGACCGGACTAGGCGACGTCTCCACACCCGGACGACAGGTCGACCGAGCCCGCACAGGGTATCCGGAGCCCGCGCGCCGGAGCAAAGCGACCCCCCGGGGCGTGTGCCCGGGGGGACCACCGTCAGCTGCAGATGTCCTGGTTGGCCGTGCGCGCCGGGATCGTCGCCGCCGTGCTCGGGGTGCCGGTCGCGGTGACCGTGGGCTTCGGCAGTGGCTGCGTGCCCTCGCGGTTCGGGATCTCGACCGCCTTGGGCGAGTTCAGGCCCATGCTCAGCTCGATGGTGGAACCGAGCGTGGCGTCCGCCTTGAGCTTCGCGCCCGGGTACACGGCGGCGACCGTGCGGGCGGCCTCCTCCTGGCCGGGTCCGTAGCGGACGACGACGCCCTCGGTCGGGGTGCCGGTGCCGGTGAGGTAGGTCGCGACCTTGAAGCCCTCGGTCTGCAGCTCCGCGGCCGCCTGCTTGGCGAGCCCGGGGACGCCGGAGTCGTTGGTGACCCGCACCGAGATCTTGCTGGGGGCCACGGTGAGCGCGGCCGCACTGGTCGTCGAGGGCGTCGGCTTCGGGGTGCCAGCCGGGGGCTTGGTGCCGGGCAGCGGCTGGTCCTCGCGGATCGCCTTCCAGATCGCGTCGGCGGAGGGAAGCCACTCCACCCGGTTGGTGTCGGCCGGGTAGGGACGCGTCGGCAGCTTGACGAAGCGGATCTGGTCGGTGCCGATCCGCGCCACGCTCTGGGCGATGTCCTTCATCTCACCGGTGTCGAGACCCTTGTCGGTCGTCATCGCACCGGTGGCGGCGTCGAGGAAGCGGAACAGCTTGTCGGGACGCAGCAGCAGCGAGGACTTCGTCGCCTCCTGGATCACCGAGGACAGGAACGCCTGCTGGCGGTCGATCCGGCCGAGGTCGGAGCCGTCGCCGATCCCGTGGCGGACGCGGACGTAGCCCAGCGCCTGCTTGCCGTTGACCTTGGTCCTGCCGGCCGGCAGCGTCAGCTGCGCGTCCCGGTCGTTGATCGCGACCGGAGTGCAGACCGTCACCCCGCCGAGGGCGTCGACCATCTGCTGGAACCCGCGGAAGTCGATGATGACGAAGTGGTCGATGTAGATGTCGGTGAGGCCCTCGAAGGTGCGGATCGTGCAGGCCTCGCCACCGTCCTGGAAGTTCGCGTTCCACTGGCGGATCACGCCGTTCTGGACCGTGTCGTTGAGGTTCTTGCAGTCGCGCGGCGCCATCGTCATCGAGTCCCGCGGGATCGACACGACGATGGCCGACTTCCGGTCGGCGGAGAGGTGGACGACGAGGTTGGTGTCGGAACGCGCACCCACGATGCTGCTGCCCGAGCCGCGGCTGTCAGAGCCGATCACCATGATGTTGACGGCCTTGAGCTTGGTCTTGGCGTCCGCCGTGGCGACCTGCTTGGGGCGCTCACCGAGCGCGCTGCTGATGTCGACCCGGTCGATGTTGCCGTTGAGCTTGATGTAGGCGGCGACACCCAGCACGAGCACGACCACGAGGAGGGCGGAGACGCCGAACGCGACCCGGCGCAGCCACGGGTGGCGGTGGGTCCTGCCCGCATGGCGGTCCGCGCGCCGGCCGGTGCCCTGCTGGCCGTCAGTGGCCTCGTGGCCGGCACTGGCGTCCTGGCCGGGCTCGTCACCCTGCGCAGAGCCGTGGGTGGGCTCGCTCACGTGTACCTCTCTGGATCGATCACGCCACCGGGGGTGGCTGGGCGGCGCATCGCCCCGCCGAGTGTACGGGCGCAACCTGAGGGTCTCACCCGGTACGCGTCCACCTCCCTGACGTCCGGGACCCCGGTTTGGTTGCCTCCGACGGACAAACCGGACAGGGCATCCGAGGCACGTGCTGTTGGATGGGTGCATGGACAGACGTGCAGTGGTGGGGTCGGTGGCAGCTCTCGTCGTCGTGGCAGCGGCCGCAGGAGGGGGGCTGTGGTGGCAGCAGTCCGAGGCCGCGAAGAAGGCGGACCGCGAGGCTGCAGCGGCCGTCGACGCCTTCGCCAGCGGTTGGGCGCAGCGGTCGTTCCCCAAGGCAGGGGCGAGGTTCGCCGGCACGACCGCCCAGGCGGTGCAGGAGTCCTTCACCACGGCCACCAAGGGACTGGGCAGCGGCCCGGTGAAGGTCGACCCCGGCACGGTGACCCGCAAGGGCGAGCGCGCCACCTCGACCCTCGGCGTGACGTGGACGTTGCCCGGTGGCGTCCCATGGACCTATGACGTCCCCGTGACGGCGAAGCCCGCCGGCTCCGGCGGGAAGTGGGCCGTCAGCCTGCCGACGGCCGGTGCGGCCTGGGCACCCGGGCTCCCCACGGGCGCAACGCTCGCCGCCTCGCGGACCTGGGGCCAGCGCGGTGACCTGCTGGACCGGGACGGCCAGCCGCTCATGCCGATCGGCAAGGTCTACCCCGTGCAGATCGACCCGAGCCGCGCCACCGCCGCGACCGTCCGCCAGCTCGAGAAGATCGTCGACGAACCCGCCGGCTCGCTCGTCGCGAAGCTCGAAGCAGCCACGAAGAGCGGCAGCAAGTCACCGATCGCCGTGATCACCTACCGCGAGTCCGACTTCCAGCAGCGCAGGGCCGCGCTCGACAACCTCAAGGGCATCATCTACCCGGTCCGTGATCAGCCACTGGCTCGCACGCGGACGTTCGGCCAGCCCCTGCTCGGGTCGTACGGCCCGGTGAACGCGGAGCAGGTCAGCGCGAGCAAGGGCCGCTACGTCGCCGGCGACTACGCGGGCACCAGCGGGCTGCAGGGCCGTTACGACGCCCAGCTCGCCGGCACGCCGGGGGTGCAGGTGACCTCCAGCGCCAAGCCCGACGCCCCCCTCTTCAGCAAGGCGGCGGTCGCCGGCACCGACGTGAAGACGACACTCTCCCCGACCGTGCAGGCGGCAGCGGAGTCGGCCGTCGCGGGCACCGGCTCGGTGCCGTCGGCCCTCGTCGCGGTCGACGTCAGGACCGGTGGCGTCCTCGCCTCCGCCAACTCACCGGCCCTCGGTTTCGACCGTGCGCTCACCGGCCAGTACCCGCCCGGGTCGGCGTTCAAGATCGTCAGCACCTACGCCCTGCTCACCAGCGGCAAGGTCAAGCCGACGACACCCGTCGACTGCCCGGAGAAGTTCGTCGTCGACGGCCGCTCCTACAAGAACTACGAGGGCGAGTCCTTCGGCGCCCCGGACTTCGCCACCGACTTCGCGCACTCCTGCAACACCGCGTTCGTGAGCCTGTCGACAGACCTCGGCGACAGCGACCTCAGCAAGGCCGCGACCGCCCTCGGCCTCACCGGCTGGGCCAAGGGAGTCGGGGTCGGCAACGTGTTCGACGCGAGCGTGCCGACCAACAACGGCAAGACCGACAAGGCGTCGGCCATGATCGGGCAGGGCCGCAACCTCACCTCGCCCCTCGCCCTCGCGACCCTCGCCGCGTCGGTGGCCAGGGGCAGCGCCGTACCGCCGACCCTGGTGACCGAGCCGGCCCCGGCCGGCGCGGACGGCGCCGCGAAGCCGCTCGACACGGCCGCGGTGGCGCAGCTGCGCGAGCTCATGCGGCAGGTCGTCACCGGCGGCACCGGAGGCGTCCTGCGCGACGCCCCCGGCGGCGCGGTCCGGGGCAAGACGGGCACCGCGGAGTTCGGGTCGGCGAACCCGCCGGAGACCCACGCGTGGTTCGTCGGCTACCAGGGCGGGGTGGCGTTCGCGGCCCTCGTGGAGAAGGGCAAGAGCGGCGGCACCGTCGCCGCACCCGTCGTCAAGGACTTCCTCACCGCACTGGCCAAGAAGTAGGGCGCTGAGCCCGGAGCCCGGCCACGCTCGTGGCGGTGCCTGCTCCCGGCGACAGACAGAACGAGGCCCCCACCGGCATCCGGTGGGGGCCTCGCTGAAGACCGTGGTTGAGCAGTCCTCGGATCAGATCGGGCGAACGGCGTCAGCCTGCGGGCCCTTCGGGCCCTGGGTGACCTCGAACTCCACGCGCTGCGCCTCGTCCAGCGAGCGGTAGCCCGAGGAGTCGATCGCCGAGTAGTGGACGAACACGTCCGGGCCGCCGCCGTCCTGGGCGATGAAGCCGAAGCCCTTCTCAGCGTTGAACCACTTAACGGTTCCCTGTGCCATGGGGTAACTCTTTCCTTCGTAGCCATTGGAACCACGCACTTTGCGAGGCCCCCGGCTGCCGTACACAACCCCACCGACGAGACATGCCCGCCCTCAGATGAAAAAGGCCCGCTCTGGTGGTGCTAGGGCGGGCACTTCGTCGACCTCTGCGAGGAACTGCTTGATGCAACCGCGACAGACGCTAGCACGCAGGATGCGAATCGTGGAGACCGATGCGAGTCATTTTCTGCCCCGGTCCCGCACCCCTTCGCGTGCTCCGGGCAGGCCGACGGGCCCGGCCCGGCGGACCCGACCCCGCAGGGTCGAGCCCGTCGAACCGGACCCGTGACGGGTGCGCCCGTCAGCTGAGCTTGATGAGCGTCGTGTAGACGTCACCGCTGTCGAGCTGCACGCCGACCCGGTAGTAGTGGCCTGCACCGGACTTCGGCGTCTGCCACGTGTAGATGTACTGGCCCGAGTCGTACTTGTACGAGCCGCCCACGGTGCCGGCGTCACCGGTGACGGTGCCGGCCCCGGAGGTCGCGGTCGTGCCGAGGTCCACCGGCGCGAGCCACATCGGTGCGTACGCCGCCTGCCTCACCGTGCCGCTCGCGTCCTTGAGGACGAACTTCATCGGCACGGTGCTGCCGGCCTTGAAGGTGCTCGCCGTCCCGAGGTCGTGCGCGGTGTTGGTGACCGGCTGGAGGAAGCCCGCCCAGCCGTACCCGACGTGGAGGGTGACGACCTGGGTCGCCGTGTTCCCCGCCTTGTCCGTCGCCATGAAGGTGTAGACGAGGTCGCCCACACCACCCGGGTTGGTCGTCGCCGAACCGGTCCGCGAGGTGAGGACGCAGCCGGCCAGGCCGGACAGCGCGTCACTGGCGCGCGTGCCGCAAATCGGCTCGACCACCTTCTGCCCGACCGTGTAGGCCGTCGTGCCCTGGTAGGGCGCGAACACCGGGTTGGTCTGGTCGATGTTGATCGGCGCGACCGTGGCGCTGGCGGTGTTGCCTGCCTTGTCCTTGACCGTGCCGGTCACCGACTGGCCGGCGCCGTCAGCGGACAGCGTCCGGTCCGGGCCGCAGGTGCCGTCGACCGCGGTCTGCGCGTCGGCGCAGGTGAAGCGGACGGTAACCGGACCGGCGTACCAGCCGTTGGTGTTCGGCTGTCGGTCCGCAGCGCCGCTGATGGTCGGGGCGAGGTCGTCGACCCTGACGACGAGGCTGTGCCCGTCGGCCGTGCGGTCCTCGACGTTGCCCGCGACGTCCGAGCTCCACCAGGTGACCGTGTGGACACCCTTGCCGACCGCGAACGGCTGGCCGTAGGTCTTCGGGGCACCGCCGTCCACGCTGTAGGCGGTCGAGGCCACACCCGAGCGGTCGTCCGACGCCGAGAGCGTCACGGTGACCGGGCTGTCGTACCAACCAGTCGCGTACGGGGCCGCGGGCACCGAGCCCGTCGTCACCGGTGCGGTGCGGTCGATCTTGATGCCGGACACGGTCGCCGACTTGGAGTTGCCCGCCTTGTCCACCACCGTGGCCGAGGCCGACAGGTTGTCGCCCTCGCCCTTGACCGTGCTGTCGGCGGGGCAGTCCCCGTCGATGCCGGAGAGCGCGTCCGAGCAGGTCCAGTGGACGACGACGTCACCGCGGTACCACCCACCGGCGTTCGGCCGGGTCGTGACCGCACCCGTCAGGACGGGCTTGGTCTTGTCGACGTCGATGCCGCCGACCGTGGTGGAGTCGGTGTTGCCGGCACGGTCGGTGGCGGTGCCCTTCACCGACTGGTTCGCGCCCTCGGAGAGCGTCGACGCGGCGCTGCAGTCGGCGACGCCGGACAGGCCTGCCTGGTCCGCGCAGGTGAACGTCACGGTGACGTCGTCGCCGTACCAGCCGTTGGCGTTGGGCTTGCGGTCCGCGGCACCCGACACAGTGGGCTTGCTCTTGTCGAGGTTCACCGTCGCAGTGTCTGAGCTGGAGTTGCCCGCCACGTCGACGGCGGTGCCGACGACCTGGGTGCCGGCAGCCTCTTGGGTGACGACGGAGTCGCTCGTGCAGCTCTTGACGCCCGAGGTGGCGTCATCGCAGACGAAGTGCACGGTGGCGTCGGCGTTGTTCCACAGCGCAGCGTTCGGCTGCGGCGTGATGGTGTGCGTGATGGTCGGCGCGGTCTGGTCGACCTGCACCGTGCCGGTGCCGTGCACGCCCTCGTTGCCGGCCTCGTCCACGCTCCAGAAGGAGAGGGAGTAGGTCCCGTCAGCCGTGAGCGAGATGGCGTTGCCCTTCTGCGGCTGGCCACCGTTGACCGTGTACCAGGTCGAGGCGACGCCTGAGAGGTTGTCGGTGGCCGTGACGTCCAGGGTCACCCCGTGCTGCTGTCAGCCGGACGGAGCGGAGACCGTGGTCACCGGCCCCGTGCGGTCGACGTGCAGCCCGGCGACCGTGGCGGTCGTGGCGTTGCCGGCCTTGTCAGAGACGGAGCGGCTCACCGACAGGTCGACGCCCTCGCCGCTCACCGTGCTGTCGGCCGGGCAGTCCCCGTCGATGCCCGAGAGGGCGTCGGAGCAGGTCCAGTGGACGACGACGTCGCCGCGGTACCAGCCGTTGCCGTTCGGGTCGGTCGTCGCCGTGCCCGCGAGGGACGGGTTGGTGAGGTCGATGTCGACGTCCTCCACCGTCGCTGACGAGCTGTTGCCGACGTTGTCGACGGCGTGCCCGGTGACGGCCTGGCCCGCGCCCTCCGCCGACAGCGTGGTCGGGTCGGCGCACGAGGCCACCCCGGAGCCGTCGGTGTCGTCGCACGTGAAGCTCACGGTCACGGGGCCGTTGTTCCAGCCGAAGGCGTTGCCCGCCGGGGTCCGCGAACCGGTGACGCCGGGGGCGGTCGTGTCGACGCGCACGGTGACCGTGTTGGCGTCGGCCGTCTCGTCCTCGACGTTGCCGGCGTTGTCGACGCTCCAGAACGTCACGGTGTGGACGCCCTCGAGCCCCTGCGTGAACGGAGCCGTGTAGGCCTTGGCCGTGCCGCCGTCGACGCGGTACCAGGTCGAGGCGACCTGCGACAGCGTGTCGGTGGGGGCCAGCGTGACGGTCACGCCGGAGCCGTACCAGCCGTTGGCGCTGTCCACCGCGCGGAGCGAGGCGGTCGTGCGGGGGGCGCTGCGGTCGATCTTGAGGCCGGTGACCGCGGCGGTGGTGCTGTTGCCGGCGAGGTCGCGGACCGTGGTGGTGGCCGACAGGTCTGCACCCTCACCCTTGACCGTGCTCGCGCCGGGGCAGTCGTCCTCGAGACCCGACAGCGCGTCGCCGCAGGTCCACTCGACCGGGACGTCCGAGCGGTACCAGCCGGCCGCGTTCGGCTCGGTCGTGGCCCGACCGGACAGCGTCGGGGCCGTCACGTCGACGTTCAGCCCGTCCACCGTGGCGGAGGCCGAGTTGCCGGCCGCGTCCTCGGCGGTGCCGTCGGCGGACTGGGCAGCGCCCTCACCGCGGGTGACGGGGGCCGAGCAGCTGGCCACGCCCGACAGGAGGTCCTGGTCGGCGCAGGAGAAGCTCACCGTCACCGGCGCGTCGTACCAGCCGTGGCCGTTGGGCTCGCGGTCCGGCGCACCGACGATGGTCGGGTCGGTCTTGTCGATGCTCACCGTGGCCGGGTCGTCAGCCGTGTTGCCGGCCTCGTCCTCGGCGTGGCCGGGGACCGGGACCTGGTGACCCTCCGTGGTGACGTCGACGGGCGCGGTGCAGGACTTGATGCCCGAGCCGCCGGTGTCGTTGCAGCTGAAGGTGACTCGCACGTCGGTCCGGTTCCAGCCGTTGTCGTTCGCGGCAGGGGACTGCGTGTGCGTGATGGTCGGCGCGCTCAGGTCGATGCTCACCGTGGCGCTCTTCGGCGTCTCGCGGTTCCCGGCCTCGTCGACGCTCCAGACCTCGACCTCATAGACGCCCTCCTGGGTGAAAGTCGCCGAGTCGCCCTCGACGGCGTCGCCGCCGTTGACGGAGGAGAAGGTCTTCGCGACACCGGACAGGTTGTCCGTCGCCGAGAACGACAGCGTGACGGCCTTGTTGCTCCAGCCCGACGGCGCCGAGATCGCCGTGCTCGGGGGGGTGCGGTCGATCTTGATCCCGGCCACGGAGGCGCTGGCACCGTTGTCGGCGCGGTCGCTCACGGATGCCGTGGCGGACAGGTCGCTGCCCTCACCGCCGACCGTGGTCGTGTCAGGGCACGCGCCCGTCGCGATGCCGGACAGGGCGTCGTCACACGTCCACGCGACCGTGACGTCGTCGTGGTACCAGCCGGCAGCGTTGGGCGCGGTGGTGGTGGCCCCGGCGATCGTCGGCTTGGTGCGGTCGACCTTGAGGCCGGACAGCGTGGCCGAGCGCGAGTTGCCGGCGAGGTCGGACACCGAGACCGGGCCGGCCGTCAGGTCGGACCCCTCACCCGTCACGACGGAGTCGGCGGGGGCGGTGGTGCCGTCCACACCCGAGGTCGCGTCGCCGGCCGTCCAGTGGACGGTGACGTCGCCGCGGTACCAGCCGTTCGCGTTGGGCGCGGTCGTCGCTGCACCCGCGAGGGTGGGCTGGGTCTTGTCGACGTTGACCGGGCCGACGGTGGCGGTGTCGCTGTTGCCGCCGTGGTCGGTCGCGGTCCCCGTGACGTACTGGTCGGCGCCGTCCTGGTCGAGGACGGTGTCCTTCGTGCAGTCGGCGATACCGCTCTCGGCGTCGGCGCAGCTGAAGGCGACGGTGACGTCGGTGTTGTTCCAGCCGTGGGCGTTGGGCGCCGGGGTCGCGGAGCCCGAGATCGTGGGCTTGATGCCGTCGATCTTCACGGTGACGGTGTGGCCGGAGGTGGTGGCGTCCTCGACGTTGCCGGCGGCGTCCACGCTCCAGAACGTGATGGTGTGGGTGCCCGGGGTGCCGTAGTCGAACGCCCCGGCGTAGGCGGCGGCGGGGCCGCCGTCCACCGAGTACCAGGTCTTCGCGACACCCGAGAGGTTGTCGCTGCCGGCGAGGGTGACGCGCGCCTTGTCGGCGAACCAGCCGGTGGCCAGCGGCTCGGAGACCGAGGCCGTGGTGACCGGTGCGGTCGTGTCGACCTTCAGGCCGAGGACGGAGGCCGTGCGCGTGTTGCCCGCGCGGTCGGCCACGGTCGCGACCGCACCGAGGTTGCTCCCCTCACCCGACACGGTGCTGTCGGAGGGGCAGGCGCCGTCGATGCCGGACAGCGCGTCGGAGCAGATCCAGTGGACGGTGACGCTGTTGTCGTACCAGCCGGCCGCGTTGGGCGCGGTGGTCGCGGCGCCGGTCAGGACCGGCGCCGTCTTGTCGACGTCGAGGTGGTCGAGCGTGGTGCTCGCGGTGTTGCCGGCGACATCGGCGGCCGTACCGCTGACGTGCTGGCCCGCACCCTGGCCGAGGGTGGTGCTGGCGGGGCAGGTCGCGATGCCGGAGAGCCCCGCCTGGTCCGCGCAGGCGAAGCTGACGGTGACGTCGTCGCCGTACCAGCCGTTGCCGTTGGGCGAGCGGTCGGCCGACGCGACGACGGTGGGCGGCGTGCGGTCGATGCTGACGGTCGCGGTAACCGTGGCCGTGTTTCCGGCGTTGTCGCGCGCCGTCCCGTTCACGGCCTGGGCGGCGCCCTCGCCGGTCACGTCCACCGGGGCGGTGCAGGAGCCGACGCCGGAGCCGCCGTCGGTGCAGGTGAAGGTCACGGTGACCTTGGTGGCGTTGGTCCAGGCGCTGTCGGTGTAGCTGCTCGGGGTGAAGGCGTGCGAGATCGACGGCGCCGTGCGGTCGATCTTCACGTGCGCGGTGCGGGTGGCCTCGACGTTCCCGGCCTTGTCGGTGCTGCTGTAGGTGATCGTGTGGTCACCCTCGGTGGTGAGGGAGAACGAGGTGCCGCTCTGCGGGGCGCCACCGTCGACGCGGTACGTCGTCGAGGCCACCTGCGAGAGGGCGTCGCTCGGGGACAGGTTCACCGCTACCGACCCCGCGCTGGTCCAGTCGTTGGAGGTACCGCTGATGGCTGTCACGGGAGCCGTGCGGTCGATGCGCACGGGCGCGCTGACGGCGCTGGCGGTGTTGCCGGCCTTGTCGGCGACCGAGGCGCTGACCGTCAGGTTGCTCCCCTCACCCGTGACCGTGGCGTCGGCGGGGACGGTCGCGGCGTCCAGGCCGGAGCGGGCGTCTGCAGCGGTCCAGTGCACGGTGACGTCGTCGCGGTACCAGCCGTTGGTGTTGGGGCCGAGCGGGGCGGCACCGGTCAGGGTCGGCGCGACGGTGTCGACGTTGATCCCGGTGACGGTGGCCGAGGCGGTGTTGCCGGCCACGTCGGTGACGGAGCCGGTGACCGAGCCGCCCGTGACGTCCTTGGACGAGTCGGTGGTGCTGCCCACGACCGTGGGGCTCGGGCATCCGCCGGCGGTGAGGCCGGACCCGTCCGTCGCCGGCACGTCCTGGCACGCGAAGCTCGCGGTCACGGGCGAGTTGTTCCACCCGAAGCCGTTGGCGGCCGGCGTGCGCGAGCCGACGATCGAGGGCGCGTCCTTGTCGAGTCGCAGGGTCCCGCTACCGGTGCCCACGTTGCCGAGCCGGTCGGTGAACGCCGGGGCGGTGAGGGCGTAGGTCTTGCTGGTGGTGTAGGTCGTCGAAGCGGTGGGCTGCGACGCGAATCCGGAGCCCGCGACACCGGCGGCGGCCTGCGGGTCGGTGGCGCTCCACGTGACGGTGGTGTCCTTGGTGGCCCAGGTGCCGGGGACTACCGCCGGGGTGAAGACGGGCGTGAGGGTCGGGCCGGTGTTGTCCAGGACGTAGGAGACCGAGGTGCCGCTCTCGCCTGCGTTGGCGGTGCAGTTGCCCTGGCCGTTCACGTTGCGCCAGGCCACGAACGTGAACTTCACGGGACCGTTGCCGCCGGCCGGGACGAGGCCGGGGTAGCCGCTCGAGGAGAAGCTCCACGAGGTGCGGTTGGACGCGGACGTCTGACGGGCGACGGTGGTCCCCCCGGCGTTGACCACGTCCACGCACTGGCTGGTGTCCGTGGTCAGGTCGATGGTCAGGGCGCCGCCCTGCTTGGCGTACAGCGTTCCGCCGACCGTGGCGGTTCCACTCCCACCGCTGATCGTGGCGGCGTTGACCGAGGCGGCGTCGGCGACAGGCGCGGTGCCCGCCAGCACGAGCGCCGCAGCGCCTGCGACCGCCACTACCCGACGACCGGTGCCAAACGCGCGGAAACGCACCGAGAATTGACCTGCCATCACACACACCCCTGAAGAAGCCCCTGAGCCCGAACGGCGGGAAAGCCGCAGGTCAGGACGGTAGGGGCGGGAATCGGGACGAGCGGACCGATTGGAGGAAAGTCCGAACATCCCATGCAGACGCTGGCCGTTCGGCTGATGGATGAAACGGGCAGGAGTCACCAGTGGTGGCGCTGAAGGGCGTTGGGTGCCGTCGGACGCGGTTGGGGGCACGTTGGGTGCGGACGCGGCCGGGTGTTGGCGGCGTCGGCGCCGGTGGCCCCGGCCCCGGCAGTCAGCGGCCGGGTCAGACGCCGCGGACCGCCCGCACCGGTGCCCGGTCGCCGCGGATGGTGGCGACCATGTCCACGACGCGACGGGTCGCCCGGACGTCATGGGCGCGGAACACCGTCGCGCCGAGCCACGCGGCCACGGCCGTCGCAGCCAGGGTCCCCTCGAGCCGGTCGTCGACCTCGACGCCCAGGGACTCCCCCACGAAGTCCTTGCGCGACAAGGCCTGCAGGACCGGGTAGCCCAGCTGCGCGAGGTCGGCCGTGTGCCGCAGGACCACCAGGGAGTGCGCCGTCGTCTTCCCGAAGTCGAGGGTGGGGTCGATGAGGACGCGCTCGGCCGGGACGCCGGCCTCGACGGCGGCCCGGGCGCCGTCGGCGAGCGTGCGCAGGACGTCCCGGACGACGTCGAGGGGGTCCGGGCCGTACGTGACGTGCACGGGGTCGGTCCGCGGGGGCAGGCCGCCGGTGTGCGAGCAGACCACGCCGGCACCGATGCGCGCGGCCACGTGGACGAGCTCTGGGTCGTGACCGGCCCAGGTGTCGTTGACGAGGTCGAGCCCGTGCCGACCCGCCTCCTGCGCCACCTCGCTGCGCCACGTGTCCAGGCTCAGCACGAGGTCCGGGTAGGTGGCGCGGGCATGCTCGAGGAACGGGACGACGCGGTCGACCTCCTCCTGCGCGGAGACGTGCTCACCCTCCTGCCCGGCGCGCACACCGCCGACGTCGACGATGTCCGCCCCCGCCTCGACCGCCTGGTCGAGGGCCCTCTTGGCGGAGTCCAGGTCGGCGTGCCGGTTGCCCGCGAAGAACGAGTCGCGGGTGCGGTTGATGATGCCCATCACGGCCGGCGCCGAGGCATCGAACGTGCGGCCCCTCAGCACCAGCGGCGGCGTACGGGGCAGGGTCAGGGCCTGCGGCTCCGGGATCGTCACCGCGCCATCCTCGCACCGGCCCCCACCGCCCCGTTCCCGGTCACCGCGGGCGGTCGCTGGGTAGGGTCGGGACGTGGCCTTTGACTTCAGCATGAGCCCAGCCGTCGAGCAGCAGCGTCGCCGGGTCGAGGAGTTCGTCGCGAGCGAGGTCGTGCCGCTCGAGCAGCGCGTGTTCGCCGAGGGGATGACCGACGCCCTGCGCGTGGAGCTGCAGGCCAAGGCAAAGGCCGCTGGGGTGTTCGCCCCCCAGGCGCCGAAGGAGCTCGGGGGTGGCGGCTTCCGGTTCGACGAGTCGGCCGTGCTGCTCGAGGAAGCCGGCTACTCGCTGCTCGGCCCGCTCGCGCTCAACTGCGCCGCTCCCGACGAGGGCAACATCCACCTGCTCCACATGACCGGGTCCGCCGCGCAGAAGGAGAAGTACCTCGAGCCGCTCGTCGCCGGCGAGGTGCGGTCCTGCTTCTCGATGACCGAGCCGCCGCCCGGGGCCGGGTCCGACCCCTCCGCCCTGAGGACACGCGCCCGTCGCACGGACGGCGGCTGGGTCGTCAACGGCGACAAGTGGCTCATCACCGGCGCCGACGGGGCGGCCTTCTCGATCGTCATGGCCCTCAACGAGGGTGACGACGTCCCGCAGGGCGCGACGATGTTCCTCGTCGACGCGGACAACCCGGGGTTCGTCGTGGGCGAGCACATCGACACCATCGACGCGACGGGCGTCGGTGGTCACTGCCGGGTCGCCCTGCGCGACTGCTTCGTCCCCGACGACCACGTGCTCGGGGAGGTCGGCAAGGGCTTCCAGAGCGCCCAGGTGCGCCTCGCCCCCGCACGGCTGACGCACTGCATGCGCTGGCTGGGCGCCGCCCGGCGCGCGCACGACATCGCGGTCGAGCGCGCGGTCGGCCGTGAGCTGTTCGGCTCGACGCTGTCCGACCTCGGCATGGCGCAGGCGCTCATCGCCGAGAACGAGATCGACCTCGACGCGGCTCGCTCCATGGTGTGGCACGCCTCCTGGGCGATCGCCGAGGGACAGCGCAGCAGCGAGCAGTCCTCGCGCACCAAGGTGTTCGCCAGCGAGGCGGCCTGCCGGGTCGTCGACCGCGCGGTCCAGCTGGCCGGGGGCATGGGCACCTCGGAGGAGCTCGTCCTCGGCCGGATCTACCGCGACATCCGGTCGTTCCGCATCTACGACGGCGCGACCGAGGTCCACAAGATGTCGATCGCCAGGCGGGCGGCCCGCAGGGCCGCCGAGCGGGTCGCGAACCGGGAGCCGCGCGCATGACCCGGCCCGACGGGGTACCAGCGCCGTCGCCGAGTGGCGCGCAGGGTGCCGAGGAGGTCCCCGGGCTGCCGCGGGAGCCGTTCACCCGCTGGGCCGCCGACGCCGTACCTGGCCTGGGGCCCGACTGGACCGCCGAGGTGGTGTCGGGGGGTCTGTCCAACCTCACCTACCGCGTGGCCAGCCCCACCGCCACGGTCATCGTCCGGCGCCCACCCCTGGGCAGGCTGCTCCCCAGCGCCCACGACATGGGTCGCGAGTCGAGGGTGCTGTCGGCGCTCTGGCCCACGTCGGTGCCGGTGCCCGAGGTGCTCGCCGCGACCACCGACGCCGACGTGGTGGGGGCGCCGTTCTACGTCATGGCGCTCGTCGAGGGCACCGTCTACCGCGACCCGGCACAGACCACGGATCTCACTGCGGCACAACGCGACCAGCTGTCCGACTCGCTCGTCGAGGTGCTCGCGGCGATCCACGCCGTCGACCTCGACACGACCGGCCTGCGCGACTTCGGCCGGCCAGACGGCTACCTCGAGCGCCAGATCCGTCGCTGGAGCGGTCAGTGGGAGGCCAGTCGCACCCGCGACCTGCCGGCCATGGACGACCTCATCCGGGCCCTGGACGCCCAGCGCCCGCTCGGCGGCGAGGTCACGCTCGTCCACGGCGACTACCGGCTCGACAACACCCTCGTCGCCGAGGAGGGCGGCCGGCCCACCGTCGCAGCGGTGGTCGACTGGGAGCTGAGCACGCTCGGCGACCCGCTGGCCGACCTCGCGACGTGGCTCACCTACTACTCCGGCCCCGGCGAGGACGGCAGCGCGGTGCCCGTGGCGGCGGGCCTCACCGCCCACGAGGGCTTTCCGACGACCGACGAGATCGCACACCGGTATGCCGCCGCGACCGGCCGCGACGTATCGGGCCTGGACTACTACCGCGCCTTCACCGACTTCCGCCTGGCCGTGATCCTCGAGGGCGTGCACGCGCGCTACCTGGCGGGCCGGTCGATGGGCGAGGGCTACGACCGGGTGGGCACGTCGGTGCCGCTGCTCGTCGAGCGGGCACTGCAGCGCCTCTGACCGACCCTCCTCGCGCCCACCACTCGCCCCCTCCTACCCGCACCCTCCTGCTGTCCCTGCCGCCGCTACTGCTCCTGCTGCCCCTGCTGTCCCCGCTGCCCCTGCTTTTGGGTGCTGCAGCGCTCGGGAATGCGCGCGCTCGAGCCCCCAAAGCCAGGGAGGTGAGGGGTCAGGAGTCGAAGCCGAGGCCGAGGCGGTCGAGGGTACGCAGCCAGGCGTTGCGCTGCCCGTCGCGCTCGTCGGCCCGGGCCAGCGACCACCGGGTCAGCTGGATCCCCGCGTAGGCCAACGGTTCCGGCGGGAACGGCAGCGGCTTCTCGCGCACCATCTGCAGGCGGGTGCGCTCGGTGTCGGCGCCGTCGAGCAGGTCGAGGACCACGGCCGCACCGAACCGCGACGCCCCGACCCCGAGGCCGGTGTAGCCCAGGGCGTACGCGACCCGGCCGTCGAACGCCGAGCCGTAGAAGGCGCAGAACCGGGTGCAGGTGTCGATGGCCCCTCCCCACCGGTGGCTGAACCGCAGTCCCTCGAGCTGGGGGAAGGTCTCGAAGAAGTGGCTGGCCAGGCGCTCGAAGGTCTGGGGCCGCTGGTCGTTCGACGGCCGCACGCGCCTGCCCAGGTGGTAGATCGCGTCGTAGCCGCCCCAGAGGATGCGGTTGTCCTCGGTGAGCCGGTAGTAGTGGAACTGGTTGGCCATGTCCCCGACCCCGGCCCGCGAGCCCCACCCGATGGAGGCGAGCTGCTCGGCGCTCAGGGGTTCGGTCATGAGCACGTAGTCGTAGACCGGCACCGTGTGCAGCCGGGTGCGGCGCAGGAGGGACGGAAAGGCGTTGGTGCCCAACGCGACTCGGGCCGCGCGCACGTCGTGACCGCTCTCGGTGCGCAGCAGCACCCCGGCCCTGTCGCGCTCGAGCCCGGTCACCTTGGTGCCCTCGACGACGCGGACCCCGGCCGACTCCGCCGCCGCGGCGAGTCCCCACGCGAGGCGCGCCGGGTCGACCATCGCCGTCTCGTCGGGGGTGTGGACACCGGCGAGGTAGGTCGGCGAGTCGAGCTCGGCCCGGATGGCGTCGCGGTCGAGGAACGTGCCCGTGCCGAGGTCCTCGCGCAGCCAGTCGACCTGGTGCGGTGCGGTGGCGACCGTGAGCTCGCCGGACCGGCGGAAGTCGCACTCGATGCCGTGGCGCTGCACGGTCTCCTCGATCGCGTCGAGGTTCGCGAGGCCCAGGCGGTGCAGCTGCTCGTACTCTGCGGGCCAGCGTTCGCGGCCGTTGGCCTCACCGTGGGTGAGGCTCGCGGAGCAGAAGCCGCCGTTGCGGCCCGAGGCCGCCCACCCGATGCGCCCGGCCTCCAGGAGCAGGACGTCGCGTGAGGGGTCCGCCTCCTTGGCGAGCAGCGCGGTCCACAGGCCGGTGTAGCCGCCGCCGACCACGACGAGGTCGGCGCTCGTGCTGGTGTCGAGGGCTGGTCGGGGCGCCGGACGGTCGGGGTGGTCGAGCCAGAACACCGAGGGTTCGGCGTCGGCGAGGGCGTGGGCGGCGGGGCCGCCCGGCGCCTCCGTCGCGCGGCCGGTCGAAGAGGGCGACGGCACCGTCAGCTGCCGGTGCAGTGGCGGTCGGCCACCTCGAGCGCCTCGTCGAGGATCGCCAGGCCCTCACGCACCTCGTCGGCCGTGGTCGTGCACGGCGGCACGACGTGGGTCCGGTTGAAGTGGGTGAACGGCCACAACCCTCGCTCCTTGCAGGCAGCGGCGAACTCGTTCATCGGGGCGGCGTCGGCACCCCCGGCGTTGAACGGCACCAGCGGCTCGCGGGTCTCGCGGTCGCGGACGAGCTCCAGGGCCCAGAACGTCCCGAGGCCCCGGACCTCGCCCACGCTCGGGTGCCGCTCGGCCAGCTCACGCAGGCCGGGGCCGATGACGTCCGCGCCCAGGTCTCGGGCGTGCTCGACGATGCCCTCCTCCTTGAAGATGTTGATGGAGGCGACCGCCGAGGCGCAGGCGAGCGGGTGCCCGGAGTAGGTCAGGCCGCCCGGGAACGGCTTGGTGTCGAACGACCTCGCGACGCGCTCGGAGATGATGACGCCGCCCAGCGGGACGTAGCCGCTGTTGACCCCCTTGGCGAAGGTGATCAGGTCGGGCGCCACTCCCCAGTGGTCGACCGCGAACCACTCGCCGCAGCGCGCGAACCCGGACATCACCTCGTCGGCGATCATGACGATCCCGAACTCGTCGCACAGGTCGCGCACGCCCTGCAGGTAGCCCGGCGGGGGCACCAGGATGCCGTTGGTGCCGACGACCGACTCGAGGATGATCGCGGCGACGGTGTGCGCGCCCTCGACCACGAGGATGTCGCGCAGGTGCTGCAGCGCGCGCTCCGACTCCTCCTGCTCGGTGGTCGCGTGGAAGGCGGAGCGGTAGAGGTACGGGCCCCAGTACCGGACCACACCCGGCATACCCGGCTCGGAGGCCCACCGGCGCGGGTCACCGGTCATGGCGATGGAACCGGCGGTGGCACCGTGGTAGCTGCGGTAGGCCGCGAGCACCTTGTGCCGCCCGGTGTGCAGGCGCGCCATCCGCAGGGCGTTCTCGTTGGCCTCGGCACCGCCGTTGGTGAAGAACACGCGCTCGAGGTCGCCGGGGGCGAGCTCGGTGATCAGCCGGGCCGCCTCGGACCGCGCGTCGTTGGCGAACGCCGGGCTGATCGTCGTGAGGCGAGCGGCCTGCTCCTGGATCGCCGCGACCAGCTTGGGGTGCTGGTAGCCGATGTTGACGTTGACGAGCTGGCTGGAGAAGTCGAGGTAGCGCTTGCCGCTGTAGTCGGTGAAGTGGGAGCCCTGCGCCGACGCGATCGGCAGCGGGTCGATGAGCCCCTGCGCCGACCACGAGTGGAACACGTGGCCGCGGTCGTCACGGCGGACCTGCTCCTCGGTGGCGCCGGTGACGGCGTCGAGCACGCCCTGCTGGACGGTGGTGTCGGTCATGCGTGGCCTCTCGGGAGCGCGGGTGTCAGCGGGTCTGGGGGAAGCCGAGGTCGACGCTCGACGTCGCGGGGTCGGGCCAGCGCTGCGTCACGACCTTGCCGCGCGTGTAGAAGCTGATGCCCTCGGGGCCGTACATGTGCGTGTCGCCGAAGAGCGAGTCCTTCCATCCGCCGAAGGAGTAGTAGGCGACCGGGACCGGGATGGGGACGTTGATGCCGACCATGCCGACCTCGACGTCGAACTGGAACGCGCGGGCCGCCCCACCGTCACGGGTGAAGATCGCGGTGCCGTTGGCGTACTGGTTGGAGTTGATGAGCTCCAGACCCTCCTCGTAGCTGTCGACACGGACGACGGACAGCACCGGGCCGAAGATCTCGTCGGTGTAGACCGTCATCTCGGGGGTCACGTGGTCCAGCAGGGTGGTGCCGAGGAAGAACCCGTCGGCCGGGAGGTCGCCCTCGCGGCCGTCGACGACGACCGTGGCCCCGGCTTCCTGACCCGCCCCGACGTAGCCGGCGACCTTGTCGCGGTGCTCGGCGGAGATGAGCGGGCCCATGTCGGTGTCGGGGTCGGTGCCCGGACCGACGGTGAGCTTGGGCAGGCGGGCCGCGATCGCGTCGACCAGCGGCTGGGCCACGTCGCCGACGGCCACGGCGACCGACAGCGCCATGCAGCGCTCGCCCGCGGAGCCGTAGGCCGCGGAGACGACGGCGTCCGCGGCCATGTCCACGTCCGCGTCGGGGAGCACGAGGGCGTGGTTCTTGGCGCCACCGAGGGCCTGGACCCGCTTGCCCTGCGCGGTGCCGCGCTCGTAGATGTACCTCGCGATCGGGGTGGAGCCGACGAAGCTCACCGCGGCGATACCGGGGTGGTCGAGGATCGCGTCGACGGCGACCTTGTCGCCGTGCACGACCGTGAAGACGCCGTCCGGCAGCCCCGCCTCCTTCCACAGCTGCGCCAGGAAGAGCGCTGCGGACGGGTCCTTCTCCGAGGGCTTGAGGATGAACGCGTTGCCGCAGGCGATGGCGTTGGCGCACATCCACAGCGGCACCATCGCCGGGAAGTTGAACGGCGTGACGCCGGCGACGACGCCCAGCGGCTGGCGGATGTTGTAGACGTCGACGCCGGTGGCGGCCTGCTCGCTGAAGCCGCCCTTGAGCAGGTTGGGGACACTGGTGGCGAACTCGACGTTCTCCAGGCCGCGCGCGATCTCGCCCGCCGCGTCGGACAGCACCTTGCCGTGCTCGGCGGTGATGACCGCGGCGAGCTCGGGCGTGCGCTGGTGCAGCAGCTCGCGGAAGGCGAAGAGGACGGCGCTGCGCCGCGAGAGCGAGGCGCGCCGCCACTCGACAGCGGCAGCGGCGGCACTGCGGACCGCGACGTCGAGCTCCTCGACGGAGGCGAGGTCGACCTCGCCGGTGACCGCCCCGGTCGCCGGGTTGTGCACGGGCGCCGAGCGCCCGGAGGTACCCGGGGTGGGCTTGCCGTCGATCCAGTGCGAGATGCGCGTCGTCATGCTCCACACAGTACGACCCACCTACTGGTAGCACAATACGATCTTTGTTATGGTGCAATCCATGGTCGCGCCTCCGGACACCTCGTCGTTGACGGTGCTCGAGGAGCGCCTGGACAGCCCCACCGCCAAGGGGCTCGCGCACGCCGTGTCGGCCGCGATCCGCGACGGACACCTCGTCCCCGGCGACCGGCTCCCCCCGATCCGCACCGTGGCCGCGCAGCTCGCCCTTTCACCCACGACCGTGAGCGCGGCCTGGGCGCTGCTGGCACGGTCGGGCACCGTCGCCACCGACGGGCGTCGCGGCACGATGGTCCTCGACCCGCACGGCGGCGGCACCACCCGCTACCGCAGGGCACTCGAACGCCCCTCGACGTTCACCCTCGACCTGTCGACGGGCGTGCCCGACGCCGCCCTGCTGCCCGACCTCGGCCCCACACTGGCGGCACTGACCCCGGCGCCGCGCACCGGCAGCTACCTCGACGACCCGGTGCTGCCCGCCCTCGCCGAGGAGCTGCGGCGCGACTGGCCCTTCCGGGTCGAGGAGGTCGCCGTCGTCGACGGCGCCATGGACGCGATGGACCTGCTCGTGCGCACCCAGCTGCGCTTCGGCGACCGCGTCGTCGTCGAGGACCCGGCGTTCCCGCCCCTGGTGGACCTGCTCGAGTCCGTGGGCGCCCAGCTCGTGGGGGTGGGCCTGGACGAGCACGGCCTCTCCGTCGACGGGCTCCGTACTGCCCTGGCGGAGCCGGTCGCCGCCGTCTTCCTCCAGCCGCGGGCGCAGAACCCCACCGGCGTCACCATGACCGGGGCGCGGGCGAAGGAGCTGGCCGACGTCCTCGAGGGGACGGACGCCCTGGTCGTCGAGGACGACTCCGCGGCCGGGTTGTCGTCCGCCGCGCTCGCGAGCCTCGGGCGCTGGATCCCGGAGCGCACCATCCACATCCGGTCGTTCTCCAAGTCGCACGGTCCCGACCTGCGCCTCGCCGCCCTGAGCGGGCCCAGCCAGGTCCTCGGCGCGGTGGCCGCCCGACGCCAGCTCGGCCAGGGCTGGTCCAGCCGCCTCCTCCAGCAGGTGCTCCTCGGCCTGCTCACCGACGCCACCGCCACCGCGCAGGTGCGCACCGCTGCCACGACGTATGCCGCGCGCCGTGCGGCCGTCGTCGACGGGTTGCGGACGCGTGGGGTGGAGGTGGGGGGCAGCGAGGGCATCAACATCTGGGTGCCCGTGCACGACGAGACCGCCGCGGTCGTCCGCCTTGCCAGCCAGGGCATCGGGGTGGCCCCGGGAGCCCCGTTCCGCCTCGGGCCGCCGGGCGCGGAGGGCGGGCACGTGCGGGTGACCGTCGGGCTCGCCACCGGGGACCTCGAACCCCTGGTCGACGCGCTCGCCGACGCGGCGCAGGCGAACGGCTGGAGCGGTCGCGCCCGCTGAGCCTGCTCCCGGCCAGCTCCCGGCCAGCTCCCGGCCTGTTCCCGGGCTGCTCCGGGAGCGACGGCGTGCGAACCGGGCCGGGACGGCGCGAAGGCCGGGCTGCAGGGTTGCCCGGCCTCCGGCCCGCCGCCCGAAGGCGGACGTCAGTGGCCCCAGTCGAAGGTAACCACACCGTCTCGGACCAAGGATCACGCAATGGGCGTAGCCGACGCACCGCTTTCGTCCAGTCGTCTCGCGGGCTGACCCGCGACCCCCTCCGAGGGGCTCCGCACCCTCGGGGCCTCAGCGGAGGGCGTGGGATTCGAACCCACGATGACGTTGCCGCCATAGCGGTTTTCAAGACCGCCGCACTAGGCCACTATGCGAGCCCTCCACGGGCCGCCGCACGACGGTGGCGAGCCCGGGCCCCACGGTATCGTCACGTCGTGGACGCCTACCAACGCGAGGGCGAGACCGAGGCCCAGCGGCTCGACCGCAACTGGGACGAGCTGCTCCAGGAGTTCCGGGTGTCGCAGACCGGCGTGCAGATCCTCACCGGGTTCCTCCTCACACTCCCCATCCAGCCGGCGTTCCACGGCATCAGCACGTTCGAGCGCGCGGCCTACGTCGCCGCGATCAGCGCCAGCATCCTGGCCACCTGCCTGCTCATCACCCCGGTGGCGATGCACCGGTGGCTGTTCCGTCAGCGGCGCAAGGAGACCCTCGTCCACATCGCCCACCACCTCGCGATCTCCGGGCTCGTCGTCCTCGCCGGGGCCGTCGTCAGCGTCATGGCGTTCACCTTCTCCCTCGTCTTCACCGAGGCCGTCGGCGTCGTCGTGGCGGTCTGCGGGGTCGCCGTCTTCCTCGGGGCGTGGGTGGTCTTCCCGCTCTCGCTGCGCCGCCGGTTCGCCGGTAAGGACCGCTCGACAAGCCCCTGAGCAGCGGTTTTGTTAGGGTCGAGACCACTCGAACAAAGGATTCACCATGGGCAAGCTGACCTTCATCGCCGGCGTCGCCGCCGGTTACGTCCTCGGCGCCAAGGCCGGGCAGAAGCGCTACGAGCAGATCCGTGGACGGGCCAACCAGCTCTGGTCCAGCGACCCGGTCCAGGCTCGCGTCGACACCGTCAGGGACGCGGTCAAGGAGCAGGCCCCGGTCGTGGCGGCCAAGCTCGGTGACGTCGCCAAGAGCGCCGGCTCCACCGCGCTCAGCGCGGGGTCGAGCGCCAGGGAGCGCATCACCGGCGAGGACCTCCCCGACACGATCCACCGGGGCAGCGACGGCAAGCTGCACGCCGACACCACCGGTTTCGGGCCCGGGGGCGACAAGCTCCCCTGACGCCCGACCATCGCACGGCACTCGACAGGAGCCCGCGGCGCCGCACACCGGATGTGTGTGCAGCGCCGCGGGCTCCTTCGCGCGCACCCCCACGCGCAGCCACGCCCCTCGGGACGCCGTCCCCTAGGGACGCCGCCGGGCGGGCCGGCCCGGGCGGGTGCCGGCGACCCCCGACCAGCACCGCCCCGTACCGACGCCTCCCGACGACGCGCCCCGGAGGGCAGCCCGACCGCGAAACCCCTGTCGCGTCCGGACCACTCGCTGGCTCCCCCCGGGCCAGCTGACCTCTGCCGCCCAGGTCCGCCGCCATCGGCACTCACCAGACCTGGGTGGCATGAGGGTCCTTTCGTGGCACCGGGCCCGATCCCCTTGAGCGAGCCCGACACCACCAAGGAGCGGCGCCCACCCGGCCTGATACACCCCTCGCCGAACTTTCCGGCCACCAACAAGGGGAGCGCACCTGAACTCGCCGCGCGAACGGGGTCCGACCGGCCGCTGCGCCCTGTGAGGTATCAGCGCGAACCTCCCGTTCTCCTGTCAGCGACGTGTTCGTCTCACTACGCTGACCAGCGGCGCACCGGTTGCGTTCGCACCGGCTTCCGCCCACAGGAGAGCTCATGGCAAGGACTGCCCCCACCTCCGGCCGAGGACCGGGCAAGCGCATCCCTCGCGTGGGTGTGCCCGGCAGCGCCGTGCGGCGGCTCGGGGTGCGGGCACTCGACCCGGCCACGAGCCAGCGCCTCGGCGACGAGCCGGCGCCCAGCCCCACGGCGTACGTCGGCGACTGCCTCCTCGTCCGCGGCCTCGTCCAGGGCCGCGCCGAGGGTCCGATCGCCGCGCTGCGTGAGCTGCTGCAGGGCCGTTACAGCGTCGAGGAGCGCCGGGAGAACGGGCTCGGCGACCTGTTCGCGCGCCTGGAGCTCACCGAGGAGCTCGACCGCGTCGGGACGACCAGCGTCGTCATCGCGCCACTGGGCGGCGTCGCCGTCAAGCCACCGGACGCGTGGAAGATCCTGCAGGACCTGCGCGCCGCCGACCCCGGGGCAGCGCGCGCCGTCGAGCTGTGCCACGTCATGGTCGGCACCGGGTACGGCGAGGGCGTCGGGTACGGCGAAGGGGTCGGCTACGGCGAGGGCGTGGGGTACGGCGAAGGGGTCGGCTACGGCGAGGGAGTCGGGTACGGCGAGGGCGTCGGGCTCGCGGGCCTGCCGGGCGGCGGCCCGTCCGGCCGCTCCCCGGTCACCTGGGCGGCCCCCGACCCCTGCCCGGCCGAGATGCCCGATGGCCCGGTCGTGGCCCTGCTGGACACCGGGATCGGCAAGCACGAGTGGTTCGAGCGCGGCGTCATCCGCGACGTGGAGGTCGACGGCGAGCCAATCGGCCTCGTGTTCTCCCCCGAGGACGACCCGGAAAACACCGGCGTCACGGTCGACCGCGTCAACGGCGTCCTGGACCGGCTCGCCGGCCACGGGACGTTCATCGCCGGGGTCGTGCGGCAGCACTGCCCCGAGGCGACCCTCATGGCGGTGCCGGTCATGTACGGCGACGGGGTGGCCGACGAGTCCGTCGTCGTCGACGCCCTGCAGCTGCTGTACGCCCGCCAGCTGCTTGCGCTGCGCGACCCCGAACGCTGGGGCCCGCTGGTCGACGTGCTGTCGCTGTCGCTCGGCTACTACCACGAGACGGCCGGCGCGTTCGACGACGAGGGCGCCCTCGTGACAGCCCTGAAGGCCCTCTCCTCCACCGGCGTCGCCGTCGTCGCGGCCGCCGGCAACGGCGCCAGCGACGTCGAGTTCCTCCCTGCCGCGTTCGCCGTCGGCACCGGGTTCGACGTGCCGCTGGTCAGCGTCGGCGCACACAACCCCGGCGGCCTCAACCCCGGGGGCCGGACGGTCTCGGTCTACTCCAACACCGGCGCCTGGGTGAAGGCCTACCGCTGCGGGACCGCAGTGGTGAGCACCATGCCGACCACGTTCGACGGCAGCATCCGCAGCGTCCTCAACCTGCCCGGGTCGAAGAACCCGACCCGCGGCTCCATCGACCTCGACGACTACTCCGGTGGCTTCGGCCAGTGGAGTGGCACGTCGTTCGCGGCACCCGCCCTCGCCGGCGACGTCGCCAGGTGGCTGTTCCGCCACGCCAGACCCCACGCGGACGTGGCGACCCGCGTGAAGCTCGCCGACACGGCCGTGTCCGCCGCGGTCAAGGGGGAACACTGATGTACACGGACGGCACCACGGGGAGCCTGGCCGAACGAGCGGCGCGCGCGTTCGCGGCGTACCGCGACGGCGACGCGCAGGCGATGTCCGACCTCGTCGACACCACGACGACCCTGCTCTGGCACACGGCCCGGGGACAGGGTCTCGACCCGGCGCAGGCCGAGGACGTCGTGCAGACCACGTGGCTCACGCTGGTGCAGCACGCCCCGTCGATCCACGACCCGCAGGCCGTGCTCAAGTGGCTCCTCACCACGACGCGGCGGGAGGCGTGGGCCACGGCCAAGCGGTCGCGCCGCGAGGACGTGCGCGAGGAGCTCGGCGAGGACGCCGGGGCGCCCACGCAGTCGGCCGAACCCGAGCAGGTGCTCGTGCGCGGCCAGGAGCAGGTCGTGCTGTGGAAACACTTCTCGACACTGTCCGACCGCTGCCAGCAGCTGCTGCGCGTCGTGGCCTTCGCCGAGCGCCCCGACTACGCGCACGTGGCCGAGGCGCTCGGTATGCCGGTCGGCAGCATCGGCCCCACCCGCGGCCGCTGCCTGGCCAAGCTCCGTCTGGCGCTCGGCGCCGACCCGTCCTGGGACGTGGCGTCGTGAGCGAGGACCTCGACCGCCTCGCCGCGGAGCCCCTGGACGCCGAGGACCTGCTGGCGCTCGGCACCCTGCGGGCGATCTTCGCGGCCAGTGACCCCGTCCCGCCGGGACTGGCCGAGCGGTCGAAGTTCGCCATGACGGTGGCCGCCCTCGAGGCGGAGGTCGCGCAGATCACGGCGGCCGGCGTCGAGGCGGCCGGCGTGCGGACGACGACCTACGACCGCGCCCAGACGGTGACGTTCTCCAGCGCCCACCTCAGCGCCATGATCACCATCGAGCTCGTCGACGGCGGCCGGGCCCGCATCAGCGGGTGGGTCAGCGCCGACGGCCCCACCGGGGTCGAGCTGCGGGAGCGCTCCCGCACGCAGACCACGGAGACCGACGCCGACGGCAGGTTCCGGTTCTCGCAGGTCGAGCGTGGGCTGGTCCACCTGCTCCTGCGCCGCCTCGACCTGCCCGACAGCCGGCCCGTCATCACCCCCGCCATCGAGATCTAGGGGACACCATCGAGGTCGCGGACCAGCAGGTCGGGGAGCTGCTCTCCCGGGCCCGCCACCTCAACTCCGTCGAGCGGTTCAGGGACGCGGAGCGGGCCCTGCGCCTGGCGCTGCGGCGCAGCGCCGGGCTGCCCGAGGACGAGCGCGCGGTGGCGCGGGCCCGCGTGCTCATCACCCTCGCCTGGACCACGCTCGCCCTGTACGACCGGGGCCGGGCCCTGGCCCTCCTCGACGAGGCACGCGAGCTCACCGACTCGCCGCGGATCATCGCCCTCACCCGCGTGCAGCAGGCGATGCTCCACGTGTACTGCGCGGAGTGGCGCGAGGCGGTGGCGGCCCTGGAGGAGGTCGGACCCGCCTTCGACCTGCTGACCGAGCGCGAGCAGGTGGCCGCCCTGCTCAACGGCGGGCTCTCGCACCTCTCCCTGCTGCAGCTCGCTCCCGCACGCGCCGAGCTGGAGCGTGCGCTGGCCCTCAGCCTCGAGCACGACCTCCCCGCGCAGGAGTTCAAGGCCCGTCACAACCTCGGCTGTCTGGAGTTCTACGCCGGCCACCTCCCCGAGGCCATCGCGCTCATGCGGGCGGCTGACGAGGTCGACGCGCCGGTGGCCCGCGCCCGGGCCAAGCAGGACCTCGCCGCGGTGCTGCTCGAGGCCGGTCTGCGCGACCAGGCCCGGGAGACCCTCGTCGACGCCCTCGGCAGTGCGCGGGCCGAGGGGTTGCACCTCGAGCAGGCCGACATCCGGCTCGACCTGGCCGCGGTCGCCGTGCTGGAACGCGACATCGCCCGCGCCCGACGTGAGCTGGGGTCGGCCATCCGGGTCTTCAGGTCGCGCGGAGCCGTGGGCCGCCAGCAGAGCACGGCCCTGCTGCGCGCCTCCGTGGACGTGACCCAGGGACGCGTACCCCGCGACCTCGACGACGTCCTCGCCCCCTTCGTGCCGTCGGCCCACGGGACCGGCGCCGATCCCGCGCCGGTCACCCCCGACGAGCGGCTGGCGGCGCGCCTGCGCGTGGAGGCGCTGCTGCTGCGGGGCGACGTCGACGCCGCGGCAGCAGCGGCGCAGCGCCTGCGCGGACGAGCTCGGCAGGGAGTCGCCGGCGACATGCACGACCGGCTGCTGCTCGCCAGGGTGGCTGCGGCGCAAGGGGACTCGCGGCGTGCGCGCCGGGAGGTGCACACGGCGCTGCGTCGCCTCACCCGGCGGCAGGCGCCGACCCAGAGCCTCGAGGTGAGGTCTGCCCTGGCCGTCCACGGCCGGCGCCTCGCCGAGTGGGACCTCGCCGATGCCCTGCGCAGCGGTTCACCGAGGCGCGTGTTCGACAGCGTGGAGCGGTGGCGCGCGGTCTCGCACCGGCTGCCACCCCTGTCCGGGCGTGAGGGCCGGGCCGGCGCCGAGCTCCTCGCCGAGCTGCGACTGGCCCGGCGCCGGTTGTCCGACGGCACACCGCCGGAGGACGAGGCGCGACTGCGGGCCCGGGTGGCGCGCCTGGAGTGGCAGGTCGCCCAGCAGGACTGGTCGACGACCGAGCACGACGACGGATCGGGGGTGGAAGGCGCGGCCACGCTGGCCCGGACCCGCGCGGTCCTCGACGGGCGCCAGGAGCAGGCCCTGGTCCTGTTCGACCACGACCGGGCCCAGTACCTCCTGCACGCCGGACCCGCGGGGACCACGCTGCGACACCTCGGGACGCTCGCCGACATCGAGGCACTCGCCGAGCGCCTCCTGCGCGACCTCAGGGCGCAGGCCCATGCCGCCGCCGACCCGGTCATGGCCCGGGCGGTGGGGCGCGCGGTGGACAGCTCTCTGGCCCAGCTCGACCGCGCGCTGTTCGGGGGCACCGACCTGGGCACGGAGCGGCCCGGGGTCGTCGTGTGCCCGAGCCGCTCCCTCGCCAGCGTCCCCTGGGGCGCGCTGCCCTCGCTCGCGGGACGCCCGGTGACGGTGGCGACGTCCATGACGCGCTGGGCCTACCCCGAGGTGGCTGCCGCGGGTCCGCTGTCCGTGTCGGCCCTGGCCGGCCCGGACCTGCGACGCGCACGCCACGAGGCGGACGCCGTGGCCGGTGTGTGGGGCGCGGCCGTCGGCCACCCCGCGCCGGACGACGGTCCCCGCCTGCGCAGGGCGCTGCGCCACGACACCCTGGTGCACGTGGCCGCGCACGGGACCCACGAGCGGCAGAACCCGTACTTCTCCTCGCTGCTGCTCGCGGACGGGCCGTTGTTCGCCCACGAGCTGCCGCGCCCGGTCGCCTCCCGGCTCGTGGTGCTGTCGGCGTGCGACGTGGGCCAGGCGGACCTGCGACCCGGGGACGAACCGCTGGGGCTCACCTCGGCGCTGCTCGCCCTGGGGGTACGCAGCGTGGTCGCCGCCGTCGCGCCGGTGCCCGACGAGGTCGCGGCGGACGCGATGGTCGACTTCCACCGGCTGCTGGCTGCCGGGCACGGGGCGGCTGCCGCCCTTGCGCAGACGGTGTCCGCCCACCCGGGCGCCCGCGCGTTCAACGTCTACGGCACCGACTGGGCCGCGCCGGGTACCGGCCCCGGGGTGCCGCCCACCGCGGGCTGACCACGGTGGGCTGGAGCCGTCGCCGACCTCAGATCCAGAGGGCGGGGTCCTTGAACATCGCCTCGTAGGGGTCCTCGCGGCCCTCGGGGAACCGCACGACCGCGGGGATACCGGTCGCCACCGCCCCGGCCGGGACGTCCTTGACGACCACCGAGTTGGCCCCGACCTGCACGTCGTCGCCGATGTGCACCGGCCCGAGGATCCGCGCCCCGGCACCGATCGTCACGCGCGACCCCACCGTCGGGTGGCGCTTGACCTTCTGCAGCGAGCGACCGCCGAGGGTAACCCCGTGGTACAGCATGACGTCGTCGCCCACCTCCGCGGTCTCGCCGATGACGACGCCCATGCCGTGGTCGATGAAGAAGCGCCGGCCGATGGTGGCACCGGGGTGGATCTCCACGCCGGTGACCGACCGCGCCACCGTCATCAGGACCCGTGCCACCAGCTTCGCCGCGCCCCCGCGCAGCCACAGGCGGTGCGCCGCGCGGTAGACCCAGATCGCGTGCAGCCCGGGCGAGTTGAGTGCGAGGTCGAGGCGCGAGGACGCCGCGGGGTCGCGCGCGATGGCCGCGTCGAGGTCGTCGACGATGCGGCTTCGCGCGCGACGCGCGTACAGGGCGAGGGTCACCGGGGTCGCGCCGCCGGTCAGTCGAGGAGGTCGGAGAAGAGGATGGTGGACAGGTAGCGCTCACCGAAGGACGGGATGATGACCACGATCGTCTTGCCGGCGTTCTCGGGGCGGCGGGCGACCTGGTCGGCAGCGGCGAGCGCGGCGCCGGACGAGATCCCGACGAGCAGGCCCTCCTCCTTGGCCGCACGGCGCGCCCACTCCACCGAGGTCTCGGCGTTGATGTCGATGACCTCGTCGTAGATGTCGCGGTCGAGGATCTCGGGCACGAAGTTGGCGCCGAGGCCCTGGATCTTGTGGGGACCGGGCTGTCCGCCGTTGAGGATCGGCGACTCCTCCGGCTCGACGGCGATCATCTGGACGCCGGGCTTGCGCGACTTGAGCACCTGGCCGACGCCGGTGATGGTGCCACCGGTGCCGATGCCGGCGACGACGATGTCGACCTCGCCGTCGGTGTCCTTCCAGATCTCCTCGGCGGTGGTCCGGCGGTGGATCTCGGGGTTGGCCTCGTTGGCGAACTGCCGCGCCAGGACGCCGCCGCGCTCGGCGGCGATCTCCTCCGACTTCGCCACGGCGCCCTTCATGCCGAGGGCGCCCTCGGTGAGGACGAGCTCGGCACCGTAGGCCCGCAGCAGCGCGCGCCGCTCCTTGGACATGGTCTCGGGCATGGTGAGCACGACCTTGTAGCCGCGCGCGGCACCGACCATCGCGAGCGCGATACCGGTGTTGCCGGAGGTGGCCTCGACGATCGTGCCGCCGGGCTTCAGCTGGCCGGACGCCTCTGCAGCGTCGACGATCGAGACGCCGATGCGGTCCTTCACCGAGGACGCCGGGTTGTAGAACTCGAGCTTCGCAGCGACCGTGGCATCGCTGGTGATGATGCGGTTGATGCGCACCAGCGGGGTGTTGCCGATGAGCTGGGTCACGTCGTCGTGGATCGGCATGCGCCTCTACTTCCTTCGTGTCGCCGCGGGCCCGGTCGAGCCTGGTCGAGCTTTGGTCGGGCCCGTCGAGCGCGGTCGTGAGCATGGATGGACCAGTCCTCGGTGTCAGCGAAGGACTCGTTATGAATATTCCAACAGATCGTTATGTCGCGTGCAATGAGTGTCCGGATGTCACACTCCTGCGGTGCGCGGACATTTCCCCCATGACGGCACCACCGGGGTGCCGAGCAGGAGGGGGACGGACCGATGAACGACCACGACGAGCTGGGGACGCTGCTCACCGCGAGCGCCCCACCGGCGCCCGACCACGCCGCGACGACCGCCCTGTCCGCCACCCTGGCCCGGGAGGTCGTGGCGGCCGACCGCGGGCTGCAGGGCCGGATCCGTGGCCTGCGTCGGCGCCACAAGGTCGCCACGGCCGTCACCGCGGCGGCGATCGTCCTGGTGCCAACCGGCGCCTTCGCCGCGCAGCACTTCCTCGCCCAGACCGGCACCTACGGCAACCCGGCGAACGCGCCCGGCCTCGTGGACGGTTCGGAGTACATCAACGCCTGCGCCAAGGACTTCGCCGCCTACGTCGCCACCCTCGCGCCGACCGACGTCCCCGCGCCGCCCGGCCACCGGTGGGCCGACTACGCCCAGCAGCAGGCGCGCCAGTACACCTCGGACGGCACGTGCTCCCCCGGGATGACCGGCACCGTCCAGGAGACGAGCCTGCGGGTCGGGATGTTGTCGTCGGCCAGCAGCGACTGGGGCTGCGCGCTCGTGCGGGCCGACGAGGACCACGACCGGTCCGCAGCGTCGACGGCGCGGGCGGCCATGGTCGACCTCGACTCCGAGGCCCGGCGCCTCAGCCCGCAGGAGGGGTCGGTCGGGACCTGGGACCCGGACACCTTCCTGCGGGTCAGCAAGGACCCCAAGTTCGTGGGGTGCAAGCGATGACGCCGGCGGAACGTCGCTTCGAGGAGCTGGCGACCAGCTGCGGCCCGCGGGTCCTGGCCTACCTGGCCCGCCGGACCACGCCCCGCGAGGACGCGGCCGACGTCTACCAGGAGGTCCTCACCACGACGTGGCGCAAGGTGCACCACGCCCCCGACACCGAGGGCGAGGCCCTGGCCTGGATGCTCGCGATCGCGCGGCGGACCCTGGCCAACCACCGGCGCTCGGCAGGGCGCCGGCTCGCAGCCACCGACCGGCTGCGCGACGAGCTCCTGGCGTCCCCGCCGGCACGGGAGGGGGCCGGCGGGGACGACCAGGTGGACGACGTCCGCGGGGCCCTGGCCACGCTCGGCGAGGACGACCGCGAGGTCCTGCTCCTCACCTACTGGGAGGGCCTGACGAGCGACCAGGTCGCCGCCGTGGTGGGGGCCGGCGGGGCGGCCACGCGAAAGCGGATCCAACGCGCCCGGGACCGGCTCGCCGCCGCGCTCGGGGCGGGCAGCGCCGTACCCGTCCCCGCCGGGGCGCGGTCGGCTGCGGCGCCACGCGGTTGAGCCGGGTCACATCGAGGTAAGCGGACGCTTACCCACGGGTAGCATGACCGCCATGTCTGCCCTCCAGGTCGTCGCGCTCGTGGTCTGCGGCGTGGTCACACTCGTGGCCATCGCCCTGTTCGCCCGCGTGATCCGTCACTTCCTCATCGTGTTCCGCCTCGGCCAGCCCGCACCGGGGCGCACCGACGACAAGGGGGCGCGCACGGTCACGCTGCTGCGCGAGTTCCTCGGCCACACCAGGATGTCGCGGCTGCCCGTCGTGGCGGTGGCCCACTGGTTCACGATGATCAGCTTCGGGGTGCTCTTCTTCACGCTGGTCAACGCGTTCGGGCAGCTCGCCGACCCGGAGTTCGCGCTCCCGCTCATCGGGCACTTCTTCCTCTACGAGTGGGTCACCGACGTGTTCGCGTTCGGCGGCTTCATCGGCATCGTGCTGCTCATGGCGATCCGCCAGAAGAACCACCCGCGCAGCGCCGCCGGCGAGGGTGGGCGCCGCAGCCGGTTCTACGGGTCGACGTTCTGGCAGGCCTACTACGTCGAGCTCACCATCCTCGGCGTCACCATCTGCATCGGCCTGCTGCGCGCCCTGGAGTGGACCCTCGCCCGCCAGCTCGGCGCCGGCCAGGACACCGCGCTGCACTTCCCGCTCACCGGCTGGATCGGCAACGCCTTCACCGGCCTGAGCACCGACGCGGTCAAGAACCTCATCGTCGTCATCGCCGCGGTCAAGATCCTCATCTCGTTCGCGTGGATGATCACCATCTCGCTGCAGCCGACCATGGGCGTCGCGTGGCACCGGTTCCTCGCGTTCTTCAACATCTTCCTCAAGCGGCACGCCGACGGCCGCACCTCGCTCGGTGAGCTCCAGCCGCTGCTCGTCAACGGGGAGCCGGTCGACTTCGAGAACATCGAGGAGCTCGACGAGGACGCCGCGCTCGGCGTCGGCAAGGTCGAGGACTTCACCTGGAAGGGCCTGCTGGACTTCACGACCTGCACCGAGTGCGGCCGCTGCCAGTCCCAGTGCCCGGCGTGGAACACCGACAAGCCGCTGTCGCCGAAGATGCTCGTGATGGCGCTGCGCGACCACGCGCACGCCAAGGCGCCGTGGCTGCTCGCCGCCGAGGACGAGCGCGAAGGCCTCGGCGAGTCCGCGGCGAAGCTCGCCGAGGTGCCCCTCATCGGCGACACCGGGTACGACATCACCAACCCGCTCGGCGCCTACAACCCCCACGGACCCGACGCGGTCATCGACCAGGACGTCCTGTGGTCGTGCACCACCTGTGGCGCCTGCGTCGAGCAGTGCCCCGTCGACATCGAGCACGTCGACGCGATCGTCGACATGCGTCGCTACCAGAACCTCATCGAGTCGGCCTTCCCGAACGAGCTCGGCGGCCTGTTCAAGAACCTCGAGAACAAGGGCAACCCGTGGGGCATGGCGGCCCGCGCCCGCCTCGACTGGGCCAAGGACCTGCCGTTCGAGGTCAAGATCCTCGGTCAGGACGTCGAGTCCGCCGACGACGTCGACTACCTCTTCTGGGTCGGCTGTGCCGGCGCCTACGAGGACCGCGCCAAGAAGACGACGCGCGCCGTGGCCGAGCTGCTCGACCAGGCCGGCGTCACCTTCGCGATCCTCGGTGACGGCGAGTCCTGCACCGGTGACTCCGCGCGACGGGCCGGCAACGAGTTCCTCTTCCAGATGCTCGCCCAGCAGAACGTCGAGACGCTCAACGAGGTCGGCGCCACCAAGATCGTCGTGACCTGCGCGCACTGCTTCAACACCATCAAGAACGAGTACCCGCAGCTCGGCGGCAAGTACGAGGTGGTCCACCACACCCAGCTGCTCAACCGCCTCGTGCGCGAGAAGAAGCTCGTCCCCGTGGCCCGCCCGGCCGAGGCCCCCGGCAAGTCCTCCACCAAGGACGTCGCCTCCACCGCGGAGACGGTGACCTACCACGACCCCTGCTACCTCGGCCGGCACAACGGCGTCTACGCCCCGCCGCGCGAGCTCATCGGCGCCCTGCCGGGTGTCGAGCTCAAGGAGATGGAGCGCACGAAGGAGAAGTCGTTCTGCTGCGGCGCCGGCGGCGCCCGCATGTGGATGGAGGAGAAGCTCGGGACGCGGATCAACACCAACCGCACCGAGGAGGCCATCGCCACCGGCGCCGAGCGGATCGCCATCGGCTGCCCGTTCTGCCGCGTGATGATGTCCGACGGCCTCACCGCCGCCCAGTCCGAGGGCAAGGCCGAGGACGTCGAGGTCGTCGACGTCGCCCAGATGCTCCTCGCCGCGGTGAGGCGCGGAGGCGGCGACGCCTCCACCGAGGCCGAGGCCAGCGAGCCCACGCCCGACCCGGAGCCCGCCCCAGTCGCCTGACCTCAGCGGCCGCGTCGGCCCGCGTCCGCCCGGAGGCGCGCTTCCTCGTCGAGGAGGCGCGCCTCCTGCGTCTCCGGCGCCGCACCTCCCCGCGCGGCCGGCCACCACCACGCCCTACGCGGCTCGGCCGGTAGCTGCGGGTAGTCGTCGAGGAGCTGGTCGACCATCGCCGCCAGGACGGTGTGCAACCGGTCGGTCAGGCCGTCGGCGTCCTCGCCCGGCAGCGGGACGAGGGGCTCGCCGACGAGCACCGAGACCGCGGTGCCGCGTCGCAGGCTGAACCGGCCGCCGACGGTGAGGACCCGGTGCACGCCCCAGTGCGCGACCGGGAGGATCGGTGCCCCGGTCCGCAAGGCGAGGAAGGCAGCGCCGCGCTTGAGGTCCGCCCGGTCCTTGACGACGAAGGCCCTGCCGATGGTGGCCTCGGGGTAGATGCCCACCACCTCGCCGGCGCGCAGTGCCCGGTACGCGGTGCGCGCGGCGGTCTCCCCGTGCGCCCGGTCGACGGGGATGTGGTGCATGCCGCGCATGAGCTGGCCGGAGACCGGGGCGTCGAACACCGACTGCTTGGCCATGAACCGCACCAGTCGCCCGCGCAGGGTCGCGACCAGGCCGACGACCATGAAGTCCAGGAAGCTGCTGTGGTTGGCCGCCACGACGACGGGGCCGGTCCGGGGGAGTCGCTCCGCGCCCACGACGCCGATGCGCAGCCCGAGCACACGGAACAGCACGTGGCAGGCGCGGATGACGAGTCGGTAGGTGAGGTCGGGCACGGCGGTGGTTCGGTGCGGGCCGGGATCCGGTTGCCTCACGCCACCTCGGCCATGAGGGCGGCCAGCTTGGCGCGCGAGCTGATCTCGAGCTTGCGGAAGATGTGGGACAGGTGCGCGTCGACGGTCCGCGGCGAGACGAACAGCTGCTCGGCGATCTGCCTGCTGGTCAGCCCCTCCGACACCAACTCGGCCACGGCGCGTTCCGCCCGGGTCAGGACGGCGAGCGGCGAGGGGACCCCGGGCTCGGTGGTGCCCGCCACGAGCGTCCCGGCACCGGCGACGCCTGCCGGGGTCAGCCGGCCACCCACGACCCAGCCGGGAGGGCACTCCCTGGCCGAACCGACCACCTCGGGCACACCGGGCCGGGCGTGGCCCACCGCGCGACGCGGCGACCGGAGGGCTGCGGCCGCGCCGGCGAGCTGCCGGTACGCCGCGCTCCCCGGCTCGCTGCCGACGGCCAGGCCGTCGAGCGCGTCGGCAGCGCGCAGCGGCATCGGCACCTCGACGGCACGACGCATTGCGGACAGGTACGAGGGCCGCGCCTGGGTCGGGTCCCCCAGGGCCATGAGGGCATCGGCCACGAGGAGCCGGCCGTGGACGCCGTCCCGGCCCAGCCGTGAGCTGTCGGCGAGCACGACGGCGTCGGCGGCGCGACCGGCGGCGCGGGACGCCTCGCCGGCCGCGAGCAGCTCTCGGGCCTCCTGCAGCTGCACCACGACCCGTACGGCCCACGGCAGGGTCTCAGGCTCGACGGGAAGGCCCGGTCGCCCCGTGACCCGGCGCAGCACCGTGTCGGCCAGCAGGGCGATCCGGTCCTCGTGGAGCTCCTGCGCCTGGGCGCGGGCGAAGACGGCGAGCGACTCGGCCTCCACGAGCTGTCCACGCTCCCAGGCGATCTCGGCCTGAAGGGTCCTGGCGGACAGCGCGATCCACATCTCGTCGGCCGGTGGTGCGTCCACCACGACCGCCCCGAGGTCCTCCGCCTCGTCGAGCTCGCCGCTGGAGACGCAGACGTCCATGAGGGTGCGGCGCACCTGGCGCATGACGTACGGGTCGTGCCGGCCCAGCCGCAGCGTGCGCTCGGCGTCGGCGCGCGCCTCGGCGAGGTTGCCCGCGTCAAGGTGCATCTCGGCCCGGATCGCGGCGTTGCGGGCGAGCTCGAGGTCACGGCGGCCGGGGTCGAGGGCCGCAGCGTGCTGCTCGGCGCGGTGAAGCAGGCGCAGGCCCTCGTAGGTGCCGCGGACCTCCGAGGCACAGATGCCGGCGCGACGGGCGAGCTGTGACCCCACGACCGGCGGGCCGTCGCCGCTGTCGAGCACGGCCTCGAGGAGCTCGACCGCCTCACGGGCCCGCATGGCGGTGTAGAGGGAGGAGAACGCGCGGTTGGCGAGCTCGTAGCCGTGGTCGCGCGTGTCGTCGCGGGCCACCGCGTGCCGCACCGCCGCGTCGAGGAGGGGGATCTCCGCGAGCCAGGGGGCGTCGGCCGCACCGGTGTTGTACTCGGCCGGGACCGACCGGTCGGCCCAGCGCAGCAGGCCGGCCATCGCCTCGGCCTCGTCCGGAGTGCCTGCGGCCAGGGACCGGCCCACCTCCCGCAGGGGAGGCAGCATGTCGAACCGGCCGTCGGGGTGGACCTCCACGAGGCTGCGCCTGGCGAGGGCGGAGGCGAGCTGCACGGCCTGGGGCCTGGCCACCTCGCAGACATCGGCCAGGACGTCGAGGCTCACCGGGCGGCCCACGACCGCCAGGCGGCGGAAGCAGCGCTGCTGGTCCTCGTCGAGGAGGTCGTAGGAGCCCCGCACCGCCTCCGCCATCGTGCCGGCGGGCGTCACGTCGGTGACGCCGATGAGGGCGATCTGCACGGCGAGCTGCTCGATGAGGGAGGGCAACCCGCCGCTGGCCCGCAGCAGGCGGCGCAGGGTCCGCTCGTGCTGGACGACGTCCAGGATGTGCCCGCCGGCCGACGCGACCCGGGAGAGCAGGAGCTCCACCGCCACACCCTCGAGCGGCTCGGAAGCGGCCGGCAGCGGGAGCGGCTGGAGCCTGAGGACCTGCTCGTGGGGCCGGCCGGCGACGGTCGTGGCCGTGCACAGCAGCTGGAAGGCCGCAGCCTCGTCGACCAGGTCGTCGAGGACCTCACCGAGACCATCGATCGAGTCGACGCCGTCCAGGACGAGCAGCAGCTCGCGCCCGTCGAGCTCGCGCTTCAGCGCGGCGACCGGTGAGTCGCCCGGCGCGACCTCCGCGCCGAGGGCGTCGAGGCAGGCGGTCACGAGCGACTCCCGCGTCGAGTGGCCGTGCCCGGTGACCCAGGCGGAGCTCGTCGCGGACGCGGCGGCGTGGCGGGCGACGAGCGTCTTGCCGCACCCCGGGGCCCCGGTCAGCGTCACCCACCGGTGGCCGGACAGCAGCAGCCGCAGGCGATCGAGGGCTTCATCCCGCCCGACGCACGGTGTCAGCACCACCTCAGGCTACCGAGGGCCTCCAAGCAATATCCGTGGTTTCACCGATGCCCGCCCCGCGCCGCACCGCCACTCTGGACGCGGCAGATCCGGGACCGTGGTCGTGGGAGACGTGGAGGGGCGTGTCCCACCGCCTCGGGCACCGGGTCAATGAGCCGGGGGAAAGACGACAAGGGCCGGGTGAGGTGCTGGGGGGCACCCTCACCCGGCCCCTGTCATGGCCGGTGACGCCGGCGGGAGCCGAGGTCGTCCGTGGCGTCAGCCGAGGTTGTTCTTGGAGAGGAACTCCTTGGCCACCACATCGGCGTCCTTCTTGTCCGAGACGACCTCCTTGAGCAGGGCCGACAGCGTGGCGGTGTCCAGCTTGGCGGAGACCGCGTTCAGCGCACCCTGGATGGTGGGGTTGCTCTTGCTCTTGGTGATGAGCGGGACGACGTTCTGCGCCGCGTACATGTTCTTCGGGTCCTCGAGCGCGACCAGGCCGTTCTCGGCGATGCTCGGGTCGGTGGTGAACAGGTCACCCGCGTCGATCTGGCCGGACTTCAGCGCCTGCAGCGTGAGCGGGCCGCCTGCGTCGAGCGGGCGGAACTGCTTGAACTCCAGGCCGTAGATCTTCTTGAAGCCGGGCAGGCCCGTCATGCGGGTCTTCCACTCCGGCGGGCCGCCGACGACGAGGTCCTTGCTCTTGCCCTGCAGGTCGGCGATCGACTTGACCCCGAGCTCGTCGGCCTTCGACTTCTTCATGACGAGGGCGTCCTTGTCCTCGGCTGCCGACTTGTCGAGGACCATGAGGGTGCCCGGGACGGCCGCCTTGAGCTCGGTGTAGACGCCGTCGGCGTCGGTGGCCTTGGCGTTCTTGTCGAAGTACTGGGCGAGGACGCCGGTGTACTCGGGGATGAGGTCGATCGAGCCGTCCTGAAGCGCAGGGATGTAGACCTCACGCGCGCCGATGTTGAGCTTGGTGGAGACCTTGACCCCCTTCGCCTTGAGCGCGCCGGCGTAGATCTCGGCCAGCAGCGCGCTCTCGGGGAAGTCGGCCGAGCCGACGGTGATGCCGCCTGCTCCGGCACCGCCGGAGGACGAGGAGCTCTTCGTCGAGAGCGGGTCGCCCCCGGAGTTGCCGCACGCCGCAGTCGTCATCAGGGCCGCGGCGGTGGCGATGGTCAGGGTGATTCTGCTCAGCTTCACGGTCCTGCTCCTCAGTGGGTTCAACTCGAAGGGTTCAACTCGGGGTGGGTCATCGGGCCGGTGCGTCAACGGTACGCCCAGCAGGGTCAATCTCCACGTCGACAGGGGTATTCCCCCGCCGCGTGCTGCGCCCGGTCAGGCCGGGCGACACGGCGCTGCGCTGCACGAGGGCGAGCAGCAGGTCGAGGCCCAGGGCCAGCAGCGCCACGATGAGCGCGCCCGACGCCATCTGCGGGAAGTCCTGGACCTTCTGCCCGTCGATGAGGAAGCGTCCGAGGCCACCGGTGCCGGCGACGGCGGCGATGGTCGCGGTGCCGACGACCTGCAGCGTCGCGGAGCGCAGGCCGGAGAAGATCAGCGGCAGCGCACACGGCACCTCGACCTTGCGCAGCACCTGGCCACCGGTCATGCCCATGCCGCGCGCGGCGTCCCTCGCGGCGGGGTCGACGCCCTCGACGCCGGCATACGCGCCCGCCATGAGCGGGGGGATCGCGAGCACCACCAGCACGATGAGCGTGGGCACGAGGAAGGCGGAGTCGCCGGCCAGCTTGGGGAACAGCCACAGCACCAGGACGTAGAGGAGGCCGAGCGAGGGTATGGCGCGGGCGGCGCCCGCGAGGTTGACGGCGAAGAACCGCCCGCGCCCGGTGTGCCCGATCGCCAGCCCCGCCGGGACGGCCACGAGGGAGGCGATGGCAAGGGCCAGGGCGCAGTACCAGACGTGCTCGAACAGGCGGGTGGGCACACCATCGGGGCCCGACCAGTTCGCGGGGTCGGTGAGCCAGTCGATGATCCCGGGGATCATGCTCGACCCCCCGTCGCGCGCAGCCAGGGCGTGAGGGCCCGGGTGGCCAGGACGATGATGGCGTCGAACAGCAGCGCCAGCACGACACAGGCGATGATGCCGACGAACAGCGGGTCGTAGAAGTCGCGCGAGAAGCCGTCGGTGAAGAACAGCCCGAGCTGGGGGATGCCGAGCACCGCGGCCACGCTCACGATGCTGACGTTGCTCACTGCCGCGACGCGCAGCCCGGCGGAGATGACGGGGACGGCCAGCGGGAGCTCGATCGCGAAGAACCGCTTGGCCCGGGTGTAGCCCATCGCCGTCGCCGACTGCTGCACGTCGTCGGGGACCGCACCCAGGCCGTCGGCGACGGTGCGGACCAGCAGCGCGACGGTGTAGAGGGTCATGCCCACCACGACGTTGACCGGGTCGAGGATCTTGGTGCCGAGCATGCCCGGCAGCAGGACGAACAGGGCGAGGCTCGGGATCGTGTAGAGAAGGCCGAACCCTGCGGTGAACGGTGCGTAGAGGGCCTTGTAGCGGCGGGCCATCCAGCCCAGCGGCAGGGCGATGAGCAGCCCGAGCACCAGCGGGAGGCCCGCGAGGTAGACGTGCTGCAGGGTGCGCGACTGCACGTCGTCGAGGTGGTCGAGGAACCAGGTCATGGCCGGGGCTCAGGCGCTCGCGTCGGTCGCTGCGTGGGGCGTCGGGGCGGCGCCGGGGTGCTCCGGGTCCTCGAGGGCGGGGCGGTCTGCGTCCTCGATGGCGGTGAGGACCTCGTGCGCGCGCACCGTGCCCACCAGCGCACCCGCGTCGTCGACGATGACACCGCGGCGGCTGGGGCTCGACAGCGCTGCGTCGAGGGCGGCCCGCAGCGGGCCGCTCGCCCTCGCCACCGTGCCGCCCCGGTGCAGCACCTCGCTCGTGACCGCACCGTGGACGCGACGGGGCTCGACCCACCCGAGCGGGTGGTTGCGCTCGTCGACGACCAGCACCCAGTCGGTGTCGAGGCTCGCGGTGTCCTCGCCCATGGCGACCGTCCGCTCCTGGGCCAGCGGGAGACGAGGCGTCGGCTGGAAGGACAGCGCGCGGTAGCCACGGTCGCGGCCCACGAAGTCGGCGATGAAGTCGTCGACCGGGTGGGACAGCAGGTAGGCGGGCTCGGCCATCTGCGCCAGCTTGCCGCCGACCCTCAGCACCGCCACCTGGTCGCCGAGCTTGATGGCCTCGTCGATGTCGTGGGTGACGAAGATGATGGTCTTGCCGAGGTCGCCCTGCAGTCGCAGGAACTCGTCCTGGAGCTGCTCGCGCACCACCGGATCGACGGCGCTGAACGGCTCGTCCATGAGCATGACCGGCGGGTCAGCGGCAAGGGCCCTGGCGACGCCGACGCGCTGCTGCTGGCCGCCCGAGAGCTGGGCGGGGTAGCGCTTGGCGAACGCCGGGTCGAGGCCGACGCGCTCGAGCAGTTCCATGGACCGCTTCTCGCTCTCGCGGCGGTCGACCCCGAGGAGTCGGGGCACGGTGCTGACGTTGTCGAGGACGGTGCGGTGGGGGAACAGGCCGGCGTGCTGGATGACGTAACCGATGCCGCGGCGCAGCTCGGCCTCCTTCATCGTGCCGGTGTCGCGGCCGTCGAGCGTGATCGTGCCGGACGTCGGCTTGATCATCCGGTTGACCATGCGCAGGGAGGTCGTCTTGCCGCAGCCGGAAGGGCCGACGAGCACGGTGATCTTGCCGCTCGGGGCCTCGAGGCTGAGGTCGTCGACCGCCACCGTGCCGTCCGGGTAGCGCTTGGTCACCCCGTCGAAGACGATCATGCGAGCCAACCTAATGCAGCACACCGACGGGCGCAGTGGCCCCGAGACCTCACCGAGACCTGCCGCGGACCTGGTGCGGACCTGCCCCGACGACCGCGGACCGCGCGCGATACTGACGCTCGTGGACGATGCCCCGCACCGCGACTCCCCCGCGCTGCTCCTCGACGGACGCACCCTGGACCTCGACGGGCTGCTCGGTGCGGCGGCCGGGCGCACGGCCACCGTCGACCCCGACGCGCTGGACCGCGCCGCGGCGTCGCACCGGCTGGCCGCTGCCATCAGCGCCGAGCGGCCGGTCTACGGCCGCACCACCGGCGTGGGCGCGGCCAGGGCCGAGACGACCGACTCGGCCGTCGAGCACGGGTTGCGACTGCTGCGTTCGCACGCGGCGGGCTGGGGGGCGGTCGTCCCCGAACCGGTCGTGCGCGCGGCGCTGGCGGTGCGCGCCAACCAGCTCCTCGCCGGCGGCTCCGGGGCGTCACCCCAGCTCGCCGAGGCGCTGGCCGCGCTCGTGGGGGCCGACGCCGCCGACCTCCCCGTCGTCCACCGGTACGGCTCCCTCGGGACGGGCGACCTCACGTCCCTCGCGGAGGTGGGCCTGGCGCTGATCGGCGAGCGGGAGCGCGCCGGCGGGGGCCTGCGCCGCGACCTGTCCCTCACCTCCGCGGACGCCCTGCCGCTGATGTCGTCCAACGCGTTCGCCATCGCCGAGACGGGGCTGCACGCCGCGTCCCTGCACGCGCTCGCACGTGCCGCCGACACCGTGTGCGCCCTCAGCTTCGTGGCCCTGCGCGGCAACCCGGAGGCGGTGAGCCGCACCGCGGCCGACGCCACCCCGTTCGACGGGGCCCGCGCCGTGGCCCGGGTGCTGCGCGAGCTCCTGGAGGGCCAGCCCGGCGAACCGGCGCACCTGCAGGACTTCTTCGGCCTGCGCACCTGGCCCCAGGTTCACGGACCCGTCATCGACACCGTCACCGCGCTGCGCTCGGTCGTCGAGACCGCCGCCAACACCGCCTCGGAGAACCCCCTGTTCACCGTCACCGCGGACGGCGGCCAGGTCACGCACCACGGCGGCTTCCACGCGGCGTACCTCGTCCTCGCCGTGGACACCGCACTGCTCGCCCTCACGCGCTCGGCGCAGGCGGTCCAGTCGCGCGTGAGCCACGTGCTCACCGACGCGGCGAGCGGGCTCCCACTCTTCCTGTCCGACACGACGCCGGGCTCGTCAGGGGTGCTCATCGCGGAGTACGTCGCCGCCTCCGCCCTCTCGACCATCCGGGGCCACGCCTCCACGCCGTCGAGCGTGCAGACCGCGGGTGTCTCCGCGGGCATCGAGGACGACGCGAGCTTCGCCGGCATGGCGGCGGTGCGGCTCGGCGAGGCCGCGACGGCCTACCGGCGGCTGCTGGCGGTCGAGCTCGTCTGCGCGGTGCGGGCGCTGCGGATGCGCGGCGTGCGTCCCGTGGGCGAGCTCGCCGCAGCGTTCGCCCGCTGCGCGGACCTGCCCGCAGGGATGGAGGACCGTGACCTCTCCCCCGAGCTCGTCGTCGCGGAGCGCATCGTCGAGGGGTATGCCGTGAGCACCCCGGAGGAGCGCTGAACCTCCCCCATGACCTCGGTCGTCAGCGCGACCGGTGCTGGTCCTGGCCCACCCGGTCGTCTGAGGGGGTCGCGGACTCCGGGGTGCCCAACAGGTGCTGGGCGAGGTAGCCGGCCGACCGCTCGTGCCAGTGCCGGGCGCGCCGCAGCATCGCGTGCGTGTCGCCGGTGACCCGCTCGTAGGTGACGTCGGCGCCGAGGCCCTCGATGGCGGTGGCCATGGCGCGGGAGGCCTTGGCCGACGTCATCCGGTCTATCGACCCGTGCATCACGAGCAGGTGCAGGCCGGGGTGGGACAGCGGACGGTCGGGCCGCTCGACCCAGGGGGCGAGCGCGGCGATGGCGTTGACGCGGGGGTCGTCGGCGAGGTGGAGGGCCACGCGTCCGCCCATGGAGTGGCCGAGGAGCCCGATGGGCACGCCGGGGTGGCGCGCGGCGACCTGCTCGAGCGCGAGGCGCGTGTCGGCGAGGGGGCTGGCCTCGTCGCCGTTCCAGCCGCGCACGGCGTAGCGCAGGGCGGCGACGCCGATCTGGCCCCGGCCCGCCTCCGCGACCGCGGTGGCGAACGGTCCCATCCTCAGGACGGCTCCCTGCCACGGCCGGACGGCGCCGCGACCGCGTGACCGGCCCCCGTGCAGCACCAGGACGACGGCGCGGGGGTCCTCGACCTCGGTGGGCCAGAGCAGGCGTGCGGCGGGCATGGGCGTGCGATCTCCTTCGTGGGCGGTGACGTCACTGGTTCGGCGCCGGCGCCCCCACGGATGGGCCGGATGCCTCAGGAGGACGTGTCAGACCTCGGTGGCGCGGAAGCTCTGGAACGAACGGCTCGCCGTCGGGCCGCGCTGGCCCTGGTAGTGCGACCCGTACTTGGCGCTGCCGTAAGGGTTCTCGACCGGTGAGGAGAGGCGGAAGAAGCAGAGCTGGCCGATCTTCATCCCGGGCCACAGCTTGATGGGCAGGGTCGCGACGTTGCTCAGCTCGAGGGTGACGTGCCCGGTGAACCCCGGGTCGACGAACCCGGCCGTGGCGTGGGTCAGCAGGCCGAGGCGACCGAGGCTGGACTTCCCCTCGACGCGGGCGGCGACGTCGTCGGGCAGGGTGACCGTCTCGTAGATCGACCCGAGCACGAACTCACCCGGGTGCAGCACGAACGGCTCGCCCGGGTCGACCTCGACGAGGCGCGTGAGGTCGGGCTGCTCCTCCGCGGGGTCGATGTACGGGTACTTGTGGTTGTCGAACAGCCGGAAGAACCGGTCGAGGCGCACGTCCACGCTCGACGGCTGGACCATCTCGGGGTCCCACGGGTCGAGGACGACCCGTCCGGCGTCGATCTCGGACTTGATGTCGCGGTCGCTGAGCAGCACGGGGAGAGACTAACGCCCGCCCTGCGCGAGGCGCCGTTGCGCGACGAGGACGTGCTGCACGACGGCTCCGGCCGTCGCGAGCCCGATGAGCAGGACGGCCACGGGCGCCTGCGGCCCGACCGCCGCGACCGCGAGCACCACGATGGCGAGGGTCGCTGCCGGCACCGCGGTCCGCGGGTCGCGGTCGGCGGCGGCGTGCAGGACCCCGAGCACGAGGGAGTAGACGGCGATCGGGACGGCGAGGGCGAACGCGACGGACCGCGACGACGCCGCCGACTGGTGCTCCACGACGTCGACCGCGGCCGCCAGTGCGGCACCGACCGCGGCGACGGCTGCGAAGACGAGGACGTGGGCGTAGGAGAAGGCCCAGGTCATCGTCCGGCCGTGCCCGATGAGGTCGACGTGGTCGCGCTTGAAGTAGAGCCACCACAGGGAGAACACGATGAGCAGGCCCCCGGTCGCCAGCAGGACGAGTCCCGGCGTCAGCCCCGACCCTCCTCCACCCGCGGCCGCCGGCACGCTGTGGCCGGCGGCACTGCCCGCGACGTCCGGCTTGGCCAGCACCCCCTGCACGGCCTGGACGCTGGCGAGGATCACCTCGCCGAGGACGATGATCGTGAAGAGGCTGTAGCGCTCGGCGATGTGGTGCGGGTGGAACGGCGTCGGCCCGCCGCGCTGCTCGGCCAGCCACGGCACCGCCACCTCGGCGAGGACCAGGACCCCGAACGACGCGTAGAGCAGGCCCGACCCGTGGAGGGCGAGCCGCGCGATCCAGAGGGCCTGGACGACGGTGATGCCCACGGCATACGTCATCGCCGTCGTGCGGTGCGGCGTGTCGCCCCTGGCCACGCGCAGCCACAGGGCGACCATCGCCAGGCGCATCAGCGCGTACCCGCTCACGACGGCGACGGACTGGCCGTCGTCGAACAGGTCCGGCACGCCCGCTGCCAGCAGCAGCGAGCCGGCCATGATCGCGAAGGTGAGCAGGCGGTAGACGACGTCGTCGCAGTCGTAGGCGGAGGCGAACCACGCGTAGTTCATCCACGCCCACCAGATGGCGAAGAAGACCAGTCCGAACCCGAGGACACTCTCGTAGTGGCCGGTCGAGAGCCCGTGGTGCAGCTCGGCCGCAGCGCTGGCGATGGCGACCACGAAGACGAGGTCGAAGAACAGCTCCAGCGGGGAGGCGACGCGGTGAGCCTCGTGCGGGTCCCGAGGACCCATGGGCCGCAGCAGGGGGACCAGGTTCAGCGCACTCACGAGCCGAGGGTAGAACGCCGTGACGAGGGGTGTCCGGTCTGCGCCGGGTCGTCGGCTAGACTGCCTGCCGCGTCGCCCTTCCGGGGCGGCGCGCGCCGGTGTAGCTCAATGGTAGAGCGCCAGCTTCCCAAGCTGGACACGCGAGTTCGATTCTCGTCACCGGCTCGGAACGAGGAAGACCCCCCGACACGCCTCTCGTCGGGGGGTCTTCCTCGTTCCGGCTCAAGAGCATGCCGAGAATCGGGAGGGTGCCGCCCGCGCGCGGAGCGAGCCCGTCGCGACGGCTCTCGTCACCGGCTCCAACGCCGAAGCCGCAGGCAAGGAGCTCGTCTCCCACCTGCGGCTTCCTCCTGCGATGCATCGATTCCCTTCGGAGGTAATGCTTCGCGCGTCCACGCAGCCTCCTGATAAACAGTCTCTGCTCCCCACGACTCGATGACTTTTCCGTTCTGAGCGAGTCTCCCTCACCGACAAGTGACCACCACGGAAGGACCACCCATGTCGTTTCAGGCCTACCTCGACAAGGCGGAGGAGAAGACCGGCCTCACCCCCCAACAGATCGTCGACCGAGCACATGAGAAGGGGTTCGGTCCTGACACCAAGGCGGGAGAGATCCTCGCCTGGCTGGCGGACGACCTGGGCCTCGGTCGTGGCCATGGCATGGCGCTCGTCCACGTGATCAAGAACGGGGCCGAGATCAGCGACCGCCACGTGGGCACCAGCGGCAGCCACCGGGACGAGTCCACCCAGCTGCGACTGGACGGTGTCGCGGCTCGCTCCAGTCAGGTCTGAGCGGTGTCGCTGCCCCGCCCGTACCCCGCCGACACCTACCTCGGCGAAGGGGGTGAGGACAGTGCCTGGCTGCGCGGACCCGACCAGCCGGCCGAAGTGGTGTTCCGCAGTGGAGGCACCTGCGAGTATCTCGCCACCGGCGACCAGACCGCCGGGCGCTTCGGGTTGTACCGCTGGACGTTCGGGGAGGACGAGTCCGGTCCAGACCCTCACTTCCACCGCTCCATCTCCGAGCAGTTCTACGTCCTGTCCGGCGAGGTACGCCTCCACGACGGTCGCGGGTGGGTCACCGCCCGGCCCGGCGACTTCCTCTACGTGCCCGAGGGCGGCGTCCACGGCTTCCGCGGCGGAGGCCGGGCCAGCATGCTGCTGATGTTTGCTCCCGGCGGCCCGCGTGAGGACTACTTCGAGACCTTGGCCCGGGGCGAGAAGATGAGCGACGAGGAAAGAGCTGCGTTCATGCTCCGGCACGACACCCACTGGGTGTAGCCAGGAGGGCAGTGTCCGGCGTGCCCTGACCGTGCCCGAACTGCGGTTCGACGGGTGCGGTCAGGGTCGCTGGTGCGGTCAGGGTCGCTGGTGCGGTCAGGGTCGCTAGGTGCGGTCAGGGTCGCTCCGGAGCACTGGTCCTGAGCAGGGGCTCGACGGCCTCGACGATGCGTTCGACGTAGCCGCGGGCGCCGTACGCGAGGTGCCCCTCGACCGTCGACGTGCGCAGGTGCTGCGCCGACACGTCGTCGTGCTCGGCGAAGTCGAACACCCGGTCCGCGACGTGGTCCAGCAGTCCTGGCGTCCGAGCCCGCATCCCGTTGACCCCCGGCGCCGGGGTGCCTCGGTTGAAGGGTTCCCCCGCCCGGAAGGAGGGGTTCCCGACGGACACGGCCGCGCGGACCACCCCCAGGGCGCGGTCGCTCAGGGCGGGCGCCGCGAAGCCGTGGTGCCGCCGGCGTGGAGGAGTCAGCGCCTCGGTGATGACCAGGGCCCCCTGGGAGAAGCCCATGAGGACGACGGGGACGGTCGGCGAGTGTGCTGCATGGTCCTCCAGCAGGGTCACGAGTGCACGGATCCCCTCTCGCGGGCTCGACCCGAGCCGGACCCACCCCGGCCAGTCGAAGCTCGTGATCGTCGCCGTGGCCGGGTAGTCGAGCGACTCGATCGGCGCCGGACCCGGCACCAGTCCTGCGATGCGACGCGCGGCTGGTTCGAGCAGGTCCTCCATGCCCGTCCCCTCGGACCCGCGTGCGAGGACGATGCGCAGGACGGGGTCGGCGAGGGGCAGGCTCCGGTGCATCTGGGTCGCTCCCGGGGAGTACCCGAGCGACTGGTAGAACGACCGGGCGGCGTGGTCCCCGCCGAACACGTGCATCCGCATCTCTCGGAGGCCGGCCCGTACGGCCCAGTCGTGGGCGGCCTCGACGAGCCGTCGCCCCAACGCCGGTGCGCCGGTGCTCGCGCGCGACGAACAGGTCGTGGATGAAGCCTGTCGCCGGATGCTGGCGGTCCTGTCCGACCCAGATGGAGCCGGCCTCGACCCCGTCCTCGGTGTGGGCGACCAGGACCACCTGCCGCGACGCGCCGGGCTCGTCGTCCCGAAGCTCCGCGGTCTGCCGACGACGACCTCCAGGGCCATGTCCCTCGGGAGGCCGAGCTGGTGGACGGCCTGGTCGACGAGCCGGTCGTGGACCGACTCCAGATAGCTTCCCCACCCCGGGGACGGCATCGGGGCGACTCTCACCCCGCCAGAATACGGGGCACCTCCGCGACCACTGGCCGTCCGCGCGCGTGCTGTGGAGCTGCGGCCGTGAACCCTTGGCACGGCTAGCCTTTCGCCCATGGGCCCGACCGTCGCACCCCGCGCCGACCTCGTCGAACGAGCGCAGCCGTTCCTGCCGGAGGGGACGGTCATCAGACAGGCGTTCATCGCGCAGACGGCCCCGTCTTTCGGCTGGATCATCCTCACGTACCTGACCGGCTACATGGGCAGGAACACCTACCTGGGCGTCGTCGTCGCCGACGACGCCATTCACGTGCTGGAGAGCGCCAAGACCTCCGGCGGCGCCAGGCCCAGGCGGCTCATCGGCTCGATGCCCCGCAGGACGAGGCTCGGTCCCGTCTCGAACCGTTGGGGCAGGCTGACCCTCCTCGGCGGCACCCGGTGCTGGGTGCACGCGAGGTTCTTCGCGCAGGTCGACGCCGCAGACCGGGAGGCCGGCTGGTGAGACGGAGGCTGCACGCAAGCGCCACGTGACGGCTTGCACCCGTGCGCTCCCACGGCCCCGACGGGTGGAGCGTGACGGCAGGCGCCTGACCGGCTCGCGTTAGAGGGAGTGCTGGCCCTGCGGGCGTCGACGGCTCAGTGCGATGGCACCTGCTCCGGCCCCGAGGAGGGCGAACCCGGCGAGGGCGAGCGGGACCGGGTCGGAACCGGTGCGGGCCAGCTCCCCGGCGGGCGCCTGCGTCGTCGCGGTGCGGGTCGGCTCGATGGTCGGCACGGGAGCCGCGGCCGGGGCGGTCGTCGTGGTCGGCGACGGGGTGGGCGTCGGGGTGGGCGCCGGGCTCACGGTGACCGTGGAGGCCTTGGACGTGCTCGCGGTGAAGCTCGAGTCACCGCTGTAGACCGCGACGATGTCGTCGGACCCGGCAGGCAGCGTCCTGGTGGTGATGCTGGCGGTCCCGTCCGCGCCCAGCGCCTTGGTGGCGAACGCGGTGGACGAGCCGTCGAGGTAGAAGTCGACCGTGCCCGTCGGGGCCAGGGAGCCGGCCGGGGCCGGGGCCACGTGGGCGGTGATCGTCACCCTGTCCCCCGCACTGGCGGTACCGGGCGCGGTGACCGTGGTCGTCGTCGCCGCCTTCGACACCTCGAACGACTGCGGCGAGCCGGTGGCGGCGCCGTACTCGGTGCCCGCACCCACGGCGGCGGTCAGGGTGCACGTGCCCACCCCCACGAGTGCCACCTCCAGGCCGTCGGTGGTGCAGACCTGAGGCGTGGACGAGCTCACCGAGCGCGTTCCGTCACCGGTCGTGGCGACGGTGGCGGTGAAGGCCCCGCCTGCCACCGCGTCGCCCGGCACGTTGGTGACGGCCGGCGCCGCGGCGAGGGTGCGGATCACCGACACGGTGTTGCTGCCGTTGTTGGTGACGTACGCGGTGTGGGTACCCGGGTTGACGGCCACGCCACTCGGGGCGGTCCCGACGGGGACGGTCGCCGTCACGGTGTGGGTCGTCACGTCGATGACCGACACCGTGCCGTCCTGGCTGTTGCTGACGTAGACGACACCGGCACCGGGGTCGACGGCGGCGCCGCTGGGCGCGCGTCCCACCGGGACGGAGTCGACGACGGCGTCGGTCCGGGTGTCGACCACGGCGAGGGTGTCGGCGGTCGTGGGGACGTAGGCGGTGTGGTGCGAGGCATCGACCGCGATACCGGCCGGACGGCCCGCAAGGGGGATGGTCGCGAGACCCTGGTGCGTCGAGCCGTCGACGACCGTGATGCTGAAGGAGTCGAGGTTGGCCACGTAGAGCCGGCCGGTCTGCTCGTCGACCGCCACAGCGGTCACGATGGGGCCGGCCCAGAAGGTCGGCGAGGTCGGCGCGATCGTCGCACCGGAGTACTCCGTGACCGAGTTGCCGTAGAAGTGGGTGACGTAGACGGAGTCGGTCACCGCGTTGACCGCCACCCCGAAGTGCGGGCCGTCGCCGTCCTGCTGCAGGGAGCGGGAGTCCCGGACCGAACCGGAGGCGTCGAGCTCCACGAGGTCGCCCTGGTGGTCACCGGACCCGCCGGTGCCCGTCGTGACGTAGGCCTTGCCGGTCGTGCGGTTGACCGCGGCGGAGAAGGGCGCGCCGCCCACGGGCACCGTGGCCGCCACCGTGTCGTCCGGGGTGGTGAGGACCGAGACCGTCCTGTCGGCCTGGTTGCCCACGTACACGCGACCGGTCCCGGGGTTGACGGCGATGGGCCCCGGACCGCTGCCGACCGGCACGGTGTCGGTGACCGCGTACGTCGGCGTCGCGCCGGCCGCGAGGGCCGAGGGCGCAGTGGCCGTCTCGACACCGACGACGGACAGACCCAAGAGGGCGGCCACCGTCAGGGCAGGACCGCGTCGACGCACACACCGCATACCGAGAACCCCCAACAGACGTGGTGGACGGCATCACGGGGGTCCGTGCGCAGCTGCAACCACCTGACTGGGCGGAACGTAACACGCCGATACGCCCCTGCTGCCACGAATGCGCAGGTTGCGGGGCTGTGTGGCCGTTCGGACGACCCTGTTCAGACCTCGAACACCGACCAGCAGAGCTCGTTCCTGCGCCGCTGGTCGTCGAGCACCAGTCCGCGGACCTCCTCGGGCAGCTGCTCGCGCTGCCACCGGCACTCCAGCCGCCGGACCGCCTCCTCCTCACCCGCCGAGGCAGCAGCCTGCGCTGCCTTGATGGCGTAGGCGGCGGCGCCCAGCTCGTGCTCCGCGACGTGGGCGACCACCGCTGCCTGACCTGCGGCGTACGCGGCGAACCTCGGCGCACCACGCAGGTCCCGGGCCGCGCCCATGGCGTGGCCACCGGCCGCGCGCGCCCGCATCATCGCCACCTCGCCGGCGGCCCACCGCCGGGCGTGCTCGACTGCCTCGCGCGGCCGGGGGTCACCGGGCCGGGCGGCCTCGAACAGCGGGAGCACGTGCTCCGCACAGGCCGCCGCCCACAGGGCCAGGAGGTGGTGGTCGGCGTCGGTGAGGGTGCCCCCGCGGCGGATCGTCACGAAGCGCGGGTCCCTGACCTCGGGAAGGATCATGCTCTGCCGTGTCCTGTTCGTCCGGGCCGTCCATCGTGGCAGACTCCGGCGCGTCGCACGGTGCGACGGTCAGGGGGAGACCATGGGACGTGTCACCACTGTCGGCCTTGCGCTGGCCGGTGTCGTGCTCGCCGCCGGGTGCACCTCGGGTGGCCAGCCGCGCGACGCCGCCACCTCACGCAGCAGCTCCACAGCGCCGACGTCGGCCACCTCACCCTCGTCCTCCTCCAGCCCGTCCCCTTCGAGCCCGTCGCCTTCGACCCCCGCTCCGCCCGACTACGGCGTGGGCCAGGCGTTGACCGGGACGGAGTTCGCCGCGCAGCTGCTCGAGCGCACCATCGGGTCGACCGTCGAGCTCACGACCACCACGGCAGACCGCACCGTGACCTGCGTCGCCGAGGTCGGCGGCAACGACTTCCTGGTGACCAACCCCGTGAAGGGCGTCGCGGAGGTGGTCGTCGTCCGCGGCACCGCCTACGTGCAGGACCGCATGGGGTCGGCGCAGTCCTGGCTGGAGGTGGACCTCACCGGCGACCAGACCGACCCGCCCTCCCAGGCCGTCGCCGACACGCTCGACCTCGTCGACGACCTCTGGTCCGGGGACTGCCGGGGAATCGACCGGTACGCCGCCATCGACGCCGCCGGGAAGGTCAGGGTCAAGGCGCTCTCCCGGGCAGGCTGGACCCTCTCCGCCCCGACGGACCCCGAGAGCCAGGGCAACAAGTTCTCCGACTCGAAGCGGACGGCGATCCCGGGCACCTGGCAGCTCGACGTCTACGGGCGTCCGCTCAGCTACACGGCGTCGGACCGCTCACGCGTCGTTCGGTACTCGCACTGGGACGACTACGAGATCGCCGCCCCACCTGCCAGCCAGGTGCGCAGGTAGCCTCTGCCGACGTGGTGGGGCTGGTGGTCGTGGCAGGGTGCTGCGCGTGAGGGAGCTGTCACCGTGGGCCGAGGCCGCGGTCACGCACGTGGAGCGAGCCGCCACTGGCGGCCCGGTCGACCCGACGCTGCGCGTCACGGTCAACTTCCACCCCGAGCGCCTGCACCGCGGGACCTCGGTGCTGCAGGCGGTGGCCGCCGACGGCACCTACCGCTCCCAGTTCGAGACGGGCACGAGCAACGGCGGCCTCACGGCACACCCCGGCGGCGACCGGTGGCGGTGGGAGCAGCGCATCTTCGGTGGGGCGTACGACGACGCCCCCGACCGCGAGCGGCCCCGGTACGGCGCGTTGAACCACCGGCGGCGCCCGGTGGGGGGTGCTCCCCGGTTCGGGTCGGCGCACCTGAGGCTCGCTGCCCACACCCTGCTGCGGACGACCTTCTGCTACCCCGACTCGTTCTTCGAGCCCGAGCACCTCGGCACCGCCGCCGCGCTCGACCTGGCGCGGCGCGCCGACGACGACCTCACCTCGGGCGTCGTCGACGACCTCGACAGCTACGTCGAGGCCCACGTGCACGGCGTGCTCGACCTGGCCACCGATGTCGAGGCGGTGGTCCTCGACCCGGCCTTCCGTGGCTCGGAAGTCGAGGGCGCAGCGGCCGACCTCCCCTGCGCCGTCGAGTGGCACGGCGGCTTCCGGGTCGACCTCGACACGGTGCGGCGGCACCCGGACTACCGCGGCCGGCACATCGTGGCGCTGGCCGAGGAGGTGGCGGTCGACGGCTGGCTGGACCCGGCCGTCATCGGTGCCGCCGCGGCGACGCAGGAGCACCACCCGCAGGACCTCAAGAAGGTGTGGCACCACTTGGCGCGGTTCGGCGCACCGGACCAGCCCACGCACCCCTCATGAGGAGCGGGGGGCCTCGACGCGGCCAGGGCGGGCGGGCGAGGTGACCACCCCGGTGAACCGCTGACCCGCCTCCTCGATCCCCCGCAGCAGGCGCTCGAGGAACTCCGTCGGCCGAGCACCGCGGGAGTCCCGGAGCAACAGCTGCACCCCGAGCTCGGCCTCCAGGCGCTGGAGTCGGCGGGTCAGCGCGGGCTGGCTCATCGACAGCGACGCCGCCGCCCGGTTGATGCTGCCGAGCCGTGAGACGGCAGCCAGGACCTCGACGTCACCGAAGTCCAGGAGGTACGGGGCGGCGAACGTCCGCCGACGTCCCCCGCACACCGCGGCCACGCGCGGCGACGCACCAGCCGACGCGCCAGCCGACGGGCTGGCCGACGCACCCGCGGGCTCGCCCGCGGACGCCGACCCACCGGGCTGGGGCAGGGCGCACAGCGGCTGGCTGCTGCGCCACGTACCCCGGTCCGGCACGCCGTGCCCGTCCCCGAGACGCCGGCGGGCGCGCGACACCAGGTGCTCGCGCACGAGCGCGGCGAGCTGTTCGAGGTGCGCCGGCGAGAGGGTCGCGCCGGCCAGGAGCAGGAGCCGACGGCACGGTGACTCCGCCAGCGGCCGAGCGGCACCCCAGGAGGCGTCGGGGATCGTCGACGGCGACTGCAGGGTGAAGGACCCGGTGCGCAGCCCCATGCAGTGCGCGAGGGACGCCGACTCCGCGACCTGCATCCGCGCCGGCACCGGGAGGCCGTGGCGGGCGAAGACGACGGCGACCACGGGCTCACCCCGCTCGTCGACCCCGCTCACCCACGGCTGGTCGACGAGGTCGGCCAAGCTCAGCACCCGGCGCAGGGAGAGCGGGTGCCCTTCCGGAAGCACGACCCAGAGGGGGTCGTCGACGACCGTGACGACGCCCTGCCTCCTGCGGCACCGGCCGTCCCGCTCGCCCATCGACCAGACCAGGGCACCGTCGACCTCGTAGTCCTCGTAGCGGGCCAGGCAGGCGCGGGCCTCGTGGAGCTCGACCCGCAGCATCGGCAGATCGGAGGTCGCGAGCTCGTGCAGGAGGCCGGCATCGAGGTGCAGCGCCGAGGCCAGGCGCACGGGCCGTCCCGCGGACACGCTCCCCGCGGCTCGGTCGAGGGCCCCGTCGACGTGGACGTAGAAGGCCCGGGAGGCGACCAGCAGCCGGTGGCCGAGCTCGGTGAGCGCCAGCCGTGCTCCGACCCTGCGCGCCACCGGTGAGCCGTGCACCTGCTCGAGGCGGTCGATCTGCCGCAGCAGCGTCTTGGGTGGGGTCTTCACGGCGGCGGACACGCGCTGCAGGTCGTGCTGGGCGGCGATGTGGCCCAGGAGGGCGACGACCGCTCGGGTCAGCGGGGCCGGTGGCGCGGTGGAACCGGTGAGGACGGGGTCGGCGGGTCTTGCGTACGACAGGTCCTCGACGAGCTCCGAAGCCACGCGTCCCCCGTTCGCGCACCGGCCGACGGCACCGCGCACCGGCGTGGGGAGGCGGGCCGGGACACCTCGTCGGCCGTGCCTCCACTGGCGCCCGACTCATTCTCTGCGGCAGTCCACCCAAATCAACCCGCACCCGGGCAAACGGGGGTAAACATCGGGCAAAGTCACGCGCGGGGCCGCGTCAGTCGAGGGCCGACTCCACGAGGTACGGCGCGTCGAGCTCGGTGTTGTCGACGACCAAGTCGGCACGGTCACGCGGCGAGCGCTCGGCGAGGTAGGTGCGCTGGGCCTGCACGTAGCGGCGCAGGTCGGGGTGGGCCGGGTCCGGCGGCGAGCCGTCCCGGACCGCCATCCGCGCCGCCGACACCTCGAAGGGGACGTCGACGAAGACGGTGAAGTCGAAGGCGCCCTCGAGCTCGGAGCGGTGCAGGAACAGGCCGTCCACCACGACGGCAGCCCCCGGGGGCGCCGCGACCGGGTCGTCGAAGAGCAGCTCGTCGGTGCGCAGGTCGTGCCCGGCCGCCCGGTAGGACCGTGAACCACCCGGTCCGAGGGGGCCGAGGCACTCGGCGACCAGGCGTCCGTAGTCGAAGGAGTCGAGCCAGAAGCCCTCCGGCGACCGTGGTCCCCGGGCGTAGCGCTCGGCGCGAGGTCGGTGCCAGTCGTCCACCGACAGCTCCACCACGGGGCGCCCCTGGCGCCGCAGCGCCTCGGACAGTTCGCGCGCGAACGTCGACTTCCCCGCGCCGTCGACGCCGTCGACACCGACCCGTACGCAGTCCTCGCCGGCCGGGGCCGGCACGAGGGAGGCCACGTGGGCCACCAGCGCGGCCCGGGCAGGTGAGGCGCTCAGGGGACCAGCCAGCCGAGCAGCGTGACGAACCCGATCACCGCACAGACGACGAAGAGGACCCCGAGCGCGATCGCGATGATGACGGCGGCGTCCACGCCGCCCTCGTTGTCACCCTCGGCCCCGTCGACCGGCGCGGGCCGGTCACGCTCGACACGCCGCCGGAGCGCGTCGACCCTGGCGTTGCCCTCGTGGTCGCGCACCGAGCGGGGCAGGCTGTGCCACATCTGCACGAAGCTGTCGCCGTGCCGCTCGCGCCAGGCCTCGACCGCCTCGTCGACGTCCGCACCCCGGCGCGTGGAGCCGAACCACGCCGCTCCCGCGGACGGCAGGTCGCGCATCCGGGCGTGCACCTCACCGAGCAGGCCCAGGGCCTCGGGGTCCCAGGTGCCGGCGACGTGGGCGGCCAGCCGGTCGCGCGCCTTCCACTCCCGGCCCGCCTCGAGGTCGGTCCGCGCGAGCTCCACGGCATCTGCGCGGCTGTCGGTCGGGCTCTGCTCGGTCACACGGCGAGTATGCCGGGTGGGCGGGGTCGCGTCGCACCCCGCCACCGCCCGCGACACCCTGCTCCTCAGCCGTTCCGGTGACCCTCGCCACCGGGGCTTGCATTCATTACCCGCCAGTAGCACCATGGAAGTTACCGACCAGTACGGCCGGCGACGACGATGTGCGACACGTGCGGAGGTGCCCTGAATGGGCCACTACAAGAGCAACCTGCGAGACCTCGAGTTCAACCTGTTCGAGGTGTTCGGCCGGCAGGACGTCCTCGGCCAGGGGCCCTACGCGGAGGTCGACGAGGACACCGCCCGGGAGATGCTCAAGGAGGTCGCGCGGCTGTCCGAGCACGAGCTCGCCGAGTCGTTCACCGACGCGGACCGCCACCCGCCCGTCTACGACCCGAAGACCTACTCGGTGGCCATGCCCGAGAGCTTCAAGAAGTCCTACGCCGCGTACGTCGAGTCCGGCTTCTGGGGCGTCGACGTCCCCGGCGAGCTCGACGGCACCGTCGCCCCGCCCTCGCTCAAGTGGGCCATGAACGAGATGGTCCTCGGCGCCAACCCCGCCATCGCCATGTTCGCGGCGTCCTACTCCTTCGCCAAGCTCCTCTACATCCTCGGCACCGACGAGCAGAAGAAGCTCGCGAAGTGGATCGTCGAGAAGGGCTGGCACTGCACGATGGTGCTGACCGAGCCCGACGCCGGCTCCGACGTGGGCGCCGGCCGCACGAAGGCGACCGACAACGGCGACGGCACCTGGAACGTCACCGGCGTCAAGCGATTCATCACCTCGGCCGAGTCCGACATGACCGACAACGTCATCCACTTCGTGCTGGCCCGCCCCGAGGGCGCCGGCCCCGGCACCAAGGGCCTGTCGCTGTTCATCGTCCCCAAGTTCCACGTCGACCTCGAGACCGGTGAGCTCGGCGAGCGCAACGGCGCCTACGTCACCAACCTCGAGCACAAGATGGGCCTCAAGGTTTCGACCACCTGCGAGGTCACCTTCGGCGAGAAGGAGCCGGCGGTCGGCACCCTCACCGGCGACATCCACGACGGCATCGCCCAGATGTTCCGCGTCATCGAGCACGCCCGCATGCTGGTCGGCACCAAGGCCATCTCGACCCTGTCGACGGCCTACCTCAACGCCCTCGACTACGCCAAGGAGCGGGTGCAGGGCGCCGACCTGACCCAGCAGGCCGACAAGTCCGCCCCCCGGGTGACGATCACCCACCACCCCGACGTGCGCCGCTCCCTCATGACCCAGAAGGCCTACGCCGAGGGACTGCGCGCACTGGTCATCTACACGGCCACCCAGCAGGACACCGTCGACCAGGCCCAGCTCGCGAGCGGTTCGGAGGTGCTCGCCGACGACAGCCCGGCCCAGCTGGCCGGCCGCGTCAACGACCTGCTGCTGCCCATCGTCAAGGGCGTCGGGTCAGAGCGCGCGTGGGTGCTGCTCGGCACCGAGTCGCTGCAGACCCTCGGCGGGTCCGGGTTCCTGCAGGACTACCCGATCGAGCAGTACATCCGCGACGCGAAGATCGACACCCTCTACGAGGGCACCACCGCCATCCAGGGCCTCGACTTCTTCTTCCGCAAGATCATCAAGGACAAGGCGCAGGCGCTGTCGCACCTCGCGCTGCAGATCCAGGAGTTCGCCAAGGCCGGCGAGGGCGGCCAGTTCCTCACCACCGAGCGCGAGCTGCTCGGCAAGGGCCTCGAGGACGTTCAGGGCATCCTCGGCTTCATGGTCGGCGAGCTCATGAAGTCCGACCCGCGCCAGGACGGTGGCGACGTCACCAACCTCTACAAGGTCGGCCAGAACACCTCCCGCCTGCTCCTGGCCGCCGGCGACCTCGTCATCGGGTGGCTCCTGCTGCGCCAGGCCGAGGTCGCGCACGCCGCCCTCGAGGCGGGCGACACCCTCACCCAGAAGGACGCCGACTTCTACCGGGGCAAGATCGCGGCTGCGTCGTTCTTCGCGCGCACCGTCCTGCCGAAGATCGCGGCCGAGCGGGCCATCGCCGAGGCGACCGACAACGCCCTGATGGACGTGCCCGAGTCCGCGTTCTGACGCGACCGCGGCGTACCCGGCCGACCGCGGACCCCGCGCCTCGAAGGCAGCACGCACAACCAGAAAGGGCCGGCCTCCCCCCGGAGGCCGGCCCTTCTGCGTACCCCGCGTCAGCCCGGGCGGGTGGACGGGCGAGGTGAGGTGTCGAGCAGGGCCGAGCACTCGAGGAGCTCGGCCCCTCCGACCTGTTCGCACCACCGCGCGAGGGCGAGCCGGGCGGCCTGCTCGGCCCCGAGGGCGCGCTCGGCCCGCACGAACAGGACCGCCCGAAGCAGGTGGGCGTCGGCGGCGAGCACCGAGACGTGCTCGACCTCCCCCGAGCCGGCCAGCCCGAGCAACAGCCCCGTCAAGGCGTCGACCCCACCACCCGCGGTGGTGTGGGGACGCAGCCTCGCCTCGACGGGGTACACGGGATCAGCTCGGGTCGTGCCCGGGCTTGGCGTCGTCGCCGGGCCAGCCGATGGCCGACACCGAGCCCGATGCCGCACCGGTCCTCGTGGCCGAGTGGTGGTCGGCAGCCGTGGACACCACCGGCGCCGCGAGCGCGGCCAGCACCATGGCGGCGACGGCGGTGGTGACGATCCGGGACGTGCGCTTCATGTTCTCTCCCCATGTGACGTGAACCGCCTGGTGCGGTCCCCCCGGGGACGAGCGTGGACCGCGCCGACCGCGAGCGGAAGGCGAGGTGCTGGCACCGAGCGGACGTGGCCGGTTGGTGACACCACGACGAGGGGAAGTCGACGAGTTGGCAAGGAGAGGGCAAGGGCTTGGCGACGACTCCGCAGACTCGTGCCGCGGACTCGGGCGAAGGGGTATAAAGGCGCCAACCGCCCAGACCGGCTGCGAGGCCGGACGGCCACAGGGGGAACGATGTTGCAGTCCTTCGGCGTCGAGCAGCGCACCGAGGAGGTGTACCGCGCCATGCTGCAGCTGCCGCGGGCAGGCGTCGAGGAGTTGGCTGCCCACCTCGGGCTCGCCGACGCGGACATCCGCACCGAGCTCGACCACCTGGCCGGCCTGACCCTCGTCGAGCCCGGCGACGAAAGGCTCCAGCACTACCTCGCCCTGCCACCGGACCAGGCCGTGGAGGTGCTGATCGCGCGTGAGGAGGAGCGCCTGCTCGCCCGGCAGCGGGAGGTCGACGCGACCCGTACCTCCATCGGTGAGCTGGTGGACTCCTTCGTGGCCAGCCGCCGCAAGGTGGGCGACGACGGCCTCGTCGAGCAGCTCGACGGGTTCCGCGTGGTCAGGTCGAGGCTCTACCAGCTGACCAGCGCCGCCACCCGCCACGCCGCCAGCATGGTGCCCGGGGAGGCCTTCTCCCAGCGCGCCACCGAGGCCTCCCTGCGACTGGACACCTCGCTGCTGCAACGCGGGATCTCGTTGCGCACCATCGTCTCCGAGGTCTCACTCGCCACTCCCCACTGGGACGCCTACCTGCGACGCACCGTGGCCCTCGGGGCCCAGGTGCGGGCCCACCCCGCGCCACCGATGCTCGCCGTCGTCATCGACAACAGCTCGGCCGTCATCCCGCAGGGCCTCGACCTGACGGCCGGCGCGATGGTGGTGCACGGCGCGGCCCTCACCGCACCGGTGGCTGCGCTGTTCGACGAGGTCTGGCACGCCAGCACGCCGCTGGCCGCCGAGCCCGGCGAGCTGCCCGGCGACCCGCACCTGAGCGAGGCCCGCATCCGTCAGGTGGTCAGCCTCCTCGCCCAGGGCCAGAAGGACGAGGCCATCGCGCGGCGCATGGGGGTGTCGGTCCGCACCGTGCGCAGGCTGGTCTCGGAGGCGGTGGAGGCGCTGCACGCCCAGAGCCGCTTCCAGGCCGGCGTGCTCGCCGCGCACCGCGGCTGGGTACCCGGGCCGGGGCACCCGGACGTACCGGTCGGCTGACGAACCCTGGCCCCGCACCGGAAGGGTGCGGGGCCACGGTCCTGCCGCCGGCGGCGGTCGACGTCGGTGCCGTCGACCGCAGGGGTGCCCGGCGAGCGTGGGGTCAGCTGATGTGGATGTACTCGAAGCTGCTCTTGGCGACCCGGCGCGTGCCGTACCTGTCGGGCGAGGCGTAGTTGTACTCCTCCACCGTGACGGTGCCGTCGCTGTTCACCGCGGCGACCCAGGCCACGTGGCCGTAGCTGCCCGCGTCGGACTGGGCGACGGAGCCGACGGTCGGCGTGCTGTTGACCGAGATGCCGGCAGCCCGGGCGGCCTCGTCCCAGTGATTGGCGTTGCCCCAGTGCTGGCCCTTGAAGGAGTTCGAGAAGCTGGCGTTCTTGCGGTCCACGATGCGCCAGGCGGCGAACGAGGTGCACTGGCCCTTGTAGAAGTTCCACGGGTCGATGCCCGAGGTGGCGCCACGGTAGGGGTAGTCGTCGACCATCCCGGTGTTGCTCGTGGAGCAGGCCGGGGCGACGGCGTTGTCGGAGCCGGTGTAGACGTACGCGTCGGCGACGTAGCGACCCGTGCCGATCTTGTCCCACAGGCTGGAGGTGCCGTAGGTGCCCGAGACGGTGGTCCCCGCGGTCTGGCAGCTGATGGTCACCGACGCGCCGTCGTTGACGGTGCCGACGGCGCTGTAGCCGGTGCCGGGTCCGGAGCGGACGGTGAGCGGCGCACCGGCGGTGTTGACGGTGCCGCTGGCCGCGAGAGCGGCGGTGGCGAGCGCGACGATGGTGACGGCGGCGCCGCCGACGGCGAGACCACCGCGACGGCCGGTGCGGGCGAACAGCTTCTTCATGGCTTCGAGCTCCTTCGTGGGTCGTTGCGGCTGTAAGGGGTTGGCCGCCGGCGGCGCCGGTGGCATCCGCTCGTCGGCGAACGTAGGTCAACCGCAGCGGACAGCGACACCACCTGGCGCGTCACGTCGAGGCCATGGCACCGACCGGCCACGCGGAGCCCTGTCTGTGCCTGCCGGACCCGCGCGACCCTGCGAGGGGCCAACCGGCCTCCACACGAAGGAGAGAAGATGCGAGCACTTCAGCGCAGGGCCGGGTTCGCCCGGGCCGCGGTCGTCACCCTGGTCGCCGGGGGCATCGCGCTGGCCGGCGCCACCGCGGCCAGCGCGGCCTCGGGCACGGTCAACACGGCGGGCACGGCACTCACGGTCCGCTCCGGACCGGGCACCGGGTACACCTCGGTGGGCACCGTGGCGGATGGCGCCGCGGTGACCATCAGCTGCCAGACGGCCGGCACGAGCGTCACGGGCACCTACGGCACCACGACCATCTGGGACCAGATCGGCGCCGGCCGGTTCGTCTCCGACGCCTACGTCTTCACCGGCTCGGACGGCCGGGTGGCCCCCGACTGCACCGGCACCGGCACCGTCGCGGCCAAGGTCACGGCCACGGTCGACGCCGCGAAGTCGATGACGGGCAAGTACCCGTACTCGTGGGGCGGTGGCAACTACGCCGGTCCCACGAAGGGGATCTGCTGCAGCCCCAGCGGGATCGACGACCGCAACACCGTCGGCTTCGACTGCTCCGGCCTCATGGAGTACGCGTTCTACCAGGGTGCGGGGCTGCGGATCTCGAGCACGTCCTCGCAGCAGTACGCCGAGGGCTACAAGGTCGCCCTCGCCAACCGCAAGGCCGGCGACATGCTCTTCTGGTCGGACGCGAGCAGGTCGCCGTCAGCGATCCACCACGTCGCGCTCTACCTCGGCAACGACCAGATCGTCGAGGCCGACCGTGTCGACGGACCGGACATCAGGGTGCGCAGCATCAGCCTCTCCGAGACGGGGTTGATGGGCAACGTCGTGCGTCCCATCCGCTGACCTGCGACCACTCCCAGCGGCAGCACGCCCACCAGCACCCGGACGTGCCACGGGGCGGGCCGGTCACCCGGCCCGCCCCGTGGCGGTGTGGTCGGTCGAGCGTCAGATGCGGCCGTCGCGGTCGACGTCGACCTCGTCGACGCGGGTGCCCGTGGCGGGGTCGGTGTGGCTGACCCGGCGTGCCGAGTAGCCGCCCGCGGCGGTGCGGCGGTTGGTCACGACGAGCGAGAGCAGGATCGCCAGCACGCCGGCGGCCATGCAGATCCACCCGATCATGCCGAGGTTGACCGCGTCGACGGAGGCGTTGAGGGCGAAGGTCAGGATCGCGCCGACGACGATGAGGAAGATGCCGACTCCGATGTACATGCTCACTCCTGGGTGTCGCGGGTTCGGGTTTGACCCGGTCCGACGACTGTAGTGCCGCAACGCCTGACCTGCAGGAATGCCGCGCCGCAGCGGGTGCCGCCCCGGGTGTCCCGCGCGCCGCGCTCAGACCCCGCGCAGGTCGAGCGTCAGCTCGGCCGGAGCCCCTTCGGTGAGGACGACGGGGATGCCCCAGTCCTGCTGGTAGAGGTGGCAGGCGGCGTGCTCGGGCACCTCACCCGTGACGGGGTCGCCGTCGCACGAGGCAGCCCGGACCGACACGTGCAGCACCCCGTCACCCACCGAGGGGTCGAGGTCGAGCACCCGCGTCAGGCCCTCGGCACTGCCACCACCAGCGCGCAGCAGGTGCTCGGGCGTCGCCGAGACCATGAGCCAGGTGGGGTCGCCCCACCGGTGGTCGAGCTTCTGGCCGGTCGGTGGGGTGAAGGTGACCTCGAGCCGGAGCTCGCCCGCCGCCACGGCCGTCCTCGGGCGCTGCGTCTGGCGGGCGAGCCCGTCGACGCGGGTCGCCTTGTCGGGCAGGGGGATCCGCACGAGCTGGTGTGCAGCCGACTCGACCACGAGCAGGTGGGTCGCCCCCGAGCCGTCGGTCTGGACCATCGCGTCGGAGGGCTCGCGCAGCCCCGTGGCCAGGGTGCTGACCTCCCTCGCGACGGGGTCGAAACGGCGCACGGCACCGTTGTAGGTGTCGGACACCGCGACGGACCCGTCGGGCAGCACGGTGACCCCGAGGGGGTGCTGGAGCAGGGCCTGGTCGGCCGCGCCGTCCCGGTGGCCGAAGTCGAACAGCCCCTGTCCCACGTGCGTGGTCACGACGAACCCGTCGTCGGTGACGTCGAGCGAACGCAGGGCCGAGGTCTCGGAGTCGGCGACCCACAGGCGCCTGCCGTCGGCCGAGACCGCCAGGCCGGACGGCTGGGCGAACCAGGCCTCGTCCGCGGCGCCGTCGCGGATGCCCTCGGCAGAGGTCCCGCCGAGGACGGCGACGGTGTTGTCGGCCGGGTCGGTGGCCAGGTGCAGGGCCCACAGCTGGTGGACGCCGGCCATCGCGACGACGACCCGGTCGATGAACCACGCGAGGTCCCACGGGGTCGAGAGCGCCTGCCGCAGCGCCGGTCCGCTGCCGGAGCGTTCGCGCAGCTGCTCACCCGTCCCGGCCAGCAGCGTCCACGACCCGTCGCCGAGCCGCAGGCCCTTGACCTGGTGGTTGACGGAGTCCGCCACGACCACGTCGTAGCCCACCCGCTGGGCCGTCTCCTCGGGCAGCACGAGCACACCCTGGGGCTCGGCGAGCACGCCCTCCCCACCGAAGCGGCCGCGCTCGGTCACCAGGTCGGGCTCGAGCCACACGACCTCGTGGTGGGTGGTGTCGGACACGACGACCGAGCCGTCCGGGAGGGCGGCGACCTTGCCCGGGAAACGCAGTGCCGTCTCGGCCGGCTCAGGCGGCGAGTAGGGCGAGTCCCCCTGCCGCAGCGTGCCCTTGGCAGTGTGCTCGGCGATGAGCTCCTCGACGAGGACGGACAGCCCGTGGGCGTGGCCCTCGCCGGACATCGACGCGACGATGTAGCCCTCGGGGTCGATGACCACCAGCGTCGGCCACGCGCGAGCGGTGTAGGCCTGCCACGTCACGAGGTCGGGGTCGTCGAGCACGGGGTGGTGCACGGCGTACCGCTCCACCGCGGCCGCGAGGGCGTCGGGGTCGGCCTCGTGCTCGAACTTCGGGGAGTGGACGCCGACGAGCACCAGCGAGTCGGCGTACTTCTCCTCGAGCGGGCGCAGCTCGTCGAGGACGTGCAGGCAGTTGACGCAGCAGAACGTCCAGAAGTCGAGGACGACGACGCGGCCGCGCAGGTCGGCCAGCGAGAGGTCCGTCCCGCCGGTGTTGAGCCAGCCGCGGCCGGTGAGCTCGGGGGCGCGCAGGCGGGTCGTCGCACGGGTCGCCGTGCGGGGGTCGGCGGTCACAGCCGACGGTCCTTCAGGACGGGGAACTGCTCACGCCAGGTGGTCACCGCTTCCATGTCGACCTCAACACTGAGCACCTCCTCGCTAGTCCCCGCCATCGCGAGCGCCTCGCCCCTGGCGTCGATGACCTGGGAGTGGCCGCCCATCGGCGTCCCCGCGTGGGTGCCCGCGGTGTTGCAGGCGATGACGACGCACTGGTCCTCGATGGCCCTCGCGTGTGCCAGGAGGGTCCAGTGGCGCACCCGGGCTGCGGGCCACGCAGCCGGCACGATGAACGCGGTGGCACCGGCGTCGAGCTGTCGGCGGTAGAGCTCGGGGAAGCGCAGGTCGTAGCAGGTGGACAGCCCGGCCCGCCCCGCACCACCGGGCAGGTCGACGAGGACCACGTCCTCACCGGCGTCCATCAGCCGTGGCTCACCGGCGCCGAAGCCGAACCGGTGGATCTTGCGGTAGGTCGCGACGAGGCTGCCGTCCGTGCCGTAGACCAGCGACGTGTTCCACAGGCCCCGCCCCTCGGGCCCCGTCTCGCCGTCGGCCGGCCGCTCCACGATGGAGCCGGCGTGCAGCATGACGCCGGCGTCCCGCGCCGCGGCCGCCATCGCCGTCCCCACGGGGCCGTCGACCGGCTGGGCGCGGGCGTCCCACTCCCGGTAGGCGAAACCGCCGGCGGACCACAGCTCCGGCAGGACCACGAGGTCGTGCCCGCGCTGGGCCCGCACCAGGTCAGCCACCCGCTCGACCCGTGCCTCGACGGGCTCGTCGTCGCCGTAGGCGACCTGCACGACTGCCACGCGCATCGCGTCAGCCCCTTCCCTCGGTGCGGCGCCTCAGCTCCTGGAGGTGCGCGTTGTACGCCGCGAGCTCGGCATCGCCGTCACGGTCGGCCTGGCGGTCCTTGCGGGACGTCTCGGCACGGTCGGAGCGGACCCAGGCGATGGCGACCATGAGGGTCAGCAGCACCGTGGGCGCCTCGCCGATGCCCCACGCGATGGCCCCGGCCTTGCGCTGGTCGCCGAGGACGTCGGTCATCCACGGGATCTTCACGACCTCGAAGAAGTCTGGCGCCAGCACCGTGGTGCTGCCGGTCATGACGACCCCGAAGAACGCGTGGAAGCTCATCGTCGCGAAGAGGATGACGAGCAGCATCAGCGGCGGCCACTTGCGCGGGCCCGGGTCGATCCCGATGAGCACCCAGACGAAGAGGTAGCCGGTGCCCAGGAAGTGCAGGAGCATCAGCACGTGCCCGGTGTGGGTGCGCAGGGCCAGCTCGAACAGCGGTGAGTAGTAGAAGATCGCGAGGCTGAAGAAGAAGAGCGCGGCGGCGACGACCGGGTTGGCGAAGGCACGGAACACCCGCGAGTGGACGACCTGCAGGATGACCTCGCGCGGCCCCCAGGTCCGGTCCGGGCGGGCCGGCAGGGCGCGCAGGGCGAGCAGGACCGGCGCGGCCGGGACGAGCAGCAGCGGCACGAGCATGGCGACCACCATGTGCATCGCCATGTGCATCGAGAACAGCACCCGCCCGTACACGCCCGGGGCGCCGCACACGGCGTACACGAACACGGCCCAGCCGAGGACCCACACGAGGACCCGGTGGAGGGGCCAGGCGTCGCCGCGGCGGCGGAGCCGGACGACCCCCGCGACGTACAGGCCCACGGCGAGCGCGGCGAGCGCCACCCACAGCCACTCGGTGGTCCACGTCGTGAGCCAGCTGGTGCTCGTGAGCGGCGGCGGCGCCGGGTACCCGGTGAGCACGAAGGCCGGCGACGCGGCCGGGAGGGGGGCGTCGGAGACCGGGGGGGCGCTGCGCGCCATCGCGACCGCGGTGCCGATGGCCACACCCATGACGGCCAGCTCGGCGACCAGGAGCCTGGTGAACGCGCGGCCCGGGGTGTTGCCGCCCAGCCGGTCCAGGAGGTGGCGCCGGTGCCACCAGCCGGCTGCGCCGAGCAGGACGAGGGCGAGCGTCTTGACGACGACGAGGGCGCCGTAGCGGGTGGTGAGGTCACCCCACGTGCCCACGCGCAGCACCGCGCTCTGCAGCCCCGACATCGCGACGGCCGCGTAGCACCAACCGGCGAGCATCGAGAAGCGGCCGGCGCTGGCCGCGAGGTCCGGCCCGCTGAGCAGCGGCCGCAGGGCCGCGAGCGCGAGCACGCCACCGACCCAGACCGTCACCGCCACGAGGTGCACGGCCAGGGCGTTGACGGCGGTGCTGTGGTCGGTCGCGCCGGCGGCGTGGCCGGCGAGGGCCAGGGGCAGCACGCCGCCGACGGCCAGCACCGAGAGCCAGGCGACGACCGTGCGGCGGGTGGTGAGCAGCGCCACGACGGCGATGGTGGCGGCCACGCCGGCGGCGATGAGCTGGACGCGGAAGGCGACGAACTTCCAGACGAAGGTCGTCAGCTGCTGGCCGAACGCGGGGTCCGAGACGGGGATGCCGATGAAGTCGGCCATGCCGAGCACCACCCCCACCACCGCGGCGAGGGCCCACAGGGCTGCGGCGAGCCCGGCCAGGCGGGTCGCGGTCGCGCGCCGGTGGGTGCGCGTGGTCTCGGGGACGATGAACGCGGCGAACAGCAGCAGGCCGACCGTCGCCGACGCGGCCACGTCGTGGACCACCCGGGCGTAGAGGACTCCCCAGCGCACGACCGGGCCGGGGTCCGAGACGACCGGTGCCGCGGCAGCCTGGCCCACAGCGGCCGCCAGGGGCAGGGCGACCAGCACGGCCACGAGCAGGGCCACGCCCGGCAGCCGGGCCGGGGGCGTCCCCTGCTGTCTCGCGGACACCGCAGCAGGAGAGGTCATGGAGACAGCCTAAGTAGGGTGGGCCCATGCCCCTGCACCCGGCAGCACCCGAAGACCTGGCCGGACTCGTGTCGGCCTACCAGCAGACCACCCAGGCGGTCGTCGACCTCGGGAGGTCCTGCTCCGATGCCGACTTCGACCTGCCCACGGCCTGCCCCGGCTGGACGGTCAAGGACCAGATCAGCCACGTGGTCGGACTGGAGTCCTGGCTGCACACCGGCGACGTGCCCCACGTGGAGGTGCCGGACTACGCGCACATCCGCAACGAGGCGGGCCAGTTCATCGAGAAGTCGGTCGAGCTGCGCCGCCGCATGGTCGGCCAGAAGGTCGTCGACGAGCTCGAGACCGTGGCCGCCCGCCGGGTCGCCGCGCTCAGCGAGCCCGAGGTGACGCTGGAGACGGTCGTCCGCGGGCCGTGGGGTCCGGCCCCCGTCGGCGAGAGCCTGCGCCGCCGGATCCTCGACATCTGGACCCACGAGCAGGACATCCGGCAGGCGCTCGGCCGCCCGGGCGACCTCGACTCCGGCGGCGCGGCGGTCTTCATGGACCTGCTGTTCGCCGCCCTGCCCCGCATCGTGGCCAAGGAGGCCGGTATCGAGCCCGGCAACGTGGTCATCATCGACTCCACCGGACCGGTCATGGGCCGGGCCGGGGTGTGGGTGGAGCCGGGCGAGGAGGGCAAGGCCCGCGGCATACCGCTCTTCTCCGGCATCGCCCACGACGGCGACCCCCACGACGTCTTCACCACCATCACGCTCTCGACGGACTGCCTCACCCGTCGCGCCGCAGGTCGCGGCGGCCTGGACGACATCCACTACAGCGTCCACGGTGACGAGGCGGTGGCGCGCCGGGTGCTCGAGCACCTCGTCATCGTCCCCTGACCCGGTCCGAACGGACGACTTTCGTCCAGCACGGCCTCGCGGGCGAAAACTGGTTGCCTCGTGCAAGCATCGCGTGATACTTGTATGGCGCAAGCAAACTTACGTCCCAAGGTCACCCATGTCCCACCAGCACGACCAGCAGCACGACCAGCAGCACGACCACCGGCACGACCAGCAGCACGACCAGCAGCACCGGGACGAGCCGCACCACCTCGACCGGGAGACCGCCGACCGCGTCAGCGTCGGCCTCGTCCGGCTCGTCAAGCTCCTGCAGTCCATGCGCCAGCACGCCCCCCGCATCCACCCCGCGGTCGACGCCACGGCGTACCCGGTCCTGTTCAACCTCGCCGCAGAGCCGCGGCGGGTCTCGGCGCTCGCCGAGTGCGTGCACTCCGACGTCTCGACCGTGAGCCGACAGGTCAGCGCCCTCGTGGGCCACGGCCTGCTCGACAAGGTCAGCGACCCTGACGACGGCCGCGCCCAGGTCGTGCGCCTCAGCGACGAGGGACACGCCCTGCTCGACACCATCCGGGCGCAGCGGAACGAGTGGTTCCGCGAGCTCATGGACGACTGGACAGCCGAGGAGGCCAGCGACTTCGCGGTCCACCTCGACCGCCTCGCCTCGGCGCTGGAGACCTCACGCGAGTCCTTCGCCGCACGACGCCCCACCCCACCCACCGCCGCCGCAGTCCCCTCGGCCGGCGCCAGCACCACGGAGAACTGACACATGGCAGCCACTGCACCCGCGCCGACGGACGGCCCGATGACGCACCGACAGATCGTGACGATCCTCGTCGGGCTGATGATGGGCATGTTCCTCGCCGCCCTCGACCAGACGATCGTGGCCACCGCGATCCGCACCATCGCCGACGACCTCAAGGGCCTGGACCAGCAGGCCTGGGCCACGACGGCGTACCTCATCACCTCGACCATCGTGACGCCGCTCTACGGCAAGCTCTCGGACATCTACGGTCGCAAGAAGTTCTTCTCCGCGGCGATCACGATCTTCGTCGTCGGCTCGGTGCTCTGCACCCTGTCGCAGACGATGCTGCAGCTCGCCTTCTACCGCGCGGTGCAGGGCCTCGGCGCTGGTGGCCTCTTCTCGCTGGCTCTGGCCATCATCGGTGACATCGTGCCGCCGCGTGAGCGCGCCAAGTACCAGGGCTACTTCCTGGCCGTCTTCGGCACCTCGAGCGTCCTCGGGCCGGTCATCGGCGGCTTCTTCGCCGGGCAGTCCTCGCTCCTCGGCATCGACGGCTGGCGCTGGGTGTTCCTCGTCAACGTGCCGATCGGCGTCGCCGCCCTGCTCGTCGTCGCCCGCACCCTCCACCTCAACCACACCCGCCTCGACCACCGCATCGACTGGTGGGGCGCCGTCACCCTCACCCTCGGGCTCGTCCCGCTCCTGCTCGTCGCCGAGCAGGGTCGCGACTGGGGCTGGGGCTCGGGCCGCTCGATCGCCTGCTACGCCGTGGGTGCCGTCGGGGTCATCGCCTTCCTGCTCGTGGAGCGGGCGATGAAGGAGGAGGCGCTGCTGCCCCTCACGCTGTTCCAGAACCGCACCGTCGGCGTCGCCTCCGGCGCCTCCGTGCTCATCGGCATGGCGATGTTCGGCGGCCTCGCGTGCCTGCCGCTCTACCTGCAGATCGTCAAGGGCGCGTCGCCGACCAAGGCCGGCCTGCTCCTGCTGCCGCTGACGCTCGGGATCATGTTCGGCTCGATCCTGTCGGGCCAGATCATCAGCCGCACCGGTCGCTACCGCCGCTTCCCGATCATCGGCTCGGCGCTGCTCGCCCTGGCGCTGTTCGTCTTCCACTACGTCAAGGCGGACACCCCGCTGTGGCAGACCGGCATCGTCATGGTGTTCTTCGGCCTCGGCCTCGGCTTCAACTTCCAGCCGCTGACCCTGGCGGTGCAGAACGCCGTGTCGCCGCGCATGATCGGCGTCGCCACCTCCTCGGCCACCTTCACCCGCCAGATCGGCGGCACGCTCGGCACCGCGGTGTTCCTGTCGATCCTGTTCTCGACGGTGGGCGACAAGATCGCGACCGCACTGCAGCAGGCGGCGCCCACGCCCGCGTTCCAGGCGGCGCTCAAGGACCCCGCCAACGCGGCGTTCGCCAAGCAGCTGCAGGCGGCGCAGGCTGCCGGGGGCAACGCGAGCGGCACCGGCGTGCTCAAGGACTCCTCGTTCCTGAACGACCTCGACCCGCGCCTGGCCAAGCCGTTCCTCGAGGGCTTCTCCTCGGCGATGGACACCGTGTTCCTCGCCGGCGGCGCCGTCATGGTCGTCGGCTTCCTCGTGATGCTGCTCCTGCCGCACGTGGAGCTCCGTGGCGGGTCGGCGTACTCCGAGCGCGGCGCTGCCGACAAGGCGGACAAGGCCGCGGCCGACGCGGCCGCAGGCTCCCCCGCCTGACCCTCTCCCCCTCCCCTTTCCCGCCTCTTCTGCTTTGGGGGCTGTAGCGCTCGGGTTGCCGAGCGCTCCAGCCCCCAAAGCCGGTCCGGGAAGCAGCGAAGGGCCCCGCAGTCACCGAGACTGCGGGGCCCTTCGTCGTGCGTACGGTGCGGTGCTCAGCCCCAGACGAGGCCGCGCGCCGGGTCGGCGAGGATCGCGCCGACGTCGGCGATGAACTTGCTGCCGAGCTCGCCGTCGACGAGGCGGTGGTCGAACGACAGGGCCAGCTGGGTGACCCAGCGCGGCTCGATGGTCTCGGTGCCGTCCGCGGCGGTGACCACCCACGGCTGGCGGCGGATGGCGCCGAACGCCATGATCGCCGACTCGCCGGGGTTGATGATCGGCGTGCCCGTGTCGACGCCGAAGACGCCGACGTTGGTGATGGTGATCGTGCCGCCGGACATGTCGGCAGGCTGGGTGCGGCCCTCACGAGCCGTCGCCGTGAGCGCGCCGATGGCCTCGGCGAGCTGGAGCATCGACATCTGGTCGGCGTCCTTGATGTTCGGGACGATGAGGCCGCGCGGGGTGGCCGCGGCGATGCCGAGGTTGACGTAGTGCTTGACCACGATCTCCTGGGCGGCCTCGTCCCACGTCGCGTTGATCTCCGGGTGGCGCCGGATGGCCACGGCCATCGCCTTCGCCAGCACCAGCAGCGGCGTGACCTTGACGTCCTTGAACTCGCGGTCCTTCTTCAGGCGCTCGACGAGCTCCATCGTGGCCGTCGCGTCGATGGTGACCCACTCGGTGACGTGCGGCGCCGTGAAGGCACTGCCGACCATCGCCTGCGCGGTCATCTTGCGGACGCCCTTGATGGGGATGCGCGTCTCGCGCTCACCACCGCGGCTGAAGACCGGTGCCTGGTACGCCGGGGCGGCCGGCTGGGTGCCGGCAGCAGCCTGGTCGGTGCCTGCCGTGCTCGTGCCCTCGGCGTGGGCCTGGACGTCGGCGCGGGTGATGACCCCACCGTCGCCGGACCCGGCCACGGCACCGAGGTCGATGCCGAGGTCCTTGGCCAGCTTGCGCACCGGCGGCTTGGCCAGCGCACGGCCACCACCGGCGCGGGCGGCCGGCGCGGCGACGGGCTCCTCGGCGCGGGGCGTCGGCTGCTGGACGGCAGGGGCCACCGGAGCGGTCGGGGCGGACGTCGCTGCCGGGGCCCCCTTGCGGGGGCGCCGGACGGCCTCGGTCTGCTTGACGCCGTAGCCGACGAGGACGGCGGTGCGACCGGTCGACGTGGTGCCGCCGATCTTGCCCTCCTCGATGGCCTCCTCCTCGGCGGCCGCGGCCTCCATCTTCGGAGCGGGGCTGCCCTCCATACCGGGCTCGACGGCGCGCTGGGCGCCGGCGTCCTGGACGCTCGTGGGCGCCCCGGTGCCTGCGCCCTCGGCGGTGTCGACGGCGATGATCGGCGTGCCGACCTCGACCGTGTCACCCTCGGAGACCAGCAGCGCGGTGACGGTGCCGGCGAACGGGACGGGCAGCTCGACCAGGGACTTGGCGGTCTCGATCTCGACGACGATGTCGTTGACCTTGACCGTGTCGCCGACCTTGACGTTCCAGGTGACGATCTCGGCCTCGGTCAGGCCCTCACCCGGGTCGGGGAGCTTGAATTCCTTGGTGCTCATGGGTCTTCGCGTCCCTCTCAGAAAGCCAGCGAGCGGTCGACGGCGTCGAGGACGCGGTCGAGGTCGGGGAGGAACTCCTCCTCGAGCTTGCTGGGCGGGTAGGGCAGGTTGTAGCCGCCGACCCGGAGCACCGGCGCCTCGAGGTGGTAGAAGCAGCGCTGCTGCAGGGCCGCGGCGATCTCGGCACCCATGCCGAGGAACGTCGACGCCTCGTGGACCACGATCGTCCGGCCGGTCTTCTCCACCGACGCGACGACGGTGTCGAGGTCGAGCGGGCTCAGCGTGCGCAGGTCGATGACCTCGAGGTCCTTGCCCTCTGCTGCAGCGGCCTCGGCGGCCTGCAGGCAGGTCTTGACCATGGGGCCGTAGGCGACCAGCGTCGCGTCGGAGCCCTCACGGACGACCTTGGCGGCGAGCAGGGGGCGCGGGGCGGCCGACTCGTCGACCTCGCCCTTGTCCCAGTAGCGGCGCTTGGGCTCGTAGAACAGCACCGGGTCGTCGGACTCGATGGCCTGCTGGATCATCCAGTAGGCGTCCTCGGCGTTGGAGCAGCAGACGACCTTGAGCCCCGCGGTGTGGGCGAAGTAGGCCTCGTTGGACTCGGAGTGGTGCTCGACCGCGCCGATGCCGCCGCCGACGGGGATGCGGATGACCATCGGCAGCTTGACCTTGCCGAGCGAGCGGGCCCGCATCTTGGCGACCTGGCTGACGATGTGGTCGAACGCCGGGTAGATGAACCCGTCGAACTGGATCTCCACGACGGGTCGGTAGCCGCGCAGCGCCATGCCGATCGCGGTGCCGACGATGCCGGCCTCGGCGAGCGGGGTGTCGATGACGCGGTCCTCGCCGAAGTCCTTCTGCAGGCCGTCGGTGACACGGAAGACGCCACCGAGCTTGCCGATGTCCTCACCCATGAGGACGACCTTGGGGTCGCGCTCCATGGCGGCGCGCAGGCCGTTGTTGATGCCCTTGGCGATCGTCATGGTGCCCATCAGTGACCACCCTCCGTGGCGAATCCGGCGTGGTACTCGGCGAACTCCCGACGCTCGGCCTCCACGACCGGGTGCGGCTCCACGTAGACGTGGTCGAACATCGAGTCGCCCGTCGGGTCGGGCATCGACAGGCAGCCCTCGCGGACCGTGCCGGCCAGCTCGTCGGCCTCGGCGTCGACGGCGTCGAAGAACTCCTGGTCGGCCTTCGCGGTGTGCACGAGGTAGGACTTCAGCCGCTCGATCGGGTCACGGTGCTTCCACACCTCGACCTCGGCGGAGACACGGTACTTCGTCGGGTCGTCCGACGTCGTGTGCGCACCCATGCGGTAGGTGTAGGCCTCGACGAAGGTCGGGCCCTGGCCGGACCGGGCCGCGTCCAGCGCCTGCTTGGCGACGGCGTAGACCGCGAGGACGTCGTTGCCGTCGACGCGCACACCGGGGAAGCCGAAGCCGCGCGCCCGCTGGTAGAGCGGGATACGGGTCTGGCGCTCGTTGGGCTCGGAGATGGCCCACTGGTTGTTCTGGCAGAAGAAGACCACCGGGGCGTTGTTGACCGCCGCGTAGACGAACGCCTCGTTGACGTCACCCTGGGCGGACGCGCCGTCGCCGAAGTAGGCGATCACGGCGGCGTCGCGGTCGGCGTCGCCGGTGCCCACGTCGCCGTCGCGCTGGATACCCATCGCGTAGCCGGTCGCGTGCAGCGTCTGGGCGCCGATGACGATCGTGTAGAGGTGGAAGTTCTTCTCGTTCGGGTCCCAGCCACCGTGGTTGACGCCACGGAACAGCCCGAGGAGGTTGAGCGGGTCGACCCCGCGGCACCAGGCGACACCGTGCTCGCGGTAGGTCGGGAAGGCGTAGTCCTGCGGGCGCATCGCGCGACCGGAGCCCACCTGTGCCGCCTCCTGGCCCAGCAGGCTGGCCCAGATGCCGAGCTCGCCCTGGCGCTGCAGCGCAGTGGCCTCGGCGTCGACGCGGCGGATGAGCACGAGGTCGCGGTAGAAGCCGCGCAGGTCCTCGTCGGTCAGGTCCTTGACGTACTCGTCGTACTCGGTGTTCTCGACCCGCTGACCCTCGGGCGTGAGGAGCTGGACCATCTCGGGTCCACCGTCTCCCACCTCCGGCACGGGGGCGGTCAGCTCGGCCAGCACGTCGTCCTCGGCGGGACGGGTGCCGGTCTGCTCACCGGTACTGGCGACAGCGTTGTCGCTCACAGGCACTCCTTCTTCCTCGGGACCCGTAGGTGACGGGGCCTTCGGCTCGGGCCGCGGCACCCACGCGGGGTCACCGCTGCTGGCTTTGCGCGGCAGGCTGGTTGCGCCGGTTGTGGCGGCGCTCACATAGGGCCTTGCTGAGGCCCAAGATAACGGGAGGCCGGGAAATCTCAGAATCCGGACCCCCCACTCCCGAGCCGCCCCCTGCTCACCCCCGCCTCACCCCCGCCTCACCCCCGCCTCACCCCCCGCAAAACGCCGGTTGCCCGGCAAAGGTCGGGACGATTCCGCGCGGGATGCCGGGCAACCGGCGTTTTGCTGGGTTTGGGGCGGGACGGCTGGAGGGCGGCGGCTCAGGAGATCTCGGACTTGCCGCGCCAGAGGTCGATGCCGGCCTCGACGGCGTCGCGGTCGATCTCCTCGAGCTCGGCGTCGCTGAACCGCAGGTTGGCCACCGCAGCGGCCGAGTCCTCGAGCTGGGCGACCGAGGAGGCGCCGATGAGCACCGAGGTGACCCGCTCGTCGCGCAGCACCCAGGCCAGGGCCATCTGCGCCAGCGACTGTCCGCGCTCGGTGGCGAGGTCGTCGAGCTTGCGCACGTGGGCCAGCGACTCGTCGGTCAGCAGGTCCGGCGACAGCGACTTGCCCTGCGCCGCACGCGAGCCCTCGGGCACCCCGCCGAGGTACTTGTTGGTGAGCATCCCCTGCGCCAGCGGGCTGAACGCGATGCAGCCGATCCCCTGCTCACCGAGGGTGTCGAGCAGGCCGCCCTCGACCCAGCGGTTGAGCATCGAGTAGCTCGGCTGGTGGATGAGCAGCGGCACGCCCATCGAGGCGAGGACCTCGGCTGCCCGCTCGGTGCGCTCCGCGGAGTAGCTGGAGATGCCGGCGTACAGCGCCTTGCCCTGCTTCACCGCGGTGGCGAGGGCGCCCATGGTCTCCTCGAGCGGCGTGTCCTCGTCGGGGCAGTGGCTGTAGAAGATGTCGACGTAGTCCAGGCCCATGCGCGCCAGGCTCTGGTCGAGGCTCGCCAGCAGGTACTTGCGCGAGCCGCCGATGCCGTAGGGCCCGGGCCACATGTCGTAGCCGGCCTTGGTGCTGATGACCAGCTCGTCGCGGTACGGCTTGAAGTCGGCGGCGAAGTGGCGGCCGAAGTTGACCTCGGCGCTGCCGTAGGGCGGGCCGTAGTTGTTGGCCAGGTCGAAGTGGGTGATGCCGATGTCGAAGGCGCGGCGCAGGATCGCGCGCTGCACCTCGAACGGCTTGTCGTCGCCGAAGTTGTGCCAGAGGCCGAGGGAGACCGCCGGCAGGTGCAGTCCGCTCTGGCCGACCTTGCGGTAGGGCATGGGGCCGTAGCGGTCGGGGTTGGGGAGGTATGCGGGGAGCCAGGTGTCGACCATGCCGACAGTCTGGCGCAGGATGGGTGGATGAGGCCCCTCCACGTGCGCTCGGCAGTCCCGTCGGTGCTGGCCGTCCTGGCTCTGCTCTCCGTGGGCGCCTGCGGCACGGCGTCGGTCGACGCCGCCGCCGGCTCGTCCCGCCCGACGACCGCCCCCAGCGCCGGCCCGGCCGCGACGCCCACCGCCACCACCTCCGGGCCCGTCGGGCCGCTCGGGGGGCGCGGCCGACTCGTCACGGTGACCGGGACGGTGTCCGCAGGGGTCGAGAAGGGCTGCCTGATGTTCTCCCCCGAGGACGACCAGCCGGGCGGGGCGTGGCTGCTCGTCGGCCACACCGAGGGGCTGGAGGACGGCCAACGGGTGACCCTGCGCGGGGCCCGCCTCGACGTGGCGTCGACGACCTGCCAGCAGGGGACCCCCTTCCGCGTGGAGGAGGTCGTCCGCTGACGGCTCAGGTGACGGGGTTGTCCAGGAGGAAGTCACCCGCGACGCGGATGAGCACGTCGTTGGCCCCGGGCTCGCCGATCGTCGCGCGGACCCCGTCGTCGCCGTACTGACGCAGCGTGAGCCCCGCCTCCTGGGCCGCGGCGGCGAAGGCGCCGGAGCGCTCGCCGAGCCCGAACCACACGAAGTTGGCCTCGGTGTCGGCGATGAACCAGCCCTGGCCGCGCAGCGCCTCCACGACGCGGGTGCGCTCGGCGACGAGCTGGTCGACCCGTTCCTTGAGCTCGTCGAACGCCTCGAGCGAGGCGACGGCCGCCGCCTGGCCGAGCGAGTTGACCCCGAACGGGGTCGCGGTCTTGCGCAGCGCGCTCGCCACGGGCGGGTGCGCCACGGCGTACCCGACGCGCAGCCCGGCCAGTCCGTAGGCCTTGGAGAAGGTGCGCAGCACCATGACGTTGGGGCGGTCGCGGTAGAGCTCCAGGCTGCGGGGGGCGTCCTCGCCGGTGACGAACTCGACGTACGCCTCGTCGATGACCACGAGCACGCGCGAGGGGACCTGGTCGAGGAATCGCTCGAGCTCGGTGTGCGTGACCATCGGACCGGTGGGGTTGTTGGGCGTGCAGACGATGACCACCTTGGTGCGGTCGGTGATCGCCGCGGCCATGGCGTCGAGGCGGTGGCGGGCGTGGTCGTCGAGCCCGACCTGCACCGAGCGGGCGCCGGCCAGGGCCGTGACGATCGGGTAGGCCTCGAACGAGCGCCAGGCGTAGACGACCTCGTCGCCGGGGTCGCAGGTCGCCTGGACCAGCTGGCCGAGGACGCCGACCGAACCCGTGCCGGTGGCGATGTGCTCGGTCGGCACGCCCAGGCGCTCGGCGAGCGCCTCGGTGAGCGCCGTCACGGCCATGTCCGGGTAGCGGTTGACCTGGGTGGCCGCGTCGCGGATCACCTCGAGCACCGAGGGCAGCGGCGGGAACGGGTTCTCGTTGGACGACACCTTGTACGACGTGACGCCCTCGCGTGCGGCTGCGGGCTTGCCGGGCACGTAGGCGGGCACCTGGTCGAGGGCCGCACGCAGCCGGACGTCGGTCTCACGGGTGGGGTCGCTCATGGAGGTCACTGTATGCGGCCCTGCCGCGGGGCCGCCGCACGACGAGGTGCGGCCGCTGTTGCCTCTGTGTGATCATGCAGCGCACGGGAGCGCTGAGGGGGCGGGCATGACGACCACGGACGGTGGGGAGGCCGAACGTCGAGACCTGTTCCGTCGGGTCGGTCGACTGAGCACCACCGTCAACGACCTCGCGCTCGACCACCTGGCCGGGGCCACGACCACCGGTTTCACCCTGCTCGGGGCGGGGGTGCACGACATCGACGCCGGGCTCACGGCCCTGGAGCCGCAGGCACGGCGCTCGGTCTGGTCGATGCTGCCGTCGATGCGGTTCAACCCCCACGACCCCACCCACCGGCTCAACGAACGGTCGATCGGGCGCGGGCTCGACCTGCGCACCGTCGTCAGCCCGCACTGCCTGACGGTCAACCCGTTGATGTCGTCGATCGACCCCGACGTCCGGGTCGGTCACGTCTTCACCACGTTCATCCTCGTCGACCTCACCGCGGCCGTCGTCTTCGGACCCCCCGGCAACCACGGGGAGCCGACCGCCTGGCGGACCACCAGGACCGACGTCCTCGAGGCGGTCACGGACATCTGGACCCGCGTGTGGGACACCTCGCGGCCCGCGGTGCCGCCGGGGACCCAACCGCCGTTCACCCCCCGGCAGGTGCTCGTGGCCAGCCGCCTCGCGAGCGGCACCAAGGACGCCGCGATCGCCCGCGAGCTGGGGGTCTCCGTGCGCACCGTCGTCTCCGAGGTCGCCGTCATCGTCGAGCGCCTCGGGGCCCGGGGCCGGCTCGACGCGATGCACGCGCTCGGCGCCGGTCTCGTGGTGCCGGTCCCGGGACTGCAGCGCTAGCGACGTCAAGCCGGGTTGCGTGTGCACGCACCCGCGGCCCCACCGGTTGGCCCCGGGCGCGTCCGGGTGCGACAGTTTCCGCGGCGGCGCCTTCGGGGGAGGGACGACGCCGGCGACCCGTCACCGCCTCCGTGCAGGGGTATCCGGGTGACGGGTCCGCAGACGCCATGAGACCGCATCCGGCGGGGAGATGCGGTCTCGTGGCGCTGCCGTGCCCTGGCGGGCGTCAGTCGTCGCCGTGCGGCCTCAGTCGTCGTCACCGTCCGGCAGGACCCAGTTGAGGACGATCGACACGATGGTCACGACCAGGGCCCCGAGCACCGCGTCCCAGAAGAAGTGGTCGATGGTGAAGCTCAGGCCCAGGGGGCCGGAGATCCACTCGGTCAGCTGCAGCATGAACGCGTTGACGATGAACGTGAACAGCCCGAGCGTCAGGATGATGAACGGGAAGCTGAGCAGCTTGGCGATCGGCTTGACGATGGCGTTGACGAGCCCGAAGACCACCGCCACGAGGACCACGGTGGCGAACTTCGACCCGAACTTGCCGTCGCCGAAGCTGATGCCCGGCACGAGCCACGCAGCCACCCACAGCGCCACCGCGTTCACGGCGACCTTGATGAGGAAGTTCATGACCTGATCGTGCCAGAGCAGCGGCGGCGCCGTCGGGAGGCGACCTCAGACGTGCCGGCGGCTCGTGACCACGCGGAACCGGTTGGCCACGAAGGCGGCGTCGGTGTAGGCCGCGTTGGCCGCCGGGTTGGCCCCGGTGCCGTGCAGGTCGGAGAACGCAGCGGTCTGGTTGACGAAGACCTGGCCGGTGAGGTTCTCCGACAGCGCCACCCCGGCGTCGGCCGCGGCCTCCCGTGCCGCGTCCAGGACGTCCTCCGAGGTCGAGTAGACCGCCGCGGTCATCGCGCCGTGCTCCCTGACGGTGTCGCGGAACTGCGCCAGCGACTGGTCGGTGCCGGACGTGGCGATGAGGAAGGTGACCGGCCCGAAGCACTCCTGGGTGTAGACGTCCTCGCGACTGGCGTCGACGGCGACCAGGCCCGGGGCGCGGACCACCGCGTCGGGCCACGCGGGGTGGGTGACCTCGCGCGAGTCGAGGACGACGGTGCCGCCGGCCTCGGCGGCGAGGTCGGCCAGGCCCGCGGCGTTGGCGCGGACGCCTTCGTTGACGGTGGCGCCGAGCAGCTCGACGGCCCTGGCGTCGTCACCGGTGAGCTTGCCGACCGCGGCCGCCAGCCGGGCGCCGAAGTCCTCGAAGGAGACGTGGCCCTCGTCGGTCTCGATCCCCTCGCGGGGCACGTAGAGGTTCTGGGGGGTGGTGCACATCTGCCCGGAGTACAGCGTCAGGGAGAAGGCGAGGTTGCCGAGGACCCCGCGAAGGTTGTCGGTCGAGTCGACGACGACCGAGTTGACGCCCGCCTTCTCGGTGTAGACCAGCTTGCCGGAGGCGGCGCCGGTCTCCTCCAGCCAGGCGCCGAACGCGGGGCCGCCGGTGTAGTCGATGACCCGTACCTCCTCACGCTCGGCGAGGACCTTGGCGAGGCCCTCACCCTCGGCCTCGGGGGCGAGCTGGACGAGGTCGGGGCTGAACCCGGCGGCGGCCAGGACCTCGCGGGCCACGGCGACCGAGATCGCGAGGGGCAGCACCGCGTGCGGGTGGGGCTTGACGATGACGGGGTTGCCCGTGACGAGGGAGGCGAAGAGCCCGGGGTAGCTGTTCCACGTCGGGAAGGTGTTGCAGCCGATGACGAGCGCGAGCCCGCGAGGCACGATGCGGTAGTCCTTCTGCATCCGCAGCGGCGCGGGGTTGCCCTCCTTGTCGCGGCCGGGCTTCTCCCAGACGACGGAGGCGGGGACCCGCTCCTGCTCCACCAGCCCGGCGACGACCGCCTCGAGCGCCCGGTCCTGGGCGTGCGGGCCGGCGGCCTGGAACGCCATGACGAACGGCTGGCCGGAGGTGTGCATCACCGCGTGGGCGATCTCGAAGGAGCGTCGGTTGATCCCCTCGATGACCTCGACGCACACGGCCGCGCGGGTGCGGGCGCCGGAGTCGCGCCAGGCCGGCATGGCGGCCAGGCCGGCGGCCACCGCTGCGTCGACGTCGAGGTGCGGGTAGGTGATGCCGAGCGCCGGACCGTACGGGGAGACCTCCTCGCCGGTCCACGTGCCGTCCGTCGCCACGTCACCGAGCGCGCCGAACGCCTTGTCCCGCAACGCCTCGAAGGCCTCCTGACCCGCCTGGGCCGCACCCTCGCCGTACACCCGAGGTGACGGGGACTCCGGGTAGCGGGAGAAGTAGGAGCGGGCGGCGAGCGCGGCGGTGGCCTGCTCGAGCACGTCCGCGTGCTTCGCGACGAGGGGGTGGGACTGGGACGGGGCGTGCGAGGGCGACGTTGCCGTGGTCATGCGGTCATCGTAGGTGTCCGTCGGTGTCGCGGGACACGGCCGGAGCGTGCGGCTGCGAGCATGGGCCGATGAGCGACCAGAGCGACGACCTCTCGCACGTGCTGGCCATGTGGGCCGACGACCGGGCCTCCCGCGACCTCGGCATGGAGGCCCAGGTCATCGAGGTCGACCACGCCGTGGTGCGCATGGCGGTGACCGGGTCGATGGTCAACGGCCACGCCATCGCCCACGGCGGGTTCATCTTCACCCTGGCGGACTCGGCCTTCGCCCTGGCCTGCAACAGCCGCGGGTCCCTCACCGTGGCCGCGGGGGCGGACGTCACCTTCGTGACCTCGGCCCGCCTGGGGGACGTCCTCGTCGCGGACGCCCGGCAGCGGACGACATACGGCCGCAGCGGGATCACCGACGTGACAGTGACGAGGGAGTCCGACGGCGCGGTCGTCGCCGAGTTCCGCGGGCGCTCGCGCAGCCTCCCTCCCCGCTGACCGAGCCGGTCTCGGCGAGCGCGGTGACCGTTTTGTCCCTATGGTCCGAGGAGGCCGACGCCGACCCAGGCGAGCCCCGACCCCCGGAGGACCCATGCGCCCACTGAGAACCTTCGCTGCCGCCGTGGCCGTCACGGCAGCCGTCGCCCTCGTCCCCACCACCTCCGCGAGCGCGGGCACCGGCGCCGACGGGGAGGGACACCGTCCGCCGACGATGCCCACGCAACCGACCCAGGGCCCGTGCGCGTACACGCCGATGCAGGACACGACCTACTCCACGTTCGTCGGGCTGCCGCAGGACCCGCGCCACACCCCCGACCGCGGCACGGTCGGCGTGACCCTGCAGACCAACCGGGGCGACATCCCACTCGTGCTCGACCGGGCCGCCGCCCCCTGCACGGTGCAGAGCTTCACGTTCCTCACCCGCAAGAAGTACTTCGACGACACCATCTGCCACCGGCTCACCTCCTACACGACGCCCCCGGCGGCGCTGTCCGTGCTGCAGTGCGGCGACCCGCTCGGCACCGGCTGGGGCGATCCCGGCTACTCCTTCAAGGACGAGCTCGACTCCGCCAAGGCCCTGGCGAACTGGCCCGGCTTCCCCGACGGCAGCCGTAAGGTCTACCCCCGCGGCACCCTGGCCATGGCCAACGCCGGGCCCGACACCAACGGCAGCCAGTTCTTCCTCGTCTACCGCGACTCCCGGCTGCGGCCCGACTACACCGTGTTCGGCCACGTCAGCGAGAAGGGCATGAAGGTCCTCGACGCCGTCGCCGCGGGCGGGATCGACCCCGGCACCGACGGTACGGCCGAGGACGGCATGCCGGCCCTGCGCACGGAGATCGAGCGAGCGAAGCTCGGCCGGCACCACGATCGGTGAGGCCGGCACGCCATACTCTGTGGCCATGCGCGTTCTGGTCACCGGCGGTGCCGGCTACATCGGGTCCCACACGGTCGTCCAGCTGGCCGCCGCCGGTCACGAGGTCGTGGTCGTCGACAGCTTCGCCAACTCCAAGCCCACCGTCGTGCCGCGCCTCGAGGCGCTCATCGGCGGCCACTTGGAGGTCCACGCCTTCGACCTGACCGACCGCGACAAGACCGAGAACCTGTTCGCCGAGCGCAAGTTCGACGCCGTGGTCCACTTCGCCGGCCTCAAGGCCGTGGGGGAGAGCGTCGAGGTGCCGCTGGAGTACTACCAGAACAACCTCGACTCGACGTTCGCGCTCGTGCGCGCCATGCAGCGCCACGGCTGCTTCAAGCTCGTCTTCTCCTCCTCCGCGACGGTGTACGGCGAGAGCGCCGAGCCGCCGTTCACCGAGGACCTGCCGACCTCCGCGACCAACCCCTACGGCTGGACCAAGGTCATGCAGGAGCAGGTGCTGCGCGACGTCGCCCGCACCGACGACCGCTGGCGGATCGCGCTGCTGCGCTACTTCAACCCCGTGGGCGCGCACGCGTCGGGCACCATCGGCGAGGACCCGCAGGGGATCCCCAACAACCTCATGCCCTTCATCGCCCAGGTGGCGGTGGGCACCCGCGACAAGCTCAACGTCTTCGGTGACGACTACCCGACGCCCGACGGCACGCCCCTGCGCGACTACATCCACGTCGAGGACCTCGCCGCCGGACACCTCGCGGCGCTCAACAGGCTCGCCACCACCGACGAGGTCGTCTCCACCTGGAACCTCGGCACCGGGCACGGCACGAGCGTCCTCGAGGTCCTCCACGCGTTCGAGCAGGCCTGTGGGCACGAGCTCCCCCACGAGGTCGTGGGCCGCCGCGCCGGCGACATCGCGGCGTCGTACGCCGACCCGTCCCGGGCCGAGGCGGAGCTCGGCTGGAAGGCGACCCGCACCATCGAGGACATGTGCGCCGACCAGTGGCACTGGCAGCGCGACAACCCGGTGGGCTACCCCGACTGACGCACGACGCGCCGTACCGCGCGGGCCTCAGGTCGCGCGCGGGCCGCAAGCCTGCTCGACGACCCAGTCGAACAGCGCCTGCTGGTGCGGGACCTCGTGGGCATCGACCTCGGGGTGCCACTGCACCGCCACGGCCAGGCCGTCGGCCGACTCCATCGCCTCGACGCACCCGTCACCAGTGGTCGCCGAGAGCAGCCACCCCTCGGCGAGCCGGTCACACGCCTGGTGGTGGTTGGACCAGCCGCCGCGGCGCCCCGGCCCCATGACGCGCTCGAGCAGCGTGCCCGGTACGACGTCGACGTCGTGCGGGTTGTTGGCGTGGGCGACCGTGCTCTCCTCGTAGTGCTGGTGGATGGTGCCGCCGAGGACGACGTTGAGCACCTGCATCCCGCGGCAGATCGCCAGGACCGGCAGGGCCGCCTCGACCGCCGCACGGGTGAGCGCCACGTCGGCGGCGTCCTGCTCGGCCGGCGGGTGCGACTCGCGGGGGTGCACGTCGGGCACCCCGAACGGCCGCAGGTCGAGGTCGTCGCCCCCCTGCAGCACCACGGCGTCGGCGTGGGCCACGAGGTCGCGGGCGCGCTCCAGGCTGTCGGGCCAGGCGAGCACCGGCTCACCACCGGCGCGGGATATGGCGTCGAGCAGCGACCGCGGAGCGAAGAGGCCGGGGCGTTCCCGTCCTTCGACGACGCCCGCCCAGCGGGCGGGCACGAGCACGAGCGGGCGGGGCACGGCACGACCCTAACCGCCCCGGCGCACGGGTGAGACGAGCGTCACGGCCGGGCGGGACCTTCGGCCCTGACGGCCGACCTACGACGAGTCGTAGTATGTACTACGCCGTGTAGTAATGCCCCGTAGTCGTGCAGAGAACCCGGAGCCCGCCGATGGACAACCTCGACCTGGCCAGGTGGCAGTTCGCCATCACCACCGTCTACCACTTCCTGTTCGTCCCGGTCACGATCGGGCTGTCCGCCCTCGTGGCCTGGTACCACACCTCGTGGGTGCGCCGGCGCCGGCAGGACGACCTGCGGCTGGCCAAGTTCTTCGGCAAGCTCTTCACGATCAACTTCGCCCTCGGGCTCGTCACCGGGATCGTGCAGGAGTTCCAGTTCGGCATGAACTGGTCCGACTACAGCCGGTTCGTCGGCGACATCTTCGGGGCGCCGCTCGCCATCGAGGCGCTGCTGGCGTTCTTCCTGGAGTCGACCTTCCTCGGCCTGTGGATCTTCGGCTGGGGACGCATCCCCGAGAGGCTCCACGCGGCCTGCATGTGGATCGTGCACGTCGGCACCCTGCTGTCGGCCTACTTCATCCTCTCCGCCAACTCGTTCATGCAGAACCCGGTCGGCTACCGCTACAACCCGCAGACGCACCGGGCCGAGCTCACCGACTTCGTCGCCGTCCTCACCAACAAGGTGCAGCTGGTGACGTTCCCGCACGTCGTCGCCGCGGCGTACATGGTCGGCGGGGCGGTCGCCATGGCCGTGGGCCTGTGGCACCTGCGCCGCGTGGACGTCGGCCGCGACTCGGGGATGTACCGGCGCGCGACCCGGCTCGGCGCGGTCGTCGCCCTCGTCGCGGGCCTGGCCGTGGCGGTCTCGGGCGACGTGCAGGGCAAGATCATGACCGAGGTCCAGCCCATGAAGATGGCCGCCGCCGAGGCCCTCTACACGAGCTCGGACGGCAGCGCCCCCTTCTCGCTGCTCACCGTCGGCTCGCTCGACGGGACCCAGGAGAAGTTCGCGGTGACCGTGCCCGGCCTGCTCAGCTTCCTGGCCACGGGCCACTTCGACGGCAGCGTGCAGGGCATCAACGACCTCAAGGCCGAGTACGCCCAGCGCTTCGCCGGCAACCCGCTCACCGCCGACGCGACCTACACCCCCAACATCCCGCTGTCCTACTGGAGCTTCCGGCTCATGATCGGCGTCGGCATGCTCGCCGCGCTCATCGCCCTGCTGACCCTGTGGACGACCCGGGGCGAGCGCGTCCCCCGCGCGCGGTGGTGGCACTGGGCGGTCATCGCGACGCCCCTGCTACCCATCCTCGGCAACAGCTTCGGCTGGATCTTCACCGAGGCCGGTCGCCAGCCCTGGCTGGTGTTCGGGGTGATGGCGACCAGGACCGGCGTCTCGCCCTCGGTGTCGGCCGGCGAGGTCGTGACCTCGATGGTCGTCTACACGCTGCTGTACGGAGTTCTCGCCGTCGTCGAGGTCAAGCTCTTCCTCGCCTACCTGCGTGCCGGTGCGCCCGCCTTCGAGGAGCCGGCGGCGCCGGCCCCCGAGGACGAGGACGCTCCCCTGGCCTTCGCGTACTGACCGGAAAGGACCTCTTCAGCCATGGAGCTCAGCACCGTCTGGTTCGTCATCATCGCCGTCCTGTGGACCGGCTACTTCGTCCTCGAGGGCTTCGACTTCGGTGTCGGCATGCTGCTGCCCGTGCTCGGCCGCGGCCCGGACGCCGAGACCACCGAGAAGCGCCGCCGCGTCCTGGTCAACACGATCGGCCCGGTCTGGGACGGCAACGAGGTGTGGGTCCTCACCGCCGGCGGCGCGACCTTCGCCGCCTTCCCGCACTGGTACGCGACGATGTTCAGCGCGTTCTACCTCCCCCTGCTGCTCATCCTCGTCGCCCTCATCGTGCGCAACCTCGGGTTCGACTACCGCGGCAAGCGCGACGACGCGCAGTGGCGCGCCCGCTGGGACGTGGCGATCATCGTCGGCTCGGCCGTCCCGGCGCTCCTGTGGGGCGTGGCCCTGACCAACGTCGTGCGCGGCCTGCCCATCGACGCGCACAAGGAGTTCACCGGCAACCTCTTCACCCTGCTCAACCCGGTGTCCCTCCTCGGCGGACTCGTCACCGTCGGGCTGTTCCTCACCCACGGCGCGCTGTTCACCGCGCTGAAGACCACCGGGCCGATCCGCGAGGACGCCAGGGCGGTCGCGACCCGGACCGGGGCCGTCACGGCCGTTCTGGCCGTCGCCCTGCTCGTCATCCTCGGTGTCGGCGGCGGCACCGTGGGCTCGTGGCTGACGACGCTGGTGGCGGCAGGCTCCCTCGTCGGCGCCCTGGCCGCCAACCTGCGAGGTCGCGAGGGCTGGGCGTTCGTGGGCACGTTCGTCACCATCGCGATGGCGGTGGCGACCTACTTCCTGCTGCTCTTCCCCGACGTCATGCCCAGCACCCTCGACGCCGCCTGGTCGCTGACCACGGCGAACGCCTCGAGCACGCCCTACACGCTGAAGATCATGACCTGGGTGGCCGTGGTGTTCACGCCGATCGTGCTGCTCTACCAGTCGTGGACGTACTGGGTGTTCCGCAAGCGCATCGGCACCGACCACATCCCTGCGGCCACCGGCCCGGGCACGCCCGGTGGCGACCGACCGGCCCCGCAGCCGGCCGGCGCCCCCACCGCACCCTGATGCGGCCGTTCGACCCGAAGGTGCTGCGTACCCTTCCCGAGGCGCGGCGCCCCCTGGCCACCCTGGCCGCGGTCGGGGTGGCACAGGGCGTGGCCACGGTCGCGACGGCCTTCGCGCTGTCCGGCGTCGTCGTCGCCGTCGTCAGGGGCGCGGACCTCGTCACGCCGGCGACGTGGCTGGCAGCCCTGTTCCTCGCGCGGGGGCTGCTGGCCCTCACGGCCGAGCGCGTGGCCGCCTCGGCTGGGGTCGCGGTGAGCTCGGGCGCCCGCGGACGGCTGCTCCGTCGCTGGCTCGCCGTCCCTGCCGATCTGCGCCCCGACCCGGCCCGGGCCCTCGTGCTCGCCGACCAAGGCGCGGCGAGCGTCGAGCCGTACGTCGCGCGATACCTCCCCGCCCTCGTCACCGCGGCGGTGGTGCCCCCCCTCGCCGTCGTGGTGCTGGCGGTCGTCGACTGGCGCAGCGCCCTCGTCGTGGTGCTGACCCTGCCCCTCCTGCCCCTCTTCGCCGCGCTCATCGGTGCCACGACCCGCGACGCCACCGCCCGGCGCTGGCAGGCCCTGTCGGCCCTGTCCGGCCACTTCCTCGACGTGGTGCGCGGGCTGCCCACCCTCGTCGCCTACGGGCGGGCGCAGCGGCAGACCGAGGTCGTCGGCGAGGTCAGCCAGCGCCACCGCAGGGCCACGATGGCGACCCTGCGACTGGCCTTCCTCAGCTCCGCGGCGCTGGAGCTGCTGGCGACGATCTGCGTGGCGATCGTCGCCGTGACCGTGGGTCTGCGGCTGTCGCACGGCGGCCTCGACCTCGGCACGGCCCTGGTCGCGATCCTGCTGGCACCCGAGGCGTACTGGCCGGTCCGCAGGGTCGGCGCCGAGTTCCACAGCGCGGCCGACGGGGCCGAGGCCCTGGCCCTGCTCACGGCGCAGCTCGACAGCCCGGAGGCCCCCACCGCCACCGGGGCGGCCGAGCCCACGCTGGCCCGGGTGGTGGCCGAGGGCCTCACCTACACCCACCCCGGCGCCACCCACCCGGTCATCGACGGGCTCGACCTCACGGCGGGCGTCGGCCTCACCGTGGTCACCGGCCCGTCCGGCGTCGGCAAGTCCACCCTGCTCGAGCTGCTCGCGGGGCTGCGGGCACCGTCGCACGGCTGCGTCGTGGCGCCGCGCACCCACCTCGTGACGCAGCGACCGTTCCTCACCCCCGGCAGCGTCCGGGCCAACCTCACCCTCGGCACGGACCCGCAGACGAGCACCGAGGCGCTCTGGGCCGCGCTGCGGCGGGTGGGCCTCGACGGGCCGGTGGCCGCGCTGCCGTCCGGGCTGGACTCGACGCTGGGCGACGACGGGCGCGGCCTGTCGGCCGGGCAGCGCGCAAGGCTCGTGCTCGCCCGTGCCCTCCTCGGCGACGCGACGGTCGTCCTGCTCGACGAGCCCACGGCCCACCTAGACCCGGCCTCGGTGGCGACCGTCCACGAGGTCGTCACCGAGCTCGCCGAGCGGCGCTGCGTCGTCGTCGTCACGCACCGGTCCGAGCTCGTCGCCCTCGCCGACCAGCACCTCCACCTCCGGCCGGCGGCGGTGGCCGCATGAGCAGCACCACCCGCCCCGGACTGCGGACCGCGTCCCGGCGCACCCTGATCGCGGGGGTCATCGGCGCCGCCGCCCTCGCCTCGGGGGTGGCGCTGACCGCGACGTCGGGCTGGCTCATCGTGCGCGCGAGCGAGCGGCCCGTCATCCTCACGCTCCTCACCGCCATCGTCGCGGTCCGCACCTTCGGGATGGCCCGGCCGGTGCTGAGGTACTGGGAGCGCCTGCGCTCGCACGACGCCGCCCTCGACGACCTGGCGAGGGCCCGCACCGCCGTGTACTCCGCGCTGGTCCCCCTCACGCCGGCGCGCCTGCCGCGTCGCGGCCGGGCTGCGGTGCTGAGCGGCGTCGTCGACGACGTGACCGACCGCGTCGAGGCCCAGGTGCGCGTGACCGTCCCGGTCGTCGCGGTCCTGCTGACCGGGCTGGGCACCGCGACCCTGTGCGCCCTCGTCGAGCCCGTGGCCGGGCTCGTCGTCGCGTCGCTGGTCCTCGTCGCGGCCGCGGCGACGCTCGTGGCGTGGCGCACCGAGTCCCGCAGCCAGGAGGACCTCGGCGCGGCCAGGGCGGAGGTGACCCGCACCTGCGAGCTGGTGGCCGGCCAGGCCCTCGAGCTGCAGGCCGTCGGCGCCACCGCCGAGGCCGCCGACCGGGTGGACCGGGCCCACGCCGACGTCTCGCTCGCCAACCGCCGCCAGGTGGCCGGCCGAGCCGGCGCCGCGGCGGTGCTGCCGGTCGCCACCATGCTCGCCACCGTGGCGTGCGCCGCCGTCGCCCTGCGCGCTGACCGCTCGGCCCCCGTGCTCGCGCTGCTGGTGCTCGCCCCCTTCGCACTCGCCGAGGTGTTCGCGCCGCTGCCCGACGTCGCCCGTTCCTGGGCTCGCGCCCGCGCCGCCTCGGCCAGGCTGGACGCCCTGCTCGACTCCACCCCTGCGGTGTCGAGCTCCCCTCCCGGCACCGCGGACGCACCACGAGAGCACACGCCGTACCCCGTCGGCGGCGCACCCGGCCACGTCCCCGACCTGCGCCTGGTCGGCGTCACCGCCAGCTGGGACGGCACGCGGGAGGCGCTCGCACCCACCGACCTGCACCTGCCCGCCGGGCACGTGCTCGCCCTCACCGGTCCCAGCGGCTGCGGCAAGTCGACCCTCGTGGCCGTCCTGGCCCGCCACCTCGACCCGACGGGCGGCCGCTACCTGGTCGACGGCACCGACGTGCGCGACCTGTCCCTGGAGCAGGTGCGCGACCTCGCCGCCGTCGTCGACGACGACCCGCACGTCTTCGCGACGACGCTGCGCGAGAACCTGCGGCTGGCCCGGCCCGGCGCCGACGACCAGGCAGTCGAGTCGGCGCTGCGGGCTGCAGGGCTCGGCGGCTGGTTCGACTCCCTGCCCGAAGGCCTCGACACCACCCTCGGCACCGGCGGGCGGGGCGTCAGCGGCGGTGAGCGGGCGAGGCTGTCGATCGCACGGGCCCTGCTGTCCGGACGGCCGGTGCTGCTCCTCGACGAACCCGTCGCCCACCTCGACCACCCGACCGCGGTCGCCGTCCTGCACGACCTGGTGGCCGCGCGTCAGGGCCGCAGCGTCCTGGTCGTGAGCCACCGCCCCGAGGGGCTCACGGACGCGGACGGCATCATGGACCTGGCACGCCCGGAGGTCGGGCTGCCGCACGAGGTGGGATGACGATGCCGCACAAGGCGATCAACAAGCTCGGCGAGCTCGAGCGAGCCGTGATGGACACGGTCTGGCAGGCACAGGCCGAGGGCCGCTCGCCGGTCTCCGTCCGGACCGTGCACGACGAGCTGAGCCGGTCCCGCGACCTGGCCTACACGACGGTCATGACCGTGATGGGGCGCCTGGCGGATGGCGGCCTGCTCACCCAGGAGCGCAGCGGGCGCGCCTACCTGTACGCCGCAGCCGACTCCCGCGAGGAGCTCACGGCCACCACCATGCGCGAGCAGCTCAGCGGCATGGCCACGGCCGACCGGCGCACCGCCATGCTGCACTTCCTCGGCGACGCCACGGTCGAGGAGATCGCCGACCTCAAGGCGGCCCTGGCCGAGGTCGAGCAGCGGCACGCCGCCGGTGGCGGCGGCAGCGGCACCGCCCCCGGTGGACTAGGTGGAGCGACCCACCCCCGACGCGAGGGCCCGAAGCCCTGACCGTGGAGCTCGCGACGGCAGCACCCGTCGCACTGGCGCTCGGCGCGGCCCTGCTGGCCGGGCCCGGACCGCGGGCCATGGCCCGGCTGGCGCGGTTCCGCCGGGCGCCGTTCGAGGCGCTCGTGGTGTGGCAGTGCGTGGCACTGGCCGGGGTGGTCGCCGCCCTGGCCGTGGCGCCCGCGGCCGTCGCGACCGCCGCCCTGCCCGCCTGGGCGACCGCAGCCGCCCTGGCCCTCAGCGCGGCCATGCTGGCCCGGCTGCTCTGGTCGGGCCACCGGGTCGGCACGCGGCTGCGCACCGAGCGCCGCCGGCACCGCGAGCTCGTCGACGCCCTCGGCACCCACGACGACAGCCCCGCCACGAGGGCCGCGGGCAGCGAGGTGCGCGTGCTCGCCCACCCCACGCCCACGGCGTACTGCCTGCCCGGTCGGCGCCAGCGCGTGGTCCTCACCGAGGGGACGCTGCTGGCCCTCCCCGCCGACGAGCTGGCTGCGGTGCTGACGCACGAACGCGCCCACCTGCGGGCCCGGCACGACCTCGTCCTCGAGTTCTTCACCGTGCTGCACGAGGCGGTCCCGGCCCGTCTGCGCGCGGTGGAGGCGCTGCGCGAGGTACGGCTGCTCGTCGAGGTCCTCGCCGACCGCGCCGCCCGGCGGGTCGCCGGCCCCGTACCCCTCGCCCGTGCCCTCGTCAGCCTCGCCGGCGGAGCCCACCCCGACACCGCCCTCGGTGTCACCGACGGGACGCGGGGCGGCGGCTCGGTCACGCGCGACCGGATGCTGCTCCTCGCCGAACCGGACGCACCGTTCGCGCTGCGGGTCGCGATGCTGGCCTTCGCCGTGGCGGTGCTCGCGACCCCCGTGGTGCTGCTGGCGGTCGCGGTGGGTTGAATGGCGTCATGAGTGCGCACCGCCCCTACCGCGTGACCGTGGTCTGCACCGGCAACATCTGCCGGTCCCCCATGGGCGAGCTCCTGCTGCGCGAGCGCTTCGCCGAGGCGGGGCTCGCCGACCGGGTCGTCGTCGACTCCGCGGGCACGCACTCGTGGGAGGTGGGCAACCCGGCCGACCCCCGTACCCTCGCCGTCCTCGCCCGCAACGGGCACGACGACCTCGGCGGCGGCCACGTCGCGCGCAGGTTCGAGCGGGCGTGGCTCGACGAGGTCGACCTCGTCCTCGCCGCCGACTCGGGCCACCTGCGTGAGCTCACCGAGCTCGCCCGCACCGAGGAGCAGCGCGCCAAGATCCGGATGTTCCGCTCGTTCGACGCGGACGCGGCAGCGCGGGGAGACCTCGACATGGACGACCCCTGGTACGGCGACGACTCCGCGTTCGACCAGACCTACGCCGAGGTCACCGCGGCCGCCGACGGGGTGGTGGAGCACGTGCGCCGCGCCCTCACCAGCCGCGCCTGACCTCGACCCCCCGGGAATGGTTGAAATCGAAACCATGTTGTGAGGGCATGACCACGACGTCGACCCCGTTCAGCCTCCGCCTCTCCCTCGCCGAGGGCCTCGCCGACCGCGGTGACCACCTGGCCGCGGCGACGGCGTACGCGGAGCTGGTCGCCGAGGCGGGGCGCGAGGACCTCGGCCACGGGACAGCCGCGCTGCGCACGGCGCTGGCCCGGGCGTACTTCGGCTCAGCCCAGCTCGGGCGCGCCGAGGTGGTGCTGCGCGAGCTGGTCGAGCAGTCGCCGGACGACGGCTACCTGCACCTGCTGCTCGGGCGCACGCTGCAGCGCCAGCGCCGCCACGAGGAGGCCCGTCGGCACCTCACGCTCGCGAGCATCCTCGGTGACCACGAGCGCCCCACCGCCTACGGTGAGGCCGAGCGCGCCCACGCCTGAGGACGCCCGGTGCGCCCACGCCTGAGAGGACGACGATGACCGACTACGGGCACGAGCTGCACTTCGGGATCTTCCCGAGCCCCGACGCCGACCGCGCCGAGGACGTGCTCGCGATGAGCGAGGCCGCGGACGTCGGCGGCCTCGACCTCGTGACCATCCAGGACCACCCGTACCAGGCGAAGCACCTCGACGCCTGGACCCTCCTGTCGGTCATCGCCGCGCGGACCACGTCGATCCGGGTCGCGCCCAACGTCGCGAACCTGCCGCTGCGCCCTCCGGTCGTGCTCGCCCGCAGCGTCGCCACCCTCGACCGGCTCACGGGTGGCCGCGTCGAGCTCGGCCTGGGCACCGGTGCGTTCTGGGACGCGATCGTCGCCGCCGGGGGACCGCGCCGGACCCCGGGTGAGTCGGTCGAGGCCCTGGAGGAGGCCGTCGCGGTGATCCGTGGCGTCTGGTCGGGGCGCGGCTCGGTCACCCTCGACGGCGACCACTACCCGGTCAAGGGCCTGCACGCGGGGCCCGCACCGGCGCACGACGTCGAGATCTGGCTCGGCGCCTACAAGCCGCGCATGCTGCGCGTCACCGGTCGCCTCGCCGACGGCTGGCTGCCCAGCCTCGGGTACGCCGCGCCGGAGACCCTCTCGGCGATGAACGCCACCATCGACGAGGCCGCGGTGGCGGCCGGCCGCTCACCCCACGCCATCCGTCGCCTCTACAACGTCCACGGCCGGTTCGGGTCGGGCGCAGGCATGCTCGCGGGCCAGCCGCGCGACTGGGCCGAGCAGCTCGCGGAGATCACCCTCGACCAGGGCATGAGCACCTACGTCCTCGCCGTCAGCAGCGTCGACGACGTCGAGCGGTTCGCGGCCGAGGTGGCTCCGCTGACCCGCGAGCTCGTCGACACCGAGCGAGCCAGGGCCGCCGCCGGCGAGTCCCTCACCACGGGCGACGCCGCTGCACCGGCCGCGTCGGCACCGGACCGCAGGGAGGAACCCACCCCGCAGGCCGGCCCGCTCGCAGTACGGACCACCACGGCTCCGGACACGCACGTGCCGGCCGACGTGTGGGACGAGTCGTCCCGGCCGAGCGCACCCGTCGACCCCACCGAGCGGTTCACCCCGGGCCAGCAGGCCACGGGGCAGCACCTCGTGGACGTGCACGACCACCTGCGCGGCGAGCTCGAACGTCTGCGCGACGTCGTCGAGCAGGTCGCCCAGGGTGAGGTCGACGCAGGCCGGGCGCGCAACATCATCAACGAGCTGACCATGCGCCAGAACAACTGGACCCTCGGCGCCTACTGCGCGTCGTACTGCCGCGTCGTCACCGGCCACCACACGCTCGAGGACCGCTCGGTGTTCCCGCACCTGCGCCACAGCGACCCCCGGCTCGCCCCGGTCATCGACCGCCTCGAGCAGGAGCACCGCGTCATCCACGACGTTCTGGAGCAGGTCGACCACGCCCTCGTGCAGATGGTCTCCGGAGAGAAGGGGACCTCGGTCGTCCGCGAGGCCGTGGACCTGCTCGGCGCGACGCTGTTGTCGCACCTGTCGTACGAGGAGCGCGAGCTGGTCCCCGCCCTCTCGCGGCACGGCTTCAGCTGAGCCGGGCCGCGAGGGCGGCGGTCAGACGGTGACGGAGCGGTGGCGCTGACCGATGCCGGCGGCGCCGTACGGGTAGTCGTCCATCTGCGGGGCGCTGACCTTCGTGAGCCGGTCGAGCTGCTCGGTGGTGAGGTCGAGGTCGGCGGCCGCGAGGTTGTCCTCGAGCTGGGTGACGTTGCGGGCCCCGAGGATGACCGAGGTGACCGCGGGCTGGGCGGCGACCCAGGCCAGCGCGACCTGTGCCGAGCTCACGCCGGCCTCCTTCGCGACCTCGCCCACGGCGTCGATGACGGCCCAGGTGCGCTCCTGCTTGTTGCGCGGGCCCCAGGCCTCCATGCCGCGCTCCGGGTCCTCACCGAGGCGGGACTCCCCCGTCGGGGTCGTGTCGCGCTGGTACTTGCCCGTCAGCCAGCCACCGGCGAGCGGCGACCACGGCAGCAGCCCGAGCCCACCGTCGAGGCAGGCCGGGACGACCTCGTGCTCGATGTCGCGGACCAGCAGGTTGTACTGCGGCTGCAGCGTCACGGGCGGGGTCCAGCCGTGCTCGCGGGCGGTGTGCACGGCCTTGGTGACCTGGTAGCCGAGGTAGTTGGAGAAGCCGTAGTAGGAGATCTTGCCCGCGGCCACGGCGTCGTCGAGGAAGCGCAGCGTCTCCTCGAGCGGGGTCACCGCGTCCCACGCGTGCATCTGGTAGAGGTCGACGTGGTCGACGCCGAGCCGGGTCAGGGAGGCGTCGAGCGCCTGGCGCAGGTGGCGACGCGAGAGGCCGAGGTCGTTGTGTCCCTCCCCCATGGGGAAGCGGCCCTTGGTGGCGATGACGAGGTTCTTCGCGTCGTCGGGGTGGGCCTTGAGCCAGCGCCCGATGATCTCCTCCGAGACGCCGGAGGAGTAGACGTCGGCGGTGTCGAGGAACGTGCCGCCCGCCTCGACGAACGCCTCCGTGATGGCGCCGGAGGTGGCTTCGTCGGCCTCCGCCCCGAAGGTCATCGTGCCGAGGCACTGGGTGGAGACGACGGTGCCGCTGGATCCTAGGGTGGTGTAGCGCATGGCTCCCACCGTATGCCGCGCTGCGTGGGACCGCTCGGCCGCCGGCCCACGGCGGACGGGTGTACGGAGCGGTGCCGGCCCTCTGGGAGACTGGCGCCATGGCCTCGCTTGCTGACGCGACCCCCTCCATCGCCCTGGGCTCCCTCGACGGCCGCTACCGCGGCGTCGTCGCGCCCCTCGTCGACCACCTCTCCGAGCCGGCGCTCAACCGGGCCCGCGTCCGGGTCGAGGTCGAGTGGCTGGTCTGGCTGACCACCCACCAGGTCGTCCCGGGCGTCCGCGCCCTCACCGACGCGGAGCAGGCCGCCCTGCGCCAGGTCGTCGACGACTTCGGCGCGGCCGAGATCGCCGAGATGGCCGAGATCGAGCGCGAGACGCTGCACGACGTCAAGGCCGTCGAGTACTTCCTCAAGCGCCGCCTCACGGCGATCGCCCCCGCCCCCGAGGACGCCGGCCTGGCCGAGCTCATCCACTTCTGCTGCACCAGCGAGGACATCAACAACCTGTCCTACGCGCTGATGGTGCAGGGCGCCGTGCGCGAGGTGTGGCTGCCCCGCGCCACCCGCCTCGTCGAGGCCGTCGCCACGATGGCCTCGGACCTTCGCGAGGTGCCCCTTCTCGCCCACACCCACGGCCAGCCGGCGACGCCGACGACCATGGGCAAGGAGCTCGCCGTCCTCGCCCACCGCCTCGGCCGGCAGCTGCGCCGCATCGAGGGCGCCGAGTACCTCGGCAAGCTCAACGGCGCGACCGGCACCTACGGCGCGCACCTCGCGGCGGTGCCCGAGGCCGACTGGCCGGCGCTGAGCCGCGGGTTCGTCGAGTCCCTGGGCCTGCAGTGGAACCCGCTCACCACCCAGATCGAGAGCCACGACTGGCAGGCCGAGCTGTACGCCGACATCGCGCGGTTCAACCGCATCCTGCACAACCTCTGCACCGACGTGTGGACCTACATCTCGATGGGCTACTTCGCCCAGGTCCGCGGCCAGGGCACGGTCGGGTCCTCGACGATGCCCCACAAGGTCAACCCGATCCGCTTCGAGAACGCCGAGGCCAACCTCGAGGTCAGCAACGCCCTGCTCGACGTGCTGGGGTCGACGCTGGTCAACAGCCGCCTGCAGCGCGACCTCACCGACTCCTCGATGCAGCGCAACATCGGGTCAGCGTTCGGCCACTCGCTGCTCGCGATCGACAACGCCGAGCGCGGCCTCGCCGGGCTCGACGCGGTCCCGGCCGCCATGGCCGCCGACCTCGACGCCAACTGGGAGGTGCTCGGCGAGGCGGTGCAGTCGGCGATGCGCGCCCTCGGCGCCCAGGGCGTGGCCGGCATGGAGAACCCGTACGAGCGCCTCAAGGAGCTCACCCGCGGCCGCCGGATCACCGGTGAGGACCTGCGCGAGTTCGTCGGGGGGCTCGGCCTGCCCGACGACGTCGCGACGCGTCTCGCGGCGATGACCCCGGCCACCTACATCGGCGCCGCGCCGGAGCTCGTCGACTACCTCGACTGACGCCCGCACCCGGCTCTCGACGCGACGAGGGCCAGGGGACAGACTGTGCGCGTGGCCGCTCTGGGGTGGATGGTGCTCGCGCTGGTGTTCCTCGACGAGGTGCTCGCGGCCGTGGCCGCCGGGGTGTGGGGCCAGCACACCGGCGGGCCCGCGCTCGCCGTGGCCGCCCCGGTCGCGGTCGTCGCCGTGTGGTGGGCGTTCGCCTCGCCCAAGGCACGGTACGGCGGCCCCGTGGTGCGTCCGGTCGTCAAGGTCCTCGTCTTCGGCCTCGCCTCAGCGGGCCTGTGGGCCGCCGGCCACCCGACGGCCGCCGTGGCGCTGCTGGTGTTCTCGGTCGTCGTCAACGCGCTGGCCCAGCTGCCCTCCGTCCGCGCGCTCGTCGCGGAGCCGGTGACCCCGTGAAGGCCGCGACGCCGTGACCGCGCGCCCAGCGAGGCTGGCGGACCTGGCCGAGATCGCGCTGGGGCTGCCCGAGGTGCAGGAGGGCACGACCTGGGGGCGCCCCGCCTACGTCGTGCGCAAGAAGGCCTTCGTGCACTTCCGCGAGCCGCGCCCCGATGCCGTCGACCCCGACACGGGCGAGCGGATGGACGACGTCATCTGCTTCTCCGTCGGCGACCAGAACGACAAGGACGCCCTGGTCGCCTCCGAGAGCCCGTGGTTCACCACACCGCACTTCGACGGCTACAACGCCGTGCTGCTGCGCGAGCGCGACCTGGGGCGGCTGACGCGGCGGGAGCTCGAGGAGGTCGTCACCGACGCCTGGGCCGCCCGGGCACCGAAACGCCTCGTCGAGGCGTACTTCGACGAGGCGTGAACGGCGCGTCCGGGACGACCCGGACGGCGGGCGGGTCAGACGGTGACCTTGCCCTGGGGGGTGTCGAACGTCACCGCGAGCAGGCCGGGGGTGCCATGCGGGGCGACGAAGGTGAAGTCGATGACCGAGGACGTCTCATCGGCCGGCAGGTTGAGCCAGTCGCGGACCCGGGCGGGGTCGCCGGCGATCTGCAGGCCGTCGATGGTGACCTCGGTGTGGGCCGACGTCGAGGGGTGCAGGCTCGGGTCGTCCCACTTGATGAAGAAGGGCAGCTGCGGGTCGGAGATCAGGCCCTTGACGCCGAGCTGGCGCCAGCGCAGCTCCACCCCGTCGGGGCGGTGCCGGTTGCCGACGACGGCCTCACGTCCGATGCGCTGCTCGTAGGGAGCGAGGTCGTCGACCGCGACGACCCAGCCGAGCCACCCACCGCCCGCCTCGGACCGGGCCCGGACGGCCTGCCCGAACGGGGCCTTGTCGGACGCGGGGTGGTCGAGCACCTCGACGACCTCGACGTAGCGGTCGTGGGCCAGGGGGAGGATCACGTTCCTGGTGCCGAACCGGGGGTGGATGCCCCCGTCGACTGCGTCCACCCCGATGACCTTCGACAGGCGAGCCGCAGTGGCCTTCAGGCCGTCGCGCTCAGCCGCATACGAAACATGGTCAACTCGCATACCCGACATCGTGACACACCCCGGGGAGTGCTCCTGACACGGGTGTGGTCAGTGTGACGGCCGGGCCCCGGCGGCGCCTCGCTGGCGGACCGCCTCGTAGATGACGATGGCTGCGGAAGTGGCGACGTTGAGCGAGTTCGCCTTGCCCACCATGGGAATTCGCACCTTGTACGCAGCGTGCTCGAGGACCTCGTCAGTCAGCCCGTACTTCTCGGCGCCCACGGCGATGGCGACGGGCCCGGTGTAGTCGACGTCGGTGTAGTCCAGGTCGGTGTCCGGGGTGGTCGCAACGAGGGCGATGCCACGGGCGTCCAGCCACGCCAGGGTCGCGGCGGTCGAGTCGCTGGCCACCGGGACGGAGAAGACGGTGCCCTTGGAGGCGCGCACGAGGTTGGGGTTGCCCCAGTCGGTCACGGGGTCGGCCGCGATGACCGCCTCGGCGCCGGCCGCGTCCGCGGTCCGGAGCATCGCGCCGAGGTTGCCGGGCTTCTCCACGCCCTGGCACAGGACGGTCAGGGCGGACGGGCCCACCCGCAGGTCGGCGCAGCGCCGGGCCACGGCCGGGACCACCGCGATGAAGCCGTCGGGTCCCTCCCGGTACGCCGCCTTCTCGAACGGTCCGCGCGACACCTGCACCGTGTCGACGCCGGCCCGCCGCACCTCCTCGACGACCTGCAGCTGGGTCTCGGGGTCGAGCATGAGCTCGGGGCAGTAGTAGAGGGCCTCCGGCAGCACGCCGGCGTCGAGGGCGAGGGCCAGCTCCTCGTACCCCTCGATGAGGGTCTGGCCGGTCTCCTCCCGGGTGCGGCGCCGCCGCAGCGCGGCGAGTGCCTTGAGCCTCGGGTTGGAGGGCGAGGTGATGTTCAGGTCAGCCATGGCGCGCCCCAGCATGGCAGGTGGGCCCCCTGTGATCGTGCAGACTGTCCGCCATGAGCCAGACTGCCGTCACCGAGCGCTACGCCCTTCGACAGAAGATCACCATGATGGTGAACCGCTACGAGATCCGCACCGTCGACGCCGGCGGCAACGAGGGCCCGGTCCTCGCGGTCGCACAGCAGAAGCGGATGGCGTTCAAGGAGCAGGTGACCTTCTACGCCGACGAGGCGCGCAAGCAGCCGGTCTTCTCCTTCAAGGCCCGCCAGCGGATCGACCTCGGGGCGACGTACGACGTGTTCGACGCGGACGGGGCGCCGATCGGGTGGTTCCGCAAGGACTTCGGCAAGTCGCTGCTGCGCTCGTCGTGGCACCTGGGCACCGCCGACGGGCTCGAGGCGTTCGGCACCGAGCGCAACAAGAACGTCGCGATCGCCCGCCGCGCCTGGGAGTTCGTGCCCTACGTCGGCGAGATCCCGCTGCCGTTCCTGTTCCACTTCGACTTCACCGCGCCGGACGGCACCCTCGTGCTGAGCTCGGAGCGCAAGCGGTCCCTGCGTGACCGCTACGACATCCACGTGCCGCAGGCGGCCAACGGGTGGCAGCTCGACTGGCGCGTCGGCCTCGCGATGGCCGTGGCCCTGGACGCTCTGCAGTCCCGCTGACCCCCGGTCGCGCCTGCCCCGCCACCACTTCTTCCACCCGGTCAGCAGTGGTGGCCAGGGCGCCGGATCGGCCACCACTTCTGGCATGCCGCCACCAGTGGTGGGGCGGCGCCGCTCAAGCCTCACTGGGCGAGTCCCTGTCCCGGCCCGGGTCCTTCTGTTCCGAGCACCGGCCGTCTGAGACCCAGAGCGACTAGGGCAGCGTCCGCCGAGGTCCAGCGAGGAAGGGCATCGGCGTGCCCGGGGTCTGGATGCCGCCACGAACGAGCTCGACGAGTTCCGGGAGGTCCTCGTCACGCAGGACCCTGAGCTCCAGGGAGGCGCAGGAGATCCTCAGCGCGAACGGCTGGAGGACTTCCTCCAGGGTGAGCATGCTGCATTCTTTCCGGGAACAAGCGCTGGTGCCTGTCGGGCGCACCGCGGCAACAGGGACACGCGCTGTCAGAGCAGGGAGAGCAGCACCGGGACGAGGCCGTCCTCGTCGACGTCGAGGGTGACCTCGTCGGCGACGGCCTTGACCTCGTCCGGGGCGTTGCCCATGGCCACGCCGCGGGCCGCCCACTGCAGCATCTCGAGGTCGTTGCGCTGGTCGCCCACGGCCACGGTGTGGCGCGGGTCGACGTCGAGGCGGCGGCGCAGGATCTCCAGGGCCGAGCCCTTGGAGACCCCTTCGGGGTTGAGGTCGAGCCAGGCGCTGAACCCGACCGCGTAGTTGACACCGTGGAGGCCGATCCGCTCGGTCAGCTCGAGGAAGTCCTGGGCGGTGCCGGTCGGGGAGCGGAAGGTCACGCGGGTGACCGGCTCGGCCACGAGCTCCTCCCACGGCACGACCCGCAGCTCGCCCTGCAGCTCGCCGTCGGGGAAGGGCGCGCTCAGCTTGAACCCGACCCCCAGGTCCTCGACCGCGATCACGGCGTCGGGCCACTCGTCGCGCAGCAGGTTCAGGGCCGGCGCCGGGTCGAAGGTGACGGCCTCGACCACGCGGAAACCCTTGTCCTCAGCGGGATCCAGCTCGAGGGTGACCGCGCCGTTGGAGCACACGGCATACCCGGTGCTGATGCCCAGCTCCTCGAGGATGAAGGTGGTCGCGGGGATCGACCGTCCGGTCGCGATGATCACGTGGTGCCCGGCGTCCACCACGGCCCGGACCGCCGCGCGGACGTCCAGGGACAGCTCACCGGCATGGTTGATGGTCGTGCCGTCGACGTCGAGCGCGACGAGGTGGGGGCGGGCCATGGGCCCGAGCCTACGGAAGGCGCACGTGCTGCGGCCCGAGGTCCGCGATCCGGCGCGCGCCGAGCAGGGCCATGGTGCGCCGCGCCTCGGCCGTGAGGATGTCGGCGGCCCGCTGCACCCCGGCCTCGCCACCGGCCATGAGGCCGTACAGGTAGGCACGGCCGACCATGACGCTGCTGGCCCCGAGGGCGATGGCCGCGACGACGTCGGCGCCGGACATGACGCCGGTGTCGAGCATGATCTCGGCGTCGTCCCCGAGCGCCTCGCGGACGTCGGGCAGCAGCCGCAACGGCACCGGCGCACGGTCGAGCTGCCGGCCGCCGTGGTTGGACAGGACGATCGCGTCGACCCCCGCGTCCATGACGAGCCGGGCGTCGTGCACCGTCTGGATGCCCTTGATGACGAGCGGGCCGTCCCAGCAGGACCGCACCCACTCGAGGTCGGCCACCGTCATGGTCGGGTCGAAGAGCGTGTTCAGCAGCTCGGCGACCGTGCCGTCCCACGACGCGAGGGAGGCGAAGGTCAGCGGCTCGGTGGTCAGCAGGTTGACCCACCAGGACGGGTGGAGCGCCGCGTCGGCGACCGTCCTCACGGTCAGGGCCGGCGGGATGGCGAACCCGTTGCGGGTGTCGCGCAGCCGCGCCCCCGCGACCGGCACGTCGACGGTGAGGACCAGCGCCTCGTACCCCGCCTCCTTGGCGCGCGTCATCAGCTCCTCGCCCGCGCTGCGGTCCTTCCAGACGTAGAGCTGGAACCACTTGCGGGCGTTCGGTGCGGCTGCGGCGACGTCCTCGATCGAGGTCGTGCCCATCGTGGACAGCGAGTAGGGGATGCCCACACGGTCGGCGACCCGGACGACGGCCCGCTCACCCTCGTGCTGCATCATCCGCGTGAACCCGGTGGGGGCGAAGGAGAACGGCAGCGCGGACGGCTTGCCGAGGAAGTCGGTCGACAGGTCGATGGCGGAGACGTCCTGCAGGATCGCCGGGTGGAACTCCAGGCCGGCGAACGTCGCCCGTGCGCGGCGCAGGCTGATCTCCGCCTCCGCGGCACCGTCGGTGTAGTCGAACACCGAGGTGGGTGTGCGCCGCTTGGCCACCCTGCGCAGGTCGGCGATGGTGAGCGCCGAGTCGAGCCGGCGCTTCGTCGCGTCGAGCTCGATGGGCTTGGGCCGCAGCAGCGGCTTGAGCTCGGACCACTTGGGCAGCTGACGGTCGCTCATGCGACCGACGCTACCCGCGCCCCACCCCGACTTCTTGCCCGGTCGCCACCGTTCCTGGCCCGTTTCGGGCCGCGAACGGTGCGCGGCGGGCAAGAAGTCGCAGGAGGGAGGGGGGACGGGGGTCGGGCGAGGCGGGTCAGACGGGCTTGAGCACCTCGAGGCCGAGGAAGGGCTGCAGCGCCTTCGGCACGACGACCGAACCATCGGCCTGCTGGTGGTTCTCGAGGATGGCAACCAGCCAGCGCGTCGTGGCGAGCGTGCCGTTGAGCGTGGCGACGGCGCGGGTGCCCTGGCCGAACGGGTCGCGCTCGCGCGTGTTGAGGCGACGCGCCTGGTAGGTCGTGCAGTTCGAGGTCGACGTCAGCTCGCGGTAGCGGCCCTGGGTCGGGACCCACGCCTCGCAGTCGAACTTGCGGGCGGCGGGGCCGCCGAGGTCGCCGGCCGCGGTGTCGATGACGCGGTAGGGCACCTCGATCTTGGCGAGCATCTCCTTCTCCCACGCGAGCAGCCGCTGGTGCTCCGCGGCGGCGTCCTCGACGCGGCAGTAGGTGAACATCTCGACCTTGTGGAACTGGTGCACGCGGATGATGCCGCGGGTGTCCTTGCCGTGCGACCCGGCCTCGCGGCGGTAGCAGGCCGACCAGCCGGCGTAGCGCTTCGGTCCGGCGGACAGGTCGAGGATCTCGTCGGCGTGGTAGCCGGCGAGCGCGACCTCGGAGGTGCCGGTGAGGAACAGGTCGTCGGCCTCGAGCCGGTAGACCTCGTCGGCGTGCTTGTCGATGAAGCCGGCCCCGGCCATGACGTCGGTCTTGACGAGGGTGGGCGTGATCATCGGGGTGAACCCGTGCTCGACGGCCTGGGCGATACCCATGTTGAGCAGCGCCAGCTCGAGCCGCGCACCGACGCCGGTGAGGAAGTAGAACCGCGAGCCGCCGACCTTGGCGCCGCGCTCCATGTCGATCGCCGCGAGGGACTCCCCGAGGGCGAGGTGGTCCCTGGGCTCGAAGTCGAACTCCGGCACGTCGCCCACGGTCTCCAGGACGGTGTAGTCGTCCTCGCCACCGACGGGCACGCCGTCCTCGACGACGTTGCCGACCTGGCGGATCAGCGTGCCGAGCGAGGCCTGAGCGGTGTCGGCGTCGGCCTGCAGCTGCTTGACCCGGGCCGCCATCTCCTTCGTGCGCGCGAGCAGCGCCTGCTTCTCCTCGCCCTGCGCCTGCGCGACCTGCTTGCCCAGCGACTTCTGCTCGGCCCGCAGCTGCTCGAACTCCGTCAGGGAGGAGCGGTGCACCTGCTCGGCAGCGAGGATCGCGTCGACGACCCCCTCGTCCTCACCACGGGCGCGCTGCGAGGCGCGGACGCGGTCCGGGTCCTCGCGCAGGAGCTTGATGTCGATCACGCGGGCCAGCCTAGCGAGCGTCCACCAGTCGATTTCCCGTTGCCTCCCGCGCGGGCCACCGCCCATCCTTCGGGTATGCCGTCCGCCGCCACCCTGGGCGCCTTCGCCCTCGCCGCCACCGCGCTCATCCTGCTGCCGGGGCCTGCGATGCTGTTCCTCATCTCGCGGGGCATCGGGCACGGCAGCCGCCGGCTCGCGCTCGCGTCGATGGCGGGCATCGAGACGGCGACCGCGCTCATGGTCGTGGCCACCGCGTTCGGGCTGTCCGCCGTCATCAGCTCCTCGGTCCTGGCCTTCTCGGTCGTGAAGTACGCCGGCGCGGCATACCTGCTCTGGCTGGCGGTCCGCGAGTTCCGCAGCAAGGGGCACTTCGCCCTCGACCGTGCGCCGGTCACGAACTCGCGTCGCGCGTTCGGCGACGCGTTCCTCGTCGGCATCTCCAACCCCAAGACGGCCGTCTTCTTCGTCGCGTTCTTCCCGCAGTTCCTGCACCGCGAGTCCGGGCCGGTCTGGTCGCAGGTGCTGGTGCTCGGCGCCGTCTTCGTCCTCATCGGCGCGGCCTTCGACAGCGTCTACGCCCTGTCCGCCGGCTCCATCGGCCGTTGGCTCGGGCGCCACCCGAGGGCCGTCGAGCGGCAGAAGTACGTCTCGGGCTCGATCTTCCTCGTCATGGGTGGGGCGGCCGCGCTCACCGGCCACCCGCACAAGGCCTGACGCGGCTGAGGCGCCAGCGACGTCAGCGGTCCGCGGCGGTGGGCACGGCGCCGACGTCGACGAGGTGGTGCGCGAGGTCGTGCAGCATGTACTGGCCGAGGGTGAGCACGGTGAACTCGGAACCGTTGCTGCGCAGTCCGCGCCGCTGCCAGGCGTCCCCGTCGACCTCGCCGAAGGTGCGGTGCGTCGCGACCGCCGCCTCGACCAGCTCGTCGGCGACCACTGCCGGGTCCTGCTCGCGGTAGCGACCGGCCGCGGCCGCCTCGTCCTGGTCCCAGTTGGCGAACTGCGCCCCGTCCTGGTCCAGCATCTGCCGCACCCGGCCCTCGAAGACCCGGCACACGTCGCGGACGTGGCAGGCGTACTCCAGCGGCGACCAGACGTCCGGCCGCGGCCGGTCGGCCACATCGGCTCCCTCGAGGACGGTGCGCCAGGGCGCGGTCAGCGACAGGGTCTGCTCGGCCACCTGGGGTGCGGTGACGGCGCCGGCCTCGAACCCGCAGTCCGGGCAGCGCCGGTCGAGCGTCCAGGTCCAGTCCTTGGTGTCCGGCTCCACCGGGTCGGCCGCTGCGTCGCTCATGTGCAGACAGTACGGCAGCCGGTCGGCGCGCCCTGTAGCGTCGCCCCGTGCTCCGCGAACACTCCGGTTGGGTCGCCCTCGTGGTGGTCGTCCTCGTCGTCCTCGTCCTCCTCGGTGTTGCCGGGTGGGCCGGGATGCGCGGAAGCAGGTCGGCTGGTGCCCATCGAGGACGCCGGTGGGGGCGTCGCCCGCACCGCAACGACTTCCGCCCGGAGGGCACCGTGTCCGAGACCCCCACCCGTCGCGCGGCGATCATCATCAACCCGACCAAGTTCGACGACCTGCCGGCGGTGAAGCGGCAGATCACCGAGGAGTCGGCGGCGCTGGGCTGGGCCGCCCCCCTCTTCCTGGAGACCACGCAAAAGGACGTCGGGCAGGGCCAGACCCGCCAGGCGCTCCAGCAGGAGGTCGACCTCGTCTGCCCCCTCGGCGGTGACGGCACCGTCCGCGCGGTCGCGGAGGCCCTCGTCGGCAGCGACACCCCCATCGGGCTGCTGCCCGGCGGCACCGGCAACCTCCTGGCCCGCAACCTCGACCTGCCGGTCGACGACCTCGGCGACGCGCTGCGCGTCGCCCTGACGGGCCAGAACAAGCGGGTCGACGTCGGCCGCCTCACGATCGACCAGTCCGGGGAGCACGAGCGCCCCGCCCAGCACATCTTCCTCGTCATGGCCGGCCTCGGCTTCGACGCCGCGATCATGGCCGACGCCCCCGAGGGCCTCAAGGCCAAGGTCGGGCCCGCGGCGTACGTCGTGTCCGGTGCCAAGAACCTGCGCGGCGCGCAGTTCAAGGTTCGCGTCAAGATCGACGACCAGGAGGAGTTCAGCCGCCGCGCCCGCACCGTCGTCATCGGCAACTGCGGCAAGCTGCTCGGTGGGTTGGTCCTCATGCCCGAGGCAGAGGTCGATGACGGCCTGCTCGACACCGTGGTCCTCTCGCCCAAGGGCGTCGTCGGCTGGGCCGCGGTCGCCGCCCGGATCGCCTCCAAGAAGCGCTCCGGCCACGAGCGGGTCGACCACCACACCAGCGAGACCGTCCGGGTGCGTGCCGACCGGCCGCAGGAGGTGCAGATCGACGGCGACACCCTGGGCAAGGCCCGGGCCATCGCCGCCGAGATCGTGCCCGGCGCCCTCGTCGTCCGCGTCGGGTCACCGACCTGATGGGTGCCTCGGCGGCCTCGGCGCGGGACGAGCGCGCGGCCCCCGGTCCCAGCCGGGCGGTGCGCCTGGTCCGCGGCGTGGTCGCCATGGTGCTGTTCACGCTGCCCGTGCTGTTCCTCGGGTTCGCGGTCCGCCAGCAGCTCGACCCGCTGATCCGGTTCGACGAGGACGTCATCCGCGCCACGACGACGGCCACCCGCGAGCACGGGCTGTCGGGGCTGTTCCTGTTCATCCAGGCCGTGAGCCAGCCCTGGGTCGTCTACGTCCTGGCGACGGCGGTCTGCCTGTGGACGTGGCTGCGCAAGGGCCTGCGCAGCCGGGCGCTGTGGGCGTTCGTGACGATGATGGTGTCCTGGAACGTCGGCCTGCAGGCCAAGTCCCTCGTCGGCCGGGCCCGTCCCGTGGTGCAGGACCCGATCTCCCACGCCCCGGGCTACTCGTTCCCCTCGGGCCACGCGTTCAACATCGCGGTGGTGGCCACGGTCATGGTCTTCCTGCTGTGGCCGCTGCTCTCCCGGACCGGCCGGCGGGTCGCCGTCACCGTCGCCGTGGTGGTCGTCCTGGTCGTCGGGCTCGACCGGCTCATGGTCGGCGCGCACTTCCCGTCCGACGTCCTTGCCGGGTATGTGCTCGGCGTTGGCATTACGTTCTCCTCATGGCTCGGATTCATTGGCAAGAAGGCCGCGACCTCGTCACCAGGACCGTCCTCCCCGGCATAGGGGTCTGGGTGGTCGTCGTGGCGCTCGGCCTGCTCATCACCGGGCCGCTGTCGGTCATCGACCACCACGAGGACCGCATCTCGGCGGACTTCAACCGCGCGCGCACCGACACCCTCGACCCGTTCAGCGCGGTGTTCTCGCACGTCGGCAACACCGAGTACGTCATCGGGATCTGCCTGCTCGTCGTGGCGGTCCTGTACTGGCGCACGCGCGACCTGCGCTGGTCCCTGGTGCCACTCGTCTCGATCTCGCTCCAGGCCACGATCTTCCTGTTCGCGACGATGGCCGTGGGGCGCCAGCGCCCGCCGGCCATCCCGATGGACGCCTCGCCGCCCACGTCGAGCTTCCCCAGCGGGCACACCGGCGCCTCGACCGCGCTGTACTTCTCGCTCCTGCTCATGGCCTCGACCCGTATCGAGCGGGCCGGGCTGCGACGCCTCGTCATGGGCGTCTGCGCGGTGCTCCCCGTCCTCGTCGGGCTGGCACGGCTCTACCGCGGCGCCCACCACATCTCCGACGTGGTGGTGGCGATGATGAACGGCGTCGCCTGCGCCCTGCTCGCCTTCCACTGGTGGAAGGCCACCCGTCGGCAGACCGTCGCCCACCGGGTCAGGGCCGCCACGGCCTGAGGTCCTGCTCCAGCGACACCCGTGCACTGCCCCCGCCCCGGTGGGATAGTCGGCAGGTGCCCGAGCCCACTGCGCACCGCGCCCAGACCATCTCCTACCCGGCGACCGCGGACGCGCGGGCCTCGCGCGCCGCCCTGGAGCGGGCCGAACCCCACGTCGTCGTCATCTTCGGGGCCACCGGCGACCTCGCCCGCCGCAAGCTGCTGCCCGCGCTGGCCCACCTCGCCGCCTCCGAGCTCGCACCCGCCATACGCGTCGTCGGCACCTCGCTGGAGGAGATGACCGACGCCGAGTTCCGCGAGTTCGCCCGCGCGGCGATGGAGGAGTACGGCACCCACCGGCTGACCGCCGAGCAGTGGGACCGGTTCGACGACAACCTCGTCTACGTCCCGCAGTCGGCCGGGGCCGGGCCGCTCGCCGACGCGGTGCACCGCGCGGAGGCCGAGCTCGGGCCGGAGGCGCTGCGCCTGCACTACCTGTCCGTGCCCCCTCGGGCTGCCGTCGCGGTCATCCAGGTGCTGCGCGAGGCCGAGCTCGTCGAGCGGTCGCGCGTGGTGATGGAGAAGCCGTTCGGCGAGGACCTCGAGAGCGCGATCGCGCTCAACGACCGGGTGCACGAGACGTTCGACGAGAGCCAGATCTTCCGCATCGACCACTTCCTCGGCAAGGAGGCGGCCCAGAACATCCTCGCGTTCCGCTTCGCCAACGGCCTCTTCGAGCCGATCTGGAACCGCAACTTCATCGACCACGTGCAGATCGACATCCCCGAGACCCTGGGCCTGGACCAGCGCGCCGGCTTCTACGAGGCGACCGGCGCCTACAAGGACATGGTCGTCACGCACCTGTTCCAGGTCATGGCGTTCGTGGCCATGGAGCCGCCGACCGCGCTGGAGCCGAGGGCCATCTCGGAGGAGAAGAACAAGGTCTTCCGGTCGCTGCTGCCGGTCGAGCCGCACGACGTCGTGCGCGGCCAGTTCGCCGGCTACACCAGTCTCGACGGGGTGCCGGGCGACTCCGACACCGAGACGTTCATCGCCCTCAAGTGCGGCCTGGACAACTGGCGCTGGGCGGGGGTGCCGTTCTACCTGCGCACCGGCAAGCGGATGGCAGAAGGCGCGCGGATCATCTCGATCGCGTTCAAGGAGGCGCCGCGGTCGATGTTCCCGGCGCACTCGGGTGTGGGCAACGCGGGACCGGACCACCTCACCTTCGACCTCGCGGACGAGTCCAAGGTGTCGCTGTCGTTCTACGGCAAGCGCCCCGGGCCGGGCATGCGGCTGGAGAAGCTGTCGATGCAGTTCTCCACCCAGGAGACCGAGCGGGCCGGTGACGTCCTGGAGGCCTACGAGCGCCTCATCCTCGACGCCATGCGCGGCGACCACACCCTGTTCACCACCGCCGACGGCATCGAGTCGCTGTGGGAGCGGTCTGCGCCGCTGCTGGCGAACCCGCCCGAGGTGAAGTCCTACCCGCCGGGCACGTGGGGCCCCAACGCCATACACCAGCTCATCGCCCCGCACGCCTGGCGCCTGCCCTTCGAACGCGTCTGGCGCGAGAAGTAGCCACCCCTCCCCGGCAAACCCCCGCCCGGCCCCCTCCCCCGGCAAAACGCTGGTTGCCCGGCAAAGGTCGGGACGACAACCCGCGGGTCGGCGGGCAACCGGCGTTTTGCGGGAGTCGTCCGGCGGGTCAGGTGGTCCGCAGGGAGTGCAGCCAGCTGCGGGCCTCGGCGAACGCCTCGTCCGTGGTGTGCGGGGTGACCCGGACCGCCGTACCGTGCGCGGCCGGGTAGCTGCCGAGGAACCGCACCTCGGCGCAGACGCGCTTGAGCCCGAGCAGCGCCTCGCCGACCCGCTCGTCGAGGACGTGGCCCTCGATGTCGACCGAGAAGCAGTAGCTGCCCATCGAGGCCTTGGTCGGGCGTGACTCCAGCCGCGACATGTTGATCCCGCGCACCGCGAACTGCTCGAGCAGCTCGAGCAGGCCACCCGCGTGGTCGTCACGCTGGAACAGCACGAGCGTCGTCTTGTCGGCGCCGGTCCGCCCCGGGAGCCGCCCGGGCCGGGCGACCAGCACGAACCGGGTGACGGCCGCGGCGTTGTCGCCGATGTCCTCGGCGAGCACCTCGAGCCCGTGGTTGCGCGCGGCCACGGGGGCACAGACCGCCGCCTGGTATGCCGCGTGCTCACCCTCGTCGCGCACACCGTCACCGGCGAGCCCGGCCGCCGCTGCCGCGGTCGACAGAGTGGGGACGTACGTGGCGTCCGGCAGCCGTTCGTCCATCCAGCCGCGGACCTGGGCCCACGCGTGGCTGTGCGTGCCGACCGCGCGGACCTGCTCCAGCGGGGTACCCGGTCGGGCGGCGAGCACGAACGTGATCGGCACGAGGACCTCGGCCACCACGACGAGGGGGTCGCCGCTCGCGAGGGCGTCGAGGGTCGCGCTGACGCCACCCTCGACGGAGTTCTCGATGGGCACCATCGCGCCGTCGACCTCACCCGCCCGCAGGAGCGCCAGAGCGGCGTCGACGGAGCCGCAGGGCCGCTGCTCCGCACCTTCCGACGGCCCCCAGGCGTCGAGGGCCATCTGGGTGAAGGTGCCCTCGGGTCCGAGGTAGGCGTAGCGGGCGGTGGCGGAGGCGGTCGGGGCGCTCATCGGGGTCAGGCCTTCTCTCCGGTGCGCGCCGCAGCGAGAGCCTGCTGCTCCTCAGGGGTCAGGGTCGCGTCCGAGCCGCCGCCGACGACCCCCTTGGCGTAGGTGCGCGACTCGCCGCGCGCGTGGATCGAGGAGAAGACCAGCCCGTCCCCGCGGTCGTCGACCACGGCGGCGCTGAACGACAGCCGCCCACCCATGTCGCCGAACGCGTCGTAACGCACCACGGCCACGTGCCGCAGCGCCTGGGCGATGTCGGAGCGCAGGGCCGCGAGGTCGCCGACGCCGACCGGGCGCTGGGACTCGACGTGCCGCAGCCGGGCGCGCGCCTGTGCCACCTGGGCGACGGCCCAGCCCGCGACGGCCAGCGCGAGCGCGGCGACGACGAGTGCGGTCAGGGCCACGGCGGAGTCGGACACCCCGGAAGCGTATTGGTGGCGCGCCGATACAGTCGACGCCCTATGGAACTCAGCCTCCTCACCGTCGCCATCGTCTTCGGCGCGATCTTCCTCGTGGAGCTCCCCGACAAGACCTTCATCGCCACCCTCGTGCTCGCCACGCGGTTCCGGCCGCTGTTCGTGTGGATCGGGGTGTCGCTGGCCTTCCTCGTGCAGACGCTCGTGGCGGTCTCGGTGGGTGGACTGCTCGCCCAGCTGCCGAGGCGCCCGGTCGAGGTGTTCGCCGCGGTGATGTTCCTCGTCGGCGGGGTGCTGCTGCTGCGCGGCGCGTCCAAGGCCGACGAGGAGGAGAAGGAGGCCGAGGAGGAGTTCTCCCACAAGGGCGCGGCGACGGCGGTGGGGCTCAAGGCCATCGGTGTCTCGTTCGGGGTGCTGTTCCTCGCTGAGTGGGGCGACCTGTCGCAGATCCTCACCGCCACCCTGGTGCTGCGCTACCACGAGCCGCTGTCGGTGTTCCTCGGCGCGTTCCTCGCCCTGGTCGTCATCTCCGGCCTCGCGACGATCCTCGGCCGGGTGCTGCTCGCGCGGGTGAAGCTCGCGACGATCCGGCGGGTCGGCGGCACCGTGTGCCTGCTCCTCGCGCTCGTGACCGCGCTGGAGATCGTGGGCGTCTTCCACCGCTGACCGCGCACCACACTGTGGCGCCGGTACGTGGCGGTGCGGCGTGGGCCGGCCGGGTCAGGGACGGGTCGGCGCGACCACGTTGACCGGCTCGCCGGCCGCGAAGGCGAGGACCTGCTCGACGGCGGTGCCGTAGAGGCTCTCGAGCACGTCCCACGTGACGTAGCCGAGGTGGGGCGTCGCTGTCACGCCCGGCAGGGCCAGCAGGGGGTCGGCCGCGTCGAGCACCGGCTCGGAGTCGAACACGTCGACCGCGGCCCGCCCTGGACGGCCCGCGGCCACGGCGGCCGCGAGCGCACCCGACTCCACCAGCCCCGCCCGGGACGTGTTGACGAAGAGCGCGCCGGGCTTCATCAGGGCCAGGTCAGCCGCGGTGACGATGCCGCGGGTCTCCTGCGTGAGGGGCAGGTGGACGCACAGCACGTCGGCGCCGGCGAAGAAGGCCTCCCGGCTGGGGGCCACGTCGTACCCGGCCTCGCGGGCCCGCGCCTGCGAGCCCTCCCGCCCCCAGCACACCACCCGCATGTCGAACGCCCGGCCGACCGCGGCGACCCGGCTGCCGATGCGGCCGAGCCCGTAGACGCCCAGGGTCAGGCCGGCGACCGAGGTCCCGACCGACCCCTGCCAGCGTCCCTCGCGCAGTCGGGAGACCTCGGCGGGCAGGTGGCGCAGGGCCGACAGGACCAGGCCCCAGGTCAGCTCGGCCGTCGCAGCGGCTGACCCCGCGCCTCCGGCGCACACCGTGATGCCGCGCCCGGCGAGCGCGTCGAGGTCGAGGTGGCCGGTGTTGCGCCCGGTCTGGCTGACCAGCCTGACGGTGTCGAGCCGCTCCACCACGTCCCGTGGCAGTGCGGTGCGCTGCTGGAGCAGGACCACCGCGTCGAACCCGTGCAGCCGCTCCACCAGGGCGTCCCCGGTCACCGCATCGGGGAAGGTCACCACCTCGTGGCCGTCGAGCCGGCGGGCCGCGTCGAGCCGGCCGAACGCGGACTGGAAGTCGTCGAGCACGGCGACCCTCACCGGCCGACCACCCCGGTGCGCGCGTCGGTCGTCCCCACCGGCTCCCGGGTGGACTCCTCCACGGGCTCCGGACCGTCGTCCCCGCCGGGGTCAGCGCCCGGCAGCTCGGCGCGACGTACGGCAGCGGGCAGGTGCAGCGCCCACCACAACAGGGCCAGCGCGAGCAGCGAACCGAAGGTGTCGGCGTTCTGCAGGATGCGTCCCGGCCACTGCGGCCAGTGCGGGTGGCTGAGCCAGGAGATGCCCCACCACGGCATCCGGCAGAGGAAGAACCCCGTGACGACCGCAGCCGCGACGAGCCGCCGGCGGTCACGCCACGGGTCGGCGCCGAGGACGGCAAACACGACCACGACCATCCAGTGCAGGTGGTGGATCCACGCGACGGGCGACAGCAGCACAGCCATCAGGCCGACCGCGGCGACCTCGCTGATCGAGTCGCCGGCGAGGTGGGCCCGGCGGGCGAGGGCGTAGCCGACCACACCGACGACGGCCACGAGGACCAGCCACAGGGCGTTGCCGGCGAGGCCGTCGGGGCGGCCCACCCGCAGCAGGAAGCCGCGGATGCTCTGGTTGGAGGTGCCGGCGTTGGGCCCGAGGCGGGTGGGGTCCTGCAGCGCCCCGCCCCAGAACGCGAACGACGCCTCGGGCAGCACCAGCCACGCCCCGACGGTGACGGCGACGGCGGTGCCGACGGCGGTCGCCGCCTCCTTCCAGCGGCGGTTGACGAGGTAGTGGACGACGAAGACGCCGGGGGTGAGCTTGATCGACATGGCGAGCCCCACGAGGACGCCGGGGGGTATGCGGCGCAGCACACCGGGGCGTGGGCGCCGCAGGTCCATGAGGCACGCGAGCACCATGAAGGCGTTGACCTGGCCGAACCGCAGGCCGTCCGAGACCGGGTGCAGCCAGAGCATCGGCACCGTGAGCAGGGCCAGGGTGACGGGGGCGAGGGGACCGGTGCGGTGGATGAGCCGCCAGCCGGCGTACCAGACGATGGCCGTGGTGGCGGCGACCTGCGCAGCGGTCCACAGCCACCCGACCACGCCGAACGGCAGCAGCGCGAGCGGCACCGCGATGACCGCGGCGAAGGGCGGGTAGGTGAAGGGCAGCAGCTGCGGCGCCTCGGTCATCGCCGAGTAGATGGGGCGGCCGGTGAGGATCGAGACGCCCGCCTCGCGGTAGACCTCGACGTCGACCTGCCACTGGTCCAGCGGCCAGAAGACGAGGTAGCGCAGCACGGGTACCGCGGCCCCGGCCAGGATGATGACGACGGCGAGCGTCCAGCGGGCCCGGCTCGACCACCCGCCGATGCGGGCGGACGCGCGGCTGGCGAGGGCGCCGAGGCGGGAGGTGGCGGCGCCGACACCTCGTGGCGGGCGTCCGGGGGGCGCCGTGGCCGGGGTCGTCGTCGTCACGCGCCCATTCTTGCGCGTCCCCCGACCCGTAGCCTGTACCGGTGACCCGCCGCGCCCTGCTCCGTCTCGCCGGCCTGCTCGCCATACTGTCGGCTGTCGTCCTCCCCGCCACGGTCCGCACGGCAGCCGCCACTTCCGCCACGTCCGCCCCGGCGCCGGCTGCCGTCACCCGGGCCCCCGTGGCCGCCGGGAACGAGCCCCTGGCCGCCCCCGACACCAACGACCCGAACCCGGTGATCCTCGTCGGCACCGGTGGCCTCACCTGGAGCGACGTCGACGCCAAGGCGACGCCGGCCCTGTGGTCGATGCTGCGCGACGGGTCCACGGCAGCGCTGTCGGTGCGCTCGGTCTTTACCAACACCTGCCCGATCGACGGCTGGCTCAGCCTGTCGGCCGGCGACCGGGCCGCCGCGGCCGGGCCCGGCAAGGGCGGCGACCGCTCGACCAGGGACCCGTGCCCCGCCGTGCCGACCGTCGACAGCGGGGTCGTCCCCGGCTGGAGCAGGTACGTGCAGGCCGCCGACGCCAAGCGCTTCGGCTCCAAGCCCGGCACGCTCGGCGAGACGCTCGCTTCGAACGAGCAGTGCGTGCAGGCCGTGGGCCCCGGCGCCGGCGTGGGTGCCGCCTACGTCTCCGGCGCGGTGCCGCGGTACGCCGCGTACGACGCCTCCCAGCTGACCGGCGAGCTCTCGCGCTGCCGGGTCACCCTCGTCGACGTGGGCTCCCTGCGCGACCCCGCCGACCTCCCGCCGGGCGAGCCCGCGGCGACCGCCTCGTTGTCGGGCTCGGGCGGCACGGGTTCGGGCGGCACGGGCTCGGGCACCAGCGGCGCCGGTGCCGGCAGCCGGGCCGAGCAGGCCGGGGTCATCGACAAGCGGATCAGCGAGGTGCTGCAGGCGGCTCCCAGCGGCTCCGACGTCATCGTCGCCAGCCTCTCCGACGCCGGGTCCAGCGAGCGGCTGCGGCTCGTCGCCGCGAAGGGTCCGCACTACGGCTCGGGCACGCTCGACTCCAAGTCGACCAAGCAGCCGGGGCTCGTCCAGTCGGCCGACCTCACCGTCACCCTGCTGCACGCGGCGGCCGTGCCGGTCCCCACCGGTCTCGGCGGGGCGCCCCTCTACCGCGGGTCCGCCGACGACAACTCCGAGTCGGCCGCGCGTGACCGGCTGCGCGGCCTCATCGACTTCGACGAGGCCAGCCACGAGGTGCACGCGCTGGTGCCGCCGTTCTTCAACGGGGTCGTCTACACGCAGATCGCGATCTACCTCTTCGCCGCCGTCGTCTGGCGCCGCGACTTCGGGTCGACCGACCTGCGGCTGCGCCTGCTGCGCATCGTGCGCCGGGTCGCCATCGTCGCCGCCACCGTGCCGGCCTCGACGTTCCTCGCCAACCTCATCCCGTGGTGGCGGTTCCCGGTGCCGATGCTGGCGATCATCGCCTCGGTCGGGCTCTTCGTGGCGATCCTGTCGGCCATCGCGTTCCTCGGCCCCTGGGGCCGGCGCCTGACCGGTCCGCTGGCCGCGGTCTCGCTGGCCACGCTGCTCGTCCTCGGCATCGACATCATGTTCGGCGGCCGGCTGCAGATCTCCTCGCTCATGGGCCTGCAGCCCGTGGTGGGGGGACGCTTCTACGGCATGGGCAACGTCACCTTCGCCCTCTTCGCCACCTCGGCGATCCTGCTGTGCATCGCGGTGTCCGGCTACTACGTCAAGCGCGGCCAGCCGCGCCGGGCGGCCCTGGCCGTGCTGGTCGTCGGCCTCGCCGCGGTCGTCATCGACGGGTCCCCGGCCTGGGGCGCCGACGGAGGCGGCCCGCCCGCGCTCCTGCCGGGGCTGGCCTACCTCGTCCTCGCGATCCTCGGCATCCGCATGACGTGGCGGCGCGGGGCACTCATCGGGGCGGTGACCGTGGGGCTGTTCCTGCTCGTGGGCTTCGTCGACTCGCTGCGGCCGACCGAGGACCAGTCGCACCTGGGCCGGTTCTTCGAGTCGCTGTTCAACGGGGGCGCGTGGGACATCGTGGTCCGCAAGCTCGAGCAGAACATCTCGATCCTGTTCGGCAACTACCGTTTGGCGCTGCTCGTCCCGATCGCCCTCGTCTTCGTCATCTACATCCTCGCCCGGCCGACCTCGTGGGGGTCCCGGGCGCTGGAGCGCTCGTACGAGGCGTGCCCGACGCTGCGGCCCGGCCTCATCGCCCTGCTCGTCATGCTGACGATCGGGTTCGCGATCAACGACTCCGGCGTCGCGATCCCCGCCAACGGCGCCATCATCGCGGTGCCGCTGATCATCGCGGTCAGCGTCAGGGTGCTGGAGGACGAGGCGCGGGCCGGCGCGACGACCCGCGCGAAGCGGCGAGGCTGAGCCAGCCCCAGACCGCGAGCACCAGCCAGGGCGCGACGCGGCGGCGTACCCCGAGGGTGAGGCGCTCGACCGACGGCGTCATGCCGACGACCCGGCCGGGCACGTAGGCGACACCCATCGTCGTGAGCCGCACGAGCAGGACGACGTCGAGGACACCCGGCGCGAGGAGCGGCAGTGCCACCCAGGTGAGCAGGTCGTACCAGGGCAGCGAGTACGGCGCGGCCAACGCGTAAGCCGCACTGAGCACCACCAGCCAGCGGGCAGCTGCGACCGTCGTCGACGCCGGCGTGGACGTCGGCGTGGACGCCGGGGACGCCGGCTCACGGGTGAGGCGGGCGAGCACCACGACGAGGACGACGGCCAGGACCACCGACAGGCTCGTGACGACGGTGCGGGCGGTCCCGGCGGCGAGGGGGCCGCCGGCGAGCCACTCGAAGAGCAGCCGCCACGGCGTTGCCAGCGAGATCGAGCGCCGGGCGCGGTCGAGCTGGTCGAAGACGTGCGGGCCGGCCCACAGGTGCAAGGGCACCGCGACGACGAGGGCAGCGACCACGACCAGCACGGCGCGGCGGACGAACGAGCCCCGCTCGTGCACCCACCACGCCAGCAGCAGGGCGACGCCCGCGACCCCGCAGGTGACCTTGGTCGAGACGGCCAGGCCCCCGACGAGTCCTGCCGCGAGTGGGCTGCGGGCGGCGACGACGAGGGCCGCGAGCGCCAGCGCCCCCGCGATGAGGTCGACGTGGGCCCCGAGGACACCGATCCCGAAGACCAGGGGGTTGAGGGTCCACAGGGTGTCGACGCGCCGCGGGTCCGCCCCGGCACGCCTCAGCAGCAGCCGCACCGCGAGCCAGGCGACGACGACCAGCACCTGCCAGGCCCAGACGGTCTGCCGCAGGTTGTCGCCGCCGACGAGGGAGCACAGCGCCTGGAGCGCGGTCGCGAACGGCCCGTAGATGCTCACCGTGTGCGTCCACGGCGGCTCCACCCGGCTGGTCACCGGGTCGCCGGCGGCCCACTGGTCCGGGGGCGTGAGGTACGGGTCTCCTCCACCGGCCGTGATGCGGCCGTAGGCGGCGTAGTTGGTGTGGTCGGCGGACCCGAACGGTGCGGTGAGCAGCGCGGCCACGCCCAGCAGCAGCGGCACCCGCCACTCCCGCAGGAAGACTGCGACGCGTACGGCCGCGGTCGGGGTGCGCGCTGCGTCGAGGAGGCGGCCGAGCACCCCCAGCGCGCCCACGACGTACGCCGCCCACAGCAGGGCCGTGACCCCGGCGGAGGAGAGGTGCCAGCCGAGGTCACCGGGCGCCCAGCCGCGTGGGCCGAGACCCGGCCGGGCGGCGTTGGGGCCGGAGACGCCGACGAGGAGCAGCAGGACGAACGACGCGGCGACACCGGCCGTCCCCAGCCGTGTCCGCACCGTGGCCCCCATGGGGTGCAGTCTGGTCAGCGCAGGCCGCGACGTGCGCGCCGACGCGCCAGGGCGAGGGCCACGTCGCGGTACTGGCGGGCCCGGTGGAGCTGCCCGCGCCAGTCGCTCCCGCTCACGCGGTGGTGCAGCTCGCAGGGCACCTCCTCGACGCGCAGCCCGGCGAGCAGCACGTCGACGGTCAGCCCGACCTCCACGCCCCAGCCCCTGGCCAGGGGGGTCGCCGCCTCGAAGGCCTCCCTCGTGATGCAGCGCATCCCCGACAGCGGCTGCACGGCCTCGAACCCGGTGAGGTCGGCGATGCCCTTGCGGGCCAGCCGCACCACGAAGCCACGGCCGCCACCGGGGGTCTTCTGCGGCGGCAGGGTGGCGATGGTCATGTCGGCCCGGCCCTCGAGCACCGGCGGCACGAGGGCTGCGACGTTGGACGCCGAGTCCTCGAGGTCGCCGTCGACGAACAGCAGCGGGCGGGACGGGAGCGACGCGTCGGCCCCGTGCTCGACCGCCTCGTGACGCGCGACGTGGGCCGCTCCGGTGGTCATGGCTGCGGCCTTGCCGCGGTTGCGGGCGTGCCGGGCGACCTCCGCGCCCGCCTCCCGCGCCAGCTCGGCGGTGGCGTCGGAGCTCCCGTCGTCGACGACGACGACGAGGTCCACGCCGGGTATGCCGCGCACGGCGGCCACCGTCGCGGCGATCCGCTCGGCCTCGTCCTTGGCCGGGAGCACTGCGGCCACGCCGACGCGGCGCCCGTCCGTGGACGTCATGTCAGCGGAGGGTGACCTGGCGGCTGAGCAGGCCCGACTTCGCCCGGCGCTCGTCGGCGGTGAGCGGCTCCGTGGAGGCGACCGCCGCGGCGTACCGCGTCATGAACGAGGCCAGCTCGGACTCGTAGTCGGCCGCGGACTTCTCCGGGTCGAGGTCCCACACCGGGACGAGCAGGCCGCAGGCGCGGAAGGCGCCCAGGAGGCGGGTCTCGCCGCCGAGGCCGCTCTCGCCGCCGGCGTGCAGCCTGGCCAGCGCGTCGGTGGCGACGTCCTCGTCCTCGGGGAGCACCAGGCGGATGTGCGTGCGCTCACCGATGCGGCACCAGTACGCCGAGGGCGCGGCATCCATCTTCGTGGTGGGGATGACGGACTCGTTAGCCCGCTCCAGCGACGCCTTCGCGTCGTCGTCGAGCTCGCTGTCGCCGACCCAGAAGTCGAAACCCTCGTGCACCGTGACCTCGAACGGCCTGGACAGGTCGAGCAGGTCCTGCAGGCGCGGGGTCTCGACCGTCGAGGCGGGGGTGGAGGCCACCGGGGTGCCCTGCTCGGCGCCGGCCGCGGCGAGCAGGCTGGTCGCGAGGTCGCGGGAGGCGTCACCGGAGACCGAACCGGACTGGGTGCCGAGGAAGACGGTGCCGTCGGCACGGTGCAGGCCCGGCCACGCCATCGGCAGCACGGTCGCCACGGTGACGTCGGTGGGCGAGGACTCGGGGGCCTTGCCCTCGGCGAAGGCGATGGAGGCCGTCGCGGCGGGAAGGATCTCGCGCATTGCGACCCAGTCCGTCTCGTTGGGCAGGCCCTCGAACGGCCGGGCCACGAAGGGAGCGGGCTCGACCTTCGTGCGCTGGTGGTCGGTGGAGCCCTGGTCTGCGCCGGTCCTGCGGCGCCGCGATGCCTTACCCATGGCGCAAACCCTAGTGGCCCGCCCTGCGCGGCAGTGACCGGCTGGGAGCCGCGGTCAGTGGCTGCGGCGGCGCGACGGGCCACCGAGGGAGGCCCACACGGTCGTGCCGTTGCGGTCCTCGGTGACGCCCCACTCGTGGGCCAGCGAGCGGACGATCCGCAGGCCACGACCCGACGGCGCCCAGATGGTGCGCGGGGCCGGACGCGGGCTGCTCTCGCTGCCGCCGTCGGTCACCTCGACCTCCACGACGCCCGCCTTGACCTTCCAGTGCACCCGCAGGTTGCCGTCGGAGAGCGGGCGCGCGTGCCGGATCGCGTTGGAGACCAGCTCGGAGACCACGATCTCGGCCTCGTCCACGACCACCGGCGGCACGTCACGGGTCCCGAGGTCGTCCACGAGCGTGCGGCGCACCTTGGAGACGCTGGTGGCGCGCCACGGCACCCGTACGGTGCGGGCGGAGTCTCCGCCCCTGCGGGGGGACGCCGGCACGGACCGCACGGGGCGGTCGGGGTGTGGTGCTGTCATGCCGTGCCAGATCCCATCGTCGCGGGAGAATTGGGACGGAGACTATCGACTCGTGCGCAGGGCGTCGAGGACTGCGCTCGGGTGGTTGCTGATGATCGCGTCCACACCGAGGTCGATGCAGAGCCTCACGTCGGCGGGGTCGTCCACGGTCCAGACGTAGACCTCGTGGCCGCGGCGGTGTTGCCGCGCCACGGTCTCCGGCCAGCGGCGCACGATCTGGATGTCGAGGCCGACGGTGTGGACGCCCCGCGGCAGCGACCCGTCACGGAACCGCAGGGGCACCGACTCCTCGATGAGGTACACGGCGGGGACCTCCGGGCACAGCTGGCGCATGCGCTGGACCGCCAGCTGGGAGAACGACATCACGCGCACCCAGTGCTGGCCGGGTCGCTGCGGGCCGTCGAGGCCGAAGTCGGCCAGCACCCGGGCGAGCTGGCGCTCGACGAGGCCGGCGTACCGGGTCGGGTGCTTGGTCTCGATGGCCAGGCCGATGGGCCGGTCAGAGGCGGTCACCGTGGTCAACAGGCTGCGCAGGGTGAGCAGCCGGTTGCGGTCACGGTCGGGCAGCTCGAGCTCCTGCGGGTGCGCCTGCTTCCACGAACCCCAGTCCATGCCCTCGAGCTCGGCGAGCTCCAGCGTGGAGACGCTGCCCCGGCCGTTGGACGTGCGGTTGACCCGGCGGTCGTGGACGCAGACGAGGTGGGAGTCGGCGGTGAGCCGCACGTCGCACTCCAGGGCGTCCGCCCCCTCCTCGATGGCGCGCCGGTAGGCCTTGAGGGTGTGCTCCGGCTCCGCGAGGCTCGAACCACGGTGGGCGATGACCAGCGGGCCCCGCCGTGGGACAGCACCGGACCGCACGGAGACGGCTTCGTCGGGCACGGCACCATGGTTCCATATCGGACACCGCAGGCCACGCCGGCTCACACGGAGAGGGGGTGCTGCGTTCGATGGGTGTGCAGCTACCCGCCTTCCAGCTCCTCGTCGACGACCACTGGCGGGACGTGGCCCGTCTCGCCCACGTGCTGGCCGGGCCCGTCGACGGCGACGACGTCGCCCAGCAGGCGTGGACCCAGGCGCTCGCGGCCTACCCGTCGCTGCGCTCGGCCACCAACCTGCGCAGCTGGCTGCTCACCATCACGCACCGCTGCGCGATGGACGCCCACCGCGGGCGTGCGCGCCGCGCGGTGCCGCACGACGACCCGGCCTCCCTGGCCCACCGCGTGCCCGTGGTCGACGGGGCCGACGCCGACCTGCCCGACGAACCGCTGTGGTCCGCGGTCCACGCCCTGCCCCCGAGGCAGCGCGAGGCCGTCGTCCTCAAGTACGTCGCCGACCTGGACCACCCGACCATCGCCGCCGCCCTCGGCTGCTCACCGGCCATGAGCCGGCGCCTGGTGAGCGACGCGCTCGCGACCCTGCGGAAGGACCTGCCATGAGCCGCACACCCACTCCTGCCGACGACCTCGGGGACTCCCTGGACCTCGACCACGGCCGCTCCCTCGACCCGGCTGACCCGCTCGCACCGCTGGGCCGGTTCGAGCCGCGCGGGCTGCGGCCACCGACCCTCGCCCCTTCCGACGTCGCCTACGTCGTGGAGGACACCGCAGTGGGCCGGATGCTGTTGGCGCGCAACGACTCCGGTGCCCTGGTGGCTTCTGCGTTCGTGCCCACCCCCGACGTGGAGGCGACCGTCCTGGCGCGGCTGAGCGCGAAGGTCTCGCCCCGCATCCTGCGCCAGCCGCGCGAGCTCGACGAGGCACGGCGTCAGCTCGAGGACTTCCTCGCCGGACAACTGCACGCCTTCACGCTGCGTACCGACCTCGCCATGGCCTCGGACTTCCAGCGAGTGGTGCTGCCGCGCCTCGCCACGTCCGTGGGGTACGGCGAGCGCGCGACGTACGGCCAGCTGGCGCGGCTCGTGGAGCGCCCGTCGGCGGCGCGCGCCGTGGGCGCGGCCCTCGGCGCCAACCCGCTGTGCGTCGTGCTCCCGTGCCACCGCGTCGTCGCGTCGAGCGGTGCGCTGACCGGGTACGCGGGCGGGCTCGAGGCCAAGCGCTTCCTGCTCGACCTCGAGTCGGCCGGGGCGACCGCCTAGGGCTGGGGACGCGGCGGCTGGAGCTGCTGGAGCTGGGCGGTGAGGGTGTCGACGGCCCGGCGCAGGTCGGCGATGGTCGCGCTGTGCGCCTCCGGGCGCAGGTCGACGCTGACGGACCCGCCGGGCTCGATCAGGACCTGCCGCACCTCGGAGAAGGAGTCGGCGCCCTGGGCCTGGATGGCGTTCGCGAGCTCTTCCTGGGTCATGCCGAGGCGGCGCAGGGCCGCGTGGTCGACCACCCCGTCGGCGACGACCTGGGTCGCCTTGCCGCTGAGGAGCCAGGCCACCCGGGGGCTGTGCATCGACCAGTGGTCCAGGACCGCGTTGAACGTCACGAGGACCAGGGCGCCGATGAGCCCGCCGAGGAGGGAGTTGTCCTCGCCGATGATGGCGTTCTGCACGACGTTGCTGAGCAGCAGGACGACGACGAGGTCGAGGGAGTTCATCTGCGCCATGAGCCGCTTGCCGGCGACCCGGATGAGTGCGGCGATCCCGAGGTACACGGCGACGGTGCGCAGGACCTTCTCCAGCACCGGCATCTGGAGGTCGAGGAGGTCGCTGCCGATCCCCTGGGACGCGGCGGTGACTGCGGTGTGGACGTGCTCGATCATGCGGGCTCCTCGGCTGGGTCCGCTCAACGTAGCCGTGCCGAGCCGCCTGCGAGGGCCCTGGAGCCCGGGCCCTCAGCCTCCCCTCAGGCCGGCCGGCATGACAGGGTTCTGCCCATGGGTCCGGCGCTGACGGTCGCAGTCGACATCGGTGGAACCAAGGCCCTGCTCCGGGCCGAGGACGCGACGGGCGTGGTGGTCCACGAGCGGCGGCTGGCGACGGGCCGTGACACCACGCCCGGGCAGCTCGACGACGTGGTCGACGGGTTCCTGCACGAGGTCGGTGCACCCACGGCCCTGGCCATCGCGTGCCCCGGGCTGGTCGCCACCGACGGGACCCGTGTCGTCGTCTCGGACGTCCTGCCGCGGATCGAGGAGTGGCGGCCGCGTGCCCTCGACCGGCACCCCGGCTCGCGCCTCGTCAACGACGTCCGTGCGGCCCTGTACGGCGCCCAGCAGGCCCACCCACACGTGGACGACCTCGCGGTGGTCGTTGCCGGGACCGGCATCGCCGCCTGCTTCACCAGCAACGGCCGGGTCCACCGCGGTGCCGACGGCTGGGCCGGCGAGCTGGGCAGCGTGCCGGTGCGCGCCGGGGGCGAGGTGGGCACGCTCGACTCGGTCGCCTCCGGTGCTGCCATCCTGTCCCGCCTCGGTGCGTCTGCCGACGAGGTCCGCGCGCTGCTGTCTCGCGGCGACGAGGACGCGCAGGCAGCCGTGGAGGGGGCCGGCCGGGCCCTCGGTGAGGCCTTGGCCACGGTGCTCAACCTGCTCAACCCAGGCCTGCTCGTCCTGGCCGGTGGGGCCCTCGCCTTCCCCGGCTACGGGGAGGCCGCCCTGTCCGCAGCCCGACGCTGGACGCTCCCGGAGCTGTGGGGGTCAGGGGCCGTGACCGTCGACGGCGACCCCGGCACCCTGGTCCTGCGAGGCGTCATGGCAGTCGCCCGCGGCGCGACACCCCCGTTCAGGGGCGGCGGGTCGTGAACAGCGTCGTGCCGTGGACGGGATCCACCTCGGTCCGACCCGTCTCGACGAAGCCGAGCTTGGCCAGGACCCGGCGCGACGCGGTGTTCCAGTCCCACACCGTGGCCCATACCCTCCGGTGGCCGCACGACCCCGCCCAGCCGAGTACGGCGCGCGCGGCCTCGGTCGCGTACCCGTGGCCCCGGGCGCGGGTCAGCAGCTCGAACGCGAGCTCCGGCTCGTCGGCCGCTCCTCGTCCACTGTCGACCAGGCCGCAGTAGCCGATGACGTCGGCCTCGGCGCTGCGTTCGACCGCGAGCAGCCCGGTCGCCCACAGCTCGTCGCTGCGGATCGAGTCCTCGAGCTCGTCCACCGTCGGGTGGCCGTCGTTGTCGATCCGCCGGCGCGGCGGGACGCGTGGGTCGCGTTCGGTCCACAGCTGGTGCAGGACGACCCCCTCACCCGGCCGCCAGGACCGCAGCACGAGGCGCTCGGTCTCGAGGACGACCCTGTCCCCCGGACCCGTCGCGCGCGCCATACGGGTGGTGGGCCTCAGCCGGTGGCGCGCAGGTAGCGGCCGAAGTGGGGGACGGTGAAGGCGATGCGGCCCCGCTCTCCCGAGTAGATGAGGCCCTTCTTGAGCAAGGCGTCGCGAGCCGGCGACAGCGACTGCGGCTTGCGGTCGAGCAGCGTCGCGACCGCCGACGTCGGCACGGACTCGGTCTCGTCGACTTCCTCACCCGACTCCACGAGCGCCACGGCGGCGTCGGCCATGGCGCGCAGGTACTCCCGCTCGGCCGGGGTCGCCCGCTCGAACCGCGAGCCGAAGAAGCCGACCGCGAGCTCGGCCTCTGCCTCCGGGGCAGCGACCTTGACGTCGTCGGCGGTGATCGGGGTGCGGGGCGCGACGTCCCACGCGACCTTGCCGTAGGCCTGGACGAAGTACGGGTACCCGGCCGTGGCGGCGTACATGGCCTGCAGCGCCTCGGGCGTGAACTCCGCGCCCTCGTCCTGCGCCGGTGCCACGAGGGCCAGGTCGGCGGCGGCGCGGTCGAGGCGGTCGATGCGCTGGTAGCGGAAGAGCCGCTCGGAGTAGGACTTCGACGCCGAGAGCACCGCCGGCAGGTGTGGGAGCCCGGCGCCGACGACGATGACGGGCAGCCCCGACTGCGAGATCTCGTGGCAGGCGGCGCAGACGGCCGAGACGTCCTCGGCGGAGAGGTCCTGCATCTCGTCGACGAAGACGGCGACCCCCTTGCCGACGTCCGCCGCGAGGCCACCGACGTCGGTGAGCAGCTCGACGAGATCGATCTCGATGTCGCCGGAGTCGGCGCGGCCGGTGACGGCGGGTGCGTCGATGCCGGGGTTCCACTTCTCGCGCAGCTTGGCGCCGGGGGCGGCGTCGCGCTGGGCGAAGGCCTTGATGACGCCGAGCACGTGGTCGACGTCGTCACCCTGAGGGTGGCCCAGCTCGCGGACCGCGACGTGCAGCGCCGCCGACAGCGGGCGGCGCAGGCCCTGGTCGGGGCGCGCCTCGAGCTTGCCGGTGCCCCAGTGCGCGCGGACCGCTGCCGAGCGCAGCGCGTTGAGCAGCACCGTCTTGCCCACCCCGCGCAGCCCGGTCAAGACGATGGAGCGCTCCGGACGCCCGCGGGCGATCCGCTCCAGCACGATGTCGAACGCCTGGAGCTGCTCGTCGCGGCCGGCGAGCTCGGGCGGCCGCTGGCCGGCGCCGGGGGCGTAGGGGTTACGGATCGGGTCCACGATCGCAGGGTATGGGTCCGTCTAGGGATATCCCGAGAGGCGCGGATACGCGGGCATCGTGTCGGCCTCGCGGCTCCTGTGTCATCCACAACGATGGACGTGTATGCGACTTTCTAGCGGGGAGTCGATACAGCGCCATACTCCCCGATCCGGGTTGCTCGGTACGACGTCCGCTTCCGTCAGCGGCGGGTGCGGCGGCGCACGATGTGGCCGACCACGGCGGGGATCCAGCCGGTCTCGCCGCGCATCCAGCGCCCGGCCACGAGGTTGTGGGGCACCACGACGAAGGTGCCCTTGAAGCCCTCGGTGAGCGCGAGGTCGGTGCCGAACACGTCGGTCACCACCTGCCAGTCGAGGTCGGTGTGGCGGTCGAGGTGCTCGCCGATGCCGATGGCGTAGCGCTCGACGACGGCGGCGTGGTCGGGCCGGTCCTCCTCGCGGGCCTGCGCCCAGGCGGTGTAGGCGGCATCGAGGCCCTTGCTGAGCGAGGCCAGGTCGTCGACGTCGACACCCTCGGCGTCGAGCGTCCCCAGTGCGGCCTGGATCCGGGCGGTCTCGTCGGGGCCGAGGCCCTTGACCAAGGGTCGCAGGGACTCACCGTCGGCGACGAGCTGGTCACCGGCCGAGGCGAGCTCGAGGTCCTCGACGGGCTCTGGCTCCTCGTCCTTGCGCCGACCGAACCAGGCCATCGTCGGCTACTTGACCGAGGGGGAGCCGGAGTCGGCGACCAGCTGCTTGCCCTCGCGGTGCCACGCCTGCATGCCACCGTCGACGTTGGCCACGTCGAAACCCTGCTGCGACAGCCACGCCACGGCGCGCGACGACCGGCCGCCGGCGCGGCAGACCACGCCGAGGGTGCCGGCGTCGGGGTCGGGCAGGTCACCGAGGCGCGCCGGCAGCTCGCCGAGCGGGATGTGGACGGCCCCGGGAGCGTGGCCGGCGTCCCACTCGTCCTGCTCGCGCACGTCGAGGATGAGCGCGTCGTCGGGCAGCTCGGTCACGGACACCTGGGGGATGTTCATGCCCGCCATCCTGCCACCGAGGGGTTCTGCTCGCCGAGGCATGTCGCGGCGGCCGCGGTTAGGGTCGGGAACATGACTGAACATGTCCCCGTCGGCCACACCCCGGACCGTGGACTCACCATCACCCTGAACACCCCGTTCGTGGAGTCGCTCAGTCCCGAGCAGCTCGACCACTACGTGCGGACCGTCGTCGAGCTGAGCGCGACCGCCGGGGACGCGCGCCTCGACGACCTCACCGCGAAGCTGCGCGACCGCCTCGAGGACGGCGACGTGCGGTTGCCCGACACGTCGTACGACCGGCTGGCCCAGCAGCTCGCCGAGGCGAGCGGCGCGCCGCTGTCGATCATCACCGACCGCGACGACCTCCTGTACGGCGAGCGTGACGCCCTCGCGGCCAACCACATGCCCGAGTCGCCCGGCACCGCCGACCCCGAGCACCCGGACCGCCCCACCTACTCCTGAGCGTCCAGGCGCAGTGAGCCACCCGGATCCCTTGCAGGTCCGGTGGATCCACGGGTCGGAGTCGGCCAAGCACAACACCGACCCGGACCTGCAGGTCCACTGGCACGACGACGCCACGGTGATCCTGCGCCAGAACAAGGCGATCAACTACGAGGCGCCGTTCCTGTTCCTGCTGTTCGGGGACGAGCGCGCCCTGCTGCTGGACACGGGGGCGACTGCCGACGCCGCGCTGTTCCCGCTCCGCAGCACCGTCGACGCCCTGGTCGGTCAGTGGCTGCACCGCCATCCGCACGCCGGGTACGAGCTGCTGGTCCTGCACACCCACTCGCACGGTGACCACGTCGCGGGGGACGGGCAGCTCGCCGACCGGCCTCGCACCACCGTGGTCAGCGCAGACCGCGGGTCCGTGTACCGCCACCTGGGCCTGACCGCCGACCTGGACTGCTCGGCGCGACTGGACCTCGGCGGCCGGGTGGTGGACTGCATCGCCAGCCCGGGCCATGACGCGGCCGCGGTGACGTACTTCGATGCGCACAGCGGATTCCTCCTGACCGGGGACACGGTCTACCCGGGGCGGCTCTACGTCGAGGACCCCGCGGCATACGCGTTGACCATCGACCGGCTCGTCGCGTTCGCGGACACCCACCCGGTGAGCCACGTGCTCGGCTGCCACATCGAGATGAGCACCACCCCGGGCGAGGACTACCCCGTCCGCACCACGTTCCAGCCGGACGAACCGCCGCTGGAGATGACCGTCGAGCAGCTGCGCGACGTCCGACGCGCGGTGGCGGAGGTCGGCGACCGCCCCGGCCGTCACGTCTTCGACGACTTCGTCCTGCAGCTCGACGGCTAGGGGCGACTGGGTCGGGACGACCAGGGCGGACGGCTAGGCCGGGACGGTCGCGCTGGCCGTGACGGCCGTGCCTGCGATGTGGGTGTTGAACGGCAGGAACGGTGAGCGGATCCGGTACGGCTGCAGGTCGACGCTGCCGAACCCGGCCGACCGGATGACCCCGGCGAGGTCCCGTTCGCACGAGCACCCCTCGAACAGCCACGCCCACGGTCGACGCAGGAGGCGCTGCGCCGTGCGCGTACCCGTACCGTCCTCGGCCACGACGTGCTCGACGAAGCTGAACCGGCCCCCCGGTCGCAGGATCCGTCGGACCTCGCGCAGCACCGCCTCCGGGTCGCCGACGCTGCACAGCACCAGGCTGGAGATGACGGCGTCGACGCTGGCATCGGGCAGGTCGACCTGCTCGGCGACGATGCTGCGGACCTCGAGGTCGACGCCGTGGGCGCGCGCTGCCCTGCGAAGGCGGGCGTGCATGTGGCGGTTGGGCTCGATGGCGATGAGCCGGGCGCCGGGCGGCAGGTAGCGCAGGTTGGCCCCGACCCCCGGGCCGAGTTCGACCACGGTGCCGGGCAGGTCGGCGAACACCTCCGCCTTGTGCTGCCGCATGTGGCGGTCGAGGTAGCCGCCCATGACCTGGAAGAAGGCGGAGTTGAAGCGTCCGAGGACCGGGTGGTCGCGATGCGTCGTCATGGATCCAGCGTGTCCGGGGCGCGCTGGTGCCGTCAGCCGTGGAAACACCGCACTTCCGCGTCGGTGGACCTCACGGGGTCGGGTTCGACGCGGCGTACCAGGCCGCGACCTGGGACCGGGAGCGGAAGCCCAGCCGCGCGCGGATCCGCTCGACGTGCGACTCGGCGGAGCGCTCGGTGATCACCAGCTCCTCGGCGATCTGGCGGTTCGACCAGCCCCGGGCCACCAGCCGCGCCACCTCCGTCTGGCGCGGGGTCAGTGGTGGCGGCGCCACCTCCTGTTCGAGGGCGGGCAGCCCCAGCCCGGCACGTATGGCGCGCAGGAGGGCGTGGGTGTCGCCGGCGAAGGGCAGGTGGGTGCGGCCGGGGAGCACGGTGAGGGTCGAGCCGGGGATCCCGGCCGCCAGCCGCTGCCCCTCGGCGAGCGGCACGGCGCGGTCGTCCTGGCGGTGGACCACGGTGGTGCGGGCGGTGATCCGAGCGAGGTCCTCGGACACGTCGATGGCGTAGCACGCGGCCAGCAGCTGGTGGGCCATGGCGGCAGGGGCCGAATCGCGTTGGTACCGGGCGAAGACGGCTCTGAAGCCCGCGTCCGCTTCCGGGGCGAAGATGTCGGTCAGCACGTCCGACGCCAGGCCCCAGTGGCTGTCGACCAGCCCGAGCACGTGCTGCCGCACCGCGGGGGAGGCGACCCCGTCGCCGTGGACCCACCCGCCGTACAGGACCAGCCGCCCCACCGAGGTCGGGTGGCGGGCAGCCCACCGCACCGCGAGCGGCGCCCCGAAGGAGGCACCGACCAGGTCGAAGTGCTCGGTGCCGACTGCTTCCGCCACCGCGGCCAGGACCTCCAGCTCCAGCTCGGCGACGTCCGTGCGGTCGGTGGGCCCGGATAGGCCGCACCCGGGCCGGTCGTACCTCACCAGGGTGCGGCCGGTCGCCAGCCCCTCGTAGAAGCGCCGCTCGGCTGGGACCGCCCAGCCCAGCTCGAGGTGGGAGACCCAGCCGGGCACGTAGACCACGGCCGGGCCCCGGCCGGTGACCGCATACGCGATGGCGGTGCCGTCCGCGAGGTGGGCCGTGCCCCTCGTCGGACCCGCCCTCACCGCGCTCCGTCCGAGCTCGCGCGCCAGGTGCTCGGCGAGGAACCGTGGTGGCGCTTGAACGCGCGGCTGAAGGCCTCCTCCGCCTCGTAGCCCACGCGGTGGGCGACGGTAGCGACGGGCAGGGTGGTCGTGCGCAGGAGGTCCTCGGCCACGTGCATGCGCCAGTCGGTGAGGTAGCGGATCGGGGCGAGGCCGAGGACGGCGCGGAAGCGTTCGTCGAGCACCGTGGACGACACGGCGGAGACGCGGGCCAGGTCGGCCAGCGCCCACCGGCGGCCGGGGTCACCGTGGATGGCGGCGAGCGCGGGCGCGATCACGGTGTCGCGCAAGGCAGCCGGCCAGCCGGTGGCGGTGGCCGGGGCGTTGGAGAGGTGCAGCTTGAGCACCTCGCGCAGCAGCAGCTGGGGTATGTCGGTGGGCGCGGCGAGGCAGTCCCCCGCGGTCTGGCTCGTCTGCTGGAGGACGAGGTCGCTGCTGGCCCGGACCCACGAGCGCACCGGGCCCTCGGGCGGCGTCACGACGAACACCGGTGGGAAGACCCCCATCCGGGGGTCGAACAGGCGGTCGTCGCAGGCGAGGAAGCCGCACACGAGCTCGCTGCGCGCGCCACCCGTGCCGTGGACGATGTGCGGCAGCGTGGTCCACGGCGGTGGGTCGATGAGCTGGGCGATGGAGACCGGCTCGGCCGCCTCGTGCCCACCCATGCGGTGCTGGTCGTTGTAGGGGAGGACGATCACATCGCCCTCGTGCGCCCAGACCTTGTGCGCGCCCGCCTCGATCCAGCAGCTGCCTGCGAGGACGACGTGGAACAGGACGAGCCGCGCGGCGTCCGGGGCCAGCACGGCGGCGACCTCGCGGCCCGTCAGCGACTCGTAGGCCCAGGCCTCGGTGTACACGCTGTGCAGGAAGATCGCGCCGGAGAGGTGGATCCGCGTCAAGGCGTCCGCGAGGGCGGTGGATCGGTCAGCCCCTGCGGCGTCTGCGTCATGGCCCGACCGCGTGACGGTCATGAGACTGAGTGTGTCAGCACCTCAGCGAAGGAGACAGAGATGTCGAGCGCCGACCAGTTCAACGCCACACGGTTCTCCCGGTGGGTCAACAGCCACCCGGGAAGAGTCTTCCGGCTCGTCGGCGGCCTCGCGTGGCTCGCGTTCGCCGTCGCCTTCCGCAACCACTGGTGGGGAGTGGCGGCCGGGGTATGGAGCTTCTTTCCCTTGAGCGCAGGGCTGTTCGACGTGTGCTGGGTCAGTGCCGCGCTCGGAGGTCCGCTGGCGGGACGGACGATCCGCGCCGGACAGGGTCGAGTCACATCCGCGGTCCGCGTCAGCCCGCTCGGCTAGGGACGGACTTCTGACCTCGCTGGGGGGCTGCCAGCGCGGGTCGTGCGCGTCGTACGGGCCCCTGGTGCGTCAGGCGGTGCCGTCGCTGCGCGTACCGGGGAGCTCACGGTCGGCGCGTGCGACCCAGGCCAGGGCCTTGACGCTCTCCCAGGTGCCGGGCTTCAGCCCGTCGGCAGCGGTGTGCGCGGCATCCCGCAGGCGAGCACCCTCCGGCAGGTCCTTGGCCTCGATCGCCAGCAGTGCCAACGCCTCCACGCTCTCCCAGGTACCGGGCTTGAGGCCGGTTGCCGCGTCGAGCGCGCGCTGCAGCGGGGGTCGTCCGTCCGCGGTCTTGGCCATCGGGGGTCTCCTCGGGTCATGGTGGTTCGTTAGGGACTGGTCGGGCTCAGCCCAGCGTCTCAGGCGCGGTCCAAGGTCTCAGGTGCGGCTGGCCGCGACCCAGGCGTCGAGGGACTCCAGCACGGTGTCGATGACGCTGTGCTTCGGCTCGAAGCCGAGGAGGTCCTTGGCCTTGGCCATCGAGAACATGGGTGCGCGTCCGATGTGCTCCATCGTGGCCTGGGCCGCCTCTGGGTCGACGCGCTTCTCGAACTCGGCCCAAGGCGCGAACTCGAGCTTGGGCTCGTGACCGAAGTGGCGGGCGACGAGCTCGGCGTAGCCGCGCAGGGTGAGCGCCTCGGTGCAGACGCTGTTGAAGCTCTCGCCGACAGCCTGGTCCGGGTGCTCGAGGCAGGCCTGGTGCAGGCCGGCGACGTCCTCGGCGTGGACGTGGTGGATGGTCTCGCCGCCACGGTCGGGCAGCAGGCAGGAGCCGTCCTCGCGTAGACGGTCGATGACACCTGGATCGAGGTTGCCCTGCGGGTTGATCGCCATCCAGCCCGGGCCGGAGATGTGGCCGGGGTGCACGATGCTGGCGCGGACCCGGTCCTGGCTCATGAGGTACTGCTCGACCGCGAGCTTGTTGACGCCGTACTCGCCGTAGGGGTGCTTGGGCGCGTCTTCCTTCGTGGGGACCAAGGTGCTGGCGCCATAGGACCAGACGGTGCCGGTGTGGACGAGGTGCTGGCCGTCCAGGGCGTCGACGAGGTGACGCGCCTGGTCGGGGGTGAAGCAGGTCAGGTCCATGACGGCGTCGGGCTCCAGTTCCGCGATGGTCGGCCCGAAGGTGCCGTCACGCTCGGCGGCCTCTCGGTCGCAGACGACCATCTCGACTTCATGCCAGCGGTCGTCGTCACGGTATGCCTTCTGCGTTCCCCGGCTGATCACCACCGTCTCGTGGCCTGCTTCGACGAGGCTGGGAGTCAGGTAGGTGCCGATGTGTCCAGTCCCGCCGATCACGACTACGCGCATACTCCGACGCTAGCCGTCCGCGCAACAGCCAGCTGAGAGGCAGGCGTCCCACACCGCCCACAAAGGGCCACCAATCACGCGAGTGAAGTCTGCTCAATTGCCTTGCCATGGTTGCGCGGGGCTGCTTCTCGGAATGCGCCACTCACTCTGGGCCGGCCCGTGGTTCACGTGACCGGCCCAGCAGCGGACACCCCAGATCAGGGGTAGGTGTAGCTGACCGTGATCTTCGGGTCCGCCTGGAACGCCCACCCGAACGCGCGCTGGGCCCCGACCTGCACCGGCGTGTCGCCACCGCCGACCAGGTTGACGCCGGGCTGCCCCGGCATCGGCTCGACCACGGGGGTGTCTACGGTGGCGGTGTGGTCCAGCGGGAACACGACCGTGGCACCCAGCCGCACGTTGCCGACCGGGGCCAAGCTCAGCTGCGGGGCGTACATCACGAACGTGTACCGGCGCAGGTTGCCGTCGACTGCGTTCAGCTTCTGGCTGGCGTGGATGCGGATGACGTGCTGACCGGCGGGGATGGTCAGGTCGGCGACCTTGTAATGCGCGGCGTGCGCCTCGAGCTGCTTCTTCTCGTTGCCGGCCGGGTCCAGCACGATGCCTGCCTTCGCCAGGACGGGCCGGATGATCTCGGCCTCCCGCTTGACGATGCGCTTGAACGTGGCCGGCTTCTTGAACTGCTTCGTGGTCCCGGACACGACGCGGGCGAACGCGGACGTCCCGGCCTCGACGTCGGCTGCCAGCACCAGGCGGTAGCTCTGTTCGGCCGGCGACGACACGGTCGCGGTGATGGTCATGTTGGCGACGTCGTAGGCGTCGGCGGTGAAGCCCTGGACCGGCGCGATGGACTCGATGTCGATGTTAATGCCCTGGTTCACCACGAGCAGGTCAGTGGTGATGGGAGTGAGCGCGGCCATGGAAAGACCGTCCTTTCGTGTTGATTGTGATGGCAGAAGCTGCCGCGGTCAGACGATGAGAATGTCGAGCGACGCCCCGGTCCCGCAGGGTTGGTCAGACCTCATGCCCGGGTGCCGGAGTTGGCGTGGGTGCCTGTTGATGTTGGGTGCGTGAGCGAAGGGTGCGTGGCCTGGTGGCAGGGGTGGGCTGCCACCAGGCCAACCGGCTACCGCTCGTTGCGGACGCCCTTGTGCTGGTTCGGGCTGCCGTTGAGGATGCGGCCCGTCGACGTGTCGCGCTTAAACCAGGTGTTGCCCACCTTGAACTCGCTGCGACCGCTGACAGCACCGTTGCGGTGCCCGCGACCGGTGTTCTTCGCCACGCTCATCACCTCCGTCCCGACAGCCCCCGCCGCAGTTCGCGGTGTGGTGCCCTGTCGGATGGAAGTCGACGCAGCCGGCCGAACGTTTACCCCTGGCGGGTCACTCGCGGCACTGTGCGCACAGCCCGTCGACGAGCAGGTGCGGCAGGTACTGCATGAAGCAGGTGCCGGCGCACAGGACCTCCCGCTGTGCCTGACGGTCACAACCGCACTTGCCGCACTTCGGGCAGTAGTGCGACCCACACGTGTCGCACGGGAGGCCGCGGGCGCTCTGAACTGCACCGCAGCAGTACACCTCACCTTCGGGCCGCTGAATGAACGCGCGCGGGCCGTCTAGGTGTAACCGTTCAACACCCCACACGTCCGTGTCAGCGAACACGGCAACAATCCACCTGCCGTCGCGCCGCGCGTCGATGTAGTACGGCTGCTGCGCCCCCCACGGCGTTGCCCAGAACGACCGGGCCCCGAAGTGCCCCTGGTCAGCCAGCTGCTTGAGCCGATGCCCCGGCGGCACGGGCTGACCCGCCCACGGGAACACCTGCGGCCAGCCACGGTCCGGGTCAGGGTGCACACTCGAATGCGTCACCACGTGCGTGACGGCGTCGATGATAACGACGGCACCAAGTTCGTGAAGGGTGTCAGCCAACGCAATCGCACACACCGGTCGGCTCGCATGACTGGACTCGAACAGTTCGAGAACATGCCGAGCAGCCAACGGTTGGGTGCCGCGTGCGTCCTCCACCGCCCTGTGCGGCAGCAGGAGCTGGGACGCCACCCGGTCACAAACCGTCTCCAGCTGCTTGCCCGCGTTTGGCTGGTCGGCCAGCCAGTCCAGCTCAGTGTCGCACTGGTCAATGAGCCAGTGCCCGACCTCGTGAGCCAGAGTGAAGTTCTGCCGCTTGGACGCCGGAGTTCGCACGAACAGGATGACGCCATCTTCGAGGAACGAGATGCCGTCGCACGCGCCGTCGTCGTCGCGGTGCTGCGTGAGCTCATCCACCGGGCGCGCCTTCAGGCCGAGCTCACCCAACACCGCGGACGGGTCCTGGGAAAACCGCTCACCCACGCCCGCGGGCAGCACCCGCAGCGCTGCCTCGACACACGCGTCAAGGTTCAATCGTCGTCCTCCAACGCGCTCACGAAAGCATCCAACGACAAGAGCCACTCATCCGGGGTCGGGACCTGCCCACGGTGCGCCGCGGCCAGCGCCCGAGAACGCAACGTCGACGCCGCCACCGAAGTCGTCACCCCCCGCACCAGGGCGAACCTGTCCACCAGGGCAGCAAAAGCCGAGCTTGACGTCACTGCGATCAGCGCGGCGGACTCATCAGCGTTGCTGCGGTCGACGGTCAGCTGCTCCACGGTCGACCCCAGCTCAGCCGCAATCACCTTCAGCAAGGCTGGGGACACGTCGTTTGCGTTCTTTGTCTGCCACCGCAGCACGTCCCCGGTGCTCACGTGCCATCCGCGACCGCTGAGCGCCTTCGCCAGTTCGCTGGCAGCAACGCCGGCGCCCTTGCGCACCCGAGTCAGGGCCGGCCCGTCCAAGCTCAGATGCGGGTCAGGCACCAGGCCGAGCATGGCTGCCACCGGGTCCTGGTGCAGCGACGGCGCCCCGTGAGCGTCGTCGAACAGGATGTTCTCGATGTCTGCCAGGCGGCCAACCTCCTCCCACTGGGCAGGGGTGACCCCGTCGGGGGTAGCCATGTCCGGGTGGAGTGCGCGTGCGCTCACTAGGTCAGCCAGACGGTCGTCGTAGTCGTTGTCGTTCACCACGTCACTCCTTCCTCCTTCAGCATGCGTCCCATTGTCTTCAGGGCGCTTGTCGCAATCTGGCTGACGCGGCCGGGGCTGATGCCGAGTTCGCGGGCAACTTCGCGGCCGGGGCGACCCAGCGCCTTGTACTGCTCTAGCACGTACCGGTCCCGGTCGGGCAACAGCGCCAGCTTCTCCCGCGCAGCCTTCACCACGTGGTCCTGGTCCAGGACGCTGGTGACAGTCTCGGCGACGTCTTCCTCGTCGAGCGGATCGTGCTCCTCCACGGGCTTGTAGTCAGGGTGACGAACGTCGGCGGACTTCAGAATGTCCAACGCCTTGCGTCGGGCCACCGAGACCATAAAGGCCTCCCAGTTCTCCACCTTCCCAGTTGGCCAACTCGACATCAGGGACACCACCGCGTCCTGCACCGCGTCCTGATAACGGTGCGCGACGCGCGTTCCGCGCAGCACTCGAGCCGCCGCACGGTGCATCGCATCCGCATGGTCGAGATACAGCACCTCAAGGTCACGATGACCAGAGTCCGAACTCATCCGTTCCACCACCCATTGGGTCGTTCTGACCCGCATCGTCGCACTTGGACCCCACCGTCATCATGGAAGTCGACATAACCCGCCTAGGCTTTAGGGGATATCGCTTCGGCGCCCCTCCGGTAGGGCGCCGGATAGCCGCGGCCAGCGCCCACTTGGTATCCGTTCTGGCAACCCAAGGCCTAATCCCGACGGCAACACCGCCGCCGCCGGCGAAGAGTGACGACGCTGGCTTTCCGATTTCCGCGAACTCACTAACCTCGTGGACCTGACCCCGGCATTCCTCTGTGGCGCTTCACGAGCGCCCAGCGAGCCAAGGGCTCAAAGGCAGCCCGACCTTGGACTCGGGGAGTTTGGGACGCGCTTCGAGAGCGCCATTCCGCTCGAGTGTTCCTCAGGATTGGACTGCGGATTCGGAGCTTAGAGCGCGCCGCGTCTTATGTGTCATTGGCAGGCTGGCGCAAGAGCGTCGTCAGTCCAGTGCATCCGCCTCGGTGACGAGAAGTCTGTAGTCACGACGCAGTGCAGGGCCGTCGGCCGACAGATCGGCATACGGATAGGAGGCCATCCGTGCGAATCGCCTATGCCACGAATCATCCTTCGTGACAACCACTGCTTCGTCGACGTCCTCGAACTGACAGGCCGTGATGTCGATGATCCACCCCTCTTGTTCCACCCATGCGTGCGTCTGCCCGTCGGCATCTACGCCTGATCGGTAGTCCCAGACGCTAAAGCCACGGTCTTGCAGGTACTGACCAAGAATCCGGGCGGAGGGGCCACACGCTCCGCGAGGGAAGTTATCGAAGTGATGCGACTCGAGCCGACCCTCCGTGGCGGCGGCTTCAATTGCGTTACGGAATCGGACGGCGAGGTCGCCAGCGCCTTGTATGTCAGTCACGTAGGTCAACGATTCGGATCTTGGCAGATACGGCTGGCAGGAGGGACAGTCTAAGGCTCGCATATGGCGAGGCGCACCGCGCGTCCAGTCATTTCGTCGTGGGCGGGCGGCAGGCGCGTCCGCTCATGCCAATGGCACGGGGGTTGTTCGTGGCGTCCAAGGAGCGTCTTCGCCTCGCCCGATCTGCCGCGATCCGGGCGGGTGCGGCATTCCGCCGCCTTTGACCGCGCCATCGCGGGAACTGCGTCGCTAAACGAGTTCGCTGAACTTCCTCTCCAGGTACGCGCGCTCGGCGACGTTCTGGGTCGAGCTGATGGCGGCGGCATACGCGTCCTTGGCCTCGGCGCTGCGGCCGAGCCGGCGCAGGAGGTCGGCACGCACGGCGTGCCAGGGGTGGTAGCCCTCGAGCGGCAGCCGGTCCACCAGTGCCAGACCCACCGACGGCCCGTCCAGCTCCGCGACCGCGACGGCTCGGTTGAGGGCGACGATCGGTGACGGGTCGAGTCGGACGAGCTGGTCGTACAACGCGACCACCTGCGACCAGTCGGTGTCCGCCGCGCTGGGGGCGTCGGTGTGGACGGCGTTGATCGCGGCGAGCAGCTGGTAGCGCCCGGGCCGGTTGGTCGCCAGGCACTCGCGCACCAGGGCATGCCCCTCCGCGATCAAAGAGCGGTCCCAGCCGCCACGGTCCTGCTCGTCCAGCGGCACCAGGACACCTGCACGGACGCGGGCCGACCGTCGCGCCTCGGTGAGCAGCATCAGGGCGAGCAGCCCGGTGACCTCTGGCTCGGAGGGCAGCAAGGCCCGAAGCACCCGGGTCAGCCGGATCGCCTCCCCGGTGAGTTCCGACCGCACAGGCGAGCCGTCCCCGCTGGCGAGATACCCCTCGTTGAACACGAGGAACAGCACCGTCAGCACTCCACTGAGCCGCGAGGGCAGGTCATCAGCCGACGGCACGCGGTAGGGCACGTTCGCCGCCGCGATCTTCTTCTTCGCGCGGGTGATCCGCTGGGCCATCGTCGTCTCGGGGACGAGGAAGGCCTGCCCGATCTCGGCGACGGTCAGGCCACCGAGCAGCCGCAGGGTCAGGGCGATCCGGGCCTCCGGCGCGAGCGCCGGGTGGCAGCAGGTGAAGAGCAGCCGGAGCCGGTCGTCCTCGACCACTCCGACGGGTGAGTGGGGTGTGTCGTCATGGGTCATCAGGGCCGCCTGGTGCTTGGCGTCGCGCTGGCCTTCGCGGCGGATCCGGTCGATCGCGCGGTTGGCGGCTGTGGTGGTGAGCCAGCCGCCGGGGTTGGGCGGCACGCCGGACACGGGCCACTTCTCCAACGCGACCACGAGGGCCTCGCCCGCCGCGTCCTCGGCGAGGTCGATGTCGCCGAACCGGCGCACGAGCGAGGCGATGAGGCGGCCGTACTCCTCGCGGAAGACCCGCTCGACGGCCGCCCCGTCGCCCGGGGCCGGCCGGTCGCCCGCCCCCTCGCCCCGCGTCGCCATACCCGGCTCCGTCACATCAGACCTGGCTCAGGCCAGGCCCTCGAACGGTCGGACCTCGACCTTGCCCCGGCACGCCTTGGAGCCCTCGGCGGCGAGCTTGAGCGCCACGTCGAGGTCGGGGGCGTCGATGATCCAGAACCCGCCGATGTACTCCTTGGACTCGAGGTAGGGCCCGTCGGTGATGACCGGGGTCTCGCCCGTGCCGTCGACGACGGTGGCGGTCGTGGCCTGCTGGAGGCCGCCGGCGAACAGCCAGTAGCCGTCGGCCTTGAGCTGGTCGTTGAAGGCACCCGTCGCGGCGAACGCCTTCTCCATCTCCTCCTTGGAGCCGTACTCGCCGAACTCGTTGCGCTCGGCCGGGCCGTGGACGGAAAGCAGGTACTGCGTCATGTCGATCTCCTTGGTCCGGGGCGGTCCGTGTGGCCGCCTCTCACCCTCACCACGAACGGGTTCACGTCGATACGACAACCTGCCACAAAGAATCTTCGAGATGTTTCCCAGGCCCGGCGGGCAACGAGAAGTCAGTGGAGGGTCTCGTGACGGTGGCACATCTCGACGTACTTCGCGATGCGCGCTGCCCGGGTCGCGGGCCTCTTCGCGTCCTGGACGCGGTAGAGGATCGCGTAGCGGTTGGCGCCCGAGAGGGTCTCGAAGAACGCCTTGGCCTGCGGGTCGGCCGCGAGCGCGGCAGCCAGGTCGTCGGGCACGGTCGCGCTCTTCTGGCCGGCGTACGCGGCCGCCCACCGGCCGTCGGCCTTGGCCGCGTCGACCTGCGCCTGACCGGCCGGCTGCATGCGACCAGCCTCGACCAGCGCCTCGGCCTTGTCCCGGTTGATCTGCGACCACTTGCTCCGCGGCCCGCGCGGCGTGAACCGCTGCAACCAGTAGCGCTCGTCGTACCCCCGCTTCTGCCCGTCGATCCAGCCGTGGCAGAGCGCGACGTCGAGCGCCTCGGCGTAGCCGACCGTCTGCGCTGCACCGGCCTTCCCGATCTTGAGCCAGAAGCCGCGCTGGTCGCCGTGGTGCTCGCGGAACCAGGCCTCGCAGTCGGGCACGGTCGCGAACGAGATCACCGGCTGGCCGGCGAACTCCTCGGCCAGCTCCTCGGGCGTCTCCTCGCCGGGCATGCAGCCATCCTGTCAGCGCTCACCGACAACCACGGCTCACCGACAACCAGCGCTCACCGACAGCCCGCGCAGACACCGCGGCGGATGCCGCGCGGGCTGACGCGGGTCAGCGGTACATGCCCTTGGTGGTCGCGCCCCACACGATGGTGCTGCTCGGGAAGACCACGCGGTAGGACCGGCCCTTGGGCGCGTAGACCTTGTAGGACGAGGTGCCGCTCGTGTTCTGGTAGGCGTAGCGCAGGTAGGTCCAGCCCTTGGAGCCGTAGTACTGGATGGTCCCGCGGGGCGCTGCCCAGCGGACGAAGCTGCCCGAGTCGGCGGAGTACCGCGCGGTCTTCGTGTAGAGGGTGACGTAGCTGCCGGACCGCGAGGTGGCGAGGGTGGCGTACGAGCCGAGCTTGACGTCGGTGTACGCGCTGTTCTGGGCGATGTCGTCGTAGTTGAGGTCGTAGGCCATCGACGGGCGCCAGGTGTACCGGCTGCCGGGCGTGACGTCCCAGTCGTACACGTCCCAGATGTCACTGGTGGTGCCGTCGAAGATGGCGATGCTGTTCCAGCCTTCGGTGGGGTGGTAGAGGTCCCACGACGCGTAGTCCACCCCGCTGTTGATGCAGTCGCTGCCGAGGCCGAGCGAGACCGCCTTGTACCGCGAGGTGATCGACAGGGTCTTGGGCGCGGCGATGGAGCACGAGCCGTAGCCGGTGGTGCTGGCGGACGCCGGGGAGGCAGAGGTCGCGACGCCGAGGGAGAGCGCGGCCGCGGCGACGACAGCGCCGAGGCGCTTGAGGTTGAGCATGGTCGAGAAGGTCCTTCGGTCGGTGAGTCCCCGTCGGGTGGTCGGGCGCAGACGCCCCTGACCCCACTCCGCTGTCATCCAGCGGTCGCACGAGGTTGACGACACCATCCAAGCGCCCGACCACCGGCACAGACGACCCATTCGGGACGAACCAACCGAAAGGAGTACCCCGCCGTAGTCAGTCCGGAGGCTGGCACGCGGGCGCGGCCCGCCCGAGCAGCCGGGTGATCCGCCGGTCGGCGAGCTGCTTCCCGCTCAGCTGACGCCGGCCCAGAACTCCCGGAGCGCGGGGACCGTGGCCGCTCCCTTGACCATGTGCGTCTGCCCGGGCAGCTCGCGCAACGTCCCGTGGGGGAGCGCGGCCGCGAGCGCCGACTGCCCGTTCTTCATGTACTGCGGGCTCTTCCCGCCCACGATGACCAGGACCGGGGTGGTGACACCGGCCAGCCAGCCGTCCGGCAGCGGCTCACCCTGCTGCCGCTCCAGCACGATCGCGTAGTCGTGCGGCAGGGTGTGCGCGACGCCGCAGAGCTTCTTCCAGACCGGCATGACGCGCATCATCATCACGCCGAACCCAGGCACGCCGACCGTGCGCATGAACAGCTGCACCGCCTCGCCCCGCTTGCCCGCGTCGACCAGGGCCTGCGTGCGCACGCCCAGGTCGGGGTCGTTGGGCGCGTGGGTGTCGTCCACGATGAACGGCGCCTCGTACAACGCGACCTTCCCCGTCGGCACGCCCACCCGCAACGCGTCCAGGACGAGCGCCGCCCCCGACGAGGCGCCGACGACGAGCGCGTCCGGCCCGGCCACCTCGAGCACGGCCACGAGGTCCTCCACCTCCCGCTCCACCGCGTACGGCGCCGAGCCGGGACCGCTCTCGCCGCGGCCCCGGCGGTCGTAGGCGTGGACGGCGTGGTCCTGCGACAGCAGCGGGATCAGCGCCTTCGCCGTGCCCATCGAGCGCTGGCACAGCGCGCCCTCGACCACGACGACGGCCGGTCCGGTGCCGGTCACGTCGTAGGCGATGCGCGTGCCGTCGGCGGAGGTGACGAAACGGGTGCTGGTGGTGGCGCTCACGGTGCTCATGATGACTCCTGCGTCGGGGCTCGTACGGGGCTCGTTCGGGCCTCGTACAGGGCTCGTCCGGGGCTCGTTGGGGACTGTGACCGAACGTCGAACGGGTCAGCCGGATTTCGACATGCGAGCCAGGTTCTCCTCGGCCCGCCGCTGCAGCACGGTGCGCTCTGCCTCGTTCCGCGACCGTGCGGCCGCCTCGGTGAACGCCGCGGCTGCGTCGGCGTGTGCACCCGCGCGCTCCAGCAGGTCTCCCCGCACGCTCGGCAGCATCGGCGAGTCGCCGAGCTGGGCGGCACCCGACGCATCGACCGCTGCCAGCACCGCCAGACCCGCGTCGGGGCCGAACGCGCGGCCGTGGGCGACAGCGCGGTTGACCTCGACAACCGGTCCCGGAGCCGCACGGGCCAGCACGTCGTACAGCCTCGCGATCTGGCGCCAGTCGGTGTCCTCGGCCCGACGGGCGCGCGCGTGCTGGGCGGCGATCGATGCCTGGAGGAAGTACTTCCCGACCGGTTTCCCGCGAGCAGCGAGCGCCCGCGCCCCGGCCAGCGCGGCCAGCCCCCGCCGGACCAGCTCCTGGTCCCACCGGGTCCGGTCCTGCGCCTCGAGCAGCACCGGCACCCCGGCGTCGTCCACGCGGGCGGCGGCACGGGAGCCCTGGATCTCCAGCAGCGACTGGAGTCCGAGGGTCTCGGGCTCGGTGGGCGCGAGCGCCGCGAGCATCCGCGCCAGCCGGATGCCCTCGTCCGCGAGGGCGGGGCGCATCCAGTGCTCACCCGCCGCGGCGGCATACCCCTCGTTGAAGATCAGGTAGATCACGGCCATCACGTCGTCGAGGCGCTCGACCCGCTCGGCGCCGGTCGGCAGGTCGAACTCCGCGCGCGCCTCGGCCAGGGTCTTCTTCGCCCGTGAGATCCGTTGGCCCATGGTGGACTCGGTGGCCAGGAAGCCGCGCGCGATCTCAGCGGTCGTGAGGCCGCCCACCAGCCGCAGGGTCAGCGCGGCCCTCGACTCCGGCGTCAGGGCGGGGTGGCACGACAGGAAGATCAGGCGCAGGACGTCGTCCTCGATGTGGTCCACCTGGGACTCGAGATCGGGCACCTGGCCCTCCTCTCCACCGACCTGGGCGTGGCCGAGCTCCTCGGTCTTGCGGCGCAGGTTCTCGGCACGGCGGAAGTGGTCCACCCCGCGTCGCTTGGCGGTGGTCATCAGCCAGGCCGCCGGGTTGGTCGGGACGCCGGTCTCGGGCCACTGCTCGAGTGCGGCGACGAGGGCGTCCTGCGCGAGGTCCTCGGCGAGCCCGACGTCGCGCGTCATCCGGGTCAGCGCGCCGACGAGCCGGGCGGACTCCGCCCGCCACGCGGTGGTGATCGCCTCGGTGGTGGGCGTCTGGTCTGGCACGCCCCGAGACTACGAGGCCGGATGCCGCAGACGTCGCGGCATCCGGTCCCCTCGCGTCGGCTCAGGCGCCGGCCGCCTCCGGCGGTGCGTCGGAGATCTGGCGCATGGTGGCCACCATCGAGCAGTCCGGCCAGTACTTCGCGTGCAGCTCGGCGAACTCCTCCTGCCCGGCGATGGCCTCCTCGACGGTGTCGTACTGCATGATCGCCCAGCCCCCGACGACCTCCTTGGACTCGGCGTACGGACCGTCGACCCGCGAGGTCTCGCCCTTCCGGACGACGAAGTTCACCGCGTCCTCGGTGCCGTACAGGCCGCCACCGTCGAGGAAGACGCCCTTGGCGGCCTGCTCACCGATGTAGGTGTCCATCGCGTCCATCAGCGCCTGCGGGGGCGCACCGATGCCCTCTTCCATCCTGACGAATCCCATGAAGCGAGGCATGTCACTGTTCCTTCCGATGTGGGTGTCACTGCTCTTTCACGCATGCGTCGAACAGCGAACCAGTTCTTCGACATCGACTCCACGAAAATGTCGTACGGGTTCTGCGGGGCTACCTTGGGCGGGTGGAGAAGCCCGAGCCCGTCCGCGTCGTCCGTGAGGATGAGCTGCTCGCGACCGACCCGACATCGGGGATGGCGCGGCGGCGCGCCTTCGAGGTCCCGGGGCTCTGGGCCGGCCAGGTGGTGACCGAGCCGGGCGCCGTCTCCGGCTGGCACCACCACGACACCAACGTCTCGATGCTCTACGTCGTGCGCGGGGTGCTGCGGCTGGAGTGCGAGGGCGTCGAGGGCTGGGTCGACGCCGTCGCGGGGGACTACGTGCGGGTCCCGGCGTTCACCGTGCACCGGGAGTCCAACCCCGGGCGGGAGCCGTCCCTGGCCGTGATCGCCCGCTCCGGCGAAGGGGTCCCCACGGTCAACGTGTCGCAGGCCCCACCGCCGCACGCCTGAGGCAGGAGCTCGCTCAGGCCCGGTTCTCCGACGGCCGGGCGACCTCGTGCAGCTCGACCGCGGTCAGCTCGCCGTCCTCGACCTCGGCCGTCATGTAGGTGCAGGACGGCTGGCGCCGACGGTCGGTCGGTGACCCCGGGTTGAGCAGCCGCAGCCCTCGCGGCGTCGTCGTGTCCCACGGGATGTGGCTGTGGCCGAAGACGAGCACGTCCAGGTCCGGGTATGCCGCGTCGCAGCGCGCCTCGCGGCCCGTCGCCTGCCCGGTCTCGTGCACGACCCCGAACCGGAGGCCCTCCACCGTCACGGTCGCGAACTCCGGCAGCCGCTCGCGCAACACCCCGTGGTCGTTGTTGCCCGCCACCCCGACCAGCCGCGCCGCCCGCGACTCGAGGGCGTCGAGCGAGGCCACGTCCACCCAGTCACCGGCGTGCAGGACCAGGTCGGCGTCGTCGACCGCCGCCCACACGGCGGCGGGCAGGTCCTTGGCCCGCTTGGGCAGGTGGGTGTCGGCGATGAGCAGCAACCGGGTCGTCACCGTCCCAGTCAACCCGTTCCCGTCGATGACGGCGCGCGGATCAGACGTCCTGGCGGGCGACGAAGTCGGCACCGACCATCTGCACCGCTGCTGCCAGGACCTCCTCGTCGGACAGGTCCTCGCTGCGCATCCGCTCCACGGCCGCGGCATACGCCGAGGTCGGCGCCTGCAGCTCCAGGGCGATGCCGTCGGGGTCCTTGAAGTTGAGGTGGTGACCGAGGGGCATGTCCTGGATCGGCGAGTGCTCCACACCGAGCTCGGCGAACCGCTGCTCCCACTCGACGAGCTCCTCGCGGTCGCGCGCAGCCATTCCCACGTGGTCCAGGCCGGGGTTGGCCTCGTCGAAGCGCGCACCGCCGCTGCCGCCGTGCCGGACCAGGGCGATGGTGAACCCGGTGCCCTTGTGCATGCAGACCCTGGCGGTCCCGGTGTCGAGGACGGCGAGGAAGCCCAGCACCTGCGTGTAGAAGCGCTGGCTCACGTCGAGGTCGGTCACGCTCAGGGAGACGTGGTTGAGGCCGGAGAAGCTCGGCATGGCGGTCCTCCTCAACTGGTAGCGGGCCGCTGCCGGCCACGGGCGCTGACGGACCAGCGTCCGCCCCGCGCGGGCAGACCGTCAACACCCGGGCGCCCGAGGAGCCCGACCGGCGCCCCTCCCTACTTCAGCAGGCGGGACATCCTGCGGTCGGCCAGCGCTTTACCACCGGTCTGGCAGGTCGCGCAGTACTGCAGCGACGAGTCCGCGAACGACACCTCACGGACCACGTCGCCGCACACGGGGCAGGTCTCGCCGGTCCGGCCGTGCACCCGCATCCCCGCCCGCTTGGCGTCCTTGAGCTCCTTGGCCGGCTTGCCCGACGCAGCCGCGACAGCCGCCGAGAGCGTGTCCTGCATCGCGGCGTACAACCGGTCGACGTCCTCGGGGGACAGGTTCGACGCGAGCGCGAACGGTGACATCCGCGCGACGTGCAGGATCTCGTCGGAGTAGGCGTTGCCGATGCCGGCGATGAAACCCTGGTCGCGGATCAGCCCCTTGATCTGCGACCGCCGACCGTCGAGCAGCTCGCCGAACGCCTCGCGCGTGAAGTCGGGCGAGAGCGGGTCCGGCCCGAGGGAGGCGATGCCGGGCACGGCCTGGGGGTCGCGCACGAGGTAGGCCGCCAGCCGCTTCTTGGTGCCCGCCTCGGTGAGGTCGAACCCCGAGCCGTCGGAGAAGCGGGTGCGCAGGGCGATCGGGGACTTGCCCGGCCGCAGGACGGTGTCGGGCACCGCGTCGGACCAGCGCAGCCACCCGGCCCGGGCGAGGTGGAAGATGAGGTGGATGCCGTCGCAGTCGAGGTCGACGAACTTCCCGTGCCGCGAGACCGCGTCGACCGGCACCCCGGTGAGCGCCTGGGGAGGCGGGTCGAACGTCTTCAGCACCGAGAACGACCCCAGCTCCACACCGGTCACGGCCAGCCCGACGACCCGCTCGCCGAGGAAGTCGACGAGCGCCTGGACCTCGGGCAGCTCCGGCACCGGCCCATTGTGACCCACGCGGTGCGACGATGTCCCGGTGATCAGTGCGAGCGGTCAGCCGCCTGCCCCTCTCCGCATGGGCACCCACCGGGGCCGGCTCGTCCTCGCGACGACCATCATGGGCAGCGGCATCGCCCTGCTCGACGGCACGGTGGTCAACGTCGCCCTCCCGACCATCGGCCGCGAGCTCGGCGCGCAGCTATCCGGCCTGCAGTGGGTGGTCAACGCCTACGCCCTCACGCTCGCTGCCCTGATCCTCCTCGGTGGCTCGCTCGGTGACCGGTTCGGCCGCCGGCGCGTGTATGCCGTGGGCGTCGGGGCCTTCGGCCTCGCCTCCATCGCCTGCGCGCTGTCCCCGTCGATCGAGCTGCTCGTCGCCGCCCGGGCGGTGCAGGGCGTCGGGGCCGCCCTGCTCGTGCCCGGCAGCCTCGCCATCCTGCAGGCGTCGTTCCACCCCGACGACCGGATGGCCGCGATCGGCGCGTGGACCGGGCTGCTCGGCGTCGCGTCGGCCTCGGGTCCGGTGGTCGGTGGCTGGCTGGTGGACCTCGACTGGCGGTGGGCCTTCTGGCTCAACGTCCCGCTGTGCGCGGCCGTCATCGTGCTCGCGAGCCGCGCCGTGCCGGAGTCGCGCAACGCCGGCGCCGACCACTCGTTCGACGCGGCCGGGGTGGTGCTGGCGGCAGCCGGCCTCGGCGGCGTCACCTACGCCCTGACCGTCGCCCCCGAGCAGCCCGGCGTCCTGTCCATCGGCGCCGGCGTCGTGGGCGTCGCCGCCCTCGCGACGTTCGTGCAGCGCGAGCGCCGTACCGCCCACCCGCTCGTGCCCCCGCGGCTCTTCGCCAACCGGGTCTTCACCGCGGTCAACGTCGTCACGCTCCTGGTCTACGCGGGACTGTCCGCCGCGCTGCTCTTCGTCGTGCTGTTCCTCCAGGTCTCAGGCGGCTGGTCGGCCCTGGCCGCCGGCGCGGCGACCCTGCCGCTCAGCGTGGTGATGCTGCTCCTCGCCAGCCGGTTCGGTGGCCTCGCCACCCGGCACGGTCCGCGCCGCTACATGACCGGCGGCACGCTGGTGGCGGCTGCGGGGTTCGTCCTGCTGGCCTTCGCGCCACGCCACCCCTCGTACGTCCTGCACGTCCTGCCCGGCATGACCCTCGTCGGCCTCGGCCTCTCCATGACCGTCGCCCCGCTGACCGGCACGGTGCTCGCCGCGGCCCCCGACGAGCTCGCCGGCACCGCGAGCGGCGTCAACAACGCGGTCTCCCGCACCGCCGGCCTCGTCGCCGTCGCCGCACTGCCCCCGCTCGTGGGACTCGGGGGAGCGGCGTACGCCGACCCGGCACTGCTGGCCCCCGCCTACCGGGCGGCGATGCTCGTCTGCGCCGGGCTCGTGGCTCTCGGCGCCGTCGTGACCGTGGTCGGTCTCGCCGTGGGCAGGGAGCGCACCGAGCCGAAGTGCGCCGCCCAGCCGCACCTCGACCTCACGGCCCGCTAGCTCCCGGAGCCCGACCCGGTGCCGGCCTCGGCCTCGCCGAGCACCTCGAGGACGTGCTCCACCTGGGGCAGCAGGCCGTAGCCGTCGCCCGCCCGGAGCACCGGCACCTCGTGGCGCTCGCGCATCGGCTCGAACTCCTCCAGCGAGACCGGTATGCCGTGCGACAGCACCTGCTCGCTCGGGGTCAGCTCGCGGATGGCGACCGCGGCCACCCGGTCGGGTCGCTGCTCGGCGAACTCGCCGTAGATGCGGGGGTCGTGCTGGCCGTCGTCGCCGATGAGCACCCACCGGATGGAGGGGAACTCGTTGGCCAGCCGGTGCAGGCACGAGCGCTTGTGGTCCTGCCCCGAGCGGAACCAGCCGGTGTTGGTGGGGCCCCAGTCGGTGAGCAGGAGCGGGCCGGCGGGGTAGCCGTGCCGCCGCAGGAAGCGGGTCAGGGTGGGCGCGGTGTTCCAGGCCCCGGTCGACAGGTAGACCATCGGAGCGCCCGGGTGGTCCTCGAGCAGGGTGCGGTACATCGTGGCCATGCCCGGGACCACGTGGCGGGCGTTCTCGTTCTTCACGAACGTGTTCCACGCGGCGATCATCGGGCGGGGCAGCGACGTGGAGATGACGGTGTCATCGATGTCGGAGATGAGGCCGACCGTCTGGGTCGACGACACCACGACCACGGCCGCACCGACCTCCTCGGCACCCAGTGCGGACACCCGAGCCTCGTGCCAGCCGGGCTCGAGGCCGTGGCCCTTGACCCGCACGTCGATGTAGCCGCTGCGGTCGCTGCGGGTGTGGATGGTCTTCGCCCCGATGGTGACGGTGACGGGCACGTCCATCGCGGGGGCGGTGATGAACGCGCGCCAGCCGCGACGCTCGTCCTCGGCGCACCGCAGCTGCGCGGGCGCGGCCGAGGCGTCGGCGGAGGCCTCGACCTCCGGCCGGCGGGTCAGGAGCACCCGCCCCATCACGCGCGCGAACTCCTCCGACCCGTACCCCGTGTGGGCCACGACCCGGGTGCCCCACCCGCGGCCGCGCAGCACGGCGTCGAGCCGTCGGTGCCAGGCGTCCTCGACGATGGAAGCGGCGTGGGGGCGGGCCATGCGACGACCCTATGGCCTCACCCCCGTCGGCACCCTGCCCGAGGCGCGTGACACCGCCCTCACCCGGTAGGGGCTGCGTCAGGGACGGGTCAGCACCGTGCGGAACTGGTCGACGAGGCGCTGGCTGGACGCGCCGAGCCCGTCGAACTCGAACAGTCGGTCACCCCGGCTGGCCAGCAGCAGCGGACGGCCTCCGACGTTGAGGTCGCGGGCCACGGCGAAGTCCTCGGCGGCGAGCTCGTGCGCGCGGGCCGAGGCCGCGAAGAGCTCGATGGCCTGGGCGTCGAGGCCGAGGTTGGTCGCCACCCGTCCCAGCACGCCGGGGGCCTCGAGGGGCCGGCCGCACACGAAGAACTCGTGCTGGACCGCGCCGATGACGGTCGACACCGGCATCTGCTCGGTGGCGAGCAGGGCGATGACCCCGGCCGCGGCGGCCTCGGCGTCGACGACGAGCGAGCCGGACCGCAGGGCCGCCAGGAACTCGGCGCCGAAGCACGCGTCGGTGGACCGGCTCACCGCGTCCACGGTGGCGGCCAAGGCGTCCGGCCGGCCGCTGGTGTCGTGCCCGGACTGGACGATCTCGACGTCGACGAGGCTGCACGCCGCACTCAGCACCGCGCTCACCGACGGCAGGTAGGCGTAGGACCAGGGGTCGTAGACGTCCATGATGTAGACGAGCAGCGTGCTGGCGTCGACCGTGCCGGGCCCGGGGAACGAACCGCCGGCATCGCGGGGATGCTCCTGCGGGCGGCCGAGGGCGGCGCGGCTGGCGCGGGCGGGGATGTCGCACCACGTCGAGGACAGGTCGTGCTGGGCAGTGGGGCGCACGGCTCCGTGATCGCAGGAGCGGTGTGGACCTCTCATCTGCACCTCCAGGGCACTAAAAAAAGCAACCGGATGGCCAAATGGCCAAACCCGGTTGCTTCAGGTGCCCTCCAGACTAGCTCACATCGCCGCAGATCGGGTAGAGCGGACTTCGGAGACCAGCTGGCTGGCGAGGACGCGCAGCTTGAGGTTCTGCTCCTGCGACTGGCGTCGCAGCAGCTCGAACGCCACCTTCTCGTCGATCCCGTGACGCGCCATGAGGATGCCCTTGGCCTGCTCGATGACGGCGCGGCTGGCCATCGCCTGCTCCATCTGGCCGGCCACGGCACGCGCGCCGGCGAGGGTGACGGCGGCGGCGAGGGCGTCGGCGGCACGGGCCGCGGCCATCCGCGCGAGGCGCAACTCGGTGCGGTCGAACGCGTGCCGGGCGTTGCCGTAGAGGTTGAGCGCACCGTAGCGGCGGTCGGCCGAGACCAGCGGCAGGGCGAGCAGGGTCTGCACTTCGCCGGGGTCGCAGCCCTGCATGAACGCCGGCCAGCGCTCCTCACCACCGGAGAAGTCCACGAGGTTCTCCCGGCCGTTGCGGAAGGCGTCGAGGCACGGTCCGTCGCCCACGGCGTACTGCACCGCGTCGATCTCCAGCGTGGCGGCGGTGGTGTACGCGGCGGTCCGCGGGCGGTCCTCCATCACCACGGTGACGCCCACGGAGTCACACCCGTCGATGTTGGCGTTGACGGCCTGCACGAGGCGCTCGAGGTACGGCGTGAGGTCCTCGACCCCGTCGAGGGTGCCCGACAGCTCGTGCATCAGCTGCTCGGCGGCGTCGAGGTCGCGGGAGCCCGCTTCCTCGTGCAGCTCGGCGGCCGCTGCGACGTCGTCGTCGGGCACGACGGTGTTGGTGGCCTGGTCGACCATGGGTCTCCTCCGAGGGGATCGAGCTGCTCGTCTCCACACGGTACCCGCAGGTCAGGGGGTGTTCAGGGCCAGATGGCGCCAACCCACTCGGGGTGGTCGACGAACGGGTTGCGGTTGTGCTGCCAGGTGTCGTAGATGACCTGGTTCCTCCGCTTTTCGAACGCGTCCGGGGGGTCGCCGGCGCTCCACGCCTTGAGGACCGACAGCTTGCCGATGTAGGGAGCGGTGCCGTTGCCGACCGACTCGTCGGGCTCGAGGTTGGGCCAGCCGTCGTCACCCTCGTAGCGGATCGCCATGTAGAGGATCATCCGAGCCACGTCGCCCTTGACGGCGTCACGGGGCTGGAACGAGTCGGCGTCGCTCAGGCACCCGGTGCACTGGGCCACGGGCGAGCCCCCGTTGTCGAAGTCGAGGTTGCCGCGGGTGCTGTTGACCGTGACGTCCTCGGGGCGCAGGTGGTGGACGTCGGTGCCGGGGCCGTTGGCCGTGCCGAAGTCGCCGTGGCTCTTGGCCCACACGTGCTCGCGGTTCCACTGGTCGACGCCGCCGCCGTTGTCGGACCTGGCGATCGAGCGGCCCGAGTAGATCTCGATGACGTTGTTGGGGTTGTTCGGGTCCTGGTCGGTGTCCTTGAGGGCCTCCCAGACCTGGTCGTAGGTGAGGACCGTCTGGTTCCTGATGATGCTGTGCAGGGAGGCACGCAGCGCGCTGCCCGTCTTCCCGATGGCCGGGGCGTAGTAGGTGCTGTCGTACGGGCCGGTGGCCGTCCCCGTCGGGCTGGGCGACGTGGTGGTGGACGTCGTCGAGGTCGGGCTGGTGGTGGTCGTCGTCGGGTTGGGCGTCGAGCCGACCGCGCTGATCGCGGACGGCGACTTGAGCCCCGCGTGCGAGAAGTAGGCGGTCAGGGTGCCCGTGACGTCGACCTGCTTGCCCAGGTTGGCGGGGTGGGTGCGCAGTCCCCACGTCGACCGCCACTGCGTGGTCAGCTGGACGTAGACCATCTTCGACGTGCTGGTCTCGCCGGCGGTGTCCGCGAGCGCGACCGCCAGGTCGTCGGTGAAGCCGCTGCGGTTGACGGTGCTGGTCGCCACGGGCTCACCGACGATGTAGCCGCGCACCGTCTGGACGCTGTTGTTCTGGGTGGCGACGGCCTGCGCGACGGTCAGCGGGGTCGCCGCGGTCGCGGTGCGGGCGGTCGCCGCCACGAAGGCGAGGAGCAGGAGGACGGCGACGGCGGCGAGCCGCGGACGCACGCGGAGGGTGAGCTGCTGTGGCATGGGGGAAAGATGGCAGGAGCACGGCATGCGCCGGGCGAACGAGCGGTATGGGCGCGGGTCCGGCTTGGCAAAGATCCCGTATCGCGCGAGCCCCCTTCGCGAGCCACGTCGGCGAGGATGGGCGGGTGAGCGCCGACCCGGTCTTCCGCAAGGGGAGTGCCTCCGCGCCCGACGGCTACTTCCGTTGGGAGGCCTGCGGGCTTGCGTGGCTGGCGGCGGCCCCCGGCGGCGCACCGGTGGTCGACGTGGTGGCGGTGGAGGAGGACCACCTCGACCTGAGGCGGCTGTCGTTCGTCAACCCCGACCCTGCGATGGCCGAGGCGTTCGGCGCGCGGCTGGCGCGAACCCACGACGCCGGCGCGGCTGCGTTCGGGAGCGCCCCCGACGGGTGGGAGGGCGACGGCTACCTCGGGCCGGCGACCTCGCTCCTGCCGCTACGACTGCGGCCGACCGCGTCGTGGGGCGAGTTCTTCGCCGACCAGCGCATCCTGGCCGTGCTCGCCCTCGGTCGCGAGCAGGGGCTGTGGCACCACCGGTCCGAGACCGGTGTCTTCGAGGCCGTGGCGCGCCGGCTGGCACGCGGGGAGTTCGACGACGGCGCGCCGCCGGCCCGCATCCACGGCGACCTGTGGTCAGGCAACATCGCCTGGACCGCCGGCGGCGGCGTCCTCATCGACCCGGCGGCCCACGGCGGCCACCGGGAGACCGACCTGGCGATGCTCGCGCTGTTCGGCTGCCCGCACTGGGACTTCGTCATCGGCGGCTACCTCGCCCAGCACCGGCTGGACGCGGAGTGGCCGAAGCGCGTTGCCCTGCACCAGCTGCACCCGCTCATGGTGCACGCGGTGCTGTTCGGTGGCGACTACGTCCACCGGGCCGTCGAGCTGGCCCGCCGCTACCGCTGAGCCGGCGTCCGCGGCCGGGTCGGCCCGGTCGCTTCCCTCCGGTCAGCCGAGCAGGCCGCGCGCGTAGGCCGCCTGGCCAAGGTGCTGGGTGTCGTCGTTGACGACACTGACCAGGCGCACGCCCAGGGTCACAGGCGGGTCCCAGTGGCGGTCGACGACGCGGTCGAGGTCCTCGGGCGCCAGCCCCGCGACGTACCGAAGGGTCTGCTGGTGCACCGCGTCGAGGTAGCCCAGGAGCTGGTCGGCCTCGACGCCGCGCACCTGGCCGACCTGCTCGACGGAGTGGCCGTAGCCGGTGTCGGCCGCCTCGAACGGCAGGCCGAGGCGCTCGTGCCAGCCACCGGAGGTCCACACCTGCTCCAGCCCTGCGGCGTCGGCGACGTGGTCGTCCTGCACCCGCGCCAGGTGCCACACGAGCCAGCCGACGGTGTTGGCACCCTCGTGCGGCCGGTGGGCGAGCTGGTCGGCATCGAGGCCGTCGACGACCCGCTCGGCTCCTTCCCGGATCCGGGTGAACGCGTCCGTCAGCAGCTCGGCAGGAGTCATGTCCTCGATGGTAGGTCGCCCCGCGACGCCTCGGTCAGTCGAAGCGCAGGGGCTCGGTGCGGCGCGGCATCACGAGCACCGCGAGCACCATGGCCACGGCGAGGACGACGACCCCGAGGAAGACCTGGTGGGTGGCGCCGGTGAGGGCCGCCCGGACGAAGTCGCGCACGGTGGTGCTCACCCCGGTGCCGCCACCGAGCACCACGGCGGCGTCGTCGGCGGTTCTGGGGAGCTTGCCCGTCGCTCCCGCCGGCGGCGTCGCGAAGTCCCTGGCGAGGGTCGCGTTGGCGATGGCGCCGAACACCGCCACGCCGATGGCGCTGCCGACCGAGCGAGCGAACAGGTTGGTCGCCGTGACGACCCCGCGGCGGTCCCAGTCGACCGAGGACTGCACCGCGACGAGGGTCGGCACCGACGCGTACCCGAGCCCCACCCCGACGAGGAACGTGAACGCGGCGATGGTCCACAGGCTCGTCCGGGCGTCGACGAGCAGCAGGAGCGCGCTGCCGAGCACCACGAACGCCACCCCGAGGATCGAGGTGTTGCGGAAGCCGAAGCGCATGTAGATCCGCCCGGCCGAGGCTGCGGCGAGGGGCCAGCCGATGGTCATGGCGCCGAGGGCCAGGCCCGACAGCAGCGCGCCGAAGCCGAGGACACCCTGGGCGAAGGTCGGGACGTAGGAGGTGAGGCCGATGAGCACGGCACCGATGACCAGCGACGCGGCGTTGGCGCCGACGAGGACCCGCCGGGTGAACACCCACAGGGGCAGGATCGGCTCGGCTGCCCGCTTCTCCACGAACAGGAACGCCACTAGCAGCACGACGCTCGCCACGACGATCCCGATGCCGGTGGCCGACAGCCACGCCCACGACCGACCGCCCTCGAGCAGCGCGAGGATGAGGAGCGAGACCCCCGAGGCGAGCAGGATGGCGCCGGCGTAGTCGATGCGGTGCCTCGTGCGCTCGATCCGCTCGTGGAACCCGCGCAGCAGCATGACGGTCGCGACCGCCCCGATGGGCAGGTTGACGAAGAAGATCCAGCGCCACGACACGTACTCGGAGAAGACGCCGCCCAGCGTGGGGCCCACGATCGAGGCGATGCCCCACACGCTGGCGATGAAGCCCTGGACGCGGGCCCGCTCCTCCACCGAGTAGATGTCGCCGATGATCGTGATCGACATGGGCATCACGGCGCCGGCGCCGAGGCCCTGCACCACGCGCGAGGCGATGAGCAGCGGCATGGTCCACGCCGCCCCGCACAGCACCGAGCCGACGAGGAAGAGCGCGATGCCCACGAGCATGACCGGCTTGCGGCCGAGGCTGTCGGCGAGCTTGCCGTAGATCGGCACGGAGACCGCCTGCGCCAGCAGGTAGATCGAGAACAGCCACGGGAACTGCGAGAAGCCGCCGAGGTCGCTGACGACCGCGGGCACTGCCGCCGCGAGGATCGTCGCGTCGATGGCGACGAGCGCGGTGCACAGCATCACCGCCAGCAGGACGGGTCCGCGTTCGCTGCGCAGGCCGACCGCGCTCCTGCCGGGGGTCGTGCTGGTGTCGTGGGTCACGTCAGGCGGCAACTCCCCGGGAGAGGCCCGGTATTCCGCGGCCTTGCCCGGCGGGGCGCGCAGGGCGCAGACTCAGACCTCAAGCGAACTTGAGGATGGACCGACTGGAGGGGGCGAGTCGTGGAGCCGACCGACGTCCTGACGGTCTCGGAGGTGGCGCACCGCAGCGGCTTCGCGCCCTCGGCCCTGCGTTACTACGAGGCCCAGGGCCTCATCGAGGCGGCGCGCACCGCCGGGGGACAGCGGCGGTACGCCCGCAGCGTGCTTCGCCGGCTCGCGTTCATCCGCGCCGCGAGCAACGTGGGGCTCGCCCTCGAGGAGGTGCGTGCCGAGCTGGCCCGGCTGCCGGCTGGTCGCACCCCCACCAAGTCGGACTGGCACCGCATCTCGGTGGACTGGCGAGCCCGGCTGGACGAGCAGGTCGCGGCCCTGGAGGCGCTGCGCGACAAGCTCGACTCGTGCATCGGGTGCGGGTGCCTGTCGTTGAAGCAGTGCAGCATCTCCAACCCGGCCGACAAGGCCGCGGACTCCGAGGACGCCCCCGGCGCGGCGTACCTCCCCGACCTGCTGCGCCGCCCGACGCACTGACCGGCGGGCCACCCGGCGCACGGGTGGCGCACGGGTGGCACGGATGGGGCGCGCGGGCGGGCGCACGCGCGCCGCGGGGAGCTCAGGCCCTGCTAGCGGGTCGGGGCCGACCTGCTGAGCCGGCGGCGCGGAGCGTCGGCAGGCGCGGCCGTGGGGACCTCGGGCGCCTCCGCGGCCGCAGCCTCGGACAGGCGCTCGATGCGGGCCCGGGTGTCGCGGATGGTCGTGGCGAGCAGGGCGACGAGGCGGTCCACCGCGTCGTCGACGCACGCGACCGCGATGCCCTCGACGGCGTAGGCGACCACGTGCGGAGCCGTCTGGCGGCGGAACACCCGCTCGCTGACGCGGGTGTCACGGGAGTAGCGCCGTGCCCAGGCGTGGGCTTCCGGCGCCTGCGCGAACGCCTCGTCGCAGAGGCGCAGGAGGTCGTCGTGCGGTCCGGGCAGGCTGCTGGCCAGGGCGCGGCAGGTGAGCAGGCCCACGGCCATGACGTTCTGGCGGGCCACGGGCGCCACGGGCAGGGCAGCCGCCGCCGCGTGCACCGCGATGGCGACGTCGAGCTCGAGGTCGTCACCGGTGAGCCCGACGACGTCCGGGATCAACCCGACGATCCGGGGCCGGTCGAGGTCCGTGAGGGAGTCGTTGACGAGCCGGGCCATGGTGGCCAGCAGCGGATGGGTGCACGACGGGTGGTCGCTCCAGCGCTCCCCGGCGAGGAAGGACGCCATCTCCATGAAGCACGCGCCCTTGCGGGGGTTGCGGTGCTTGCCGGCCGACAGGACCGGGACGACGTCGGGAAGGGGGACCACCTGCTGACCGAACCTCATGGCGCCTCCATCGGCGACGTACCCCCGCGGGCCGACCCCGCCGGACGTTTCCACTATGCGCCTCGCATCCCCCGGCGCGCCAGAGGTGCGTGAGCCCCGGCTCGTCATCCCAACCGGGGACAAACGAAGGCGTCCGCGCGGCACGGCTCCGCCGCGTGGTGGAGGACGCCCGCCCGCCGCTGCCTGATGTGCCGGACGCCGGCGCTGCCGACCATTGGAGGTGTCGGGGAGCCCCCGCCAGACGCCGCGTCAGACACGCCGGCAGGGGCCACCCGACACCAGTACCGAGCCGGCGCAGGGCCCACCCCGCACCGCACGGTCCCGAGACGAAGGCCGCACCGCAGGGTGGAGAGAGGTCAGGACATGACCGTCATCGAGCGCATCTACGACAACGCCTGGTACGTCGCGCACGCAGCACCGGGGATGCGCGAGCAGCTGGCTGCCGACATCACCCGGACCTGGATGGCCTGCGAGGCCGCCCGCGAGGACGCCGGCCGGGCGCGCACGGTTGCCGGGTTGTCGGCCGCCCGGTCGGCCCTGGCCCTGTCCTTCGGCAACGTGACCCAGGCGGAGTACGACCGGGCCCGGGCTCGGGCCGCCGAGGCCGCCCGCTGCACCGACATCATCGACGGGCACGCGTTCGGCATCCGACGCGACCTCGGCCCGAACGGGGCCATGACGGTCGACATCGCCTCGTGCACCCTCCTGCGCCGGGCCACCCTGAGCGTCGGCGCCAGGGGCGAGGAGTGGACGGCCGACCTCTACGACCCGCAGTCCCGCGTCGACCGGTTCACGACCACGCTCGGCAGCGACCCGTGGGACGCCGTCCACAAGGCCTGCGCGTGGATCACGACCGGGGTGTTCCCAGCGTCGAGGTGAGGCCCCCGGCGCCTAGATGAAGTCGAACGGGTCGAACTCGTCGATCGGGATGATGCGCACGCGCGGCAGCCGGGCGGTGAAGGCGTCGACGTCGTACTCGAGGTCGAAGAACTCCAGCCCGCGGCTCTCGAGCTCGACGAACGCCTTGCTCCGGAACTCCAGGAAGCCGATGAGCCCCAGCTTGCGGCCGTCGCACAGGTCGCCCAGCTGGGGCACGAAGTCGCTGTCGTGGCTGACGAGCATGACGTCGGCGTCGCGGGCCTTGAGCGCCTCGATGGTGCGCTGGATGGCGATGTCGACGACCTTCTCGTGCGGTCGCCCCGACAGCGGGACCGGGCGGTACTCCATCGCGAGCAGCGCCTGGATGAACCCCATCGGCAGGTCGCCGTTGGCCGCGAGGAAGAACAGCCCCTTGGCGGGCTGGTCCCACTCCTCGGCGGCGAAGTTGAGCAGCCGGTCCCACCGGGGCCGCTCGTCGGGCTGCGGGCGCCGCGACAGGATCGAGGTGCCCAGGGTCGCGTCGATGTTCTCGCCGTCGACGAGCACGTACGTCGTCCGCTGAGCGTGGTCGGCCATGGGCCCGACTGTATGCCGTCGCGGCGCCCCCGCGTCGGCGCTCGCCCTACGTGGCATCCCCACCGCGGAGCCGGTCGATGTGCTGCGACGCCTCCGCCTTGGTGAGGTCGGCCGGCAGCTCCTCGCCGGCCTGCTTGGCGAGGGTGTCGAGGTAGCTCTTCTGGCTCTCGGTCATCGGGTCGTCGCCGCTGACCCAGTCGGACGGGTCCTTCTCGAGGGCGGGGTCAGTGACCGGCTCGGTGGCGCCGATGGTCTCGACGCCGTCGGGGATGTTGTTGTCGTCGCTCATGGTTCGAACATACGTGCGGTCCACGCAGTGCGCACGCCGGGCGACGCGCTCCGTGGCTCCCAGCCCACCTGCGCCCTTCGAGTGGGCACCGCCGCCCGGCCCGACCTAGCGTTGACGGGCCCCCTCCCACGAAAGGAAGCCCATGCAGCAACGCACGCTCGGCGACACCCAGGTCAGCGCCATCGGACTCGGTGGCATGCCCATGTCGATCGAGGGCCGCCCCGACGAGGAGCGTTCGATCCGCACCATCCACGCGGCGCTCGACGCCGGTGTCACCCTCATCGACACGGCCGACGCCTACCACCGCGACGCCGGCGAGGTCGGCCACAACGAGTCGCTCATCGCCAAGGCGCTGCAGTCCTGGGGCGGCGACACCTCCGCCGTCGTCGTCGCGACCAAGGGCGGACACCTGCGCCCCGGCGACGGGTCGTGGACGCTCAACGGCCGACCCGAGTACCTCAAGCAGGCGGCCAAGGAGTCGGCCCGCCGCCTCGGGGTCGACGCGATCGGCCTCTACCAGTTCCACCGTCCCGACCCGGACGTCCCCTACGCCGAGTCGGTCGGCGCGATCCGGGACCTGCTCGACGAGGGCGTCATCGTCCGCGCCGGCATCTCCAACGCGAACGTCGAGCAGATCGACCTCAGCCAGGAGATCCTCGGCGGCAGGCTGGTCTCGGTGCAGAACCAGTTCTCGCCCAAGTTCCTGTCCAGCCGGGGTGAGCTCGAGCACTGCGCGGATCTGGGCATCGCCTTCCTGCCGTGGAGCCCGCTCGGCGGCATCTCCGACGCCTCGGAGCTGGGCAGCAACCACTCCGCGTTCGCCGAGGTGGCCAAGGCCCACGACGTGAGCCCTCAGCAGGTGGCGCTGGCGTGGGAGCTCTCCCTCGCCGACGTCGTCATCCCGATCCCGGGGGCGTCGCGACCGACCTCCATCGAGGACTCGGTCAAGGCTGCCGAGCTGGAGCTCACCGACGACGAGCTCGCCGCCCTCGACGGCCGCTGAGCCTGCCACTGCACGACGCTCGCGGAGAGTTTGAGCGCCTGACCCGGTGATGACCGGGTCAGGCGCTCAAAGACTCGGGTAGGGGACGCCCGGTCAGGGCCGGGTCAGGCCCTGGGTCAGGTTCGGGGCACCCCTGCGTCGAGCTCCTCGAGCCAGGCGCGGGCCGCGACGTCGGAGGGCATGCGCCAGTCACCGCGTGGCGACAGCGAGCCGCCCGCGACGACCTTGGGCCCGTTGGGCAGCGCCGACCGCTTGAACTGGCTGCTGAAGAAGCGGCGGAGGAAGACCTCCAGCCAGTGCCGGATCGTCTCGAGGTCGTACGCCGTGCGGCGGCTCTCGGGGTAGCCCGCCGGCCACTCACCGGACTCGGCGTCGGCCCAGGCGTGCAGCGCGAGGAACGCGACCTTGCTGGGCCGGGAGCCCCAGCGCAGCACGTGGTAGAGCGTGAAGTCCTGCAGGGCGTACGGCCCCACCGACGCCTCGGTCGACTGCATCGGCTCGCCCTCGGCGACGGGCACGAGCTCGGGGCTGATCTCCCGGCCGACGATCTGCAGGAGCGTGCCGTTGACCTCGCCCTCGAACTGGCCGCTCGAGACGACCCAGCGGATGAGGTGCTGGATCAGGGTCTTGGGGATCCCGGCGTTGACGCCGTAGTGCGACATCTGGTCGCCGACGCCGTACGTGCACCACCCGAGCGCGAGCTCGGACAGGTCGCCGGTGCCGAGGACGATGCCGCCACGCTGGTTGGCCGCCCGGAAGAGGTAGTCGGTGCGCAGGCCGGCCTGGACGTTCTCGAAGGTCACGTCGTAGACAGCCTCGCCGTCACCGGCGGGGTGGCCGAGGCCCTTGAGCATCTGCGTCGCGGCCGGGCGGATGTCGAGCTCCTCCCACGTGATGCCGAGGCTCTCCATGAGGTGGACCGCGTCGGCCTTGGTCTCGTCGCTCGTCGCGAACCCCGGCATGGTGAACCCGATGATGTCGCCGCGCGGCCGGCCGAGGCGGTCCATGGCCTTGGCGGCGACGATGAGCGCGTGGGTCGAGTCCAGGCCTCCGCTCACGCCGATGACGACCTTGGGGTGGCCGATGGCCCGCAGCCGCTGCTCGAGGCCGGACACCTGGATGTTGTAGGCCTCGTAGCAGTCGAGCGCGAGCCTCGCCTCGTCGTCCGGGACGAAGGGGAACCGGTCGACCTTGCGCCGCAGGCCGATGTCGCCCGTCGGCGGCTTGAGCGCGAAGGCCAGGGTGCGGAAGTCCACGCCGTCGGCGGCGTCGACCCGCTCGGTACGGCGGTTGTCGTCGAACGAGCCCTGCCGCATCCGCTCCTGGCGCAGCCGGTCGAGGTCGACGTCGACGACGGTGGCCTGCGGGCTGTCGGGGAAGCGCTCGGTCTCACCGAGGAGGTCACCGAGCTCGTAGACCATGGTCATGCCGTCCCACGACAGGTCGGTGCTGGACTCACCGAGGCTCGCGGCGGCGTACAGGTAGGCCGCGAGGCAGCGCGCACTGGCGGAGCGGGCGAGCAGGTGGCGGTCCTCGGCGCGGCCCACGGTGATGGGCGAGGCGGACAGGTTGAGCAGGACCGTCGCGCCGGCGAGCGCCGCCTTCGCGCTGGGGGGCACGGGGACCCACATGTCCTCGCAGATCTCGACGTGCACCGCGAGCCCCGGTACGTCCTCGGCCTCGAAGACCAGGTCGGGGCCGAAGGGCAGGTCGCCGTCCTCGTCGGCGCCCGGCCAGTGCGGCGCGTGGTACCAGTCGCTGCGGGTGTCGTCGCCGGGGGCGAAGTGCCGCTTCTCGTAGAACTCGCGGTAGTTGGGCAGGTTGGACTTGGGGACGACCCCGAGGACCTCGCCCCGGTGGATGACGACCGCGCAGTTGAACACCCGGTTGCCGTGGCGCAGCGGGGCACCGACGACCACGACCGGCAGCAGCGCCCGGGTCGCGGCCGCGACGGTCAGCACCGCGCGGTCGACCGCGTCGAGCAGCACGTCCTGGAGCAGGAGGTCGTCGATGGCGTAGCCCGACAGGGTGAGCTCGGGGAACAGGGCGACCGCCACCCCGTCGTCGTGGAGCCGCCGCACCTGCTCGACGACTGCCTCGGCGTTGCGCGCCGGGTCGGCCGCGGAGACCGGCAGCGTGCAGGCGGCGACGCGGGCGAACCCGTGGCGGTAGGCGGAGCGGAAGTCCCCGTGGTCCATGGGCCGAGTCTGTCAGAGCGCAGGGGACGCGGTACGGAGTGCCGTTGGGGCAGCATGGGGGCGTGACCCACGACCTCACCCGCTTCACCACGGCCCAGGACTCCGACGGCACGTACGCCCGCGCGCTGGGGGAGCTGCGCTCGGGCGCGAAGCGCAGCCACTGGATGTGGTTCGTCTTCCCGCAGGTCGCGGGGCTCGGGCGCAGCGAGACCGCGCAGTTCTACGCGATCGACGGGCTCACCGAGGCGCGGGCCTACCTCGCCGACCCGGTCCTGGGGCCCCGCCTGCTGGAGTGCGCGCTGGCGCTGACGTCCCTCGACACCACCGACCCGGTCGCGGTTCTCGGGGCCGTCGACGCGCAGAAGCTGCGCTCGTCGATGACGCTGTTCGCCCGGGCCGCCGAGCACGCCGAGGACCGGGCGGTCTTCCAGGCCGTGCTCGACCAGTACTTCGCCGGCGCGGCCGACCCGCAGACGCTGGTGCGCCTCACGCCCTGACCCGGCGGTGACCCCTCGGTGACGAGCAGAGGCCGGCCACCACGGTGCGCAAAGAGAAGGACCCCCGACAACCGTCGGGGGTCCTTCTCTTCTGTGTGCGCGAGGGGGGATTTGAACCCCCACGCCCTTTCGGACACTGGCACCTGAAGCCAGCGCGTCTGCCGTTCCGCCACTCGCGCGCGGTGAACAGTGTGCTGTATCGGCACCCTGAACTCCAAACCGGGTCCGCAGCCCTCCTGCAGCGCACGGCGCCTGACCGAACGCTGACCAAAGGCGTACGTCGCGTTGGTTGTCGACCCCCGGGGCCCTTGGGATCGTTTCGGCGTCCCGACCGGGACACCGCTGTCCCGCTCGGGACGCCGGGGGGAACACCACCAGGAGGAACCACTTCACCATGCGCAAGTTCGCACTCGCCGTCGCACTCCTCGCGACGTTCATGATCGCGGCACCCCAGTCCGCCTTCGCTGCCACGTGCAGCGGGTCGACCTGCCAGGGCAAGGACCCGCAGGCAGCCGGCTGCTCGGCCGACGCGTACAACCTGACCGAGATGACGTTCAACCAGGACCGCATGGAGATGCGCTACTCGCCCTCGTGCGGGGCGGTGTGGACCCGGTGCACGACCGGCAACATCAGCACGGTCAACAACGACGCCGCGATCATCATGTACAGCCTGTCCTCCGACGCCTACATCGGGAAGTACACGGTGATGTGCAGCAACAGCGCCAAGGGCAACGTCCGCTGGACCCCCATGGCCAAGTTCAGCGGCCAGTACCTGCGCACCTGCGGCAAGAACCAGCTGCTCTACGGCGGACCCGACAACTCCGGCGACTGGCGCGGCGACAGCAACGCCTCCTGCACCGGCCGGCACTGACCCCCACGCAGTAGGCCACGACGCAGTAGGCACGACCACCCGGGGCCACCGCGACACGACGAAACGGCGGTTGCCCGGCAAAACCTCGGTCCACAGGCCGCGGTTCGCCGGGCAACCGCCGTTTTGCCGGTGTGACGGAGGCGGTCGGCACCGGACATCACGCGTACGGGGCGCGTGCCGGGCGCGTGCGGACGCCCAGCCCAGTCGAGCCGGTTACGATCGGGGCCACCACCTCGTGCGCCAGCCGCGTGACGTCCACCGTAAGGAGCGGGCCTTGGGACTGTTCGACCGTGTCGAGCAACGCCTCGAACGTGCCGTCAACGGTGCCTTCGCGCGCGCCTTCAAGTCAGAGGTGCAGCCCGTCGAGATCGCCAGCGCGATCCGTCGAGCCATGGACGACCGCGCCGCGATCCTCGGCCCCGGCCGCACGATCGTGCCCAACCTCTACACGGTGGAGCTGTCCGACACCGACTACGACCGCCTCGGCGGCTACGACGAGGAGCTCGAGAACGAGCTCATCGCGGCAGCCCAGGAGCACGCGGAGTCACAGCGCTACCAGCCCGGCGGCCCGCTGCAGGTGTCGTTCGCGAGCGCCAACGACCTCGAGACCGGGGTGTTCCGGCTCCGCACCTCGACGGCCCGCCGCCCGGGGGACGTGTCGGGGCGGCGTGACGACGGCCGGCGCGACGACAGCCAGCGCGACCAGCCCCGCAGTGCCGGCCTCCCCGCCGCGGCGGCCCCCCAGCCCGTCCCGGCGCCCGTCCCCCCGCCCGTGCCTGCCGCCCGCCACGTCGACGACGACGGCCTCGAGGCCACCCAGGCACAGGCCCCGGTGGCGCCCCCGGCCCCGCCGCGCCGGGTCAACCCGGCCGACCGGCCCTGGCTCGACGTCGACGGTGAGCGCTACCCGCTCATGGGCGCCATCACCGTCCTCGGCCGCGACGACGCGGCGGACATCGTCCTCGACGACCCCGGCATCTCCCGGCGGCACAGCGAGATCCGCGTGACCAACGACGGCCCCCACCTGGTGGCCAGCATCCGCGACCTCGGCTCGACCAACGGCACGTTCGTCAACAGCGAGCGCATCAGCAGCCAGCGACTGTCCGACGGCGACCGCGTCACGGTGGGCCGCACCTCCGTCGTCTACCGCGCCGGGAAGCGGTGACGGCGCTGCAATGAGTGAGCTCACCCTGACGATCATCCGGCTCGGACTGCTCGTCCTCCTGTGGATCTTCGTGTTCAGCGTCGTCGGCGTCCTGCGCGGCGACATCTACGGCACGCGCGTCGTGAGCCGTACCCCGCGCAAGCCCACGCCGCCCAAGCGCCAGCCCGCCCGGGCGGCCGCGCCCACCGCCACCCCCGCACCGGCGCCGGCTCCCAAGGGCCGGTCCCGGGGCCGCCAGCCGTCCGCCCCCCGCACCCTCGTGGTCACTCAGGGCGCCCTCACCGGCACCAGCCTGCCGCTGCGCGAGGCGGGCACCGTGATCGGCCGCAACCCCGAGTGCGCGCTGGTCCTCGACGACGACTTCGCGAGCGGCCGCCATGCCCGCATCTTCAGCCGTGACGGTGCCTGGTTCGTGGAGGACCTCGGCTCCACCAACGGCACCTTCCTCGGCATGGAGCGCCTGACCGGCCCCGTACGCGTGGAGGTCGGCACGACCATGCGGATCGGCAAGACCGTCATCGAGCTGCGGAAGTAGGCAGCGGCCCCATGCCCTTCGCGTTCAACTACGCCGCCCGCTCCGACGTCGGGATGGTGCGGTCGGAGAACCAGGACTCCGGCTACGCCGGGCCCCGGTTGCTGGCGATGGCCGACGGCATGGGCGGCCACGCGGGTGGCGACATCGCGTCGTCGGTGGTCATCGGCGCGCTGGCCGACCTCGACGGCGAGGCGCTGGGCAGCGCCGAGGCGAGCCGCGCTCTCCTGCAACGGATCACGTCCGCCAACGACGAGCTCGCCGACATGGTCAAGTCCGACCCGAGCCTCAACGGCATGGGCACGACCCTCATCGCCATCCTGCGCTCGCACAACAAGCTCGTGCTCGCCCACATCGGCGACTCCCGGGCCTTCCTCGCCCGCGACGGGCAGCTGACCCAGATCACCAAGGACCACTCGTTCGTGCAGACCCTCGTCGACGAGGGCCGCATCACCGCCGACGAGGCGGTCGGCCACCCCCAGCGTTCGCTGGTCACCCGCGTGCTCACTGGTCAGGCCGACGACGAACCCGACATCACCGTGCGCGAGGCCCGCATGGGCGACCGCTACATGATCGCCTCCGACGGGCTCACCGACTACGTCGCCCCCGACACGATCGCCGACGTCGTCACGGCCGGCGACCCACCCGGGCCGACCGCGCAGCGCCTCGTCGACCTCGCCCTCAAGGCCGGCGCCCCGGACAACGTCACCATCGTCATCGGCGACGTCGTCGACCTCACCAAGGTCGAGGCCCCGCCGACGCAGCCCCAGGTGGTGGGTGCCGCGTCGACGCGCAGCAAGGGCACCCGCGCCATACCGGTCACCCCTGCTGCCAAGGCCGCGGCCCTGGCCCGCGAGGCCGCCGGCGACGACGACGAGGTCGTCCTCGCGGAGGAGGGGCCCTCGGGCCCCGGCCGCTGGTGGCGCCGCGTCGCGGTGCTCGCGCTGGTCCTCGTCGTCCTCGGCGGTGGGTCGTACGCGGCGTACGACTGGACCCAGGGGCAGTACTTCGTGGGCTCCGACGGCGGCAAGGTCGCCATCTACCAGGGTGTCTCGCAGGACCTCGGCCCCGTCGCGCTCTCGCACGTCGAGGAGCCGTCCGACATCGCGGTCACCGACCTGCCCGACTTCTACCGCGCGCAGGTCGAGTCGACCATCGCCAAGGACACCCTGCGTGACGCGCAGGCGCTGGTCGCCGAGCTGCGGATCGAGGCGTCCCGTTGCGCCGTCAGCCGGGCCACCGGCGGCACCTGCTCCTCCGACGCCACCCCACTGCCCTCGACCTCCACCACGACCACCCCGAGCGGCACCACCACGCCGTCCGGCACGACCACGACGACCACCGCCCCGAGCGGCACGCCGTCGACCACGCCCTGACCATGACGACCGTCTCGAGCCTCGCCCCCAGGACCCGCCGCAACGTCGAGCTGGTGCTCCTGCTGCTGGCCGTGGCCATCGTGGTGCTCGCCTACGTCAACGTGTCGCTCGCCGTCAGCGGCAGCTTCCCGCCCGGGCTGACCACGCAGGTGGCCGGGCTGCTCGTGCTGGCCGGCGGCTTCCACCTCCTGCTGCGCTGGAAGGCCTCCTACGCCGACCCGCTCCTGCTGCCGATCGTGACGTTGCTCAACGGGCTCGGCCTCGTGATGATCCACCGGCTCGACCTGGCCCACGGCCACACGCTCAGCGAGGGTCTGGCCCTCAAGCAGCTCACGTGGAGTGCGCTGTCGGTCGCCATCGCCGGCGGCGTCCTGTGGGTCCTGCGCGACCACCGGGTGCTGCGCCGCTACACGTTCACCGCCGCCGTCGCCGCGTTCGTGCTGCTCATCCTGCCGCTCGTGCCCGGCATCGGTCGCTCCGTCTACGGCTCGCGCATCTGGATCGGCCTGGGGCCGTTCACGTTCCAGCCCGGCGAGGTCGCCAAGATCCTGCTCGCGGTCTTCTTCGCGGGCTACCTCGTGCAGACCCGCGACGCGCTGTCGCTGGCCGGGCGCAAGGTGCTCGGGCTCAACCTGCCGCGCGGTCGCGACCTCGGCCCGATCCTCCTGGCGTGGGTGCTGTCGCTCGGCGTGCTCGTCTTCGAGACCGACCTCGGCTCCTCGCTGCTGCTGTTCGGCCTGTTCGTGGCGATGCTCTACGTCGCCACCGAGCGGATCTCGTGGATCGCCATCGGCATGACGCTGTTCTGCGCCGGCGCCTACGTCGCCTACCTGATCTTCGGCCACGTCCAGGAGCGCGTGCACCTGTGGCTCGACCCGTTCGCCCCCGGCCAGTCCGACCAGGTGGCCAAGGGCCTGATGGGTATGGCGTCCGGTGGGCTGCTCGGCACCGGCCTCGGCCGCGGGCGCCCCGACCTCACCTACTTCGCCGAGTCCGACTTCATCGTGCCGAGCTTCGGGGAGGAGATCGGCCTCATCGGGCTGTTCGCCCTGCTCATGCTCTACGTCCTGCTCGTCGAGCGGGGCCTGCGCACCGCCCTCGGCGTGCGTGACGGCTTCGGCAAGCTGCTGGCCGGTGGCCTGGCGTTCTCGGTGGCGCTGCAGTGCTTCGTCGTCGTCGGCGGCGTCACCCGCGTCATCCCGCTCACCGGCCTGACGATGCCGTTCCTGTCCTACGGAGGTTCCTCCCTGCTGGCCAACTGGACCCTCGTCGCCCTGCTCCTGCGCATCAGCGACCAGGCCCGCCGCCCCCTCGCCGAGGTCCCGCTCGGACCGACGCCCGCGGGCGAGGCCAGGACCGAAGTGGTGGCCGTCCGGTGAACGCCCCCCTCCGCCGCCTCTCGATGGTCGTCGCGCTGCTCTTCAGCGCACTGCTCATCTCCTCGACCATGATCCAGTTCGTCGACGCCCAGGCCCTGCAGAACCGGCCGGACAACCGCCGGACGCTGCTCGCGACGTACGCCCGCGAGCGCGGCCAGATCCTCGTGGGCGGGTCGCCGGTGGCCAAGTCGGTCGCCTCCAAGGACGAGCTCAAGTGGCTGCGCACCTACCCCCAGGGCAAGCTCTACGCGCACGTCACCGGGTTCTACTCGTTCACGTACGGCGCGGGCGGTGGGATCGAGGGCGCCGAGAACAGCCTGCTGTCCGGCTCCTCGGACAAGCTGTTCTACCGCCGCGTCACCGACATCCTCACCGGTCGAGACCAGACCGGCGCCAGCGTCGAGCTCACCATCAACGCCAAGGCCCAGGCCGCGGCCGAGAAGGGTCTCGGTGGCCAGCGCGGCGCGGTCGTGGCCCTCGACCCCAGCACCGGCCAGGTGCTCGCGCTGGTCAGCCACCCCTCCTACGACCCGTCCGTGCTCAGCAGCCACGACACCAGCTCCGTGGTCAAGGCGTGGAAGGACCTCAACGCCGACCCGACGCGGCCTATGGTCGACCGGGCCATCGCCGGCAACCTCTACCCGCCGGGGTCGACGTTCAAGATCGTCACCTCCGCCGCCGCGCTCGAGTCCGGGAAGTTCACCGAGGAGAGCCTGCTGCCCGGACCCGCGCAGCTCGACCTGCCGCTCACCTCGACGCCCCTGCCCAACGACGACCGGCGCCCCTGCGGCCCCAACAACAAGGTGACCCTCAAGCGTGCCCTCGAGATCTCGTGCAACACCGCGTTCGGCTGGCTGGGCATGGACCTCGGCGCCGACGCCTTCCGGGCCCAGGCCGCGAAGTTCGGCATGGGCGACCGGCTCAGCATCCCGATGAACGTCACGCCCAGCTCGGTCCCCGCCGACCTCAACGCCCCGCAGCTCGCCCAGTCGGCCATCGGCCAGTACGACGTGCGCGTCACCCCCCTCCAGGTGGCGATGATCGCGGCCGCGGTGGCCAACCGCGGGGTCGTCATGCGGCCCTACCTCGTCAAGAAGGTCACCTCCTCCGACCTCGAGGTCATCGACGAGCCCCAGCCGGAGCAGCTGTCACAGGCGGTCTCGGCGCAGACCGCCGCCGCCCTGACGCGCATGATGCAGGGGGTCGTGGAGAACGGCACCGGCACCGCCGCCCAGATCAGTGGCGTCGACGTGGCCGGCAAGACCGGTACGGCCCAGCACCAGAAGGGCAAGCCGCCGCACGCCTGGTTCACCTCCTTCGCCCCAGCGAATGACGCGAAGGTCGCCGTCGCGGTCGTCGTCGAGGACGGCGGTACCGCGGGCAACGAGGCAGCCGGTGGTCGCGTCGCGGCCCCCATCGCCAAGTCGGTCATGGAGGCGGTGATCGGCAAGTGAGCCCCACCCAGGGCGACGTCCTCGCCGGCCGCTACCTGCTCACCGAGTCCATCGCCACCGGCGGCATGGGCGAGGTGTGGAAGGCCCACGACCAGACCCTCGACCGCGACGTCGCGGTCAAGGTGCTGCGCCCGGACAGCGCCGAGGACGAGGCCTTCGCCGAGCGCTTCCGCGCCGAGGCGCGGCACTCCGGCGGCCTGAGCCACCCCAACATCGGGACCGTCCACGACTTCGGGGAGGACGAGGGCACGGCCTTCCTCGTCATGGAGCTGCTGTCCGGCGAGCCGCTGTCGGCGCTCATCCGCTCGCGCGCCCCCATGCCGCAGGACGAGGTCACCGAGATCCTCTACCAAGCCGCGATCGCCCTCCAGGCGGCCCACGACGCCGGCGTCGTGCACCGCGACGTCAAGCCCGCCAACATCGTGGTCGACGACGACGGCTACGCCAAGCTCACCGACTTCGGTATCGCGCGTGCGCTCAGCGAGGCGCCGATGACCCAGACCGGCGAGGTCCTGGGCACACCCCACTACCTGGCACCCGAGCAGGCCCAGGGCCGTCCCGCCGGGCCGCTCAGCGACGTCTACGCCCTGGCCGTCGTGGGCTACGAGATGCTCACCGGGCAGCGGCCGTTCAACGGCGAGTCGATGGTGACCACCGCGCTGGCCCACATCAGCCAGCCGGCACCGCAGCTGTCCGACGAGGTCGGCGAGCCGCTGCGCACCACCGTCATGGCTGCCCTCGCCAAGGACCCGTCGCAGCGCCCGAGCAGCGCGGGCGCCTTCGCGGAGGCGCTGCGCCTGCCGGCAGGACAGGTGCCCGAGCACCTCGTCGCCGGGGCGCGGTCGGCCGTGACGCCGGTCATCGCGGGCGCCCCCGCCGACCTGGCCGGCGACCAGACGCTGCCCACCTCGGTCTTCATCGCCCCCCAGGCCGACGCCGCGCCCGGCGACGGCGGGTCGCTCGACGAGACCGTGGAGCGGCACGACACCCGCCGGCCCGCGTGGATGCTGCCGGTCGCGGGCGCCGTGGTGGTCCTGGCGCTGGTCGTCGTCGTGCTGTTCGCCAACCGGGGGTCTGCCGCGGGCTCGTCGACGCCGCCGCCGACCACCCCGGTCACCACCACGACCTCGGCCCCGACGTCCACCACCGCCACCGCGACCCGCACGTCCGCCTCGCGCACCGCGAGGCCCGCAGCCACCACGGCCAAGCCGGTCGCGAGCGCCCCGGCGGCCAAGCCGGCGCCGGTGCACCACCCGCACCACCCGAAGGGCAAGGGCAAGAAGGGTGGCAAGCCATGAGCACGCCACGACTGCTCGGCGGTCGCTACGAGGTGGGCAGGCTGCTCGGCAGGGGTGGCATGGCCGAGGTGCACCTGGGCCACGACACCCGGCTGTCCAGGCCGGTGGCCATCAAGCTGCTGCGCTCCGACCTCGCGCGCGACCCCTCGTTCCTCGCCCGGTTCCGGCGCGAGGCGCAGTCCGCGGCCGGCCTCAACCACGCGAGCATCGTCGCCGTCTACGACTCCGGCGAGGACCGGGTCACCGAGTCCGGCGGGGCCTCCGTCCCGGTGCCCTACATCGTCATGGAGTACGTCGAGGGCCAGACCCTGCGCGAGCTCCTCAACACCCGCTCGCCGCTGGACCCCGCCGAGGCCGCCCGCATCACCGAGGGTGTGCTCGACGCGCTGGCCTACAGCCACCGCATGGGCATCGTGCACCGCGACATCAAGCCGGCCAACGTGATGATCGGCGCCCGCGGCGAGATCAAGGTGATGGACTTCGGCATCGCCCGGGCCGTCGCCGACGCCAACGCCACCATGACCCAGACCCAGGCGGTCATCGGCACCGCGCAGTACCTCTCGCCCGAGCAGGCGCAGGGCCACCACGTCGACGCACGCTCCGACCTCTACTCCACGGGCTGCCTGCTGTTCGAGCTCCTGACCGGCCGTCCGCCGTTCCAGGCCGACTCCCCGGTCGCCATCGCCTACCAGCACGTGGGCCAGGCGGCTCCCCGTCCCTCGTCGTTCAACCCCGAGGTGGGCCCGGCGCTCGACGCAGTCGTCCTGCACGCACTCGTCAAGGACCGGGAGGCCCGCTACCAGGACGCCACGGCGTTCCGGGCCGACCTGCAGGCCGCCCGGCTCGGGCGCCCCATCAGCGACGCCGCCCGCGGGACAGCGGGCCGCGGTGGCGAGGCGACCGTGGCCATGGGCGCGCTCGGCGCCTCCGCCGGTGCGGCTGCCACCACGGTGCTGCCCGCCGGTGCTCCCGCCCCCGAGGACCCCCGCGGGGGCGCCAACACCGCCACGCTGCCGGCCATCGGCCACGACCCGGACGAGGAGCCGCGCCGCCGCCGCGGGTTGGCCTACGTGCTGCTCGTGCTCGCGGTCGTCGGGGCGCTGGTGCTGCTCGGCCTGGCCGGCAAGTCCCTGCTCAACCGACCCCCGGCGGGCTCCACGAACGTGGCGGTGCCGTCGGTCGTCGACAAGCCGGTGGAGACCGCCGAGGCGGAGATCCGCGCGGCCGGGCTCGTCCCCGAGTCCAGCGACGTCGCCAGCACCAAGGAGGTCGGGCACGTCGTCGAGCAGAGCCCGGGGGCCGAGGAGATGGTGCCCCGCGGCAGCCGCGTCGCCCTGAGCGTCTCGGCCGGCCCCGACACCGTCGAGCTGCCCGACCTCACCGACTACAGCGAGGACGAGGCGCGCACCGCGCTGGCCAACCTCAACCTCAAGGTGGGCCAGACCAAGCTCGTCGACGACTCGGGTCTCGACCAGGGCAAGGTCGTCTCCACCAACCCGGAGAAGGGCACCTCGGTCGCCGTCGGGTCGTCCGTGGCCCTCGAGGTCTCGTCCGGCAAGATCACCGCGGTCGACGTGGTCGGCAAGTCCCGCAGCGACGCCGCCCAGCTCCTCGGTGACCGCGGGTTCCGGATCAAGACGGTCTACGCCGAGAGCTCGGAGACCGAGGACTCGGTCCTCAAGCAGAGCATCAAGCCCGGCACCAAGGTGGAGGACGGCACGGAGATCACCCTCACGGTGGCGCAGCCGCCGAGGCCGACCCCCACGACCGTCACGACCACGACGCCGCCGACCACGACGACGAGCCCGCCGACCACGACCACCACGCCGCCGCCCTCGAGCACGACGGTGGTCCCCCCGATCACGACCCCGTAGGTCGGGTCCTCACGGTGCGGCGACGGCGCGGGCAACGCCCTCGGCGTCACGCACCAACGGGCTGAGCCCGGCCGACCGCTCCACGGCGTCGGCGAGACCGCACAGGGCCAGCCAGTTGGCCAGGATGCGGTGACCGCCCTCGGTGAGGACGCTCTCGGGGTGGAACTGCACGCCGTGCAGCGGCAGGTCGCGGTGCCGCACGGCCATGACGATCCCGGACTCCGTGCGGCCGTTGGCGACCAGCACCTCCGGCAGGGTGGGCGGGTCGATGGTCAGCGAGTGGTAGCGGGTCGCCGTGAACGGGCTGGGGAGTCCCTCGAGCACGCCGGTGTCGTCGTGGAGCACCCGCGAGGTCTTGCCGTGCAGCAGCTCCGGCGCCCGCCCCACGGTCGCGCCGCAGACCACGCCGAGGGCCTGGTGCCCGAGGCACACGCCGAGCATCGGCTGCGCCCGCTCGGCACAGGCCTCGATCATCGCCATCGACACCCCGGCGGCCTCCGGCGTCCCGGGGCCCGGGGAGACCAGCACCCCGTCGAAGTCGGCACCGTCGGACGGCGACACGGCGTCGTTGCGCACCACCTCGGTCTGGGCTCCGAGCTGCTGGAGGTAGCCGACGATGGTGAAGACGAAACTGTCGTAGTTTTCGACGACGAGGATGCGGGTCATCGTCGAGCCGCCAGGGAAGGGGTCGCCAGGAGATGGGCCACCGCGCCCACCGGCGCACCGGCTGCGGGCGACCCCGGACCGTGGACGACGACGGCGGCCGACGGGTCGACGGTGTTGTCGTTGAAGGGCATCAGCGGCGCGACCCGGGGGAACAGCCACAGGAAGCAGAACGCGACCACGGCAAGCACCAGCACGACGGCGAGGAGCACCCGGACCGCCAGGGGACCGGGCAGGGCGCGCCAGATGGCGGCGTAGATCATGGCGCCTCACCTGCCTTTCGGGGCCGCGAGGGTGCCGGCCGGCAACCCCTTCGCGCGGGGGTAGGACTTCTCGAGCTCGGCGAAGACGACGTAGCGCTGCGCCGCGCTGTACTTGGGGTGGCAGGCCGTCATGGTGAGCCAGCGCTGGGTGGGCTGCTTGCCCGGCTGCTCGGGGACGGGCGCGATCACGTCGACGTCGGTGGGGTCGACGATCACGTGCCGCTTCACGACGTAGACGTGGAACGCCGTCCTGGTCTCGACCACGACCCTGTCGCCGGGGCGGAGGGTGTCGATGTCGTGGAACGGGCGCCCGTACGTCGTGCGGTGCCCGGCGATGGCGAAGTTGCCGACGGCCCCGGGAAGGGCCGTGCCGGTGTAGTGCCCCACGCCGTCCATGAGGATGTCGCGCGAGGTGCCCTCGAGGACGGGCCGCGCGTAGTCGGCGCCGAACCGGGGGACCCGCACGATGGCGAACGCCTTGCCGAAGGGCACCTTCGAGGGCATCTCGGTGGCGGCGGTGCCGGACCCCTTCGGAGCGGAGGCGAAGTCGCGGGTGAGGGTGGAGACGGTGTTGTCCTGGACCCGGTTGGCGGTGACGTCGGTCCACCACAGCTGCCAGCCGACGAACAGCAGCAGGAGCAGGCCCGCCGTGACGAACAGGTCCCCGCCGATGCCCAGGGTCCAGCGGACTGCCTTCACCGGCCCGCCCTCGCGTCGCGCAGGTTGATGGAGCCCGCGTAGGCCGGGAAGGTCTCCTGCCCGGTCGTCACGTCGTAGCCGAGCCCCACTGCGTCCACCCACTGTCTGAGGATGCCGACCGTGGGGCTCGCGTCGAGCGAGGCCCGGAGGTCGGACTGGTTGCCGATGGCGGTGATGACGTAGGGCGGGGAGTAGACCCGGCCCTGGAGGATCAGGGTGTTGCCGACGCAGCGTACGGCGCTGGTGGAGATGATCCGCTGGTCCATGAGCATCATGGCCTCGGCGCCGCCCTGCCACAGGGCGTTGACCACGGCCTGCACGTCCTGCTGGTGCACGACGTAGTCGTCGACGGTGAAGCCGTCGGGGAGGGTGTCCGGCACCGTCTTGGCATCCGTGAGCGAGACCCGGACCGTCGGCCCCGAGACCGCCTCGGTGCCAGCGGCGGGCATCAGGGCGTTCGCTTCGGTCGTGAGTTGGGTGACCCGGCGGTCGCCGGGGGCCTGCCGGGCCGAGAGCCGGTCGACCTCGGCGCGCAGGCTCGCGACGCGCTGGGCGGCGATGGCGTTCTGCCTGGTCTGCTCGCGGATCAGGCCCGGTATGTCGCCGGTGGAGGACCGCAGGTCCGTGCCCTTGGCGGTCGCCGCGCTCATGGCGAACATCAGCCCGGCGCCGAGGGCGACCAGCGGGACGACGGCCGACCACCCCGTGGGCCGGCGCGTCAACCACGTCAGCCGCTGGTCCGCCATGGCACTACGCTATGCCAAACGTCCCGGCGGCTCGACGCCGTCCGCATGCAAGGAGTGTTTCCGTGCCGGAGTCCAAGGGCCGCGCCAAGCGCGCCTACACCCCGCCCCCCAAGCCTGCGAAGGCGAAGATCGGCAACCCGCCGTGGTTCGTGCCGGTCATGCTGACGCTGATGGTCGTCGGCCTGCTGTGGATCGTCGTCTTCTACATCACGAGCCAGCGGTTCCCCATCGAGTCGATCGGCCGCTGGAACCTCGGCATCGGCTTCGGCCTGATGCTCAGCGGCTTCGCCATGACCACGCGCTGGCGCTGACCCCCCTCGCACCGAGGCGCCCCCACGAGCCAGGCTCGGGCGGGGCGCCTCGTCGCGTCCGGGAGGCTGCGCCGCCAGGGGGACGGCGCACGGAGTCGTCGGGGGACGACCTCCTCAGACGCTGCCGGCGGTCTTGGAGAAGATGCCGGACAGGTTGTCGCCCAGCAGCGCGACCGCCGCCAGGATGATGAGGGCGATGAGGGCGACCATGAGGCCGTACTCGACGGCCGTGGCCCCCCGCTCGGCCACCCGGGCCTGGTACTTCGCACACAGTCTGCTCATGGGTGAGCACTCCGATCTGACACTGACCGGGACTGGACTGCCCGGTGGTCCAAGCGTGGCAGCCGCAGGTCGTGACCTCATCGTCCGGCTGCGGGGCCTCGTCCTCATGCGTAGGGTGGAGACGGTTGTCCACAGGTGGTTGTCCACAGGTTTGTGCACAGCTGGGGACAGAATCACAGGCGTGTAATACGTCGATCTGCGGAGTTGGTACTACGTCATCCGGAGTAGTCCGCGGGTCAGCCCACGAGCACGAAGCTCGGCGACACCGCGTACTTGGCCACCGACAGCAGCACGAGCACCACGACCACGGCGGCCACGCCCGGCCACTGCCAGCGGCGCCGCTCGCGCGGCGTCGTCCACGCGATGACGGCCGCGAGCGCCGCACCGGTGACCAGGCCGCCGAGGTGGGCCTGCCACGCGACGTTGGGGACGACGAACCCGATGACGGCGTTGATGCCGATCGTCGCGTACATGCCCGCCGACGAGCGCCCGAGGTGGCGGTTGAGCACGAGCAGGGCCCCGAACAGCCCGAAGACCGCGCCCGAGGCGCCCACCGCGGGGGTGAGCCACATGCTGCGGGACGCGAAGTCGTTGCTCGGCGGCGAGGACATGAGCAGGTAGGCGACGGAGCCGCCGACCGCGCTCACGAGGTACACCGCGGCGTAGCGTGCGGCGCCGAGCAGCCGCTCGAGGTACTGGGCCCCCACCATCCACAGGGCCAGCATGTTGAACAGGATGTGGGTGACCGAGCCGTGGGCGAAGGCCGAGGTGAGGAACCGCCACGGCTCGGACTCCCCGAGCACCGGCACGAACCAGATGTCGCGCGTCAGCCCGGGCGTGATGGTCTGCAGCACGTAGACCAGGACGCAGATGCCGATGATGGCGTAGGACACCCGGGGGGTGTCCGTGACCCGACCCCCGAAGACCGTCGTGGCCGAGCGGACCGTCCGCGCCTGCTCGCGGACGCAGTCCACGCACTGGACGCCGACTGCCGCCGGCCGCTGGCACTCGGGACAGACCGGCCGGCGGCACCGCTGGCACCGCACGTACGACACCCGGTCGGGGTGGCGCGGGCAGACCGGCGTGGCCTGCTGCTGGGGTGGTGCGCTGGGCTCGCTCACGGGCGGGTCCTGCCTTCGTGGGGTCGGGTCGGCGGCAGCCGGTCAGTCGGGCCGGTCAGTCGTTGACGACGACCGACTCGATGACAACGTCCTCGACCGGCTTGTCGTTCGCACCCGTGCGCACGCCGGCGATCTTGTCGACGACCTCGCGGCTCGGGCCGTCGGCGACCTCACCGAAGATGGTGTGCTTGCCCTGGAGCCAGGTGGTGGGTCCGACGGTGATGAAGAACTGCGATCCGTTGGTGCCCTTGCCCATGCGCTTGCCGGCGTTGGCCATGGCGAGCATGTAGGGCTTGGTGAAGTCCTTGTCGGGGCTGATCTCGTCGTCGAAGGTGTAGCCCGGGCCGCCGACACCCTGACCGAGGGGGCAGCCGCCCTGGATCATGAAGCCGGGGATGATCCGGTGGAAGGTCAGGCCGTCGAAGAACGGCGTGGGGTTGGTGCGACCCGCGTCGTCGCGGTACTCCTGCTCACCGGTGGCGAGGCCGACGAAGTTCTTCACGGTCTTCGGCGCGTGGTCGGGGAACAGGGTGACGTTGATGTCGCCGTGGTTGGTCTTGAGGGTGACGTCCATGTCGCTCATCCTTCCACGAAGGCCCTCCGGTGGCCGCCCGCAGGCACCCGGCAGGCAGCCCGCTGGCTTGCCCAGCAGCGGAAACAGGGCAGGATGGGTCGGGAGAAAGCGTCCGACGTTCTGCACGACCAACTCTGCACAAACAGGGAGGCACGGGTGTTCCGCACCAAGAGCAAGTCCGAACAGGCCGCCGAGGCCGTGAGCTCGACCGCGAGCACGGCAGCCCACACCGCCGCCGACTACGCCGCGACGCTCAAGGAGCGCGTCACCCCGGCAGCCGAGGTCGCACGCGAGCGCGCCGGCCAGGCGAAGGACTGGAGCAAGCCGCACGTGGAGGCCGCTCGCGACTGGGCCAAGCCGCACGTGGACCACGGCATCGAGGTCGCCGCCCCCAAGCTGCAGGGCGCCGTCGAGGGGCTGGCCCCCAAGGTCGACACCGCCCGCGACACCATCGTCGACAGCCTGCTGCCCAAGGTCGCCGAGGCGATCGCCGCGGTGGCTGCCGCGTCGGCTGCCGCCAAGTCCACCGCGACCGACGTCGCCAGTGAGACCGCCGACCGTTCGGGCGGCGCCTTCGCCGTCCTCAAGGGCGACGCCGTGGCCAAGAAGTCCGGCCGCAAGGGCAAGTTCCTCATCGGGCTGGGCGTCCTGGCCGCCATCGGCGCGGCCGTGGCCGCGTTCCGCAAGTCGTCCCCGCGCGAGGACCCGTGGGCCACCCCGCTCGACGACCCGTACACCGCACCGTCCTCCGGTCGGGCCTCGACGGCGGGTGACAAGGTCTCCCACCTCGCCGACGTCGCGAAGGACAAGGCGGCCGGTGCCGCCGACGCCGTCAAGGACAAGGCCTCCGACGCCAAGGACAAGGCGGCCTCCGTCGCCGCTGACGCGAAGGACAAGGCCACGTCGCAGGGCAAGCACGCCGCCGGCGCCGCTGCCGACGCCACCGCGGACGCGGCGGACGCCGTGGCCGACCAGGCGGAGGACACCAAGGACAAGCTCGACTGAACCACGGGTCGCGGCCTGCCGTGACGAGCACGACGAGGGGCACCGATGCGTCCAGCAGGACGCGCCGGTGCCCTTCGTCGTGTCGCGGTGGTACGTCGCGTGTGATGTCGCCGGGTAGCGTGTGGCGACATGTGGGACGCGCTGGCCGGACCGTACCTCGCCGCGGCGGGGCTGCTCGTCCTGGCCGGCGTGCCGAAGGTGGCCGACCCGGCCCCCCTGGTCCGCGCCCTGCGCAGCGCCGGGTTCACCGTGCCCCCTGCCCCCGGTGCGCTGCTCGTCCGCGCCTTCGCCGTGGCCGAGGTCGTCGTGGGGGTGTGGGCGGTGCTCGCCCCCGGGCGGCTCGTGGCGGCACTGGTCGCCGCCGCGTACGCCGTCTTCACCGGCTTCGTCGCCCTGGTCCTCGTGCGGGGCGGGGTCCTGGGGTCGTGCGGCTGCTTCGGCAAGCCGGACACGCCCCCGAGCCGCACCCACCTGGCCCTGACCGCCGTCGCCACGCTCGTCGCCGCCCTCGTCGCCGCCGACCCACCGGCCGACGCCTGGGGCGGCGCCACCACCCCCGTCCTCGCCACCACCGCCGGTCTCGCCGTCGTCATCGGCTTCCTGGCCTCGATGGCCATGGCCGTCCTCCCCACGACCACCGCCGCCGCGGTCCGCAGCGCCACCCGCACCCGCTCGAAGGGCTGAACCATGCTCGCCGTCGTCATCGCCGAAGGGGTCGCCGTCGTCCTGCTCGGCGTCCTCGTCCTCGGGCTCCTGCGCAGCCATGCGCTGATCCTCAAGGCCCTGCACGAGCTCGGCGCCGGCCTCGAGCTGGAGAAGGACGCCGGCACCGGTGTCACCACCGCCACCACCGGCGGCAGGCCCGGACCGGTGCCCGTCGAGCTGGAGAACGGCGTGGTCCCCGCCACCCGCAAGGACTCGACCAGGGCCCACGACATCGTGGGCACCGACCTCGAGCGCGCGGAGCGCTCCGTCACGGTGACGACGCCCGGGTCACGCACCCTGCTGGCGTTCCTCACCAGCGGGTGCAGCGTGTGCCAGACGTTCTGGGAGGAGTTCCAGCAGGGCGTCGACGTCCCCGGCGACGGCCGGCTCCAGGTCGTGGCCAAGGGCCCCGAGGAGGAGTCGGTCCCGAGCCTGCGTTCGCTGGCCGGTGACGTCCCGGTCGTGCAGTCGTCGGCCGCCTGGGTCGACTACGACATCCCCGGCTCGCCCTACTTCGTCTACGTGGAGGGCGGGCGCGTGACCGGCGAGGGGTCCGCCACGACCTGGCCGCAGGTGCGCGACCTCATGGCCCAGGGGGTGTCCGACAGCGAGGACGCGCGGGCGGCCGCCGGGCGCACCGGCCCCGGCCAGCTGGTCGGGGAGGCACTCGGGCGCGGCGAGCGCGACAGCGTGCCGCGGATGGACGACGAGCTGCTCGCCGCCGGGATCCGCCCCGGCGACCCGAGCCTGTACACCTCGCCCGACCTGGCCGGGCCTGCCGCGGGTGACCCCGCCACCGACGGACACGACCACCACGACCACGCGCACGACCACGCGCACGACCACGACCACGCGGCGGACGGGCACGACCACGTGCACGACCACCACCACGAGCACGCCGGCGCGCACGACCGCCACGACCACTGACTCCCCGTGTCCGTCGCCCCCCTCTCGCTCGCCCTCGGTCTGCCCATGGCGGCGGTCGCGGCCCTGCGGGCGACCTGGTCCCCTTGAGGCGAGTCGATGCTCTCCAGCATCAGTCCGCTCGGTGAGCGGGCCCGCAGCTCCCGCTGGTGGGTGACCACCGCGGCATACCTCCTCGGCTCGGCCGCCGGGGGCCTCGCCCTCGGCGCGGTCGCGTCGCTGCTCGGCGCCCTGGTCCCGGAAGGGGTCCGTGGCTCGTCGTGGTCGCTGGGCTTCGTCGCCCTGCTGCTCCTCGTGGGGCTGGCCTACGACTCCCAGCGCGGGCGTCTGGACCTCCCGTCGTGGCGGCGACAGGTCGACGAGCAGTGGCTCACCCGCTACCGCGGCTGGGTCTACGGCGTGGGCTTCGGGGCGCAGCTCGGCTTCGGGCTCGTCACGATCATCACGAGCGCCACGACGTATGCCGTCGTGCTGCTCGCCGCCCTCGGCGGCGACCTGCGCGTGGGCCTGGCCATCGGGGCGACGTTCGGGGTCGTCCGGGCGCTGCCCTCGCTCCTCATGGCCGGCGTCGAGGACCGCGCCGCCCTGCACACCGTCTTCGGCCGCGTCGAGAGATGGGCCAAATCCGCACGAATCGTCGCTAGGGTGACGCTGGGGGTCGCGGCAGCCGCGCTCCTAGCCGTCGCAGTTGGGAGCTGAGCAGATGGCAGACACCTATGGCCTCAAGGCCGACGCGCCGCGGGGGTGGCACGTCGCGGTGACCCGGCGACCGGGGGCCACGCCGCTGGCGCCCGACGCCCGCGCCCGCGGTCTGCTCGAGGAGCAGGACGTCACGCGCCCGGTGCTCCACGCCTGCACCCGACCCCTGCCCGAGCTCCGGGGAGACTTCGGCACCGGGGTCGTCGACCTGCTCGGCCCGGACGACGTGTTCGTCGCCCTGGTCGACTACGGCACCGAGGTCGCCGACCAGGGGCTTTTCGAGAAGCAGGGGCTGCCCCGGCTCGCGCCCTCGCACTTCGCGCCCAACCGGCTCCAGCGACCGCTGCCCGGGATGAGCGCGAGCCAGCAGTTCTTCAGCCAGGGCGGACGGGCGTTCTGCCTGTTCACCGTCCTCGGCAGCCACGCCCGGCGCATGGCCTCCGTGCCCCGCGCGATGGCACTCGTCAGCTCGTTGCACATCACCGACCGGGCGACGCTCGCCCGACTGGGAGGCCACCCGTGAGCACCCTCGACGACCTCAACGCCGGACCGGGCGGGATCGCCGGCTTCGTGTCCTCGCTGTCGCGCCGCCTGCGGCCCGTCTCCCGCCGCGACCTGTTCGTCGGTGCCGCCGTCGCCGGGTCCGCCCTGGCGACCAGCCCCAAGAACTACATCCTGCGCCCGCAACCCGCCTACGCCACGATCTGCGGCCCGGGCAACACCGCGAGCAGCGGCTGGACCGTGTTCTGCTGCACCGTCAACAAGGGCGTCAACGCCTGCCCGCCCGGCAGCTTCGCCGCGGGCTGGTGGAAGGCCGCCGACTCGTCCTGGTGCGGGGCCGGCTACCGCTACATCGTCGACTGCAACGCCTCCTGCTCGAAGTGCTCGACCGGCTGCACCGACGGCATCTGCGACAGCAAGTGCTGGAGCTGTTCCTGCGGCACCGGGTCGAGCGCGACCTGCGACCAGCGCCGCGTGTGCTGCAACGCGTTCCGCTACGGCCAGTGCAACACCCAGGTGAAGTGCAGCGGCGGCGTCCACTGCCGCGTCGTGAGCTGCGTCGCGCCGTACAAGTGGGCCTCCTGCACCACCACGTCGCTGGTCGACGACCGCACGGCCGAGCACAGCGCACCCTGCCTGCCCGGCTGGGGTGCGATCTCGCAGAAGGAGCGCGACATGGGCGCGCAGGGCTCCTACCTCAAGGCGTCCACCACGCCCGGTGTCCTCGTCGGCGACGGCCGCGGCACCTACGTCGTCTACCAGGGTGGCTCGATCTACCACACCAAGACCACCGGAGCGCACCCCGTGCCCAACTCGGTGAAGTCGGTCTGGGCGTCGGTCGACGGCCCCCGCGGCCTCCTGGGCTACCCCACCAGTGACTGGCTCACGGGCCGCGTCAACGGCGGCTGGATCCAGACCTACGAGCAGGGCGCCATCACCGACTCCCCGAGCACCACGACCAAGATCGTGTACGGGTACGCCTACGGCCAGTGGACGGGCACCGGTCGGGAGAGCGGCCTGCTCGGCTACCCGACGACCAACCGCATCTCGGGGATGAAGGACGGCGGGTGGCGCCAGGAGTTCCAGAAGGGTGTCGTCCTCGACTCCGCCAGCACCCCGACCAAGACCCTCTACGGCGACGCGTACGCCGCGTGGAAGGGCACCGGCCGCGAGACCGGGGTGCTCGGCTACCCGACGACCAACCGCATCTCCGGGATGACGAACGGCGGCTGGCGCCAGGAGTTCCAGCGCGGCATCGTCATCGACTCGGCCAGCACGTCGACCAAGTGCATCTACGGCGACGCCCTCACCTCGTGGGTGACCGGCGGCCGGGAGACCGGCGATCTCGGCTACCCCACGGGCAACCGGGTCTCGGGCCAGGTCCGGGGCGGTTGGCACCAGGACTTCCAGCGCGGTGAGCTGTGGGCGCTGACGAAGCCCTTCCGCGTGCTCGGGGCGGTCCTGGCCGAGTGGAAGGCGCAGGGCGGGGCGGCCGGCAGCTACGGCTACCCGGTCACCGACACCACGACGGTCGACGGCAAGCTCACCTGCACGTTCGAGGGCGGGACGATCACGGCCTGACCGACCACCGGGTTGAGCTCGGGTCTGCTCCCGGTCAACCCGGTCCGCTCAACCCGGTCGGCTCAGCCGAGCCTGCCCAGTGCCTCGCGCACGGCGTCGGCGAGGGCCTGGTCGAGCGACTCCGGGACGCAGCGCGGGTCGACCAGGCACCGCCCCCGTTCGACCCTGGCCAGCACCGGCCGGTCGAGGGTGCGCAGCGCGGCCGCACAGTCCTCGGGCAGGGCCACGGCCCAACCGGGCAGCGGGCGGCCCGGGGCACCGCCGCCCCCGACGACCCCGTCGGCGGGGACCACGGCCGCACCCGTACCGGGCGGCAGCGCAGCGACGAGGGCGTCGCACCGGGCGCGCAGGCGGTCAGGGTCCGCCTCGAGGGCGGTCCAGACGGGCGGCCGTGGCCCGCGGACCGTGGCCTCCAGCCCGGCGAGCGTCACCTTGTCGGCCCGCAGGGCCCGGGCGAGGGGGTGCCGCCGCAGGGTCTCCACGGTGGTGGCCTCGCCGAGGACGAGCCCCGCCTGCGGGCCGCCGAGCAGCTTGTCGCCACTGCAGGTCACGACCGCGGCGCCCTCGGCGAGCGCCGACGCCGCGTCCGGTTCGTCGGGCAGCAACGGGTGCGGTCGCAGCAGGCCGCTGCCGATGTCGTGGACGACCGGCACCCCGAGCCCGGCGAGGTCGCGTACCGCCACCGACGCGGTGAACCCCTCGACCCGGAAGTTGCTCGGGTGGACCTTGAGGATGCACCCGGTGTCGGGGCCGACCGCCGATGCGTAGTCGGCGACCGTCGTCCGGTTGGTCGTGCCGACCTCGCGCAGCCTGGCCCCAGTGCTGGCGATGAGGTCAGGCAGCCGGAAACCGTCACCGATCTCGACCATCTCGCCACGGCTGACGACCACCTCACGCCCTGCCGCCAGCGCCGTGGTGGCGAGCACCAGGGCCGCGGCCCCGTTGTTGACGACCAGGGCGCCACCGGCCTCGGGCAGCACCTCGAGGAGGGCGGCGAGGCTTCCGCGGCCTCGCTTCGAGCGCCGGCCCGTGGCGAGGTCGAGCTCCACGTCCACCGTCCCGGCAGCAGCCGCCATCGCCTCGACCGCCGCCTGCGACAGAGGCGCCCGGCCGAGGTTGGTGTGGATGACGACCCCGGTGGCGTTGATGACCGGGGTCAACGTCGTCGCGCGCGCAGGAAGGCCGGCGAGGACCGCGCCGACCACCTCGTCGGGACCGAGGACACCGGCCCGCACCTGCGCCTGGACCCTCCCGACCGCAGCCCGGACCGTGTCCCGCCCCAGGCGCGAAACCGCCGCCTCGACTGCCGGGTCGGCGAGCACGGTGTCGGTGCGGGGCACCAGCCGGCGCACGTCCTGCGCCTCGGGCTGTGGCGATGGCATGCGCACTCCTGTCTTTGCGGCGGCCGTGGCCAGCGTAGGCGAGCGCGGCCGACGGTGCGTGTCCACGGTCTTGCCACCAGTGCCCGTGCGGAGCACGCTGTGGGCATGAGGACGTTCGAGGTCACCCAGCGCGACGCGCGCGGCCAGGGGCACGGCACCTGCCGGGTCGTCGCCGACGACGCGAGCGATGCGGTGGCCTGGGTCCGCGCCACCGTCCCCGACCAGGCCGACACCACCGTGTACGCCGTGTACCGCCACCGCCGGCTGCGCGGGCGCCGCTTCGTCGGGCTCTGGTCGGGGCCCGGGTACGACGGCGGACAGGCCGGCGTCCGCGAACCCCGCCGCCCTCGTCCCACGCCCCCTAGCCTGTCGATCCAGCTCGAGGTGCCGGGGGCCCAGGGCTAGTTCGCGCGACGGCCGCTCGGAGGCGCTCGCCGGGAGTACGGTGTGCGCACCCCCCGCTGCTCGGCGCCCGGAGATGCCATGCCTCGCTTCGCCCACACGCTGTCCGTCAGCGCACCCCCGTCCGCGATCTTCTCCATCGTCGACGACGTGAGCCGGACGCCGACGTGGCTGTCGCGGTGCACGGGCATCGACAAGCTCGACCCCGGGACCAACGACGTCGGCACCCGGCTGCGCTACCACTACGCCGACGGCCGGCGCACCGGTGTCATGGACGGCCAGATCGTCGCCCGCGAGCCCGACCGGCACTTCGCGATGAAGTTCTCGGACCGGATGATGGACGTGACGGTCGACTTCGTCGCGGCGTCCGACGGTGTGGGCACGACCCTGACCCACACCATCGACATCGCCACCAAGGGTTTCGGGCGCGTCTTCTCACCGCTCATCAAGCGCCAGCTGCCCAAGCAGACGCTCGACGCCATGACCGCGCTGAAGCGCCTCGCCGAGGCGGACACCTCCCTCTGAGGACTGCGGGCCCAGCGCGGCGGGCGCCCGGCACTGCGTCGGGTGGCTCTGTACGCCGCCCGCGGCCGGCCCTAGGCTGCCAAGCGTTCTGGCGGGTCCACTCACGGAGGTGCGTCATGGCAGGGAAGTTCGAGCTCTACACGGACAAGTCGGGGAAGTACCGCTTCCGCCTCAAGGCCGGCAACGGACAGGTCATCGCGACCGGTGAGGCCTACGAGTCCAAGGCGGCTGCCGAGAACGGCATCAAGTCCGTGCAGACCAACGCGCCCGGGGCGCCGACGGTCGAGGTCGACGGGTAGTCCCACGCGTGGGCGGTACCGGTGCCCGGTGGCGGGCCTGGGCCGCGCGCGTGGCAGTCGTCGTGGGCGGCGCGACGGTCGCCGTGGTGCTCCTGCAGCTGTGGTCGTACGCCCACGTCGACAACCCCGCGCTCATCGAGCGGTCCGTGATCGTGCGGACCGCCACGTCCCGCTGTGCCGCCATGCGCGACTCGGCCGCAGCGGCGGCCGTCGGCACCGCGGCGTCGATCCCGCAGCGCGTCGGGGCGATCAACGCCCAGAACGACGCGGTCACCGACCTCGTCACCGCCATCCGTGCCCTGGGTCCGAAGGTCATCGACGCGGACGCCCCGACGGAGCGGTGGATCCAGGACTGGGAGCGGCTGGTCGCCGCGCGCGACGCGTACGCCAGGTCTCTGGCGAGCGGGCACCCGACGCCGATGCACCTGCCGACGGTCGAGGGCACACCGCTGCTGGATCGCCTCAACGACGTCGGCATCAGCTGCCGCGTCCCCCTCGCCCTCCTCGCGCCGTAGTCAGGGCTGCCAGCGCCTGGCGCCATAGCTCGGACCGAAGGGTTGGCTACTGTCGCGCGAGCAACTTCGCAACGGCTCGGTTGATGACATCGAGACCCTCTCGAGTCACGGTGGATCCGCCGCCACTGATGGATCCTCGGCTGTCGCAGTCACTCGTCCACACAAGACCGGCCTTGGTGGCAAGCCTCTCTCCGATTTCGGGCATCGACCCACGTCCGACGCCGAGGCGTCGTGCTGCCTCGTCAAACACGTGGGAAGGGAGACTGCTACCCCGACCCACAGGGACGAAGGGGATACCGAGCTGCCGGCACAGGTGGTCCAGCTGGTCCTGCTTGACCTGTCCGCCGTGCAGGGCTGACCCGCGGACCCCAGCGAAGGCGGACTCGTCGTCACCTCGGCAAGCGGAACACCACTCTGGGTTCATCCCATGTCGACACTCGTCACTCATGGTGTGAAACCTAGTCGTCACCGCCGACACCTCTGCGCCTGCCGTGGATACCGCGGTCTACTTTGGACGCGTGGCCGAGGACTGGGTGAGCACCTCTGCGGGAAAGCATCTTGCTGGCCGCCGGAAGGCCAACACGTCCCCGGAGGTCGAGCTGCGGAAGGCCGTGCACGCGGCGGGCGGCAGATTCAGGCTGCATCCGCGAGTCGCCAGAGGGTGCACGCCGGATTTCGTCCTCCCTGGACGAAAAGTCGCAGTCTTCGTCGATGGCTGCTTCTGGCATGGGTGTCCCGTCCACGGCCGCAAGAAGCCGTGGACAGGCCCGAATGCTGAGCTCTGGGCTCAGAAGATGCGGCGGAACGCTGAGCGCGACGAGCGGGCCACACAGCTCGCCGAGGAACACGGTTGGCACGTCTTCAGGGTCTGGGAGTGCGAGGTGCAGCGTGATCCCGCGGCTGTATCCGCCTCGATCCTCGGTGGCTTCCCTCGTGACCCCACTGTCAGTCGTCCGTGATGGGCTATCCGTCAACGTCACGCAGCGCGTCGGGTCGACCTCTGGGATGCGTGCCAACCGGAGGTGTTCCTTGCCATGAATTTCGTTCTACCGCTTCAGTTCACAGCCGCAGCGCGGGAGCTTGACTTAGCTGACCAGTCAGCTAAGCTTGCAAGCATGTCGAAGAGATCAGCGCCTTTCGCATACGTTGACCTCTTCGCCGGCATTGGCGGGTTCCACGCCATGCTGGAGCATGCCGGTGGCAGGTGCGTTTACGTATCGGAGATCGACCGTGAAGCACGCAACACCTACCTCCACAACTGGGTGGACCATCTGCCCGAGGCTGAACGCCCGATCATCAACACGGACATCACGATCGACACCCCCGAAGACGCTCCGGTCAACGTTCCAGCTCACGACGTCCTGGCCGCGGGCTTCCCCTGTCAGCCCTTCTCCAAGTCCGGGTTCCAGCGCGGCATGGACGAGGCGCGGGGAACCCTCTTCTGGAACATCGCTCGCATCTTGGAGGAGCGGAAGCCCTCCATCGTCCTGCTAGAGAACGTACGAAACCTTGCCGGGCCCAGGCACCGGCACGAGTGGGACGTGATCATCCAGACCCTGCGCGAGATCGGCTACCGGGTGTCGTCGACGCCGTCCGTCTTCTCGCCTCACTTCCTTCCACCCTCGCTCGGGGGTACGCCTCAGGTCCGAGACCGCGTCTTCATCCTCGGCACGTACGTCGGGCCCGCGCGGGCCATGGCGGAGACTGACGTGGCACCCACTGTGGTCCGGGGGCCAGTTCAAGGATGGAACGTCCAGAACTGGGACACCGATTGGATCCTCGACGACGACACGTCGATCCCCGGCGTCGAGAAGTATCGACTCACTGCTGACGAAACCGAATGGATCAACGTCTGGGATGACCTGGTCCAGCGGATGTGGTCCGCGCGGGGGGTGCGCCTGCCTGGCTTCCCCCTGTGGGCCGACTCGTGGATTCCCGAGCGCGGTCTCGACCCCATGGAGCTGGATGCCCTCCCACAGTGGAAGTCGGACATTCTGGTCAAGAACGCCCGCTTCTACGATGACCATCGCGACATCATCGGATCTTGGAAGAAGGCAAACCCCGCATTCGCCAGTTTCCCGGCGTCGCGGCGTAAGCTCGAGTGGCAGGCGCAGGACACCGCGTCGCTGTGGGACACCGTGATGCACTTCCGGCCGTCCGGCATCCGAGCCAAGGCACCGACCTACCTGCCGGCACTGGTCGCCATCACCCAGACCTCGATCATCGGCAGCCGTCGCCGCCGGCTTACCCCCCACGAGGCCGCCCGCCTGCAAGGCTTCGGCCGGGACTTCTCCTTCGGGGGGCAGCGGGACCAAGCGAGCTACAAGCAGGTGGGCAACGGCGTGGCCGTTGGAGCCGCCTGGCACGTCTTCCGTACCCACGTAGAGCGAGATGCGTCGGACTTGCCTTCGAGGCTGGTGCGCGCAGTGCTGAGTGCGTCGGTCCGCCCCACGGGCAATGCGTTGGCCGAAGCAGCCCTCATCCACGAGGAAGAACTCACGGCACCCCTGTCAGGGACCCTCGCTGGTTGACGAGCGGCCGCTCACCTGAAGCGGGATTGCTTCGCTCGAGGCGAGACGCCTAGAGCCGCAGAAGCCTGCGGACCTCCTCGACCTCATCATGGAGCCAGGCAAAGTTGTCCACCGTCCACGCGATCAGGTGAACATCATGTCCCTTCATTTGGTTGTGGTCGCGGCACAGGTAAACGGCATTGCCAGGGCTGGTCGGACCGCCGAGAGCCCAAGGAAATCGATGGTCCGTCTGCAAAGAAGTCGCCGAAGGGCACGCGTAACCCCATATCGTGCTGGCCGCGCATGACTCATAAGCCGGCGGCGGGTTCTGGAATGACCGCTGGCGACGGCAGGGCGTCTCACTAATGAGTTGGTCCCTCCACATTGGGTGGACCAACACTGCCGATTCAGGAAGGGTCAACGAGCCGCCTACGTACTCTATATAGATGTCAGACCAAAGGCGGTAGCGAACGGTGTTCAGAAAGCGAAAATACGACTCGGCCGAGTCGACTCGGCTACGAATGTCCACCAATCAACTCCAAGTAATGTTGATCTTTAGCTGACTTCGCGAGCCACCGTAGTATTCGGCCCCCACGAGAAGTCGCAGGGATCCAGGGGCCTGAGGAAGGATGACTCCACGTTTGAGGCTCGACAGGTTGAATTCGTTTCCGAGGGGTCGGCTCTCATCGACGATCCTCAAGTTGCCGACGTTGATCGAGTGACCCACAAGCTTTAGACGCCTAGCAGCGCCAATGTTCAAGGGCTTGGTCCCATTGATGGGCAGAACCGTTTCCAGTCTGTTGCGGCGGGCACCACCGCGCCCCGGATCCGAGGCCAGCAGGGTCAGTTCCGCACCGTCACCTGCCAGCCAAGATGGAATGTCGCTAGAGACCCCCAGGGCCCCTTTGGCGAACATGTCTTCGAATACCTTGTTGGCAACCCGGCGGGAGACGTTGCCGAAGTTGCCGCCCGTACTCTGAACCCAACCAGTTACGTCCCAGTTGCTCGCGTTGAATTTCAGCGCTTGGAGCACGCTGTCCCAGTCCGTTGGGACACCGTGTTTCAAGAGGTAGGTGAGGACTCCCACAAGATAGGCGTCCATCAGGTACTTCTGACGATGTGAAGCGTCGCCAAAGAACGCACTGTCCGTCGTAGGCGTAGTGACATTCCGCGAAAGGGCAAGTACCGCGAGGGCGATTTGATCAGCGACGACCGCTGGGCCGAGCGAGGACCCAGGGCGACTGAAGTACTGACCAAGGACAATTTCCTTCAGGCCCAGCGAAGTATATGAGAAGCCTCCCCCTGCGGCCGCGAGCAACTTCGTCGGGTCTGGGTTGAATTGGACCTTGTCGTAGAACGGATTCGTAACGTGGCTGGGCCCTACGTTCTGATGCTCGCAAAGCATGGCGACGGTAGTCATGGCCTTCCACTCTGATGTGGATGTCCCACCGGCGGCATCTTGATAGGCGCCGAGTTTGAATGCGTACTGCAGCCAGTGCTCATGCAACTCGTGTAGCGGAGTCGCATATGTCGTCACCTCAGCGAACACCTTTGCAAACTGCGCTGGGCTATAGGCTTGGGATGCCTCGCCGTGGAGGAGCACTAGGGGAATCGGATTGGAACTGTTAGTCGATTGGGACACTCCCTCCACGCGGTGTTGTCCGTCGAGGATCCACAACGGCTTACTACCCTGAGCAGCGGGAACATTCACTGATATTTCGAAGACCTCGGTCGCTTGACCGTTCAGAATCTGTTGCCGAACGTGAACGTGAGCAACATCTGCGACAGCCAATAGCACAGGGTTTGGCATTAGTTCGCCTGGTTGGCTGAACTTGTCCCTGATAGCTTGCCACTTCTCGGGAATTACAGGGCGTTGCCAGTTCTTGATGGGTGGATTGAGAACGTTACGAGCGATATCCGCATTTCCGCTATTTGGATTGAAACTCGGGACCTCTGCAACGGACTTGAGTTGGTCGGCGGCCAGATAGCCCAGGTAGATGGGAAAACTCTTCGTTCCGTCCGACAGCATCGTCTGCAGAGCGCGGATAACGGGCACCATCTTCTCCGATTCTCGGGGCGGCGACACAGGCATTCCGAAGCCTACCTGCGCCTCCCCCAGAAATTGAGGGGAGCGCGGAAGCTCGACCGGCTCGCGAGAGTCGTGGCGTGGGGAGGTCGCAACAGGAGGCGCAAGACGGGGGCGTGCGCTGCGTCCACGGTCGGCTCCTGCAGACGAAGCCTATGAGGAGCGAGTCCTCGTTTCAGTCGCGATCGACGTGGTGCCACCATTTGCTAGACCGGGTCAATGTTGCCGCGCGCGCTGAATCTTGTGTCGTACTCCCCGCGCTGTGCTGAGTACATATCCGGCGGTCTCTCCTGCGCATACACCCAATACCAGAGCGGTACCGGGGCGAACAGGCCTCGGATACTCGCCTCGTGCAGGAGCGTCTTTATGGTTTCCTTCGGGATCAGGATCGCGCGGTTGTTGGTCGTCACCGTGAGGTCCTGGAGGAGCTCCCGAGGCAGAAGGTACACCCCACCGCGGAATGTCACAGACAGGTCCACTGGCGTGGGTAGGCCATCTGTAAGCAGCGCCTCGACAAGAAGGGGAGGACAACGCTTGCTTGTCGCGACCACGTCGATCTCGTTCGCACCACGCCCTGATGCGACGTGCGCAGCCACATGCCGCCAAACGCGGCTGAACGAAAGCGCGTCCGCGACCGTTTGGCCCTTTTCGGTTGGGACGATGTCTAGCAGATGCGGCTGGCTGCCATCGGCTGGCCACCTCAGGACCAGAAGTGTCTTTCCCTCTGCGACGTACGGTCGGCCCAAGTCCGCCACCGCACGACATCTGAGCGACGTGGCCGTGTCTACCTCAACGAGCAGACTGCCTGGTGGGGTGTTGGACCCTAGGACGTAGACGATGGGGTCATCGAAGGACCATCTGTCTACGCCCTTCTTGGTTGCGTCCCACAGCGCCGCGATCTCGCTAAGACTTTGACTCACCTTGTGCGAGATCTGCAGCCCGTCGAACGCGTAGTCCCAGCCCTTCTGTCCCGTCGGAGGCCGCGTCAGCCGAGTCGAAGGTTCAACTTGGCGAATGTAGTTGCCCAGTGCATCGAAGAACAGATCCTCAAGCAGCGCCGCCGAGTTCAGTCCGTAGTAGTGGTCTCTGAACTGCCTCTCGGCTGCAGCGAGCGGAATCAAGTAGTCAGGTCGCGCCAGCATTCCCCGTACGGCCCTCATGAATCGAGCTTGGGGATCTTGGGATGCGGGTGTCAGCACAAGAGGCCACCTTGCCAAGCTCCGGACCGCAAATCAGTCATTCGCCCACCTTCTTCCAGAAGTCTTACCCCGCGCCGTCCCGTGCCGGCGCGAGAGCCAACTGGGTGAGCTTTCCCTGAGTAGCTTCACTCGAGCTGCTTTGAGCGAGCGCACGAGTTCCAACACAAATGGAAACCATCGCCAGCACCATGTCCCGGATGTCGATATCAGCGCGGCGAGTGTAGTCAGCGGGCCGCGCGCGCGGCGTTACCTGACCGGTGTCACACGCGAGAGGCCGCGCTCGATCGTGATCGCGTTGAGCGGCCGAGAGTCTGATGTCGGGTGGCGCCGGCGCAGCCGAGCAGTGACCGGCTGCAACAACGCGGTCACCGATGGCAGCCGGCAGGCGATCAAGCTACGGGCCAATCTCTGGGTGGGTGCGAAGTGCCTCAGGCGCCACGGATAGCCATGAGCGGGGGCTTATCTCCACTGGTACCGGGCCGCACCTTGAGACGCTGCGAGCCAGATCCGCAGCAGGATCTTCGGAGGCGAGGAGCTCCGCCTGTTTGTGCGCCAGGTCGCCTCCTCGACAGCCTCGTCTGGCGACTCGCCATCGACCCAGCGGAGCGCGATCCGGCCGCGGAGCCCGCCGTAGCCCGGCTGGCTAGTCAGACCGCGCATCCATTGCTCGAGCGTCGCGTCCAGAGCGCGGATCTTCGACTCGCCGAGAAGGTGTTCGGCGAGCAACGAAAGTGCATCCTCGTATTGCCGGGTGACGCGCTCGAGCTCTCGGCCCGAGTCGGCAGCCATCGCCCGCGTCGCAGATACCGTGTCTTTGCATAGGGAACACCGAGGGCACGCGCAATGTGAGTGATTAGAACCTCCGCCAGTCCTCACCTTTGCTCGTGACCATTTGCTGCCACTTGGGTGTCCTTGTGCAGTCATGCAACAGCATCTGCAGACGAACGTAACCAGGTCACGTCATTTGATCCTGCGGTTTCCTAATCCGCCACCCTCCAGTCGGAGACGTCGACCGTCGACCAGATGTCTGGGGGCAGGTCAGGAGAGTCCCCGCCGTCGGCCGCCATGTTGTCACTCTGGCACATTGCTGGTCGCAGATTGGGTAAACCCAAACGACGACACCCAATCGCGCACACCGCCGCAGCACTTCGCTGGACGACCAGTGGCATAGCCGGACCGTCCCGGCGAATCCGTCAGTAGCGACGTTCTGGGCCGGAAGACGTCTCAGCTCCCGTCAGGCACGTCACTGAGGTACTTCTCTGAGGTCCGAACGCGAAAGGGCTCTGACCGACGAGCGGAAAGTGGTTCTGACCTGTGGTGGAGCCAAGGGGACTCGAACCCCTAACCCCCTGCTTGCAAAGCAGGTGCGCTACCAATTGCGCCATGGCCCCCGGGTGGGGATCGAACCCCAGGACTCCTAGGAGGGAGAGTCCGTCGCCTGGGCCCAGAGGTCCTTCTCGGCCTGCTGGGCCTTGAGCTTCTTCTGGATCGCGGCAGCGCCGACTGCGGTCACGACGATGAGCAGGAGCTTCTTCATCGGTGGTCCGCCTTCCCTCGCAGAGAACCCGCGGGGATCGGGATTGGTGGGCCTAACAGGACTTGAACCTGTGGCCTCTTCCTTATCAGGGAAGCGCTCTAACCGTCTGAGCTATAGGCCCGTGAGCCCAATCTCCGCTGCGCCACGGAGGGTGGCGCGAGGCACGAGGTTACATGACGGTGGGGCTGCCCACCAAAACGGTTCCGCGGTGCCCCGACACACGCAAAACGCCGGTTGCCCGGCAACCCGCGGGACACCATCCCGAGGTATGCCGGGCAACCGGCGTTTTGCGTGAGAGAGCGGGGGCTCAGTCGTCGGTGAGGGTCAGCTGGAGGCCGCCCACGAGGGCCGAGCAGATGTTGTAGAGGAAGGCGCCGAGGGTCGACAGCGCGGTCAGCAGGATGACGTCGATGACCCCGATGACGATGCTCAGGGACAGCACCCGGCCGAAGCCGAGGAAGTCCATGATGTCGAACGGGTTCTGGGTGTCGTTGAAGACCGTCCCGACCAGGCGGTTGACCTCGGAGAAGACGCCCATGCCCGACAGGATCATCCACAGCACCGCGACCATGACGACGCCGGCGATGCCGAGGGCCACCGAGATGAGGAACGACATCTTCATCGCCGACCACGGGTCGACCCGGGAGACAGTGAGCTTGACGCGTCGCGCGCGCCCCGCGGCGGCGGTCGCTCCCGCCGGGCGGATCGGGGCTCCGGTCCGGGCCGTGCCGGCGGGCTCGGCGCCGCGGTTCATCCGCCCCGCCTCCGGTCCTCCCGGGCGCGACGAGGTGCTCGTCTGGCCTGCCGTGCTCACTCGTTACCTCCGGTGGAGTCGGTCCCGGGCGCCTCGGGTGCGGAGGGCTCCTGCTCGGACCCAGCACCGTCGACGACCTGCTCGTTCACAGACGACGGTACGGCATCAGCGGCCACGGAGTCGCCTGCGGCACTCCCGTCGGCGCTCAGGTCGCTCTCATCCTCCGACCGCTCGGGGTTCCGGGCCACGGCCACGACGGAGTCGCCGTTGCCCGGGTTGGCGAACTTCATGCCCTGGGTGTTGCGGCTGCGGCGGGTGACCGGGGCGACCGGCATCCGGACGATGTTGCCCTTGCCCATGATGACCAGGACCTCGTCGTCCTCGCTGACCGTGAGCGCGCCGACCAGGTCGCCGTTGCGCTCGGTGATCTTGGCGACCGCGACACCGAGGCCACCACGGCCCTTGGCGTTCCAGTCCGAGGACGGGCTGCGCTTGGCCATGCCGTTCTCGAAGACCACGAACACGTCCGGGTCCTCGCCCTCGTGGATGACGCTCAGCGACAGCAGCGAGTCGTCGCCGCGGAACCGCATACCGGTCACACCACTGGTGGCGCGGCCCATGGGGCGCAGCTGCTCGTCGGTCGCGTGGAACCTGACCGACATCGCCTTGCGGGACACCAGGAGCAGGTCGTCGGTCTGGGAGGCGAGGTCGGCGGCGACGAGCTCGTCGCCCTCCTTGAGGTTGACCGCGATCAGGCCACCGCTGCGCGGGGAGTCGTAGTCGGCGAGCCGCGTCTTCTTGACCAGTCCGTTCTTCGTGGCGAGCACGAGGTAGGGCTGCTGCTCGTAGTCACGCACGTCCAGCACCTGGGCGATCTTCTCGTCCGGCTGGAACGCCAGCAGGTTGGCGACGTGCTGGCCCTTGGCGTCGCGTCCGGAGTCCGGCAGCTCGTAGGCCTTGACGCGGTAGACCCGGCCGAGGTTGGTGAAGAAGAGCAGCCAATGGTGGGACGTCGTGGTGAAGAAGTGGTCGACCATGTCGTCGCCGCGCAGCGAGGCGCCGCGGACGCCCTTGCCGCCGCGGCCCTGCGAGCGGTACGCGTCGACGCGGGTGCGCTTGGCGTAGCCGCCGCGCGTGATGGTGACGACCACGTCCTCCTCGGGGATGAGGTCCTCCATCGACATGTCGCCGTCGATGAGCTCGATACGGGTGCGGCGGTCGTCGCCGTACTTGTCGACCAGCTCGCCGAGCTCCTCGGACACGATCGACCGCTGGCGCTCGGGCTTGGCGAGGATGTCCTCGAAGTCCTTGATGAGCGCCTCGAGGCGGTCGTGCTCGTCGATGATCTTCTGGCGCTCGAGGGCGGCCAGGCGGCGCAGCTGCATCTCGAGGATGGCCCGCGCCTGGATCTCGTCGATCTCCAGCAGCTCGATGAGGCCGTCACGCGCCGCCTCCACGGTCTGCGACCGTCGGATGAGGGCGATGACCTCGTCGAGGGCGTCGAGGGCCTTGAGCAGACCACGCAGGATGTGGATCTCGTTCTCGGCCTTGCGCAGGCGGAACCGCGTCCGGCGCTGGATGACCTCGACCTGGTGCTCCACCCAGTGGCGGATGAAGGCGTCGATCGGCAGCGTGCGCGGCACCCCGTCGACCAGGGCCAGCATGTTGGCACCGAAGTTGGTCTGCAGCTGGGTGTGCTTGTAGAGGTTGTTGAGCACGACCTTCGCCACTGCGTCGCGCTTGAGCACGATGACCAGGCGCTGGCCGGTGCGGCCGGAGGTCTCGTCGCGGATGTCCGCGATGCCCGAGAGGCGACCTTCCTTGGTCAGCTCGGCGATCTTCTGGGCGAGGGTGTCCGGGTTGACCTGGTAGGGCAGCTCAGTGACCACCAGGCACTGCCGGCCCTGGATCTCCTCGACCTCGACGACCGCGCGCATGATGACCGAGCCGCGGCCGGTGCGGTAGGCGTCCTCGATGCCCTTGCGCCCGAGGATGAGCGCACCGGTCGGGAAGTCCGGGCCGGTGACCCGGGAGAGGACCGCGTCGAGGAACTGCTCACGGTCGGCCTCGGGGTTGGCGAGGTACCACTGCGCCGCGTCGGCGACCTCACGCAGGTTGTGCGGCGGGATGTTGGTGGCCATGCCCACGGCGATGCCGGAGCTGCCGTTGACGAGCAGGTTGGGGAACCGGCTCGGCAGGACGGTCGGCTCCTGCGTCTTGCCGTCGTAGTTGTCGCGGAAGTCGACGGTCTCCTCGTGGATGTCCCGGACCATCTCCATGGCCAGCGGCGCCATCCGGCACTCGGTGTACCGCGGGGCGGCAGCCGGGTCGTCGCCCGGGGAGCCGAAGTTGCCCTGGCCGTCGACGAGCGGGTAGCGCAGCGACCAGTCCTGCACGAGGCGGACGAGGGCGTCGTAGATCGAGGAGTCACCGTGCGGGTGGTACTGACCCATCACCTCACCGACGACGCGGCTGCACTTGTTGTAGCCGCGGTCGGGGCGGTAGCCGCCGTCGTACATGGCGTAGACCACGCGACGGTGCACCGGCTTGAGTCCGTCACGGACGTCCGGCAGCGCGCGGCTGACGATGACCGTCATCGCGTAGTCGATGTAGCTGCGCTGCATCTCCGCGTTGAGGTCGATCGCCTCGGTCCGGTCGTACTCGACGGGCGGTATCTCAGTCATGAATTCCCTTGTCCCTCAGTGCAGTTCACGAGAACCGCACTTTCAAAGATCAGCACTTCAACGATGGGGGCGTACGTCGCGCGGCGGGTTCCACGTGAAACGTGGGCCCGCGGCGCGCCTAGATGTCCAGGAACCGGACGTCGCGGGCGTTGCGCTGGATGAAGCCGCGCCGGCTCTCGACGTCCTCGCCCATCAGCACGGCGAAGATCTCGTCGGCCGCGGCGGCGTCGTCGAGCGTCACCTGGAGCAGGACCCGGTGGTCGGGGTCCATCGTGGTCTCCCACAGCTCCTGGTAGTCCATCTCGCCCAGACCCTTGTAGCGCTGGATGCCGGCGTCCTTCGGCAGGCGCCAGCCCTGGGACTGACCGGCCTGGACCATGGCGTCGCGCTCACGGTCGGAGTAGGCGAACTCGTGCGCGTGGTTGCTCCACTTGAGCCGGTAGAGCGGGGGCTGCGCGAGGTAGACGTAGCCCTCCTCGATGAGCGGGCGCATGAACCGGAAGAGCAGCGTCAGCAGCAACGTGCGGATGTGCAGACCGTCGACGTCGGCATCGGCCATGAGCACGATCTTGTGGTAGCGCGCCTTGGACTTGTCGAAGTCCTCGCCGATGCCGGTGCCGAACGCCGAGATGAGCGCCTGCACCTCGTTGTTGGCGAGCACCTTGTCGATGCGCGCCTTCTCGACGTTGAGGATCTTGCCCCGGATCGGCAGGATCGCCTGGTTGTGCGGGTTGCGGCCACGCACGGCCGAGCCGCCGGCCGAGTCACCCTCGACGATGAACACCTCGGAGATCGAGGGGTCCTTGCTCTGGCAGTCGCGCAGCTTGCCGGGCAGGCCGCCGGACTCGAGCAGGCCCTTGCGGCGGGTGGCCTCGCGCGCCTTGCGGGCGGCCATGCGGGCGGCAGCCGCCTGCACGGACTTGCGGACGATGTCGCGGCCCTCGCTGGGGTGGGCCTCCAGCCAGTGCCCGAACTCGTCGGTCATGGCGCGCTGGACGAACCCCTTGACCTCGGAGTTGCCGAGCTTGGTCTTGGTCTGCCCCTCGAACTGCGGCTCGCCGAGCTTGACCGACACCACGGCGGTCAGGCCCTCGCGGATGTCGTCGCCGGTGAGGTTGTCGTCCTTGTCCTTGAGGATGTTCTGCTTGCGCGCGAAGTCGTTGATGAGCTTGGTCATCGCCGCGCGGAAGCCCTCCTCGTGGGTGCCGCCCTCGTGGGTGTTGATGGTGTTGGCGTAGGTGTGCACGGACTCGGAGTACGCGGTCGTCCACTGCATCGCGAGCTCGAGGCTCAGCTGGCGCTCGGTGTCCTCGGACTCGATCGAGATGATCTCGGCGTGGACCGGCTCGGACTTCTTCGAGCTCACCAGGTGGGTGACGTAGTCGACGAGGCCGTTGGCGTAGGTGTAGCTGACCTGGCGCGGCTTCTTCTCGGTGGCGTCGACGGTCTCGGCCGCGTCCGCCTCGGACTCCTCGACCCGCTCGTCCACCAGGTTGATGGTCAGGCCCTTGTTGAGGAACGCCATCTGCTGGAACCGCGCACGGATCGTCTCGAAGTCGTAGTGGGTCGTCTCGAAGATGTCGCCGTCGGCCCAGAACGTGATGGTCGTGCCGGTGCGGTCGGACTCCTCCATCTGCGCCAGGGGAGCGGTCGCGACACCGTGGTCGAACGACATCCGGAACGCGTGGCCCTTCTGCCGCACCTCGGCGTCGAGCCGGGTCGACAGGGCGTTGACCACGGAGGAACCGACGCCGTGGAGCCCACCGGACACCTTGTAACCGCCGCCGCCGAACTTGCCGCCGGCGTGGAGCTGGGTGAGCACGAGCTCGACGGTCGACACGCCGTACGCGTCGTTCATGCCGGTGGGGATGCCGCGGCCGTTGTCCTCGACCCGCACCCCGCCGTCGGCGAGGAGGGTGACGTCGATGGTGTCGGCGTACCCGGCGAGGGCCTCGTCGACGGAGTTGTCGACGATCTCCCAGACCAGGTGGTGCAGGCCCCGCTCGCCGGTCGACCCGATGTACATGCCGGGGCGCTTGCGCACGGCCTCGAGCCCCTCGAGCACGGTGATCGCGCTCGCGTCGTAGTCGACACCCTCGGGGACCCCGGCGAGCTCGGCCTCGGCGCGCAGGCGGGCAGCCTCTGCCTGCTCGGCGGTGAGGTTCTCGGAGGTCTCGGGGATGGGCGTGCTCTCGTGCGGTGTCTGGTCAGACTCGGACACGGTGCTCCTTCTCCGGTGGGGCAGCCGCTCGGGGGTGGCCCCGGCACGTCGCTGCACCCTGCTCATGACACGCGACCAGTCTGGAGACCAGCTGGCCGCGATTTCACCTCACAGTCTACCTGTCGGCGGTGTCGGAGAGGCCTCAGGCGGCCCGTGAGCCGGTATTCGAGCCAAAAAAGCACCCCCAAATGACTCCCGGTACGTCACCCCGCCCCTCAGAGCCGGATTCTCGCGTTTGTCGCCCGGTGGTCACAGCACGACGACCTGGCGGACCGCGCGCCCTGCCGCCAGCTCGTCCATCGCGTGGTTGAGGTCGTCGAGGGCGATGCGCGAGGAGACCAGCGCCTCCACCGGCAACCGTCCCTCCCGCCACCACTGGGCGAGGACGGGTATGTCGCGCGACGGCACCGCCGAGCCGAGGTAGCTGCCGATGACGGTCCGGGCCTCGGCGACGAGCAGCAGCGGCGAGATGCTGGCCCGGGCGTCGGGGTGCGGCAGCCCGACCGTCACCGTGCGCCCTCCCGGGGAGGTGGCCGCGAGCGCGGCCTCGAACGCCCGGGCGCTGCCGGCTGCCTCGACGACGACCTCCGCCCGCAGCCCGCGCCCGGCCAGCTCCGCCGGGTCCAGGGCCTGCGCGGCCCCCAGCTCCAGGGCCAGCTCGCGCTTGGCGGCGACCCCGTCTACCGCGACCACCGGACCGGTGCCCAGCGCGACCGCGGTGAGCAGGGCCGCCATACCGACTCCTCCGAGGCCCACGACCATCACGGACTCTCCCGGCGCAGGGGGAGCCGCGTTGAGCAGGGCCCCGCCACCGGTCAGCACGGCGCAGCCGAGCACCGCCGCGACCTCCGGGGGGACGTCGTCGGGCACCGCGACGACCGATCGGGTGTCGACCACCGCGTGGGTGGCGAAACCCGACACCCCGAGGTGGTGGTGCACCGGGGCGCCGTCGCGGGAGAGTCGACGGCCGCCACCGAGCAGCTCGCCCGCGGCGTTGCTCGCGGAGCCGGGTGCGCACGGCACGCGGCCACCGGTGGCGCAGCCGGCGCACTGGCCGCACCGCGGCAGGAAGGTCATGACGACCCGTTGGCCCACGGTGAGGTCGGTGGTCCCGGCGCCCAGCGCGACCACCCGACCCGCTGCCTCGTGGCCGAGCAGCATCGGGACCGGGCGGGGACGGTTGCCGTCGACGACGGAGAGGTCGGAGTGGCAGACCCCGGCCGCCTCGACGGCGACGACGACCTCACCCGGGCCGGGGTCGGCCAGGTCGAGCCCGCACACGGTGACCGGACGCGTGTCGGCCCAGGGCCCGGGTCGGCCGACCTCCTCGAGAACGGCTCCGGTGATCCTCATCCCCGGTCCTCGACGGCGCGCTCCAGCAGCTCGCGCACGGCGGCCGGGATGGGCACGCTCGACCGGGAGGTGCGGTCGATGTACACGTGGACCCAGTGCCCGAGTGCCGCCACCTCCTCGGCGTCGGCGGCGAACAGGCCCAGCGCATAGGTGATGCTGCTGCGGCCGAGCCGCTCGACCCGGACGCCGACGTCGAGCGCGTGGGGGTACTCCAGCTCACGGAAGAAGCGGCACCCCGACTCGGCCACGACCCCGAGCTCGGGCAGCGCCATGACGTCGACCCCGGCCCCGGTGATCAACCAGCCGTTGATGGCCGAGTCGAACAGCTCGTAGTAGACGGCGTTGTTGAGGTGGCCGTACATGTCGTTGTCGGACCACCGCGTGGTCGCCCGCACGACGTGGTCGAAGTGCCCGCGGGTCAGCGCGCGGTCGCCGTCGGCCGTCATGACCCGATCCTAGGGAACCCCGTCGCGCGGGGCCGCTTCACGGACATCGGGAGGCGATCCCCCTAGGGTCGGCGGCGACGACCCCGACCAGAGAGGCCCCCGTGCCCGACGCCAAGACCTTCACCGACTGGATCTCCGCGGCGGCCAACGTCTTCACGGTCGGGGTGCCCTTCACCGTGCTCCTGCTCTGGATCTCCGGCCGCAACCCGCTGGTGCGGTCGGCGCTGGCACGGGACCGGCGCCGTACGGTCGGGAGGGTCCTCGCTTCCCTCGCCGAAGGGCCGGTCGTCACCGAGCGCGTGCGTGCCAGGCGCGCCTGCGGCGAGAGGGTGCGGGCCGTGCTGGCCGACACCACGTGCCTGACCCCGGCGGAGGAGCTGCGCTGGCTGGACCAGCGCGGCGCGGACTCCGACCACCCCCTGTCCGCGCTGGGAGCGGGTCCGGACCCGGCTGAGTCGCTGCGAGAACTCGCCGACGCCTACCGGCGCCTGGGGGCCCGCCAGCGCGCCCGGGGCCTGCTCGGCGGTGGGTCGGCACCGCTCATCGCCATGCAGGCCGACACCGCCGACGCGGTGGCGACCCATCTGGGGGAGGCTGCCGCCTTCATGCGTGGCGGTGCCCCGACCATGGGTGCGCTGTCGGTCCGCTGCGAGGCCGGAACCTCACGGCTCGAGCTGTCGAACCTCGCCCCAGGGGCAGGTCCCGGCGGCCTGCTCAACGCTCTGTCGGTCTCCCACGTCCGCGAGCGGTGGGTCGTCGCCGGTGGCCTGAGCGAGGCCCTCGCCGAGGAGGACGGGACGCCCACCCGCACCGTGGAGCTCACGCCCTCCCAGCGCCGGGTCCTCGAGGACCGGATGATCGGGAAGGCGTTCGACGGGGTGCTTCCCTCGCTGCGGGCGGTGCGGCTGCAGCGCGACGGCATGAGCGGGTGGCTGCGCCTGCACCTCACCCTCGCGGAGGCGTCGTACAGCGCCGTGGTCGCCACCCAGTACGTCGGCAGCAGGGGACTGGGTACCCCGCGTGCGGAGCTGAGCGCCCAGGCCGCGGTCCTGACGCTGTCCTGCCTGCCGGTCACCTCGGACGGCTACCTCGTGCTGGCCCGTCGCTCCGAGCACGTGCCCTTCCCGCACCGGCTCAACCCCGGCGTCAACGGCAACCTCGAGATGCGGCCCCGCTTCGGCATCGGCCACGACAACGACCCGCTCGGGCTGCCCGACCCGCTGCGCGCCCTGGCCCGGGAGGCCTGCGAGGAGCTGGCGCTCGAGGTCACCCCCTCCGACATCCAGGTCTCGGGCACCTGCCGGTTCGACACCGACGACGAGGTCGGGACGACCGTCCTGCTGAGCAGCTGCCGCACCGGCCTCACCGCCCACGAGGTCGCCGTGCGGGCGGGTCGGGCCGACCCGGCCGAGGGGCTGTGGGAGGTCGACGACACCATCGTCTTCGTGCTGGCCCCACCGACGACCACCAGCACCGAGCTGCACCCGCTGCTGGTGGAGACGCTGCGCTGGACCCTCAACGCCGCCGACCACCAGCCCCACCTGACGAGCTGCCTGCTGGCGCACCACTCGGCCCAGCTGCACGACCACTTCCGTGGGCCCGGGGAGCCGGGTGCTCGGCGGCTCACCGTGGAGGAGGCGAGGCCGCGCGTCGAGGCGTTCCTGCACTCACTGGTCACGAGCGGCCCCGTGCCGCCTCCTGAAGGCACCATCCTGCTGAAGCGCGGTACGGGCGAGGCGGTCGAGGTGTCGGCTCAGCCGTAGGTGTCGCGCGGGCCGGGGCCCTGGCTGCGGCGCGGCCCCTTGGACCACGAGGGGGCGCTCGGGCCCACGATCTTGAGGGCGGCGACGGTCCCCTTGCCCACCTCGTTGTCCAGCCGACCCATGATCGAGGCCTCCAGCAGGCGCAGCTGGGTGGTCCAGGCCGTGGAGTCGGCCCGTACGGTGAGCACGCCGAGTTCGAACGTGACCGGGGTGCAGTGCTGCGCCACCTCATCGCCGACGATCTGGGGCCAGCGGCCCATCACCGACCCGACCGCGACGTCGACCTTCCAGCCGCGGTCGGACAGCAGCCGGTCGAGCTGGTCGCCGAGCAGCAGCGGGTCGCGCCCGTCGCGCCGGACCTTCGACGGCTCGCCCGGCCGGCGGCGACGCATCGGTCTCAACCCCGGACGCAGGCCCTTGTCCCGCGCGGCGGCCCGGGCTCGTTGCAGGGCCGCGGCCGCTGCGTCCTCCGCCGCGGCCGTCAGCTCGTCGGTCGTCAGGTCGGTGGTCGGGTCGTCAGTCTCGGCGTCGGCACCGGCTCCCTCCGCGCCCTCCGCGAGCTGCGCGGCCGGCTCCTCGAGCGCGTCCTCGAACGGACCGTCGCGGCGACCGTCCCCCGGTCCCGGCTCGCGCCCCTCACCCACGCAGGGCCACCTCACCCAGGCTCACGGCGTACGTGCGGCCGGTGAGGGTGCCCGGCACGTCCGCATCGACCGCCGCGGTGATGAGCACCTGCTCGCAGTCGGCCACCATCGCCGCGAGCCGCTCGCGGCGGCCGGAGTCCAGCTCGGCGAACACGTCGTCGAGGATGAGCACGGGGTCGTCGCCGAGGTCGTGGCGCAGGAGCTGGTATGCCGCCAGCTTCAGCCCCAGCGCGAACGACCAGCTCTCGCCGTGGCTCGCGTAGCCCTTCGCCGGCAGGTCCCCGAGCGACAGGACCAGGTCGTCGCGGTGCGGCCCGGCCAGCGACATGCCCCGTTCGACCTCCCGGTCACGCAGCTCGGCCAGGGTCTCGAGGATCTCGGTGCGGAGCTGGTCGATCTCGGGCACCTCACCCGCGGCCAGCTCCGCCGACGCCGCCTCGCGCAGCGAGCTCTTGTAGGACACCCGGGCGTCGGACTGGCCGGCACTCACCTCGTCGTAGGCCTTGGCCAGGTAGGGCCCGAGGTCGCGCAGGAGGCGGAGCCGGGCGTACAGGAGCTGGGACCCCACCGAGGCGAGGTGCTCGTTCCAGATGTCGAGGGTGTGCAGCGCGGAGGCGCGGGCGTCCTCGACCGGCTCGTCCGTGGGGCGGGGTGCGGGGCGGCGCTGCCCGCGCCGGAGCACCGGCGCCGCCGACTTGAGCAGGGCGTTGCGCTGCTTGAGGACCTTGTCGTAGTCACTGCGCACGCTGGCCCACCGCGGCTGCCGGGACACCAGCAGGTCGTCGAGGAACTTGCGGCGCTCTGACGGGTCGCCCTTGACCAGGGCGAGGTCCTCAGGAGCGAACAGGACGGTGCGCAGGGTGCCCAGCACGTCCCGCGGCCGCCCTGCCGGAGCCCGGCCGAGCCGCGCCCGGTTGGCCCGGCCCGGGTTGATCTCGAGCTCGACCAGGGTCTCGCGCCCGTCCCGCACCACCGCGCCGCGGATCACCGCCTGCTCGGCACCGAACCGCACGAGCGGCTGGTCGGTGGCGACCCGGTGGCTCGACAGCGTGGCGAGGTAGCCGATCGCCTCGACCAGGTTGGTCTTGCCCTGGCCGTTGAGCCCGACCAGCGTGGTCACCCCCGGCTCGAGCGGCAGCTCGGCCGTGGGGTAGCTGCGGAAGTCGGAGACGGTCAGGTGGCGGACGTGCACGGTTGACCGATCACGGACTCGAGGGCGGGCGCTGGCTCGACGGCAGGACGCCGAGGAGTCAGCGCGCCTTCTTGGCGCCGCGCGTGGAGCCGGTGCCCGAGGACGGTCCGGCCGCTGCGGCCTTGCGTCCCTTGGCGGTGGCCTTGGCGGCGCTCCTGGTGGGCTTCTCCTTCGGCGCGACCTGCGCGGCCACGGCCTTCTCGTGCTTGGGGGCACCCTCGGCCCGGAGCTTCTCGCCCTCGGCGACCGACATCACCTGGTGGCCACCGAACCCGCCACGCAGCGCGGCGACGGCCTGCATCGTGGGGGACTCCTGCTGGCGCGAGGCGAACCGAGAGAACAGCGACGCCGAGATGACCGGCATGGGCACCGAGTTGGCGATCGCCTCCTCGACGGTCCACCGGCCCTCGCCCGAGTCGACCGTGTAGCCGGACACGTCCTCGAGGTGGGGGTTCTTCTCGAGCGCGTCGACGAGCAGGTCGAGCAGCCAGGACCGGACGACGGTGCCGCGGGTCCAGGCCTTGAAGGCACCCGGTACGTCGGTGACGATGTCCTTGGCCTCGAGCAGCTCGTACCCCTCGGCGTACGCGGCCATCAGGCCGTACTCGATGCCGTTGTGCACCATCTTCGTGTAGTGGCCGGCACCCACCTTGCCGGCGTGGACGAAGCCCTCCTCGCGGGGGCCCTCCGGGCGCAGGGCGTCGAAGATCGGCATCGCCTTCTTCACGTTGGCCGCCGAACCGCCGACCATGAGGCCGTAGCCGTTCTCCAGGCCCCAGATGCCGCCGCTGACGCCGCAGTCGAGGTAGCCGATGCCCTTGGTCTTGAGCAGGGCCTCGTTCTCGAAGTCGTCGGTGAACCGGCTGTTGCCGCCGTCGATGACCAGGTCGCCCTTGTCGAGCAGGCCGGCGAGCTTGGCCACGGTGGCCCGCGTCGGCTCACCCGAGGGGACCATGACCCAGACGGTGCGCGGCGCGTCGAGCTTCTTGACCAGCGCGGCCAGCGTCTTGACGTCGGAGACGGCAGGGTTGTTGTCGAAGCCCACCACCTCGTGGCCCGCGCGGCGGATGCGCTCGCGCATGTTGCCGCCCATCTTGCCGAGGCCGATCAGACCGAGCTGCATGTGACGACGCCTTTCGTGTGGGGGATGCGCGGGGTGTTCCCGGGACGTCCGCACGTGGGGCCGGACCGGGCGAGACGGCATACCGCGCCGTGCGCGTAGGTCAGGCTACGCCCGGGGGTGGTCAGCTCGCGAAGCGGACGGGCATGAGCACGTAGCGGTAGGACGTGTCGGCCTCGCCGTCCTGCTCGGCCTGGCCGGAGAGCACCGCCGGCCGCGAGGGCTGGGTGAACGACAGCCGCGAGTAGTCCGTGCCGACGGCACCGAGGCCGTCGAGGAGGAACTGGGGGTTGAACGCGATCTCGATCTCGGGCCCGGACAGGGTCGACTCGACGGCCTCCGAGGCCTGGGCGTCGTCCCCGGTGCCGGCCTCGATGGCGACCTGGCCGTCGGTGAACCGCAGCCGGACGGGGGTGTTGCGCTCGGCCACCAGTGCCACGCGCTTGACCGCCTCGACGAGCTCGGAGGTCTTGATGACCGCCTCGGTGTCGACGCTGGTGGGGAAGATCGAGGTGACCTTGGGGTACTCGCCGTCGAGCAGGCGGCTGGTCGTGCGGCGCTGGCCCGCCTCGAAGCCGACGAGCCCGTCACCGCCGGCCGAGGAGCCGAGCGCGACCTCGATGGACCCGGAGGCGCCGAGCGCCTTGGCCGTCTCCGACAGCGTGCGGGCCGGCACCAGGGCCAGGTGGGAGGCGTCGGTGGCGTTGGGGTTCCAGGTCAGCTCACGCATCGCGAGGCGGTAGCGGTCGGTGGCCAGGAGCGTCATCTTCTCGCCGTCGATCTCCACGCGGACCCCGGTGAGGATCGGCAGCGTGTCGCCGCGGTCGGCCGCGATCGACACCTGCGCGACAGCCTGGGTGAAGAGCCCGCCGTCGACGTGGCCGCTCGCGGTGGGCGAGATGGGCAGGGTGGGGTAGTCGTCGGCCGGCATCTGCATGAGGCTGAACCGGGACGAGCCGCAGGTGACCGCGACCTTGTTGCCGTCGGTGGCGACGTCCACCGGCTTGGAGGGCAGGTTGCGCGAGATGTCGGCGAGCAGTCGTCCGAGCACGAGGACCGTCCCGGCCTCGGCGACGTCGGCGGCGACGGTGATCTTCGCGGAGACCTCGTAGTCGAACGCCGACAGGGTGAGGGTCCCCTCCTCTTCGGCGACGATGAGCACACCGGCCAGCACGGGGACCGGGGGACGTGCCGGCAGCCCACGGGCCACCCAGGTCACGGCGTCGGCGAGCACCTCACGTTCGACCCGGAACTTCACCGTCGTACCTGCCCTTCGCGCGGCCGCGCCGCGTACTCAAACCCCAAGAATGTGATTGCGCACTGACCCTAGTGCCCGGTGTGGGTGCGGCCAACCCGGATCGTGGGATTCGAGGGGCTCCGTCCCGTCCTCGTCTCCAGTCCTCATTTCTCGTCCTCAAGTCTCCGGGGGTCGTCAGGGTTGGTCCTCGGGGCTGGATCCATGAGTTGAGAGGGGTAGTCATCGTTGTAGGGGGTGTGGATCCTGTGGACCACGGGCATCGGTGCAGGTCAGCGGGCGCGGACGGCTGTGCACGACCCGGGGACGAGCCGTGGGGCACGCGGCGTCGGGCTGTGGACGCGGCATCGGCGCCCACAGGCGTTCCACACGACACGCCCGTCTCGTCCCCACCCTGCCGGGGTGTCGTGCACGGGTTGTCCACAGGTTGTCCACGGGTGTGCAGGAAGATCATCCGTTCGACGGATGGCGGTGGACGGTGCCCACATACCCACAGAGTTGTCCACAGGTGTGGACCACGGGGGGTGTGCGCTGTTTTGCCCTGATTCCGTCCGGTCCCGTGCTCAGCGGAGCACGTGGTCGTGCTCGCTCGCCACGAAGCCGCCGGGCGTCGCGCTGGGTAACGGAGCGGTGAACACGCACGCACACCTGTGGACTGTCCTGTGGACAACCCAGGCGGCGAGCGTCAGCGGGACTGCTGCTTGATGCGGTTGGTGAGCTCGGTGACCTGGTTGTAGATCGCCCGCCGCTCGGCCATCAGCTGCCGGATCTTCTTGTCCGCGTGCATGACGGTGGTGTGGTCGCGGCCGCCGAACTGCTGCCCGATCTTCGGCAGGGACAGGTCGGTGAGCTCGCGGCACAGGTACATCGCGATCTGGCGGGCCGTCACGAGCACCCGGGAGCGGGACGTGCCGCACAGGTCCTCGATCGTGAGCCCGAAGTAGGCCGCGGTCTGCGCCATGATCGTCGCGCTGGTGATCTGGGAGCCCTGCTCGTTGGGGATGAGGTCCTTGAGCACGATCTCGGCCAGGCCCATGTCGACGCTCTGCCGGTTGAGGCTGGCGAACGCGGTGACGCGGATGAGCGCGCCCTCGAGCTCGCGGATGTTCGTCGAGATCCGGCTGGCGATGAACTCGAGCACCTCGTCGGGGGCGCTCATCCGCTCCTGGATGGCCTTCTTGCGAAGGATCGCGATGCGGGTCTCGAGGTCGGGGGGCTGGACGTCGGTGAGCAGGCCCCACTCGAACCGGCTGCGCATCCGCTCCTCGAACCCCGACAACAGCTTGGGGGGGAGGTCACTGGTGATGACGACCTGCTTGTTGGCGTTGTGCAGGGTGTTGAACGTGTGGAAGAACTCCTCCTGCGTCTGCACCTTGCCCTGCAGGAACTGGATGTCGTCGATGAGCAGCACGTCGACGTCGCGGTAGCGGCGCTGGAAGTTGCTCGCCTTGTCGTCGCGGATGCTGTTGATGAAGTCGTTGGTGAACTCCTCGGAGTTCACGTAGCGCACCTTGACGTGCGGGTACAGGTTGCGGGCGTAGTGCCCGATCGCGTGCAGCAGGTGGGTCTTGCCCAGCCCGGACTCGCCGTAGACGAACAGCGGGTTGTACGCCTTGGCCGGCGCCTCGGCGACCGCGACCGCGGCCGCGTGGGCGAACCGGTTGCTCGCACCGATGACGAAGGTGTCGAAGGTGTACTTGGGGTTCAGCCTCGTCGCCGACTCGTCGGTGATGCTGGGCACCTCGTCGCGCGGGCGGCGCTGCGGGGGTGCCGGCGGCTGGTCCTGGCTCGACCGGTCCAGCGAGGGGGTGCCGCCGTGGTGGCCGGCCATGTGGTCCACCTGCCCGGACCCGCCGCGGTCGGTCGAGAACGCGGTGTCGTCGAAGGCATGGCCCCCCGTGCCCCGGTGCTCCTCGACCAAGCCGACGGTGTCCTCGACGTAGTGGTCCTCGTCGAGGGAGGGGTCCACCGAGACGGCGAGGTTGACGGGGGCGCCGAGCTGGCTCGAGAGGGCCCTGGTCACGGCATCGCGCACGCGCTGCTCGACGACGTCCTTGGTGTAGTCGTTGGGCACCTTCACCAGGGCGGTGCCGTCCAGCAGTCCGGACAGACGGGCCAGGGCGAGGAAGGCGCGCTCACGCGCGGGGAGCCCGTCGGCGTCGAGGGTGGCGATGGTGTTCTGCCAGATCTGAGCAAAGTCCAGATCGGCGTCACTCACTGGTCCACATCCCTTTCGACGGTGTCCGCGGTCGCTGCCCTGTCGCAGGGTCATGGTGCCTTGTCCACACTCTTATCCACAACCTGTGGGTATGGGGATGGGACGAGGGTGGACGCTAACAAGGCCGGAGGCCGCGGAGCAAGCCAAACCCCGAAAATTGGGGATCTGCGAGTCAAAATTTTCCGATCCCGCGGCGTGTCCGCGGTGCGGGTGCTCGAAACCGATGCTAGAGGAGGTCCTCTCCGGGTGGCGAGCAGGGCGCCGGGCGCTGGTTTGACCCTGTGGACAGCGCTCGCGTACCGTGGAGCAGGCCTGTCGGCCGTTTTCGCATGCCCGTGACTGCCCCGATCCCACCCCGGTGGCGTCAGGTCGCGGGTTTCCGATTGCGGCTGGTGGACCGCAGACCAGCACTCAGCAGGCGCCGCGCCTGACCAGTAACGGAGATCCCTCGTGAGCAAGCGTACTTTCCAGCCGAACAACCGTCGTCGGGCCAAGACCCACGGCTTCCGCCTGCGTATGCGGACCCGTGCGGGTCGCGCCATCCTGTCGGCCCGTCGCGCCAAGGGCCGCTCCGAGCTCTCCGCCTGAGGCGACCCCTGTGCTGCCCGCGGGGCACCGGCTCCGTGCGAGCTCGGACTTCGCGGCGGTTCTGAGGGGACCCAGGGGAGCCCGAGCAGGCTCCACGCTCATCGTGGTCCACGCTGGCCAGACCGACGCGCGCGCGGGACTCCCGCCGCGGGTCGGTTTTGTCGTATCCAAGAGCGTCGGTAACGCGGTGGTGCGCAACCGCACCAAGCGCAGGCTCCGCGCCCTCGCCGCTGCGAGGATCGGGCAGGTGCCGGCCGGGGTGGACGTCGTGGTCCGCGCCAACCCGGCCGCGGCGCACGCCACCTCTGCCCAGCTGGGTTCCGAGCTGGACCGGCTCCTGCCGCGGGTCACCGCCAAGGTGGCCGCCCACGCTGCCACCGCCCACGCCGCCTCCGGCGTGGCGGCACCGTCGTGACCACCGTCGGCCGGGTGGTGACCGCCCCGGTCATCGGTGCGATCGTCCTCTACCAGCGGTTCGTCTCACCCCTGCGGCCACCGACCTGCCGTTACTACCCGTCGTGCTCGGCGTACGCCGTGACCGCCCTGCGCCGTTTCGGCCCCGTGAAGGGAACCTGGCTCGCGCTGAAGCGGTTGGGCAGGTGTCACCCCTGGACTCCGGGTGGCGTGGACCACGTCCCGGAGCTCTCCCCGGAGCACACCGAGCACACCGCGGTGCGCGCCGACCCGGTGACCGTGCCCCCAGACCCTGCACCACCCGCCCCGGCCGCCCACCAGCGCTAGGGCCCACTCCCTGCCGGCAGGGCGGACTACGCACCGTGCTGCCGGAACCATCGGCGAGGCGTCACCCCGACGTCGCGCCACCAGATTGAGGACACCATGAGCTTCAACAGCCTGATCTACCCGTTCGAATGGATCGTGTCGTGGATCCTGTGGGGTTGGCACTCCGTGTTCACCGCGATCGGGATCCCCGGGGCTTCGGGTGCCGCGTGGGTGCTGTCCATCATCGGCCTCGTGGTCGTCATGCGCGCGGCGATGATCCCGCTGTTCGTCAAGCAGATCCACGCCTCGCGGCGCATGCAGCTCATCCAGCCCGAGATGCAGAAGATCCAGGCGAAGTACAAGGGCAAGACCGACCCGGACTCCCGTCAGGCCATGACGCAGGAGACGATGGACCTGTACAAGCGGACGGGGACCAACCCGTTCAGCTCGTGCCTGCCGATCCTGCTGCAGTCGCCGTTCTTCTTCGGCCTGTTCCGGGTGCTCAACGGCCTGCAGAAGATCGCCTCGGGCGAGAACCCGCAGATCGGGCCGATCACGCGGACCCTGGCCGGTCAGGCTGAGCAGTCCACGCTCTTCGGCGCGCAGCTCTCCGACAAGTTCATCGGGGCCGACACCCTCACGACCAAGATCGTGACGATCGTGCTCATCGTCCTGATGTCCGCCAGCACCTTCACCACCCAGCGCCAGCTGATGATGAAGAACATGCCGGCCTCCGCGCTGGACAACCCCTTCGCCAAGCAGCAGAAGATGCTGCTCTACCTGATGCCCTTGTTCTTCGCCATCTCCGGTGTGAACTTCCCCATCGGCGTCCTGCTCTACTGGCTCACCACCAACGTGTGGTCCATGTGCCAGCAGTTCTACGTGATCCGCCGCATGCCCGCCCCGGGGTCACCCGCGGAGAAGGCCATGCAGGCGCGCAGGGCCAAGCGGGGCAAGCCCGTGGAGGAGTTCACGGTCAAGGGACTGGACAAGAGCGACAAGTCGGACGGTGCCGAGGCGCCGAAGCCCAGCGGCCAGCGTCAGCAGCCCAGCCGCAACAAGAAGAAGAAGAGTGGCGGCGCCAAGCCGCGGGCAGCCACGCCCGGCGCCGCCGCCACCGAGACCACGTCCAAGACCGACAACTGAGAGCCATGACCATGACTGAGCAGCACGACAGCGCCGTCGACGGCGACCAGGCCCTCGAGGCCGCGGTGGCCACCAGCGAGCCCGCCGCAGCAGAGGGCACCGCGTCCACCGGTACCGAGCCCTCCTCCCAGGCCACCCACGCGGACGTCCGCGAGGCGGAGTCCGGCGAGGCGGAGTCCGCCGACGCGCACGGCGAGGGCGCCAGCCGTCGCCGCCCGGCCAAGACCGCTGACCTCGAGCGCGAGGGCGAGGTGGCCGCCGACTTCCTCGAGACCCTGCTCGACATCGCCGACCTCGACGGCGACATCGACGTGGACGTGGACGGGGACCGTGCAGCGGTGTCGATCGTCGACTCCGAGGAGGGCCGGGTACCCCGTCGCCTCGTCGGCCCCGACGGCAAGGTGCTCGACGCGCTGCAGGAGCTCACGCGGCTCGCGGTGCAGTCGGCGACGGGAGAGCGGTCGCGCCTCATGCTCGACGTCGCCGGCCATCGTGCCGAACGCCGCGCTGCACTGGTCACCATCGCCCAGAAGGCCATCGCTGACGTGCGGGCCACCGGCGAGAAGGCCTCGTTGGAGCCGATGACGGCGTTCGAGCGCAAGGTCGTGCACGACGAGGTGCTCGCGGCCGGGCTCAGCTCCGAGTCCGACGGCGTCGAGCCGCGCCGCTTCGTCGTGGTGCTGCCCGGCTGACCTGTTTCACGTGAAACGGCGCCACACGGCGCCTGCCCGAGAGGCGCAGGACCACTGGTCCTGCGCCTCTCGTGTCTCCACGACGCCTGAGCTTGGACCGACGTGGCGGAACCTCGCTGGAGCAGCTCGGCTCGGCGCGTGCCTGGCACGGGCCCTGGACCGGACCTCGGGTGGGAGGCCCTAGGCTGTCGCCGCAACGCCAGCACGGACCGCGTGACGGCGATCGACCACCGAGGTGACCATGACCCTCCCCGCCGACAGCCCCGACGCCGAGTCCACTGCGGAGTCCCCTGCCGAGTCCTCTGCCGCGTCCTCCGCCCCAGAGGCGCCGCTTGTCGCGCCCGCGGCGCCGCCGGCGGCGACGACCGTGTTCGGCGACAGGCTCGTCGTCGCGGAGCAGTTCGCGAGCGTCCTGGCAGACACCGGCGTCTCCCACGGGCTCATCGGACCCCGTGAGGTGCCGATCCTCTGGGAACGCCACATCCTCAACTGCGCGATCGCCGAGGACTCCTTCCCCCACGGCGTCGCGGTCGTCGACGTCGGCTCGGGAGCCGGCCTGCCCGGCCTGGCGCTCGCGATCGCGCGTCCGGACCTGCACCTGCACCTGGTCGAGCCCATGCTCCGGCGCACCACGTGGCTCAGCGACACCATCGCCGAGCTCGGGCTCGACAACTGCACGGTGCACCGCGGCCGGGCCGAGGAGTTCGACGGTGTCCTGCAGGTTCCGTGGGCCACGGCGCGCGCGGTCGCCCGGGTCGACAAGCTCGCGCGCTGGACCTTCCCGTTGCTGGAGGACGGCGGCACGCTGGTAGCGCTCAAGGGCAGCAGTGCCCAGGACGAGCTCGACGCCGCCACCCCCGTGCTGCGGCGTCTCGGCATGAGCGGTGCGGTGGTGCGCACGCACGGAGTCGACCTCCTGGAGGTGCCCACGACCACGCTCGAGCTCACGGTCGGCAGCCGCAGTGGCCTGCGCAGCCGCCCCGCAAAGGGGTCCCGGGCTCGCCGCTGACCAGCCACGACCCAGATCGAGCGCTCAGGTCTCGGCGCGCTCACCGGTTTGTTCCGGATGGTCCGCGTAGGGTTGGATGATGCCCATGGCCAACGAGGTGACCGCGTGACTTCAACCCCGCTGGAGCTCGAATCCGGGCTGGGGTGGCCGCGGCGGCCGGGCGGCTCGTCGGCCCCGGTCGGCTGGCCGACTCCCGTCTCGGACGAGCCTGTTTCACGTGAAACGAGCGACGCGATCGACGGCGAGACGGCGAAGACTGCTCCCGCTGAGCAGCAGCGCCGCGAGGACGGTGCCGTTTCACGTGAAACGGTGAATGAGAGCCCGAGCCACCACGGCGATGTGGAAGCGGCCGATGAGGCCCTGGCCGCTGTCGTTTCACGTGAAACAGACGAGCGCGAGGAGCTGGCCTCCTCCCTGCCGACGGCGGACCACGACACCCCTCTGGCCCGCGCGGTCGCCGAGGACGCCCGGAAGCGCATCGCCCTCACAGGTCGCGTGTTCCCGAAGCCGGTGGCCACCCGCGTGCTGACCGTGGCCAACCAGAAGGGTGGGGTCGGCAAGACCACGACCACGGTCAACGTGGCGGCGGCGTTGGCCCAGGCGGGTCTCACCGTGCTGGTGATCGACATCGACCCGCAGGGGAATGCGAGCACGGCGCTCGGGATCGACCACCACGCAGAGGTGCCGAGCATCTACGACGTGCTCGTGGACGGGACGCCGATGGCGGACGTCGTGCAGGAGTGCCCGGACATCCCCGGCCTGTACTGTGCGCCCGCGACGATCGACCTGGCGGGCGCCGAGATCGAGCTGGTGTCGCTGGTGGCCCGGGAGACCAGGCTGCAACGGGCCATCACCGCCTACCTTCAGCACGCGGCCACCGCAGACCTCCCCGTGCCGGACTACGTGCTCGTGGACTGCCCTCCTAGCCTGGGACTGTTGACGGTGAACGCCTTCGTCGCCGCCCAGGAGGTCTTCATCCCGATCCAGTGCGAGTACTACGCGCTGGAGGGGCTCTCCCAGCTCCTGAAGAACATCGAGCTCATCCGCAACCACCTCAACCCGACGTTGCACGTGTCGACCATCCTGCTGACGATGTACGACGGCCGCACGCGCCTGTCGGCCCAGGTGGCCGAGGAGGTGCGCAACCACTTCCCCGACCAGGTCCTGCGCAACACGGTGCCCCGCTCGGTACGGATCTCCGAGGCGCCGAGCCACGGGCAGACTGTGATGACGTACGACCCGAACTCCAGCGGCGCCCTGTCCTACCTCGGCGCGGCTGCCGAGCTCGCCGACCGGGGCGCGGCCCCCACCAGCGCCTGAGCGATACCAGACCTCCCACCACCGATCCCGCAGAAGACGAGAAGGACCACCACATGAGCGAGAAGCGCCGCGCCCTCGGCCGGGGCCTGGGTGCCCTCATCCCCAACGCCCCCACCTCCCCGACGGGACGCCCGGTGGACGTCTTCTTCCCCGACCAGCGCCTCCAGCCCAGCACTGACAAGGATCCCTCCGCGACGGTGCCTGCCGCAGTGCCGTCCGAGGCCGACGGGGCGGGGACGGACAGCGGCGCCAACGGCGGCGCCCGGGCCGGCGCCAACGGTGAGGGTGCGGCCGAGGACGGCGCGACCGAGCGCGGCACTGCTGGGAACGGCAGTGACGGGACCGAGGGCGAAGGCACCGACCTGCGGGCCGACGGTGCCGCACCGGCCGAGGCAGGCCTCTCCGGCTCCAGTGAGGGCGCGCCCAGCGACGACGAGCCGGCGCGTGAGGGACTGGCCCCCGTGCCGGGGGCCTCCTACGGCGACCTGCCGATCCTGTCGATCCGGCCGAACCCCAAGCAGCCCCGCGCCGTGTTCGACGAGGACGACATGGCCGAGCTCGTGCACTCGATCCGAGAGATCGGGGTGCTGCAGCCGGTCGTCGTGCGCCCCATTCCTGCAGGTCAGGGGCCTGACGAGCTCGACAGCGCTCCTGAGGGCGTGCGCTACGAGCTCATCATGGGTGAGCGCCGGTGGCGTGCCTCGCAGGAGGCCGGCAAGGCGACGATCCCGGCGATCGTCAAGGAGACCGACGACGACGACCTCCTGCGCGACGCCCTCCTGGAGAACCTGCACCGCAGCCAGCTCAACGCGCTCGAGGAGGCCGCGGCCTACCAGCAGCTGCTCGAGGACTTCGGGTGCACCCACGACGAGCTGGCCGGGCGCATCGGGCGGTCGCGACCGCAGATCTCCAACACGCTGAGGCTGCTCAAGCTGCCGCCGCTCGTGGCACGCCGCGTCGCGGCCGGGGTGCTGTCGGCCGGGCACGCTCGGGCGCTGCTGTCGCTCGACGACGCAGCAGGGATGGAGCGCTTGGCCCAGCGGATCGTCGCGGAGGGCCTCTCCGTGCGCAACGTCGAGGAGATCGTCGCCCTCGGCGGCGACCAGGAGCGGCCGGCGCCGCGGCGGCCGCGGGCGGGCAACCGGCACCCGCAGCTGGACGACCTCGCCGCCCGTCTCTCCGACCGCTTCGACACCCGCGTCAACATCGCGCTGGGTCAGCGCAAGGGCAAGCTGACGGTGGAGTTCGCCTCGGTCGAGGACCTCAACCGCATCGTCGACCTGTTGGGCGTCGACCGCAGCGCCTGAGCCCGGCGTCGGGTGGATGTTTCACGGGAAACATCCACCCGCAGGCCCACCCACCACGGCGGTCTCGACGACTCCCTGGGCGCCAGGGCCGCCCAGGGCAACGAACGAAAGCCGTTGTGCTGCTTGGTGATTCGCGCGTCAGGAGTGCGCGGCGAGAACGCTCGCGTCAGGAGTGCGCAGCGAGGTAGGCGCGCAGGTCGCCGAGCTGCAGGACGCCCGTGGTGGCGGTGTCGTCGTCCCCCAAGTAGAGGCGCTGGAGGCTGACGAGGACCGCCTCGGCGATCGTGTCGCGGAACGCCGGGTCGGCCAGGCGCTCGGCGTCGACGGGGTGGGAGAGGTACCCGGCCTCGATCCGCACCGCCGGCATCGTGGTCTGCTGGAGCAGCGCCCAGGAGCGGCCGTGCGAGCGGCAATTGGCCAGCCCGGTGCGGGCGACGATCTCACGCAGCACGAGGTCGGCCAGGTGCTCGCCGATGGCGGACCAGGAGGTCCTGCGGTCGCGGCCGAAGAAGAAGGTGGCCACCCCGCTGGCGTCGGCCACGTCGTGGGAGTCGCAGTGCAGCGAGAGCAGGAGGTCGGCGCCGGCAGCGTTGGCGATCGCGGCCCGCTCCTCCTCGGTGGGGCTGCTGTGCTGGGTGCGCGTGTAGACCACGGACACGCCGATGGCCGTGAGGCGGCCCTCGATGCGGCGCGCGAGGTCCATCACCAGGTCGGACTCGACCAGCGCGTTCGCCGCGGCCCCGCTGTCGGCACCCCCGTGACCGGGGTCGAGCACGACGGTGCGGCCGCTGAGGTTGTGGCCGGCGCGGCGTACCCGCTCCCGCTCGCGCAGCACGGTGGCCGAGCCGCCCGAGACCGACCGGCGGAGGTCCTCGAACGCCCGCAGCGTCTCCGGGCCCACGGAACCGTCGCCCGGCAGGCCGTAGGCACGCTGGAAGCTGCGCACGGCGCGCTCGGTCTCGGGACCGAAGCGACCGTCGGCACGGCCTGCGGCGAAGCCCAGAGTGTTGAGCCGCTCCTGGAGGGCGGCGACGTCCTCGCCGCGCTGCAGGTGGCCGGGGGTGTGCACGAGGATGCGGTCGCCGAGGGACCAGCGGGCGCCGTCGATCGCGCCGAACGTCTCGACGCCTACGACGCCGTCGACGATGAGGCCCTTGTGCTGCTGGAAGGCCCGGACTGCGCGCTCGAGCGCCCGGTCGAACACGTCAGGGGATTTGTCCACAGCGTCGTCCACAGGTGCGTCGAGCAGGCCACGCAGCTCTGGCAGGTCGTCGGAGGCGAGGGCTGCCAGGCGCGTGCGCACGTCGAGGACGGCGGCGCCGCGGCTGCCGAGGCCGAGCAGACCGTTCTTGCTGTCGGACACGCAGCCTCCAAGGGGGACAGGGACGTTTGTGCAGGTCAGGGGTATCTGGTGCGGATCGGGCTGTCCGCGTGCAGAGGTCGAGCGTAGGTCAGGGTCCCGGGTTCATCCAACCGCAGTACGCCGGGTGGACGAGTGCCGAGTCGCCCCTGGGGTCCCGCTCGTGCCCGAGGTCCGGCGCCGGCACGCGCCGTACGCCGCCGTGGCGGGGTGTGGACAGCGCACCGGGCCGGGGACGGGGGCCACATGTAGCGTGCCGGCCGCCCCACGGGGGCGACCGGCACGTGCTGCCGTGGCCGCTCGGTCAGCCGAGGTAGTCGGCCAGCTCGCGGACGAGCTTCGGCTTGGGCATGGCGCCCACGAGGGTCTTGACGACCTCGCCGTTGACGTAGACGTTGAGCGTCGGGATGCCGGTGATGCCGTAGCGCGAGCTCACCTGGACGTTCTCGTCGGTGTTGAGCTTCACGATGTCGATCTTGTCGGCGTGCGCGACAGCGAGCTCCTCCAGGACGGGGGCGACGGCGCGGCACGGACCGCACCAGGGCGCCCAGAAGTCGACGAGGACGGGCTTGTCGTTCTGGAGGACGTCTGCCTCGAAGGTGGCGTCCGTGGTGTCCTTGATGGCTCCCACTCGGGGGCTCCTTTCGGTGGTGCTGCTGGTTGGGGATCTGGGGTGGTCGCGGTGGTGCGGCCCGACCGGCGTGAGCAGGGCGGGCGGGGCGTCAGTGCGTGAGCGCCGGCGCCTCGGTGAGGGCGGCGTCGGGGTTGGGGGAGCCGGCGTGCTCCTGGTCGGCGAGGAACCGCTCCGCGTCGAGGGCGGCCGCACAGCCGGAGCCCGCCGCGGTGATGGCCTGGCGGTAGGTGTGGTCGACGAGGTCGCCCGCGGCGAACACGCCGGGCAGGTTGGTGAGGGTGCTGCGGCCCTGGACGAGCACGTAGCCCTCGTCGTCGAGGTCGACGACGCCCTTGACGAGCTCGTTGCGCGGGTCGTGGCCGATGGCGACGAACAGGCCGGTGACGGGCAGCTCGCGGGTCTCACCGGTGACGGTGTCGCGCAGCGTGACACCGGTCAGCTTGTCCTCACCGTGGATGGCGTCGACGGCGGAGTTCCAGGCGAACCGGATCTTGTCGTTGGACAGGGCGCGCTCGGCCATGATCTTGGAGGCGCGAAGCTCGTCGCGGCGGTGGACGATGGTCACCGTCCGGGCGAACTTGGTGAGGAACGTGGCCTCCTCGACCGCGGAGTCGCCGCCGCCGACGACCGCGATGTCCTGGTCGCGGAAGAAGAACCCGTCGCAGGTCGCGCACCACGAGACGCCGTGGCCCGAGAGCCGCTTCTCGTCGGGGAGCCCGAGCTCGCGGTAGGCCGAGCCCATCGCGAGGATGACGGCGCGGGCGCGGTAGGTGTTGCCCTCGGCGTCGACCACGGTCTTGACGTCACCGTCGAGCTCGACCGACTCGACGTCGTCGGTGATGATCTCGGCGCCGAAGCGCTCGGCCTGGGCCCGCATGTTCTCCATGAGGTCCGGGCCCATGATGCCCTCGCGGAACCCGGGGAAGTTCTCCACCTCCGTGGTGTTCATGAGCGCGCCACCGGCGGTGACGGCGCCCTCGAACAGCAGCGGCTGGAGGTTGGCCCGGGCGGCGTACACGGCGGCGGTGTACCCGGCCGGCCCGGAGCCGATGATGATCAGACTGCGGATGTCAGCAGGTGCGGTGGTGCTCACGCGGCTACAGCCCCTTGTGGTCGGGAAGGCGGTGCACCGCTACATACGGTGCCGATGTCTGCAACCGATCGTAGGGCCTGGATGTTCCGCGCCGGCAGGCGGCAGGCCGGTGCCGGTCAGCGGATCCGTACCGGTCCGGCGAGGGCCCTGGCGTGCGTGGCGTCGCACCAGGTGGGCACGGCGTACGCGTCCTGGCCGGTGTCGCTGCTGACCACGGCGACCACGGCCCGCGAGCCGTCGAAGGTGGCGACGTCACCCACCACGGGCATCCACGCGGGCACCCCCATGGCGGTGAGGCACTCGCGGAGCCCGGCGGCGTCGAGCGCACCGGTCGCGCGGCCCTGGCCAGCCGATCCCGGGGAGGACCCGTCGAAGGGCCCCAACATCGTGGTGCGCGCCTGCTCGGCGAGCTCGGAGGACGTGTACCCGGTGCCGGTCGCCACCATGGTGACGGTGCCCACGGCGCTGGTGGCCCGCGCGCCCGACCCCGAGGAGCCGGGCGCGGCAGGGGTGAAGGAGGCGATCGGTGGCGCGACCTTCTCGGCGGAGCTCGCGGCAGCGCCGGACTGGTCCGAGGAGCGGCTGAGCGACGCCATGACGTCCTGCGGACCGGTCCCGAGGAGGGCGGGGACCCCGACGGCGAGGCCCGCGACGGCGGCGGCGACCAGGCCGTACTTCTGCCAGCCGGGGACCCGACGGCGCATCGGCACCACGCTGGAGCCCTGCCCGCGGGCCGCCTGCTCCGCCGCGATGGAGGCGTTGATGCGGTCGACGAGGTCGGCCGGCATGGGCCCGGGGTCGCCGAGGCCCGACAGCAGTGCCCGGATGCCGGTCGGGTCGTCCGCGTCGCGGTCCTCGGGTCCACGAGGAGGGACGGGCGGGGTGCTCACCACGACAACCTCCTCGGTGCGACGGGGAATGAGGACGGGACCTGCCGGTGGGCACGGCGGTTGCTCCATGGGTACGACGTCACGGCTGCCCCGATCGTTCCCGCAGCATCGCGGCGAGGGCCTCACGTCCACGGCTGCACCGGGACTTCACGGTGCCCTCGGCCACCTCGAGGACCAGGGCCGCCTCGGCGACGGACATGCCGTGCATGTCGACCAGGACGAGGGCGAGGCGCTGGCCCTCGGGGAGGCGGGCGAGCGCCTCCCGGACGTCCAGCCGGGTCTCGAGGGAGGCGTGGGCGTCGCGGCGGTCGGCCAGCTCGTGCTCGGGCAGCTGGGAGGTCGGCTTGTCGCGGCGCAGGCGGTCGAGGCAGGCGTTGACGACGATCCGGTGCAGCCAGGTGGTCACCGCCGCGTCGCCCCGGTAGGAACCGGCCCTGCGGAACGCGGAGATGAACGCGTCCTGCACGCAGTCGGAGGCCAGCTCGCGGTTGCCGGTGGTGCGCAGCGCCACGGCCCACATGCGGTCGCGGTGGCGCCGGAAGAGCTCCCCGAACGCGTCGGGGTGGCCCTCGACGTGCAGCCTGACCAGCTCGCGGTCGTCGCGTTCGTGCAGGGGCCGGTGGTCCATGGGTGTGCCGCCTGCTCGCCGGGGCGGCTAGCGGACCGAGACCTCGGCCAGCGTGGCGCGGAACCGACCGTCGGCGACCTTGGAGACGGAGGTGAACCAGACGAAGACGTACTGGCCGTCCACCGGCTTGTCGGCCTTGAGGGTGATCTCGCCCTTCTTGCCCTTCGAGGTGCCGATCACCGTGGTGTTGTCGCGCGTGCGGTCCTGGCCGACGAACACCGTGACGTCGGAGGCGTCGGGCAGCACGAGGTCGACCTGGGAGATCTTGTGGACCTGGCCGAGGTCGACCCGGACGCCGACGCCCTTCTTCAGGCCGCCGAGGTTGGCGCTGGCATAGCCCTCGGAGCTCCAGAAGGTGTCCGTCTTGCCGTCGAAGACGCGGGGCGCCTCGCTGTTGCGCTCGGCGTTGTCGCCCTCGGGGTCGAAGCCGGTGGCGCTGAGGATGGCGAACGGCTCACCGGCGGAGGCGGTGCCGCTCGGGGCGCTCGAGCTCCCGCTGGGGGTCACGGTGGCCGTCGGTGCGGTGACCGTAACGGTGTTGCGGGGGGTCTTCGTGCCCAGCCCGAGGTCGGTCCTGGAACCGATCCGCGACGCTCCCCAAAAGCCGAACAGGGTGACCACCACGAGGAAGGCGGCCATGATCGCGAGCACGATCTTGGACTGGTCGCGGGTCGGGGCCTCGGCCGTCTCCGGCGGCAGCATGGGCAGCGGCGGGTCGAGCAGGTCGGGTCCGTCGACGAACGCCTCGTCGAGGCTGATCCGCCGCTGCTCGGCCTGGCGCTCGGCAGCCTCGCGGGCGGCCTTGCGCTCGGCGGCCTTGTCGGCAGCGGCCTTCGCGAACGACCCCACGCGGTGGGCGGCCGCACCAGCGGCGTGCCCGGCAGCCTGGCCGGCTGCACCGAGGGCGGTCCCGACCGCTGCGGCCGTGGCGGCGGCGCCGGCGGCGGCACCGCCGTGCTCCTCGCCGGCCGGTCCGGGTGCGTCCTCGGGGTGGCCGCCGGCGCCCGGGGCGGGGACCACGTGGGTGGCCTGGTCGTACGGTGCGCCCGCACCGCTCGCTGCGCCGCCGGCAGCGGCTGCGCCCGCTGGTCCCGCTCCGGTGCCGTGGGCTCCCTCGTCACCCCGCTCGGCGCGCAGGCCGCTGCGCTCGAGGTCGGCGACGGGCAGGGCCACGGTCCGGGCCAGGCCGTCGTCGGCCTCGCGGGGGGCGCTGCCCCCGAGCCCGACCACCTGCGTGGGGGCCCAGGGCGCGATCTGGGCGGCGAAGTCGCCCGGGGTGAGGGGACCCTGGTCGTCGTTGAGCGTGAGCCGGCACAGCGCGTCGAGGTCGCCGGGCACCCCGGCGGCGATCTCCGAGGGGGCGGGGACGCCCCCGACCACGTGCGGCGCGGCCTCCAGGCCCGGTACCGAGCCGGGCAGCGGCCAGCGGCTGGTCAGGGCTGCGTACGTGATCGCGACGACACCCACGGCGTCGAGGCGCGCTGCGGCGGCGGAGGGGACGTCCTCCTGCGAGGCGATCGCGGCAGCCGTCGCGACCCCGCGCACCTTGATGGTGCCGTCGGAGGAGCGCAGGACGGCGTGGGGGGTCAGGCGCAGGTGGTGCAACCCGCGGGACCGGGCGGCCTCGAGGCCGGTGGCCGCCTCACCGGCGATGCGTCGGGCCTCCTCGGCGGGCAGGCCGCCCTGCTCGAGCACCTGGGCGAGGGTGTGCGACTCGGGGATGGCCTCCTCGACGAAGAAGGCGATGCCGTCGGACCGGCCGACGTCCAGGACCCGGACCAGGCGGTGGTTGTCGAGCCCGGCTGCGCGCCGGGCGGCGTCGAGGGTCGCGGCTGCGTGGCCCTCGTCCTCGCCGAAGCACACGACGACGACGTCGCGCTCCAGGGTCAGGTCGTGGGCGGACCACCGCTCGGCCCTCGGCAGCTGCTCGAGCCGGCGCTGCACTGCGTAGCGGCCGCCCAGCACCGTCGAAGGCCCAACCCCGTGCACTGTGCCTCCTCGTGAGTCGCCGCTGCGCTGCGCTGTCATCCTAGGGTCTGGCCCTCAGGCGGGGCGACGACGCAGCCGTCGCGTCACCGGGTCGAGCAGCTGCCCGACCTCCTCGACCCGGAGGGTGTGCGCCACCCCCAGGGCGACGGCCACGAACACCCCGCCGCCCAGGGCCAGCTCGACCGCGGCGCCGGACCAGCGTTCGGCGTCCACCCCGAGCCGGCCCAGCAGCCACACCAGGACCAGCGTGGGCACAGCCGCCACGAGGGAGGCGACGGCCAGGCGCACGTAGACGCGCACGGCCGGCGCGAGCCGCAACGGGCCGAGGCGGCGACGCAGCAGCGCGAAGCCCACCAGGGCAGCCGCCAGGTTGCTGACGGTCTGGCCGAGCCCGACGATCACACCCGCGCGAGAGGGCGCGGCGACCAGGGCGGTGAGGTTGATGGCGCAGGCCACCACGGTCACGAGGACCTGGAGAAGGAACGGGGTCTTCGCGTCCTCGTAGGCGTAGAACACGCGCTGCACGAGGTAGAGCCACCCGAAGGGGACGAGCCCGGTCATCATCGCCACCATCACCCCGGCGATCGCCATGGTCTCTGCGTGGGAGTTGCCCGGGAAGGCCGCCCTGGCCACCTGGGGCCCCAGCACCCCGACGGCCACGGTGGCGGGCAGGAGCAGCACCGCCGGCATCCGGAGGCCGCGCCCGAGGTCGCTCACCACCTCGGCGTCGTCACCGCGGTGCGCCGACTGGGACAGCCGGGTGAACAGGGCCGTGACCAGGCTGACGGTGAACAGCGAGTGGGGGAGCATGAAGAGAAGGAAGGCGTAGCCGTACGCGGAGATGCCGGCCCCGACCTCGTGGCGCTCGGCGAGCAGGTCGCCCGCCCGGGTCATGACCTTGGACGTCACGATGAACCCGAGCTGGCTCACGGCGACCGCGGCGAACGTCCACACGGCGACCCGGGAGGCGGAACCGAGGCCGACGCCCCGGAAACCCCAGACGGGCCGGTAGCGGAACCCGATGCGGCGCAGCGGAAGCCACAGGGCCACGGCTTGGGCCACTACGCCGAGGGTGGCGGAACCCGCCAGGAGCAGGACCATGGGGCCGGTCCACTGCTCGACGGGGACGTTCTTGGTGTACGCCAGGCGGAACCAGACGAGCCCGACGATCCCGACGAGGTTGGCCAGGACGGGGGCCCACATGTAGGCGGCGAACCTGCCGCGCGCGTTGAGCACCTGGCCGAGCAGCGTGTAGAGGCCGTAGAAGAAGACCTGGGGCAGGCAGATGAGGGCGAAGGCGGTGGCCAGGCCCAGGGTCGTCGAGCCCCAGCCCTGGGAGAACAGCCGCACCAGCAGCGGCGCCGCCGCGGTGACGACCAGGGTCGCGCCGAGCAGCAGGGCCAGCGAGAGGGTGATCAGGCGGTTGACGAACCGGTCGCCGCCGTCCGCGTGGGTCGAGGCCTTGGTGATCTGCGGGACGAGGACCGCGTTGAGGACGCCCCCGGCGAGCAGCAGGTAGAACTGGTTGGGCAGGGTGTTGGCCACCTGGAACGTGTCGGCGGCGAGGCCGATGCCGACGGCCGAGGCGAGCAGCGCCGCCCGGGCGAACCCGAGCAGCCGCGACACGATCGTGCCGGCCGCCATGACGGCGCTGGAGCGGGCGAGGGACCCCTCGGGCGCCTGGTCCTCGGCGCTCGCCTCCGGGGAGGTGTCGCTCATCCGGAAGCCTCCACGGGGTGGGTGTCGGGGACGGGGTGGTCGTCGCGGTCCGGCCGGCGCCGGACGGTGCGCACGATACCGAGGGCGAGGATCAACGCCGCGATCCCGCCCAGCGCCGCGTACACCCACTTGCCCGTCGGGGTGACCCGGACCATGACGTCGGCACCCTGTCCGACCACGGTGCCGTCGGGGGTCGTCAGGGTGGTGCGCAGGGGCACGAGACCGGCCGCGAGGGCGGTGACGCTGACGCTGACCGTGGCCCGGCTGTGCGGGCCGATGCGCAGCACCGGGGGCTGGCTGTCGATGCGCAGGCGCGGGTTGGACGCCTCCACCAGGAGCTTGACGTTGTCGACCGGCACGTCGAGGTCGTTGGTGACGGTGATCTGCAGGCGCCCGGAGTCGGCGAGGAAGTTGATGGTGCCCGCGGCGACCTTGACGGCGGTCGTCGTCTGCCGGGTCGCGGTGTTGACCCGGCCGCTCAGGGTGTTCCAGGCCGTGGGGGCAGAGCGCCAGCGGGTCGAGGCCAGCTGTTCGGCGGCGCGGGTCCAGGTGCGGGCGAACGCGTCACCGTCGTCGCGGATCTGCGCGACGCCGCGCACCGTGCGCAGGGTGCCCTCGAGGTCGCTGATGCGGGAGGGCGTGAGCACCGGCCGGCTGGTGGCGGTTGCCGGGGTCGTGGGGCGCGTCACGGGTGCCGCGGCGGTGGGGGCGGTACGGCGCGCGGCCTCGAGCTCGGCCTCGGTGCCGGTGGGGGTCAGCCACGGGATAGCGGAGACGGTGGACAGGAACTTCTTGGCCGCGGTGGGGTCGGGGTTGAAGGACCGGGGGGCGGCGACGAAGACCGCGCGCCCGGACGTGCCGGGGAGCTCGTTGAGCAGGGCGGCCGACTCGGCCACGAACTGCTGGGTGCTGAGCACGCCCTCCTGCGCCGACCGGGTGTGCCCGAGCAACGTGCTCAGCGAGTCGTCGTAGGCGAGCAGCGGCAGGCCGGTGCTGCTGCGCTGGGCCGCGCCCGGTGTCTGGCCGGCGAGCCCCGGGGGGAGGGCCGAGGTCGAGGCGACCTGGGCCGCCAGCGCGGGCACCCGGAACAGGCGGCGCAACCCGGTCTCGGCACGCACCGTGTAGGTCCCGTCAGCCGGCCAGGCGATGTCGGCCCGGCCGTGGATCTGCTCCGCCACGTCGGCGGACCGCCCCACCAACGACTCGAAGAGGCCCTCGGCGCTGCCCTGGCCCGCGACGGCGCCGAGGTCGGCGTCGGTGTCGGGCAGCACCCACGGGGTGTGCAGCGTGGACGCGGAGGTGATGCGCAGCTCGGTGGCGGTCCGCAGGGCGCTCTCCCGGGAGCCGGTGGCCCCGGTGTCGGCCGGGGCGGGCAGCAGGCTCGGGGTGAGCGTCGGGTCGAGGGCCCAGGTGACGGGGGCGTCCTGGGTGGCGTCCAGCACCCGGCTGAGGCGCGAGGAGGGACTCAGCGCGGAGGTCCAGGCGCTCTCCCGGGCAGTGCCGGGGGCCCCGAAGAGGTCGGGGTCCGGGTCGAGCGTCAGCGGGACGGCGAACGCGACGGACATCGGCTGGTACTGCTTGATCCGCTGGTACCCGGCGAAGGTCCGTACCGCGCTCGCCCCCGACTCCACGCTCAGGGGCAGCGCACCGTACGTCGCGTCGGTGCGCAGGCTCGCGAGGCCGGTCACCTTGACGCGGAACGCCGCGGCCGTGCCCGGCGCCACCGTCCCGGCCAGCCGGGCCTGGCCGACGACCGTGCCCTGCGCCGGCCCGGTGGCGGCCGCCCAGTCGCGCACCGCTTGGCGTGCGTCGGGGGCCGCCGGGTAGCTGCCGGCGACGACCCGCACGAGCGGCCGGTTGAGCGGCGTGGTGCCGTCGTTGCGGAGGGTCCCGGTGACGGTGAGGGTGTCGCCCGGGGTGACCACGGCGGGGCTCATGGCGGTCAGCTGGAGGGTGGCGCCGCCGGCGGACGCGGCAGGGCGGACCGAGGGCAGCGCGGCAGCGGCCCCGGCGGCGGGTGCGGGGTCGGCCGACGCCCCCGGGACCGCGACTGTGGCCGCGGGCAGGGTGAGCACTGCCGCGGCGAGCACGCGGCATATCGGGGACCGGGCCATCACCCGTCTCCGGCCAGACGGTGCCAGGCCTGACGGGCTATGCGGCGCTCGTTGGGGAAGGTGAGGTGCTCGTGGGCCTCGCGCAGCGGCAGCCAGGCGACGTCGATGGCCTCGTGGTCGGGGTCGTTGTCGATGGTGAGCCGCCCGCCGGTGGCCTCGAGGAGGTAGTGGTGGACGAACTTGTGGACGCGGTGGTCGTGGGTCGCGAACCAGTAGTCGATGGTGCCGAGCTCGGTCAGGACGCGGCCCTCGATACCGGTCTCCTCGGCGACCTCGCGGGCGGCGGTCTCGGGCAGGGTCTCCGAGCCCTCGCTGTGACCTTTGGGCAGGCACCACTCGATCCGCCCGGCCCGGTTGCGGCGCGCGATCACGGCGATCCGGGCGACCCCGTCGTGGATGTCGACGACGATGCCGCCGGCCGAGCGCTCCTCCACCGCGGGCAGCCTCGGACGGCTGGGGACCAGCCGTTCGGGGTCGCGCGCAGGGGAGCTCACCCGGCCACTCTAACGAGCGCCTAGGCTTGTCCCTCGTGTCCACCGCTGATCCCCGCGAGCCGCAGGCCGACCCCACGTCGGCCCCGCTGCCCGAGCTGATGCGACAGGCCACCGCCCACCTCGCACCCGTCGTGCCGCTGCTCACCGAGCTCGGTGGGCTCTTCGCCGCGGCGGGCCACGAGCTGGCCCTGGTCGGCGGTCCGGTGCGCGACGCGTTCCTCGGCCGGGTGTCCCCCGACCTGGACTTCACGACGAGCGCCACGCCCGACCAGACGCTGGCCGTGCTGCGCCCCTGGGCGGAGGCGCACTGGGACATCGGCCGGGAGTTCGGCACCATCGGCGCCCGCCGCGGCGGGCACACGGTGGAGGTGACGACCTACCGCGCGGACGCGTACGACGGCGAGACCCGCAAGCCCGTGGTCGCGTTCGGCGACAACCTCGAGGACGACCTCGTGCGCCGCGACTTCACCGTCAACGCGATGGCGTTGCGGCTGCCCTCGATGGAGTTCGTCGACCCGTACGGCGGCCTGGCCGACCTCGCCGCACGCCGGCTGCGCACACCGGGGACGCCAGAGCTCTCGTTCGGCGACGACCCGCTGCGGATGATGCGGGCCTGCCGGTTCGTCGCCCAGCTCCGCGTGGACGTGGCGCCGCAGGTGCGTGCCGCGATGGTGCAGATGGCGCCCTCGATCGGCATCGTCTCGGCCGAGCGGGTGCGCGACGAGCTGACCAAGCTGCTCCTCGCCCCCACGCCCCGCCCCGGCCTGCGGCTGCTCGTGGAGTCCGGGCTGGCCGACCAGGTGCTGCCCGAGCTCCCCGCGCTGCGGCTGGAGATCGACGAGCACCACCGCCACAAGGACGTCTACGAGCACTCGCTCACCGTGCTCGACCAGGCGATCGCCCTCGAGGGTCCCCCGGGCGGCCCGCCCGAGTCGGTCCCCGGGCCCGACCTCTGGCTGCGCCTCGCAGCGCTGCTGCACGACATCGGCAAGCCCGCGACGCGGCGCTTCGAGGACGGCGGCGGCGTCTCCTTCCACCACCACGAGGTCGTCGGCGCCAAGCTGGCGTCGAAGCGGCTCAAGGCGCTGCGCTTCGACAAGGACACGGTCAAGGCGGTGGCCCGGCTCACCGAGCTGCACCTGCGCTTTCACGGGTACGGCGACGGGCAGTGGACCGACTCGGCCGTGCGCCGCTACATCACCGACGCCGGCCCCCTCCTGCCGCGGCTGCACCGCCTGACCCGCTCCGACTCCACGACCCGCAACGCGAGGAAGGCGGCGCGGCTGTCCGCCACGTACGACGCCCTCGAGGTGCGCATCGCCGCGCTGCAGGAGGCCGAGGAGCTGGCGAAGGTGCGCCCGGAGCTCAACGGCAACGAGATCGCGGACGTGCTGGGTATCCGGCCGGGCCCGGTGCTGGGGCGCGCCTACTCCTTCCTCCTCGAGGTGCGCATGGACCAGGGCCCCATCGGCCGGGACGCCGCCGAGGCGGCCCTGCGGGAGTGGTGGGCGCAGCAGCCGGAGTCCACGGGACCCGGCGAGGCGTGAGGGTCTTCGGGGGGCGTCCCACGGTCCTGGGGCACCGGGGCCTGGGTCGCGACACCGTCGACGGCCACCCCGAGAACTCGCTCGGCTCGATCCTGGCGGCGGCGCAGAGCGGGCTCCGCTGGGTGGAGCTCGACGTCCGGCGCACCGGTGACGACGCGCTCGTCGTGGGGCACTACCCCACGCTCGGCGGCGCCGAGTTCGTCGCCGACCTGACCCTCGACCGGGCCCGGGAGCTCGGCGCGGTGACGCTGGGCGAGGTCCTCGACGCCCTCCCCGCAGGAACCGGCGTCAACCTCGACCTCAAGACCTCGCTCGAGGACGCCCTGCGCCCCCGGGGCTCGACCACCGCCGCCCTGCTCGGTCCGGTCGTCGTCGCCGAGGCTGCCAGGCGGCCGCTCCTCGTGTCCTCCTTCGACCCGGCTGCGCTCCTCGTCCTGCACGAGGTCGCCCCCGACGTCCCCCGGGCGCTTCTCACGTGGATCGGCTTCCCGCTGCGCAAGGCCATCCCGGCGGCCAGGCACCTCGGTGTCGACGGTGTCGCCGCCCACTGGTCCTCCTTCGGCCCCAACGCCATGGACCACTCACCCACCTTCCGCTCCGCGGAGTACTCGGTGCGGGTGGCCCACGAGGCCGGCCTCGAGGTGGTGGCGTGGTGCCCCGACGCGAAGGTGGCCAGCGAGCTGGTGCGGGCCGGCGTCGACGCCGTGGTCGTCGACGACGTGCCGACGACGCTGGCGGCGCTGCGCGGTGTCGCCGACTGAGGGGCGCGGGTCTGACCGGACTGTCGAGGTTTCCCGGTTTGCCCTCCTGTGGGAGCCTTGGCCCGACCGTGTCGGCAGGGTGGGTGATGGGGAGTGCTCCCCATGGGAGCCGGTCTGCGCCGCACCTAGCCTTGCCGGTGCGGTCGTCGGCCAGGCCGCTGGCCACTGAGCACCCCGAAAGGTCCCGATGCCCACCCTGAAGTACCCGAGCGAGCAGTTCCCCGGCCCGCCCTCGGTCACCGTCGACATCCCGGACGGGTGGTCGCCGGTGCGGGTCCCCGGCACGCTGCTGGCGGCGCGACGGGCGGAGCAGGTGGGCACGTTCGCCCCCAACCTGGTCGTCCGCGGGTTCACGCGCTCGGCGGAGTTCACCATCGGCCGGGCGCTCGCCGAGCTCAAGGCGTTCGTGGGCGAGCGGCCCGACGGTGAGATGGACGACCCCTTCGAGGTCGAGATCGACACCGTTCCCTTCGTGGGCGTCAACGTGTCGTGGACGGACGAGCAGGTCGGCGACGTGGTCCAGGCCCACCTGTTCGCCGGGGCCCGGCGAGGCCAGGTGGTCGACCTGATCCAGGTGACCGGTTCGGTGGGTGGCCCGCAGGTGGCCGACGAGTACGCCACCATCCAGGAGCTCATGCAGACCGTCCGGGTGACCCGGTGAGCACCCGGGAGGTGCACCTGTCCGGCCTCGCGCTGCGCGTCGGCGCGGCCACCGACGTCGGCCGCGTCCGTGGCCACAACGAGGACGACCTCACCACCGACGGCGCGGTCTTCGCCGTCGCCGACGGGATGGGCGGCCACGCGGCGGGTGAGGTGGCGAGCGCGATCGTCGTCGAGTGCCTGCGCGGGCTGTCCGAGCGCACCGTGCTGGTCCGCGACGACCTGGTCGCCGCGCTCACCGAGGCCAACGCCCGGATCCTGCGGTCGGTGGCGCGCCACCCCGAGCAGACGGGTATGGGGACGACCGCCGCCGGGCTCGCCGTCGTCAGCGCCGGCGGGTCCACCCACTGGGCCGTCTTCAACGTCGGCGACTCACGGGTCTACCGGTTCGTCGACGGGCGCCTGCAGCTGGTGACCGTCGACCACTCGGAGGTCCGCGAGCTCGTCGACGCCGGGCTCATCACGGAGGCCGAGGCGGCCCGCCACCCCCTGCGCAACGTCGTGACCCGCTCGCTGGGCGCCGACACCATGCCCGCCGTCGACCTGTGGGTCTTCCCGCCCCACGTGGGGGAGCGGTTCATCATCTGCTCGGACGGCCTCAACGGCGAGCTCGGCGACCGGGAGATCGCGGCGGTCCTCGCCGAGCACGACGACCCCGGCAGTGCCGCCACCGCGCTCGTCGAGGCGGCCGTCGACGCCGGCGGCCGCGACAACGTCACCGTGGTGGTCGTGGCGCTCGACCGCCGCGACGACGACGCGGACGACCTCGACGTCGACACCGCGCCGCGCAGCGAGGTCAGGAGGACCGCGACGTGACGGAGGTCCGTTTCCACGCCCCCGACCAGCCGGGATGGTCCGCCATCTCGGCCGGTGGCGTCTTCGCCCTCGTGCGCGGCAGCGACTCCGACGACGTCGTCGTGCGCGCCCGCGCAGCGGTTGGGTCGGGCGAGCTCGACGACCTGCTCGACGCCCTGACCCGCGACGGCGTGCGCACCACACCGGACTTCGTGGCGGTCCAGGACGGTGCGCCCGTGCGCGTCGTGGCCCGCGGCACCGCGTACGCCGTGATGCCGACCCCCGACGGTGAGGTCGAGATCCGCGCGGCGCGGCGGGGTCCGTGGGCCGACGAGGACGCCCCGGACGGGACCACCGTGCTCATCCTGCACTCGGGCGAGCCGCTCCCCGCGCCGCAGGGAACGTCCCTCCCCGACGGCGAGCTGAGCTCCCCGGGCGGCGCCAAGGGGTGGCAGCTGCCGGCCCGCCTGCGACGCGGGGGACCCCCGCCCGCCGGCGCGGCGACCGACTCCGGGGCGCAGGACGCGCCGTCGGTGCAGGACGTGCCGGGGTACGACTACCTCTTCGGCGCACCCGGCTCGACGGGCTCCCCGCCGTTCCTGCCCGACCACGACACCGGCACCCTGCAGGAGCCACCCATCGGCCGGGTCCCGATGGAGGAGGCCGCCGGGGTCGACCGTCCCCCGGCGCAGCCCGACCCGCGGCCCACGGAGCACACCCTCCCGCCGCCGCAGCACACCCAGCAGGGGCGCCCTGCCAACCCGCCGGCCGACGCCCCCGTCAAGGAGCCGGCTACAGGTGGACCGGCCCCCGGGAGCGGGCTGATCGAGTCGGTCCCGTGGCGCCGCGGCGGCAGCAACGTGGCCCCGGCCGACGACCCCGCCCCGGCGGCCACCCCGACCACGCAGGTGCCGGTGGTGCCCGCCGTCCCGACCCCACCCGCACCGACCCCACCCGTCGCGGCCGCACCGTCCCCGGCGCCCGCACCCGCGTCCCCGCCGGTCGAGCCGCGCCCGGATGTGCAGGGCTGGGGGGCGCAGCCCGCCGAGGCGCCGGTCCAGATGCCCGGACGCAGCGGCACCACGAGTGCCGACGCGGTCGCCGCCCCGCCGGCGCCCCCCGCTCGAGCGGGCGTCCCGTCGGACCCGACCCCGCCCCCGCCGGAGGCGCCGCAGGACACGGCCGCCCCCGAGGTGGAGTCGGCCACCGTCGACCGCGCGAGCCTGCCGGTGACCGCCACCGGCTCGATCCCGCGCGGGCCGATCGTGCTCGCGGTGCTGTGCCCCGCCGGCCACCCGAGCCCCCCGCACGCGGTGACCTGCCGGGTCTGCGACCGCGACATCCCGCCGCAGCAGCCGTTCCAGACGCCCCGGCCGCCGCTCGGGACGCTCCGCCTGTCCACCGGCGACGTCGTGACCCTCGACCGGGGGGTGCTGCTCGGCCGCGCGCCGAGGGTCAACGCCGACCTGCCCCCGGCCCAGCGACCCCACCTCGTGCGCGTCGTCAGCCGCGAGAACGACATCTCCCGCAACCACGTGGAGATCGTCCTCGAGGGCTGGCACGTGCTCGTCCGCGACCTCGGCTCCACCAACGGCACCACCGTGGCGCTGCCCGGGCAGCAGCCGGTGCGGCTGCGGCCCAGCGACAGCCAGGTGGTCGAGCCGGGCACCGTGGTGGGCATGGCCGACGAGGTCACCTTCACCTACGAGGTGCCGTCGTGACCGTGGCGACCCCTCCCGAGCTGGAGGGGCTGGTCTTCCGCGAGCTCGTGGGGTCCGGTGGCTATGCGGACGTCTACCTCTACGAGCAGCAGATGCCGCGCATGCGGGTCGCGGTGAAGGTGCTCAAGGGCGAGGGGCTCACCGACGCGATCCGGCGCCAGTTCCGCGACGAGGCCGACACCATGGCCCAGCTCGCCGACCACCCCTACATCGTCCAGGTGTTCCGGTCGGGCACGTCCACCGACGGCCGCCCCTACCTGGTCATGAAGTACTACCCGCCGCCCAACCTCGCGATGCGCTCGCGCACCGAGCGGCTCGGCGTCGAGGACGTGCTCCGGACGGGTATCCAGCTCGCCAGCGCGGTCGAGACCGCGCACCGCGCGGGCATCACCCACCGGGACATCAAGCCCGCCAACGTGCTCGTGAGCCAGTACGGGGCGCCCGGCCTCACCGACTTCGGCATCGCCGGCCAGCTCGGACACGGCGCCGCGGACGACGACGAGGACGACGTGGGCGTCAGCGTCCCGTGGGCGCCGCCGGAGGTGCTGTTCGGCCAGTCCAACGGCGACGCCAGGGCCGACGTCTACTCCCTCGCCGCCACGCTGTGGCAGCTGCTCGTGGGGCGCTCCCCGTTCGAGGTGCCCGGCGGCGACAACTCCGCCTACGGCCTCATGCCGAGGATCCGCACCGCACCCGTGCCGCCCACCGGGCGGGCGGACGTGCCTGCCTCCCTCGAGCGACTGCTGGCCCAGGCGATGGCGAAGGACCCCGACGCCCGGCCGCAGAGCGCGCTGGCGTTCGCGCGCTCCCTGCAGGAGATCGAGCAGGAGCAGCGCTTCTCCCGCACCGCCATCGTCGTCCTCGACGAGCAGGGCCAGACCACCCTCGCCGACCAGAGCGCCCCGGCGCCCGGGGCGGACGACGACCGCACCCGCGTCCGGGCCCCGCAGTCCGTCCAGGGCCAGGCGCCGGCCGCCCCGCCACGCCCACCGCGGTCGGTGGGCGGCACGACCGCGGTCACCGGCGCCCAAGGTGTCGCGGCGGCAGGCACGCACGCCACCTACGAGCGCCCAGCCCCCGACCTGCCCGACGCCGGGGGCACGGTCAGCCGCGACCGGCTCGGCACGCGTACCCCCACCGAGGAGCCCACGGCTGCACCGGCCGCCGGCCGCAACCCCGCCGTCACGCTCGCGGCGATCGCCGTGGTGGTCGTGGCCGTCGTGTTCCTGGCGTCGCAGCTCTTCGGCCGGGGCGGTGCAGGGGAGCCGTCGTACACCCCGAAGACCGTGGCGAGCCAGAGCGACGACCTCGCCCTCGACGTGCCGAGCACGCCCACCCTCGAGGCGGTGCCCGTCGCGGGCGCGGTCCGTTTCACGTGGACCTACCTCGCGCCCGAGAAGGCCGACACGTTCTTCGTCCGCACCGCGGGCGACACGAGCGGGCTGGGTGCCGCGGTCGGCAAGGGACCGCTCAGGGACGCGACCTTCACGGTCAAGGTGCCCAAGGGGAAGCAGGTGTGCGCGCAGGTGCAGGTCAACCGCAGCGGTCCGACCTCGGAGTACTCGGCAGCGACGTGCGGGAGGGCGAAGTGAGCACTGGGGGCGTGACGGTCGAGTTCTGCGGCGAGGAGTTCGCCGCCGCGAAGGGGACGCCGCTCACCATCGGGCGCACCGGCGACGTCGAGATCGACGACAACCCGTTCCTCCACCGCAGCTTCCTGCAGGTGGTCGAGGACGGCGGCCTCTGGTGGCTCACCAACGTCGGCACCACCCTCACCGCGACGGTGGCCGACAAGAAGGGCCTGTTCCAGGCGTGGCTCAACCCCGGTGCCCGGATCCCACTCGCGCTCGAGCGGTTCACCGTGTGGTTCACCGCCGGCCCGACGACCTACGACTTCGACATCATCGTCGACACCCCGGCCTTCACGGCGACCGGCACCGAGGACGTCGCCGAGGACGACACCACGGGTGAGACGACGGTCGGGCGCGTGACGTTCACCCCCGACCAGAAGCTGCTCATGGTCGCCCTCTGCGAGGGGCTGCTGCGGCGGTCGTACTCAGCTCCCGGCCAGATCCCGTCGTCGGCGGACGCAGCTGCGCGGCTGGGCTGGAAGGTCACGAAGTTCAACCGAAAACTGGACAATGTCTGTCAAAAGCTCGCCGATGCTGGTACTCGTGGACTGCACGGTGGGCCGGGGAAGCTCGCCAGCAACCGCAAGGCCCGCCTGGTCGAGCACGCCCTGTCGACCCGGCTGGTGACCGAGGCCGACCTCGCCCTGCTCGACGCGCTCGACCACGACACCACCGGTGCGGGGACGACTCACCCGCACGACGCGACCGCACCACCACGGGGGACCTAGGAGATGAGTCCGGTGACACGCCGGCGCGCAGGGGTCGCGTCAGGGGTCGTCGTGGCGCTGGCCGCGTCCAGCCTTGCCTTCTTCGCGGTCCAGTCCAGGGGCGAAACCGTCCACGAGGCCGACCTCAACGACGGCGGCGTCTGGGTCTCCGCGAGCAACTTCAGCCAGTTCGCCCGGATGAACAAGGCGGCCCGGCAGTTCGACGCGGGCATCCAGGCCAACGTCGCGCCGGGCTCGGGGCTCGACCTGCTCCAGGACGGTGCGGCCGTCGCGGGGCTCACGCGGGCGACCAACCAGGTGGTCCCCATCGACCCGGTCACCGGCCGGCTCGACTCGGCGTCGGCGGTGCAGGCGCCCCCGCAGGCCAAGGCGGTGGGCGGTGAGTACGTGCCCGCCACCGTCGACCTGCGTGGCGGCACCCTGGCCATGGTCGACCCGGCGACCGGCAAGGTCTGGGCCCAGCGGGTCAGCCCCCGCGCCCCGCTGTCGGGCCTGACCCTGTCGCCCACGGCCAAGCCGATCGCCACGGTCGGGGGTGTGGCGGCGCTCGCGGTCGACACCTCCGGTGGGGTGCACGTCGTCTCCGGGGCCAAGGGGACGGTCGTCTCCCTGCCGGCCCTCGGCACCGGGTTCGGGCCGCCGGTCACCGAGAAGCTCGGCGTGCAGGCACCCGCCGTCGACATCACGGCCGTCGGCACCCGCTGGGTCGTCTACGACCCCCGTGAGGACCAGGTCTTCGCCCACGGGCTCGACAAGCCGGTGCCCGGGGGCGCCGACCGCGCCGGCGGCCTCGCGTACGCAGCCCTGCAGCAGCCCGGTCCGGCCTCGGGCTCGGTCGCGCTCGAGACCACGACCGAGCTCAAGCTGGTCGGGCTCGACGGCGACCCCGGCCAGGGCGGCGTCCGGGTGCCCAGCGAGGTCGGGCCGGGGGCCGAGCAGCCCAAGGTGTCACGACCGGTACGGCTCGGCGACTGCGTCCACGCAGCCTGGGCCCAGACCGCGCGGGCCTACTACGGCGCCAACTGCGGGCAGGACCAGGCCGTGACGGCCGGCATCCTCGAGCGCCCCGCGGACGTCCCCCTCACCGACGGCATGAAGCTGCGCACCAACCGCAACCTCATCGTGCTCAACGACCTCGACACGGGCAACGCCTGGGACCTGGACTCCAAGCCGGTCAAGGTCGACAACTGGGACTCGGTGATCCCCCCGAGCAAGGCCGACGACAAGTCGCAGAACAAGGACAAGAACGTCGTCGACGACACGACGACGCCGCAGCCGCCCAAGGCCGAGCCCGACAACCTCAAGGTCCGCCCGGGGCGCACGTCCAAGCTCCACGTCCTCGACAACGACACCGACAGCGCCGGGGCCATCCTCGCCATCGCCCCGGGTGAGGTCACCCAGCCCGAGTCCGCGGGTGTGACCGCCACGGTGTCCGGCGACGGCCAGTCCGTCGACGTGTCCGTGCCCCAGCACCCGCAGGCGAAGTCCTTCTCCTTCTCCTACCAGGTCAACAACGGCACCGCCGCCGCCCACCCGAGGGCCACCGTGACCGTCACGGTCGTCGACGACGCCGAGAACGCCCCGCCGTTCGTCCGCGAGGGCGGCGCCAGGCTCACGACCACGCCGTACCCGGTCGTGGCCGGCGGCCGGCTGCCCGTCCAGGTGGTCGGTGACTGGCGCGACCCCGAGAACGACCAGGTGACGATCCAGCCCGCCGGCGAGGGGAGCCTCGTCGACGGCCTGGGCCGCCTCGTGGTCCAGGCGGGCAGCAAGGCCGGCTCCCAGGCGGTGCCCTACGTCGCCGACGACGGCCGGGGCGGGACCACCCAGGGCAAGGTCACCCTCGCCGTGCTGGGGGCGGGCAGCAAGTTCCGCGCCCCCCAGACGCAGCCCGACGTGGTCCGGGGCGTCGTGGGCAAGCCGCTGCAGGTCGAGCCGCTCGGCAACGACATCGCCGGCGCCGACCCGGAGGAGCCTGATGCCCGCATGCGGCTGGCCACCGAGGTGCGCGCGACCAGCCAGCTCGACGTCCAGAGCGACCTCGACACCGGCGTCGTGACCATCACTGGGGCGAGCAAGGGCACCTACGAGCTGACGTATGCGGCGCAGGTGGGCCAGGGGGTCGCCCCGGGGCGGATCCGCGTCGACCTCATCGACGACCCCGACCCCGACGCCCCGCCGGTCGCGGTGCCGGACTCGACGACGGTCCGCGACCAGACCCCGGTCATGGCCGACGTCCTCGCCAACGACTACTCGCCCCGCGCGGACGTGCTCGTGACGCGCAGCGTCTCGGTCGACTCTGCCGACCAGTGGCTGCGGCCCTCGATCTACCAGGGGCGCTGGGTCCGGGTGGAGGCGCTCGACCCGTTCACCGGTGGCACCAGGCCCCGCACCGGCACCGTCCACTACACCGTCAGCGACGGGAGGAAGGCGACCACGGGCGAGCTCACGGTCACCCAGCGGCCGTCGGACCCCAAGGCCCTGCCGATCATCCAGGACGACACCGCCGTGGTGCGCGACCAGGACAGCGTGAGCATCCCGGTCCTGGACAACGACTCGATGGCCGAGGGCATCCCGCTCGTCCTCGACCCCGCGAGCGTCAAGGTGCTGGGCCGCGGCCAGCCGCAGAACGCCTTCGCCTCGGGCAACCTCATCCGCTACGTCCCCGACGTCCGGACCCCCGTCACGACCGAGCGCACGGTGACCATCGAGTACGCCGCGTACCCCATCGGCGACGAGAGCAAGTCACGCAGCGGCCGGGTGACGGTCACGGTCAAGCCGCTGCCCGGGACGGCCAACCCCAACCAGGCGCCGGTGGCCAAGAGCTTCTCGGCGAGCGTGGTGGCCGGCGAGCCACTCACCATCACGGTGCCGACGACGGGGGTCGACCCCGACGGCGACAGCGTCACCGTGCAGGGCATCGCCGGCGAGAACGGCCAGGCGCTCGACCTCGGCCTGGGCCGGGTCACGGGCATCGGCGCCTCCACCATCAAGTACGAGGCCTACCCGAGGGCCGGTGGCACCGAGGTGCTCCACTACACGGTGGCCGACCGGTTCGGCGGCAAGAGCACCGGGTTCGTGCGCATCGGGGTCGTCGCCCCGGGCGACCCCCAGCCGCCGGTGGCCGTCCTCGACGAGGTGCGCGCCGCCCCGGGCAAGACGGTGACGGTCGACCCGACCGAGAACGACCTCATCGCGCGCGGCGACTCGGTCGACCTGCAGTACAAGGACCTCAACAGTGCCGAGGCGCTCTCCGGCTGGAAGGTCGACACGGCGTCGTCGACGTTCCGGCGGACCGTGCCCGAGGTGAAGGCCGGCGCGCAGACGCTGACCTACGGCATCGACAACGGTGTCTTCGACCCGTCGCGGTCGACCATCACGGTGCGCCCCGTGGCCGGCTTCAAGAACCGGCCGGTCGCCGTCGACGACACCGCCAAGCCGAAGCCGGGGGAGACGACCACCCTGGTCGACGTCCTCGCCAACGACCGTGACGTCGACGGCGACGCGAGCCAGCTGACGGTGAGGTCGGTGCTGTCCACCCACGCCACCATCGAGGACAACCACGTCCGGGTCGAGGTGCTCGACCACCCCTACACGGTGCCCTACGTCATCACCGACGAGGACGGCCAGACCGCCATGGCCCTGGTCTACGTGCCGACCGGCGACCACGGCCTGCCGTACGTCGTCAGCGGTGCGCTCATCGAGATGGACCCCGACTCGACCAGGACCGTGGCGCTCGGCGACTACGTCAAGTCGCCGCGTGGACGGGTCATCGGCATCACCACCCCCGACACCCTGAGCGCGTCACCGTCCGACGACCTCGCAGCGGCCAACGAGGGCAAGAACTCGCTGACCCTGACGTCGTCCCACGGCTACGTCGGTCCCGGTGCGGTGATGGTCGAGGTCACCGACCAGGAGTCGGTGGACCAGAAGGACTTCCGCACCGCGTACGTCTCGATCCCGGTGCAGATCGGCCCCAAGGTGCCCCTGCTCTCCTGTCCCGACTTCGCCGTGTCCCTCGTCGCCGCGGGACGCCCTCGCCAGCTCGACATCCCGACCCTCTGCCACGCCTGGCTCCCTCCCGGCCTGACCCTCGACAAGGTCGCGTTCGAGGCCAGGTGGGAGCCGCAGTCCCGCGGCGTCGACCTGTCCCAGAACGGGGAGGGTGGCCGCGAGGTCGACCTGCGGGCCGGTGCCGATGCCCCGAGCAGCACCAACGGGCGTGTCCGCATCCAGCCCAAGGGCGGTGCCGTCTCCTACCTGCGCGTCAACGTGCTCGGCCTGTCCAACGACCCCACCGAGCAGGTGACCGACCGCAACGGCGACCCACTGCCCACCGCCCCACCGCCGCGGGTGCGACCGTTCGCGGTGGCCGGTCTCCGGGCCGGCTCGTCGCAGGCCGTCGACCTGCGTTCCTACCTCGACTCGCCGCTGGAGAAGCCGACGTGCTCGATCGGCTCGGCGCGGATCGAAAGTGGGAAGGGCCTCACGACCCGGTTCAGCGGCTGCACCCTCACGGTCAGCGCCTCCGGTGACGCCTCCGGCACCGGCTCGGTCGCCGTCTCGGTCTCGGACGGACCCGGCCGCAACGCCGTGGGGCGCGGCACAGTCAGCGTGCTCGGCAAGCCGCTCGCGCCGACCGGGGTGGGCGCCGTCGCCGACCGCGTCAACGGCGGCACGGCCCGTGTCTCGTGGAACCCACCGGCCTTCGACGGCGGCAGCCCCATCACGAGCTACACGGTCAGGGGCCGCGGGCCCGGGGCGACGTCGGTCCGGTGCACCGCCTCACCGTGCACGATCAGCGGACTCCAGGACGGTGAGCCCTACTACTTCACCGTCGTGGCCACCAACGCCGTCGGCGACAGCCCGCCGAGCGCGCAGGCCGGCCCGGTCCGTCCCGACACCCTGCCCAACCCCGTGAGCGGCGTGAGCCTGGTGTCCCGTGGTGACGGCACGCTCACCGTGACCTGGTCCAAGCCCGCCCAGAAGGGCAGCGCCGTGACCGGGTACGTCGCGAAGTTCCAGGACGCGACGACCGGGGTCGCCCGGACGGTCTCGGTCGCCGGGGGCGACAACCTCCGCGCCTCCATCTCCGGGCTGACCAACAACGACAAGCAGAAGGTGTCCGTCCGGGCCCGCAACGACCTCGGCGCCGGTCCCTACGGCCCCGTCGTCGAGCTCCAGTCCGCCGGCACCCCGCCGGCCGTCGGCAAACCTGGCCTGACGGTGCCCACTCCTGCCGCGGGAAGCTCGTCGACCACCGTCCGCGTGTCGTGGAACCCGGTGTCGCCCAACGGTCCCGACCTCGTGCGCTACACGGTCTACCGGCGCACCGACAGCGGCCCGTGGTCGGAGGTCGGCCGCGCCTCGCCCGACAGCACGTCCTACCCGGACTCCAACGTCCCCTACAGCGGCTCGACCTACACGTACGCCGTCACCGCGACCAACGGCGCCTCCAAGGAGTCGCCGCGGACCAACACGTCCTCGATCAAGCCGACCGGCTACCCGCAGACGCCGACCGGCCTGAAGGCGCAGACCCCCAAGGCCAACTACGGCGCGACCTTCACCGTCCAGCTGAACGAGTCGAACGCCAACGGCTACTCCCGCGTGGAGTGGACCAGCGGTGGCCGCAGCGGCTCGGTCGCCTGCAGCTGCCCGGAGGGCAGGGTGACCCCGACGCTGACCATCGGTGCCAACCTGGGCACGGGGTCGCAGACGCTCAAGGTCCGCGGCATCAACACCGCCGGACGCCCCTCGCCCTGGTCTGCCGGGGTGACCATCCACCCGTACGGCCCGACGAACGCGCCGCGCTCGGCGGGGTACACGGCCAGCGGCAGGACGATCACCTACAAGTGGTCGTGGAGCCAGAACGGTCGCGCGGCGACCCAGTTCCAGGTCTACCGGGGCGGCACGAGGCTGGCCACGCTGGGCGCGAGCGCCCGGTCGTGGTCGCACACCGAGGCGAAGTTCGACACCACCTACTCCGTCACGGTGTACGCGGTGGCGGTGGACTCAGGGCGCTCCCCGGGGGCGGGGGTCAGCGGCCACACCGACGCCGGCCCCACCGTCACCGTGCTCAAGGGGAAGTCCTGCTCACAGCGGGCCTGCGTCGGCACCGGCTCCTGTACCAGCTCCAACTGCTACTGGATCGCCGTACGCACGGCGAACTTCGGCGGCAACGTGACCTGCAGCTTCCGCAAGAACGGGGCCACGGTCAGGGGCTGGACGTCCATGAGCATGGGCGGCAACGCCACCAAGGAGAGCAACAACTTCTTCGGGCAGACCGGCGACACCGTGAGCGCCACCTGCTCCAGGACCGGACAGAGCGACACGGGGAGCCTCCAATGGTGAAGGTCCCCGCCCAGCCCGTACCACCCGCAGACACGAGAGGCACCACCCGATGAGCGTCACCCCAGAGCAGGCCCGGTGGTTCGAGCAGGCGTTCACCCAGATGGTGCAGAACGTCGAGAAGGCCGTGCTCGGCAAGGACCACGTCATCCGCCTCGCGCTGACCTGCATGCTGTCCGAGGGGCACATCCTGCTCGAGGACTTCCCCGGCACCGGCAAGACGCAGCTCGCGCGGGCGCTGGCCGGCACGGTGAAGGGCACGAACACCCGCATCCAGTTCACGCCCGACCTGCTCCCGAGCGACGTCACCGGCGTGACGATCTACGACCCGAGCAGCCAGAAGTTCGACTTCCACCCCGGGCCGATCTTCGCCAACATCGTCCTCGCCGACGAGATCAACCGGGCCTCCCCCAAGACGCAGTCCGCGCTGCTGGAGGTCATGGAGGAGGCCCACGTCACCATCGACGGCGTGCGGCACGAGGCCGGCCGCCCCTTCATGGTCATCGCCACCCAGAACCCGATCGAGCAGGCCGGCACCTACCGGCTGCCCGAGGCCCAGCTCGACCGGTTCCTCATGAAGACCTCGCTGGGCTACCCCGACCTCGAGGCGACGGTCGCCGTCCTCGCCGACGCCAAGGTCCGCGACCGGGCCGGCGCGCTCGGCGCCGTGGTCACGAGCAGCGTCGTCACCGACATGGCGGCGCTGGCCGACGAGGTGCACGTCGACCCGGCGATCCTCGCCTACATCTCGCAGATCGCCGAGGCATCCCGCCGCCACGTCTCGGTGAAGCTCGGGCTGTCGGTGCGCGGGTGCCTCGCCTTCGTGCGCTGCGCCAAGACCTGGGCGGCCAGCCAGGGGCGCACCCACGTCATCCCCGACGACATCAAGATGCTGTCGAACCCGGTGCTGTGCCACCGGCTGCTGCTCACCGCGGAGGCGCAGTTCGCCGGCACCACGGTCGACCAGGTCATCTCCCAGATCCTCGGCGAGGTCGCGCCGCCCGCCGAGCGCGCCGCCTGAGCCCCGAAGGAACCATGAGCTCACCCACCGGGCCCGACCCGGACGGTCCCGCACCCGAGGAGGAGCGGACCGTCCGTCGCGCCGACCTGCGCACGGGACGGTCCGCCGACCGGCGACCGGGGCGGCGGACCGACCGCGCCGTACCCCGCCGTGCCCGACGCGGAGGTGGCCCGCGCGAGGGTGCCGGACGCGAGGGTGCCCGACGGGGCTGGTCCCTGCCGGCGCTGCGGCTGCCGGCCGTGCGCGTCCCCGGCCTCACCGGAGCGGGCGGGCTGACCGTGCCCGCGGTCCCCGAGGGCGTCAGGGACCGCGTGCTGCGGCTGCGCGACCGGACCCGCCCGGCGTGGTCACCGGTGCTGGGCTTCCTGCGCTGGGTCTCGCCCCTCGGCTGGGCCGTCCTGGTGCTCGGGGTCGTGGGCTGGGTCGTGGGCAGCCTCACCGGCTGGACCGAGTGGCTGATGATCGCCGCCGCCGCGTTCGCGCTGCTCCTGTGCTGCGTGCTCCTGGCCGTCGGCCGCACCCGGGTGGCCATCAGCACCGAGCTGGAACCGGTACGCGTGAGCGTCGGCGAGCCCGCAACCGGTCGCATCACCGTCACCAACGCCTCCCGGCGCGGGATGCTGCCTCTGCTGGTCGAGCTCCCGGTGGGGGTGTCCGCCGCCCGGTTCACGCTGCCGGCGCTCGGGGCGGGCAAGGAGCACGAGGAGCTGTTCGTCGTGCCCACGCACCGTCGCGGGGTCATCCCCGTCGGCCCCGCGCGCACCGTCCAGGGCGACCCCCTCGGGCTCGTGCGGCGCACCGAGCGCTGGACCGACGTCACCGACCTCTACGTCCACCCGCGCACGGTCTCCCTCGAGAGCCTGGGCGCCGGCCTGCTGCGTGACCTCGAGGGGGAGACCACCCAGGACCTGTCCATGTCCGACCTCGCCTTCCACGCCCTGCGCGAGTACCAGCCCGGCGACGACCGTCGCTACATCCACTGGCGGTCGTCGGCCAAGGCCGGCCGGCTCCTGGTGCGGCAGTTCCTCGACACCCGCCGCTCCCACCTGTGCCTGGTCGTCGACGCCGACCCGGAGCAGTACGAAGGCGGGGAGGACGAGGCGGAGACCGTCATCAGCGCTGCGGCGTCACTGGCCCTGCGCGCGATCCGCGACGAGCAGGACACGACCGTGGTGTGCCGCGGCGAGACGGCCTCCCGCACCACGGCCGCCCTGACCCTCGACGCCCTGGCCCGCGTCGAGCTGGGGCCGTCGGACGTGTTCGGCCGGTGCACCGAGGCCCACGCGCTGGCCCCGGACACCTCGGTCGTCGTCCTGCTCACCGGTCCACGACGTCCCTTCATCGAGGCCCAGCGGGCGCTGGCGCAGTTCGAGGTGGAGGTCACCAAGGTCGTGCTCACCGTCGACGCCCTCGAGCGGACCGGCGTGCAGCACCTCGGCGACATCACCCGCCTCAACATCCGCCGCATCCAAGACCTGCGGGCCGTCCTCGCCAGCGGGGTGCTGGCATGAGCCCGCGCCCCGACGACACCACCGGGCCCTCCCGGGACGCGACGGCCCCCGGTCGCACGCGCACCCGCAGCTCGTGGACCGCCACCCGCGCACGGGTCGCCGCGGGGCAGCAGGGCGGCGCGCTCCGGCCGACCCGGGACGCCCTGGTCGACGCCGCGTTCACGGCGGCGCTGGTCGGTGTGGCCCTCGTGGGGTTCCGCACCGACTTCGCCGGTGCCGCCTGGGTGCTGCCGGCGGCGGTCGGGCTGCTCCTGGGCATCCTCGTCACGCACGTCACCAGCGCGCTGCGCCTGCCTCTCGCGGTGCCCCTCGCCGTCGTGGCGGTCCTCTACCTCCTGCTCGGCGGGCCGTTGGCCGTGCGCCGCGACCTCGTCGGAGGGGTGCTGCCCAGCGGGAGGACGTTCGCCGACCTCGCCGACACCAGCGTGCACGGGTGGAAGCGGCTGGTGACGCTGCTCCCGCCCGTCGACTCCACCGCCGAGCTCCTCGCCCTGCCGCTGCTCGTGGCCCTGCTCGGCGGGTGCCTCACCTACGCCGTGGCGCGGCGCTGGCGCACCCCGTACGCCGTGCTCGTCGCCCCCCTCGCGGTGCTCGCGCTGGTCATCGTGCTGGGCACCCTCGAACCGGCCGCCCTCGCCGTCCAGGGTGCGGTCTTCGCCGTGCTCGGCATCGGCTGGATGGTGGTCCGGGCGGCGCGCTCGCGCTCGCGGCTGCAGAACGGCTCCGGGCAGCGCACCCGGCAGGGCATCGGCGCCGCGCTCGTCGGCGTGGCCCTGCTCGCCGGCTACCTCGTGGGCCCGCACCTGCCCGGTGGGGGCTCCACCACCCGTCTCGTCGCGAGGTCCTACGTCGTCCCACCCATCGACGTGGCCGCGTACCCGAGCCCGCTGGCCGGGTTCCGCCGGTACACCGAGCCCAACCCCGCGAAGCTCTGGCACACACCGCTGCTCCAGGTGAGCGGCCTGCCGGCCGGGACGCCGCTGCGCTTCGCCACCCTCGACTCCTACGACGGCTCGGTCTGGGGCGCGTCCGACCGCGCCAACACCGGGACCGCCACCGCCGGGGCCTCGTTCCAGCAGGTGGGGGAGAGCGTGTCCACCCGCGGCCCCGGGCGCCGCACCACCGTGGAGGTCACCGTGCCCGAGGGTGGGTACGGCGACGTGTGGCTGCCGACGGCCGGCACCGTGACGGGGGTCAGGTTCGGCGGTCGGCGCGAGGACGAGCTCGCCTCGAGGCTCTGGCTCAACATCGACACCAACACCGCGCTGGTCCCGGCACGCCTCGAGGGCGGCGACTCCTACACCTTCACCGCCTTCGTGCCGCCGACGCCCGCGACGATGCCGGCCTCGCTCGGCGTCGACGCCGGGTCACTGGTCGAGGACGTCGACACCGGCTTCCTCGACGCCAAGCTCGACGCCTGGACCGGCGACGCCCCGGACCCGTGGGCGCAGTTCCGCGCCGTGGCCAAGGTGATGCAGGGCGAGGGGGCCTACACCGACGGCGGCACGAAGAACTCCGTCGAGCGCTACTACCTGCCCGGGCACAGCATCGGCCGGCTCTCGCGCTTCACCGGGCTGGCGCAGCTGGCCGGCAACGACGAGCAGTACGCCGCGACCCTCGCCCTCGTCGGCAACCGGCTCGGCATCCCGACCCGCGTCGTCATGGGCGCGATCATGCCCGCGAGCGGCACCGTCACCGGCGAGGACGTGCACGCCTGGGTGGAGGTCCGCGACAGCCTCGGGACGTGGGTGCCCGTGCTCAAGGACAGCTTCCTGCCCGACCGCAACAAGAAGCCGCGGGAGCTGCAGACCAAGGTCGAGGACCGCAAGGTCGGGGCGCTGGTGCCCCCGCCGGCCGGGCTCAGCCCGCCGAGCGTGCTCCAGGGACCCGACCAGGCCCAGAACGCCACCAACCTCAAGAAGCCCCCGAAGAAGCTGCTCGACCCCTCGAGCTGGCCGTGGTGGGTGCGGTGGCTCGTGTTCTACGTCCTGCTGCCCCTGCTCGTGCTCACCGCGCTCTACTGGCTGGTGCGCGCGCTGAAGTCCTGGCGTCGCCGTCGGCACGCCACCCGAGGCCCCACCGCCACCCGCGTCGCGTGGACCTGGGCCGACCTCATGGCCAGCGCGCGCTCCTACGGCCACCGGCCCCCGCACCGCGCCACCCGCCTCGAACAGGCGCGCGCACTGCGTGGGCCGGTCGACACCCTGCCGCTGGCCCGCCGGGCCGACGCGCACGTCTTCGGGCCGGGCGAGCCGTCCGACGAGGACGCCGCCGGCTTCTTCCGCGCAGCCGACGAGGTGCGCGGCGACCTGCGGGCACAGGCCGACCTCTGGCGGCGGCTGCGCTCGGACGTCGACGTCCGTCCCCTGTTCAGCCGGACCGCCCGCTGACCCACCCCTGGCCCACCGGAGTCGGGGGAGGGGGACGGCAGAAGGGGCACCACCCGCGGACGGGTGGTGCCCCTTCTGGCTACGGGGAGTGCTGGGGTCAGCGCTCCTCGGTGCCGGCGATGAAGGCCTCGAGCCGGGTGCGGCCCTCGGTGTCCTCGCGCTGCACGGGCGGGGACTTCATCAGGTAGGAGGAGGCGCTGATGAGGGCGCCGCCGATGCCGCGGTCCTTGGCGATCTTGGCCGCGCGGATGGCGTCGATGATGATGCCGGCCGAGTTCGGGGAGTCCCAGACCTCGAGCTTGTACTCCAGGTTGAGCGGGACGTCGCCGAACGCGCGGCCCTCGAGGCGCACGTAGGCCCACTTGCGGTCGTCGAGCCAGGCGACGTAGTCCGAGGGGCCGATGTGGACGTTGCGGCTGTCGGTCTGGCCGGCCAGGGCGCCGGTCAGGTTGGAGGTGACGGCCTGGGTCTTGG
>NZ_BAABLO010000002.1:0-59305 GCF_039544395.1 Pedococcus ginsenosidimutans
CCAAGACCCAGGCCGTCACCTCCAACCTGACCGGCGCCCTGGCCGGCCAGACCGACAGCCGCAACGTCCACATCGGCCCCTCGGACTACGTCGCCTGGCTCGACGACCGCAAGTGGGCCTACGTGCGCCTCGAGGGCCGCGCGTTCGGCGACGTCCCGCTCAACCTGGAGTACAAGCTCGAGGTCTGGGACTCCCCGAACTCGGCCGGCATCATCATCGACGCCATCCGCGCGGCCAAGATCGCCAAGGACCGCGGCATCGGCGGCGCCCTCATCAGCGCCTCCTCCTACCTGATGAAGTCCCCGCCCGTGCAGCGCGAGGACACCGAGGGCCGCACCCGGCTCGAGGCCTTCATCGCCGGCACCGAGGAGCGCTGACCCCAGCACTCCCCGTAGCCAGAAGGGGCACCACCCGTCCGCGGGTGGTGCCCCTTCTGCCGTCCCCCTCCCCCGACTCCGGTGGGCCAGGGGTGGGTCAGCGGGCGGTCCGGCTGAACAGGGGACGGACGTCGACGTCCGAGCGCAGCCGCCGCCAGAGGTCGGCCTGTGCCCGCAGGTCGCCGCGCACCTCGTCGGCTGCGCGGAAGAAGCCGGCGGCGTCCTCGTCGGACGGCTCGCCCGGCCCGAAGACGTGCGCGTCGGCCCGGCGGGCCAGCGGCAGGGTGTCGACCGGCCCACGCAGTGCGCGCGCCTGTTCGAGGCGGGTGGCGCGGTGCGGGGGCCGGTGGCCGTAGGAGCGCGCGCTGGCCATGAGGTCGGCCCAGGTCCACGCGACGCGGGTGGCGGTGGGGCCTCGGGTGGCGTGCCGACGGCGACGCCAGGACTTCAGCGCGCGCACCAGCCAGTAGAGCGCGGTGAGCACGAGCAGGGGCAGCAGGACGTAGAACACGAGCCACCGCACCCACCACGGCCAGCTCGAGGGGTCGAGCAGCTTCTTCGGGGGCTTCTTGAGGTTGGTGGCGTTCTGGGCCTGGTCGGGTCCCTGGAGCACGCTCGGCGGGCTGAGCCCGGCCGGCGGGGGCACCAGCGCCCCGACCTTGCGGTCCTCGACCTTGGTCTGCAGCTCCCGCGGCTTCTTGTTGCGGTCGGGCAGGAAGCTGTCCTTGAGCACGGGCACCCACGTCCCGAGGCTGTCGCGGACCTCCACCCAGGCGTGCACGTCCTCGCCGGTGACGGTGCCGCTCGCGGGCATGATCGCGCCCATGACGACGCGGGTCGGGATGCCGAGCCGGTTGCCGACGAGGGCGAGGGTCGCGGCGTACTGCTCGTCGTTGCCGGCCAGCTGCGCCAGCCCGGTGAAGCGCGAGAGCCGGCCGATGCTGTGCCCGGGCAGGTAGTAGCGCTCGACGGAGTTCTTCGTGCCGCCGTCGGTGTAGGCCCCCTCGCCCTGCATCACCTTGGCCACGGCGCGGAACTGCGCCCACGGGTCCGGGGCGTCGCCGGTCCAGGCGTCGAGCTTGGCGTCGAGGAAGCCGGTGTCGACGTCCTCGACCAGTGACCCGGCGTCGACGCCGAGCGAGGCCGGCATCGTCGCGGGCGTCGGCGGCACGAAGGCGGTGAAGGTGTAGGAGTCGCCGCCCTCGAGGCGTGCCGGGACCAGCGCGGTGTTGGTGTCGATGTTGAGCCAGAGCCTCGAGGCGAGCTCGTCCTCGCGCCGACCGCCGAACCTGACCCCCGTCACGGTGCCGGCCGTCGGCAGCCACACGTCGCCGTACCCACCCTCGGGCACGGTGACCTCCACGGTGGTGCGGCGCCCGGGGCCGCGGGTGGACACGCTCTCCCCCACCTGCTGGAACGAGGCCCCGGCGGTGGCGGTCCCGGTGTTGGCGCGGTCGGACGCGCCCCAGACCGAGCCGTCGTAGGAGTCGAGGGTGGCGAAGCGCAGCGGCGTCCCGGCCGGCAGGCCGCTCACCTGGAGCAGCGGTGTGTGCCAGAGCTTCGCGGGGTTGGGCTCGGTGTACCGGCGGAACCCGGCCAGCGGGCTCGGGTACGCGGCCACGTCGATGGGTGGGACGACGTAGGACCTCGCGACGAGACGGGTGGTGGAGCCCCCACCGGGCAGGTGCGGGCCCACGAGGTAGCCGGCGAGCAGGGCCACGCCGACGAGCGCGGCGCCGATGCCCTGCCGGGTGCGCTGCCCGGAGCCGTTCTGCAGCCGCGAGCGCGAGCGCGCCGCCCGGACCACCATCCAGCCGATGCCGAGCACGGCGAAGACCGCACCCTGGACGGCGAGGGCGGCCGGTTCGAGGGTGCCCAGCACGATGACCAGCGCGAGCACCGCGAGGGGGGCGACGAGCACGGCGTACGGGGTGCGCCAGCGCCGCGCCACGGCGTAGGTGAGGCACCCGCCGAGCAGGGCCACGAGCAGCGGCAGGGCGAGGAGCTCGGCGGTGGAGTCGACGGGCGGGAGCAGCGTCACCAGCCGCTTCCACCCGTGCACGCTGGTGTCGGCGAGGTCGGCGAACGTCCTCCCGCTGGGCAGCACCCCTCCGACGAGGTCGCGGCGCACGGCCAACGGCCCGCCGAGCAGGAGGTAGAGGACCGCCACGACGGCGAGGGGCACCGCGAGAGGCAGGCGCAGCGCGCTGGTGACGTGCGTGACGAGGATGCCCAGGAGCAGCCCGACCGCCGCCGGCAGCACCCAGGCGGCACCGGCGAAGTCGGTGCGGAACCCCACGAGGGCCACACCGACCAGCGCCGCCGTGAACGCGGCGTCGACCAGGGCGTCCCGGGTCGGCCGGAGCGCGCCGCCCTGCTGCCCCGCGGCGACCCGTGCGCGGGTGGCGGTCCACGAGCTGCGGGTGCGCGTGCGACCGGGGGCCGTCGCGTCCCGGGAGGGCCCGGTGGTGTCGTCGGGGCGCGGGCTCATGCCAGCACCCCGCTGGCGAGGACGGCCCGCAGGTCTTGGATGCGGCGGATGTTGAGGCGGGTGATGTCGCCGAGGTGCTGCACGCCGGTCCGCTCGAGGGCGTCGACGGTGAGCACGACCTTGGTGACCTCCACCTCGAACTGCGCCAGCGCCCGCTGGGCCTCGATGAAGGGACGTCGTGGACCGGTGAGCAGGACGACGACCGAGGTGTCCGGGGCCAGCGCGTGGGCCTCGGTGCACCGGCCGAACACGTCCGACGGCCCCAGCTCGACGCGGGCCAGGGCGTCGAGGGTCAGGGCGGCCGTGGTGCGGGAGGCCGTCTCGCCGCGGCACACCACGGTCGTGTCCTGCTCGTCGCGGATCGCGCGCAGGGCCAGTGACGCCGCAGCGCTGATGACGGTCTCCGCCTCGTCCTCCCCGCCTTCGTACTGCTCCGGGTCGGCGTCGACGACCAGGCACAGGTGGGAGCGGCGGGTGTCGAGGAACTGCCGCACCAGGAGCCGGCCGGCCTTGGCCGACGACCGCCAGTGGATGTAGCGACGGTCGTCGCCGGGCTGGTACTCGCGCAGGGCGTGGAAGGCGAGGTCGGACATGGACAGGTCCTGGGTGGTCTCCCCCTCGAGGTCACGCAGCAGGCCGGCGCCCAGGCTCTCGAGGGAGACCGTGCGCGGGTGGACGTAGAGGTCGGTGACGTCGGTCCAGCGCTCGGTGCGCCGCACGAGCCCGAGGGGGTCGCCCTGGACGGTGCGCGCGGGGCCGACGGGGATGACCCCGCGACGGTGCGTGGGCACGACGAACAGCTCCTCGTGCTCCTTGCCCGCCCCGAGCGCCGGCAGCGTGAACCGGGCGGCGGACACCCCCACCGGGAGCTCGACCAGCAGAGGCAGCATCCCGCGCCGGGAGGCGTTGGTGACGGTGATGCGACCGGTTGCGGGCTCGCCGACGCTCACGCGTACCGGTTCCAGCTCGGTGCTGATGGCCACCCGGGTGCGGCCGACGGCCAGGAGCACGCAGCACAGGAGCAGCGCGAACGCGGCGGCGGCGATCATCAGCCACTCGGTCCAGCCGGTGAGGCTGCCCACGACCCAGCCCACGACCCCGAGCACCAGGACGGCCCAGCCGAGGGGCGAGACCCAGCGCAGGAAGCCCAGCACCGGTGACCACGCCGGGCGGGTCCGGTCGCGCAGCCGCAGCACGCGGTCCCTGACGCCCTCGGGGACCGCGGGCACGGTCAGCCCGCCCGCTCCGGTGAGGCCGGGGACGCGCACGGCCGGCAGCCGCAGCGCCGGCAGGGACCAGCCCCGTCGGGCACCCTCGCGTCCGGCACCCTCGCGCGGGCCACCTCCGCGTCGGGCACGGCGGGGTACGGCGCGGTCGGTCCGCCGCCCCGGTCGCCGGTCGGCGGACCGTCCCGTGCGCAGGTCGGCGCGACGGACGGTCCGCTCCTCCTCGGGTGCGGGACCGTCCGGGTCGGGCCCGGTGGGTGAGCTCATGGTTCCTTCGGGGCTCAGGCGGCGCGCTCGGCGGGCGGCGCGACCTCGCCGAGGATCTGGGAGATGACCTGGTCGACCGTGGTGCCGGCGAACTGCGCCTCCGCGGTGAGCAGCAGCCGGTGGCACAGCACCGGGTTCGACAGCATCTTGATGTCGTCGGGGATGACGTGGGTGCGCCCCTGGCTGGCCGCCCAGGTCTTGGCGCAGCGCACGAAGGCGAGGCACCCGCGCACCGACAGCCCGAGCTTCACCGAGACGTGGCGGCGGGATGCCTCGGCGATCTGCGAGATGTAGGCGAGGATCGCCGGGTCGACGTGCACCTCGTCGGCCAGCGCCGCCATGTCGGTGACGACGCTGCTCGTGACCACGGCGCCGAGCGCGCCGGCCCGGTCGCGGACCTTGGCGTCGGCGAGGACGGCGACCGTCGCCTCGAGGTCGGGGTAGCCCAGCGAGGTCTTCATGAGGAACCGGTCGAGCTGGGCCTCGGGCAGCCGGTAGGTGCCGGCCTGCTCGATCGGGTTCTGGGTGGCGATGACCATGAAGGGGCGGCCGGCCTCGTGCCGCACGCCGTCGATGGTGACGTGGGCCTCCTCCATGACCTCCAGCAGCGCGGACTGCGTCTTGGGGGAGGCCCGGTTGATCTCGTCGGCGAGGACGATGTTGGCGAAGATCGGCCCGGGGTGGAAGTCGAACTTCTGGCTGCTCGGGTCGTAGATCGTCACGCCGGTGACGTCGCTCGGGAGCAGGTCGGGCGTGAACTGGATGCGGGTGTTCGTGCCCTTCACCGTGCCGGCCAGCGCCCGCGCGAGCTGCGTCTTGCCGGTGCCGGGGAAGTCCTCGAGCAGGATGTGCCCCTCGGACAGCATGCAGGTCAGCGCGAGGCGGATGACGTGGTCCTTGCCGAGCACGGCCTTCTCGACGTTCTGCACCATCTGGGTGAACGCCTGCTCGAACCACCGGGCCTGCTCTGGGGTGACGCTCATCGGGTGGTGCCTCTCGTGTCTGCGGGTGGTACGGGCTGGGCGGGGACCTTCACCATTGGAGGCTCCCCGTGTCGCTCTGTCCGGTCCTGGAGCAGGTGGCGCTCACGGTGTCGCCGGTCTGCCCGAAGAAGTTGTTGCTCTCCTTGGTGGCGTTGCCGCCCATGCTCATGGACGTCCAGCCCCTGACCGTGGCCCCGTTCTTGCGGAAGCTGCAGGTCACGTTGCCGCCGAAGTTCGCCGTGCGTACGGCGATCCAGTAGCAGTTGGAGCTGGTACAGGAGCCGGTGCCGACGCAGGCCCGCTGTGAGCAGGACTTCCCCTTGAGCACGGTGACGGTGGGGCCGGCGTCGGTGTGGCCGCTGACCCCCGCCCCCGGGGAGCGCCCTGAGTCCACCGCCACCGCGTACACCGTGACGGAGTAGGTGGTGTCGAACTTCGCCTCGGTGTGCGACCACGACCGGGCGCTCGCGCCCAGCGTGGCCAGCCTCGTGCCGCCCCGGTAGACCTGGAACTGGGTCGCCGCGCGACCGTTCTGGCTCCACGACCACTTGTAGGTGATCGTCCTGCCGCTGGCCGTGTACCCCGCCGAGCGCGGCGCGTTCGTCGGGCCGTACGGGTGGATGGTCACCCCGGCAGACCAGGGCGAGGGGCGTCCGGCGGTGTTGATGCCGCGGACCTTGAGCGTCTGCGACCCCGTGCCCAGGTTGGCACCGATGGTCAGCGTCGGGGTCACCCTGCCCTCCGGGCAGCTGCAGGCGACCGAGCCGCTGCGGCCACCGCTGGTCCACTCCACGCGGGAGTAGCCGTTGGCGTTCGACTCGTTCAGCTGGACGGTGAAGGTCGCGCCGTAGTTGGCCTTGGGGGTCTGCGCCTTCAGGCCGGTCGGCGTCTGCGGGTAGCCGGTCGGCTTGATCGAGGACGTGTTGGTCCGCGGCGACTCCTTGGAGGCGCCGTTGGTCGCGGTGACGGCGTACGTGTAGGTCGAGCCGCTGTAGGGGACGTTGGAGTCCGGGTAGGACGTGCTGTCGGGCGAGGCGCGGCCGACCTCCGACCACGGGCCGCTGTCGGTGCGCCGGTAGACCGTGTAGCGCACGAGGTCGGGACCGTTGGGCGACACCGGGTTCCACGACACGCGGACGGTGGTCGACGAGCTTCCCGCGGCAGGAGTGGGCACCGTCAGGCCAGGTTTGCCGACGGCCGGCGGGGTGCCGGCGGACTGGAGCTCGACGACGGGGCCGTAGGGACCGGCGCCGAGGTCGTTGCGGGCCCGGACGGACACCTTCTGCTTGTCGTTGTTGGTCAGCCCGGAGATGGAGGCGCGGAGGTTGTCGCCCCCGGCGACCGAGACCGTCCGGGCGACCCCGGTCGTCGCGTCCTGGAACTTCGCGACGTACCCGGTCACGGCGCTGCCCTTCTGGGCGGGCTTGGACCAGGTCACGGTGAGCGTGCCGTCACCACGGGACACCAGGCTCACGCCGCTCACGGGGTTGGGCAGGGTGTCGGGACGGACCGGGCCGGCCTGCGCGCTCGGCGGGCTGTCGCCGACGGCGTTGGTGGCCACGACGGTGAAGTAGTAGGGCTCACCGTCCTGGAGTCCGCTGATCGTGCACGGTGAGGCGGTGCACCGGACCGACGTCGCCCCGGGCCCGCGGCCCCTGACCGTGTAGCTCGTGATGGGGCTGCCGCCGTCGAAGGCCGGTGGGTTCCACGAGACACGGGCCGTGCCGCCGTTGACGCGGTCGGCGACGGCGCCCACCCCGGTCGGCGCGAGCGGCTTGCCGAGCACGCTGACTGTGCCGCGCCCCACGGCGTTGCGGCCGGGTCCGTCCGAGACCGAGACGGCGACCGAGCCGGTGCCGGAGGCGTCACCGGAGGCGCTGACCGTGAGGGTGCAGCCGCTGAACCGGGTCGTGAGGCCCTTCCCACTTTCGATCCGCGCCGAGCCGATCGAGCACGTCGGCTTCTCCAGCGGCGAGTCGAGGTAGGAACGCAGGTCGACGGCCTGCGACGAGCCGGCCCGGAGACCGGCCACCGCGAACGGTCGCACCCGCGGCGGTGGGGCGGTGGGCAGTGGGTCGCCGTTGCGGTCGGTCACCTGCTCGGTGGGGTCGTTGGACAGGCCGAGCACGTTGACGCGCAGGTAGGAGACGGCACCGCCCTTGGGCTGGATGCGGACACGCCCGTTGGTGCTGCTCGGGGCATCGGCACCGGCCCGCAGGTCGACCTCGCGGCCACCCTCCCCGTTCTGGGACAGGTCGACGCCGCGGGACTGCGGCTCCCACCTGGCCTCGAACGCGACCTTGTCGAGGGTCAGGCCGGGAGGGAGCCAGGCGTGGCAGAGGGTCGGGATGTCGAGCTGGCGAGGGCGTCCCGCGGCGACGAGGGACACGGCGAAGTCGGGACAGGAGAGCAGGGGCACCTTGGGGCCGATCTGCACCGGGATCGAGACGTACGCGGTGCGGAAGTCCTTCTGGTCCACCGACTCCTGGTCGGTGACCTCGACCATCACCGCACCGGGACCGACGTAGCCGTGGGACGACGTCAGGGTCAGCGAGTTCTTGCCCTCGTTGGCCGCTGCGAGGTCGTCGGACGGTGACGCGCTCAGGGTGTCGGGGGTGGTGATGCCGATGACCCGTCCACGCGGCGACTTGACGTAGTCGCCGAGCGCCACGGTCCTGGTCGAGTCGGGGTCCATCTCGATGAGCGCACCGCTGACGACGTACGGCAGGCCGTGGTCGCCGGTCGGCACGTAGACCAGGGCCATGGCGGTCTGGCCGTCCTCGTCGGTGATGACGTAGGGCACCGTGTAGGGGTGGTCGAGCACCTCGACCCGGACGTGGTTGTCCTCGATGGTGGCGTGGGTGGACAGCACCGACCTCACCGTCAGCTGGCTCGCGTCGCCGTCGACGTCACGGTCGTTGGCGAGGACGTCGACCAGGGTGGTCGTCTCCCCCGGCTTCGGCTTGGCGGTGTCGTCGACGGCGACCGGCCGGTTCTTGAAGCCGGCCACGGGGCGCACCGTGATGGTCGACCGCGACGGGTCGAAGACACCGTTGTCGATGCCGTAGGTCAGCGTCTGCGCGCCGGCCTTCACCTCGGGCACGGTCCGCCGGAACGTCGACGACGCCGTGTCGACCTTCCAGCCGGAGAGCGCCTCGGCACTGTTGAGGTCCTTGTACTGCAGGTCGACCGAGTCGCCGCGCGCGATGAGGTCGTTCTCGGTCGGGTCGACCGTCACCGTCTTGCCCGGGGCGGCGCGCACCTCGTCGAGGACGGCCACCGGCGGCTGGGGGTCGCCCGGGGCGACGACCCCGATGCGCACGAACCCGGTGCTCTTGCCGCCGAACCGGTCGGCCACCGTGTAGTGGAGCACCTCGGTGCCACCGGCCCTCGGGTAGGCCTCGTACTTGATGGTGGAGGCGCCGATGCCCGTGACCCGGCCCAGGCCGAGGTCGAGCGCCTGGCCGTTCTCGCCGGCGATGCCCTGCACGGTGACGCTGTCGCCGTCGGGGTCGACCCCCGTCGTCGGCACCGTGATGGTGAGTGGCTCGCCGGCCACCACGCTCGCCGAGAAGCTCTTGGCCACCGGCGCCTGGTTGGGGTTGGCCGTCCCGGGCAGCGGCTTGACCGTGACCGTCACCCGGCCGCTGCGTGACTTGCTCTCGTCGCCGATGGGGTACGCGGCGTACTCGATGGTCACCGTGCGCTCGGTCGTGACGGGGGTCCGGACGTCGGGGACGTAGCGGATGAGGTTGCCCGAGGCGAAGGCGTTCTGCGGCTGGCCGCGGCCCAGCACCTTGACGCTCGCGGGGTCGAGGACGAGCGGGATGCCCTCGGCCATCGAGTCGTTGTCCAGGACCGGGATGCTCACGCTGTCCTGGTCGCGCACCACGGCGGTGTCGTCCTGGATGATCGGCAGGGCCTTGGGGTCCGACGGCCGCTGGGTGACCGTGAGCTCGCCCGTGGTCGCCTTCCTCCCGTCGCTGACGGTGTAGTGGACGGTGCCGGTGCGGGGCCTGGTGCCACCGGTGAACGGGTCGAGCGCCTCCACCCGGACCCAGCGCCCCTGGTAGATCGAGGGCCGCAGCCACTGGTCGGCAGAGTCGACCGAGACGCTGCGCGTCACGAGCACGTCCGCGCGGGGCGAGTAGTCGTTGGCGAGGACGTCGGCCATGACCGGGGTCTGGTCGCGGACCGTCGTCGAGTCCGGCACCGCGACCGGCGGGGCGTCGGGGTCGGGGTCGTCGATGAGGTCGACGCGGATCCGCCCCGGGGCGACCCCCTGGCCCACCTGCGCCGCATACGTCAGCTCGTAGGTGCCCTTGCTCGCCCCAGTGATGGTCACGACGCCGGTGTCGAGGTCGCTCTGGACGTCGAGCTGGCTGGTCGCGCGCACCTCGGTGGCCAGCCGCATGCGGGCATCAGGCTCCTCCGGGTCGGCGCCGGCGATGTCGTTGCCGAGCGGCTCGACCTGCAGCGGCTTGCCCACGACGCCCCGGACCACGTCGGGCTGCGTCTGGGGGGCGCGGAACTTGCTGCCCGCCCCCAGCACGGCGAGGGTGACCTTGCCCTGGGTGGTCCCGCCCCGGCCGTCGTCGGCGACGTAGGGCACCGCCTGGGAGCCGGCCTTGCTGCCCGCCTGGACCACGAGGCGGCCCAGGCCGTCGACGAGGCTCCCCTCGCCGGCGGGCTGGATCGTCACCTGGTCGTTCTCGGGGTCGCGCCAGTCACCGACCACCTGGACGGGCAGCCGGCCGCCGGCCACGACCGGGTACGGCGTGGTCGTGAGCCTGGCGCCGCCCTCGCGGACGAACGGCGGGGCGTTCTCGGCGTCGTCGACGACCGTGACGGTCACGGTGGCCCTCGGGTGGGCGGCGGCGGTGCCGTTGTTGACCTGGTAGGAGAAGGAGAAGGACTTCGCCTGCGGGTGCTGGGGCACGGACACGTCGACGGACTGGCCGTCGCCGGACACCGTGGCGGTCACACCCGCGGACTCGGGCTGGGTGACCTCACCCGGGGCGATGGCGAGGATGGCCCCGGCGCTGTCGGTGTCGTTGTCGAGGACGTGGAGCTTGGACGTGCGCCCCGGGCGGACCTTGAGGTTGTCGGGCTCGGCCTTGGGCGGCTGCGGCGTCGTCGTGTCGTCGACGACGTTCTTGTCCTTGTTCTGCGACTTGTCGTCGGCCTTGCTCGGGGGGATCACCGAGTCCCAGTTGTCGACCTTGACCGGCTTGGAGTCCAGGTCCCAGGCGTTGCCCGTGTCGAGGTCGTTGAGCACGATGAGGTTGCGGTTGGTGCGCAGCTTCATGCCGTCGGTGAGGGGGACGTCCGCGGGGCGCTCGAGGATGCCGGCCGTCACGGCCTGGTCCTGCCCGCAGTTGGCGCCGTAGTAGGCCCGCGCGGTCTGGGCCCAGGCTGCGTGGACGCAGTCGCCGAGCCGTACCGGTCGTGACACCTTGGGCTGCTCGGCCCCCGGCCCGACCTCGCTGGGCACCCGGACGCCGCCCTGGCCGGGGTCGCCGTCGAGCCCGACCAGCTTGAGCTCGGTCGTGGTCTCGAGCGCGACCGAGCCCGAGGCCGGACCGGGCTGCTGCAGGGCTGCGTACGCGAGGCCGCCGGCGCGGTCGGCGCCCCCGGGCACCGGCTTGTCGAGCCCGTGGGCGAAGACCTGGTCCTCACGGGGGTCGTAGACGACCCAGCGGGTGCCGACGGCCGTGATGTCGACGGCGGGTGCCTGCACGCCGAGCTTCTCGGTGACCGGCGGCCCGAACCCGGTGCCGAGGGCCGGCAGGGAGACGACCGTCCCCTTGGCCCCGGAGACGACGTGCACCCCACCGGAGGTGTCGACCGCGAGCGCCGCCACACCCCCGACCGTGGCGATCGGCTTGGCCGTGGGCGACAGGGTCAGGCCCGACAGCGGGGCGCGGGGGCTGACCCGCTGGGCCCAGACCTTGCCGGTCGCCGGGTCGACCATGGCCAGGGTGCCGCCACGCAGGTCGACGGTGGCGGGCACGTACTCACCGCCCACCGCCTTGGCCTGCGGGGGCGCCTGCACCGCCGACGCCGAGTCGAGCCGGCCGGTGACCGGGTCGATGGGGACCACCTGGTTGGTCGCCCGCGTGAGCCCCGCGACGGCCGCACCGTCCTGGAGCAGGTCGAGCCCCGAGCCCGGCGCGACGTTGGCCTGGATGCCCGCGTCGAACTGCCGGGCCGCCTTGTTCATCCGGGCGAACTGGCTGAAGTTGCTCGCGGAGACCCAGACGCCGCCGTCGTTGAGGTCGGCCTCGTGGACGGTTTCGCCCCTGGACTGGACCGCGAAGAAGGCAAGGCTGGACGCGGCCAGCGCCACGACGACCCCTGACGCGACCCCTGCGCGCCGGCGTGTCACCGGACTCATCTCCTAGGTCCCCCGTGGTGGTGCGGTCGCGTCGTGCGGGTGAGTCGTCCCCGCACCGGTGGTGTCGTGGTCGAGCGCGTCGAGCAGGGCGAGGTCGGCCTCGGTCACCAGCCGGGTCGACAGGGCGTGCTCGACCAGGCGGGCCTTGCGGTTGCTGGCGAGCTTCCCCGGCCCACCGTGCAGTCCACGAGTACCAGCATCGGCGAGCTTTTGACAGACATTGTCCAGTTTTCGGTTGAACTTCGTGACCTTCCAGCCCAGCCGCGCAGCTGCGTCCGCCGACGACGGGATCTGGCCGGGAGCTGAGTACGACCGCCGCAGCAGCCCCTCGCAGAGGGCGACCATGAGCAGCTTCTGGTCGGGGGTGAACGTCACGCGCCCGACCGTCGTCTCACCCGTGGTGTCGTCCTCGGCGACGTCCTCGGTGCCGGTCGCCGTGAAGGCCGGGGTGTCGACGATGATGTCGAAGTCGTAGGTCGTCGGGCCGGCGGTGAACCACACGGTGAACCGCTCGAGCGCGAGTGGGATCCGGGCACCGGGGTTGAGCCACGCCTGGAACAGGCCCTTCTTGTCGGCCACCGTCGCGGTGAGGGTGGTGCCGACGTTGGTGAGCCACCAGAGGCCGCCGTCCTCGACCACCTGCAGGAAGCTGCGGTGGAGGAACGGGTTGTCGTCGATCTCGACGTCGCCGGTGCGCCCGATGGTGAGCGGCGTCCCCTTCGCGGCGGCGAACTCCTCGCCGCAGAACTCGACCGTCACGCCCCCAGTGCTCACTTCGCCCTCCCGCACGTCGCTGCCGAGTACTCCGAGGTCGGACCGCTGCGGTTGACCTGCACCTGCGCGCACACCTGCTTCCCCTTGGGCACCTTGACCGTGAAGGTCGCGTCCCTGAGCGGTCCCTTGCCGACCGCGGCACCCAGCCCGCTCGTGTCGCCCGCGGTGCGGACGAAGAACGTGTCGGCCTTCTCGGGCGCGAGGTAGGTCCACGTGAAACGGACCGCGCCCGCGACGGGCACCGCCTCGAGGGTGGGCGTGCTCGGCACGTCGAGGGCGAGGTCGTCGCTCTGGCTCGCCACGGTCTTCGGGGTGTACGACGGCTCCCCTGCACCGCCCCGGCCGAAGAGCTGCGACGCCAGGAACACGACGGCCACGACCACCACGGCGATCGCCGCGAGCGTGACGGCGGGGTTGCGGCCGGCGGCCGGTGCAGCCGTGGGCTCCTCGGTGGGGGTACGCGTGCCGAGCCGGTCGCGGCTGACCGTGCCCCCGGCGTCGGGCAGGTCGGGGGCTGGGCGCTCGTAGGTGGCGTGCGTGCCTGCCGCCGCGACACCTTGGGCGCCGGTGACCGCGGTCGTGCCGCCCACCGACCGCGGTGGGCGTGGCGGGGCGGCCGGCGCCTGGCCCTGGACGGACTGCGGGGCCCGGACGCGGGTGCGGTCGTCGTCCGCCCCGGGCGCCGGGGCGCTCTGGTCGGCGAGGGTGGTCTGGCCCTGCTCGTCGAGGACGACGATGGCGGTGCGGGAGAAGCGCTGCTCCTGCTCGATCTCCTGCAGGGAGCGCGCGAACGCCAGCGCGCTCTGCGGCCGGGCGTCGGGGTCCTTCGCCATCGCCTGGGCCAGCAGTCGCTCGAGGGAGGCAGGCACGTCCGCCCGCCCGGTGGGCGGCACGGGTGCGGTGCGGATCCTCGGCATGAGGCCGTAGGCGGAGTTGTCGCCGCCGGGCACCTCGAACGGGGAGCGCCCCACGAGCAGCTGCCACAGCGTGGCGGCGAGGGAGTAGACGTCGGCCCTGGCGTCGCCGTTGGACTGGCCGAACAGCACCTCCGGCGGCGCCCACGGGACGCTGACGCCCACGTCGTCCTCGTCGTCGTCCGCGGCGCCGTGTCCGAGCTGGCCGGCGATGCCGAAGTCGGTGAGGCCGGGCGCCCCGTACTGGCTCACGAGCACGTTGGCGGGCTTGATGTCCCGGTGGGTGATGCCCGCGCGGTGCGCGGTCTCGACCGCGCTGGCGAGCTGGATACCCGTCCGGAGCACGTCCTCGACGCCGAGCCGCTCGGTGCGCGAGCGCATCGCGAGGTTGGGCGGCGGGTAGTACTTCATGACCAGGTAGGGGCGGCCGTCGGTGGACGTGCCCGACCGGAACACCTGGACGATGTAGGGGTGGTCGGCGAGCTGGGCCATGGTGTCGGCCTCGTCGCGGAACTGGCGCCGGATCGCGTCGGTGAGCCCCTCGCCCTTGAGCACCTTCACCGCGACCCGCATGCGCGGCATCTGCTGCTCGTAGAGGTAGACGTCCGCATAGCCACCGGACCCCACGAGCTCGCGGAAGACCAGCCCCTCCAGCTCGGGAGGGGTCGCCACGGTCACGACGGCACCTCGTAGGTGAAGGTGACCTCGTCGGCCATGCCCACCACGGTGCCCGGCTCGACCACCTGGCTGTCGCTGGGCCGCAGCCGCACCGGCTGCTGCCCGGGCAGCGCCACGGTGGTGCCGTTGGTGGAGCCGAGGTCGCGGACGAGCACGTGCCAGCCCTCGAGGACGATCTCCACGTGGTTGCGGGAGATGTCGTTCTCGCGGCTGACGACGCGCACGAGGTGGGGTCGCTGGGCCGGGGGCAGGTCGGCGTTGACCCTCGGCGCGCGGCCGAGCAGCACCCCCCGGTCGAGGGTCACGACGTCGCCGGTGGACAGGCGGAGCGTCCCGAGCGGCGGCCGGGGCGTCTGGAACGGCTGCTGCGGCGGGATGTCGCGGTCGCAGACCCGGCAGGTCACCGCGTGCGGGGGGCTCGGGTGGCCGGCGGGGCACAGCACCGCGAGCACGATCGGCCCGCGCGGGATCGAGCCGGTGGCGGTCACCGGCAGGCTCGCGCGGTCGACGGTGGCCGACTCCACCTCGGGGGCGGCCGTGTCCTGCGGCGCCTCCGGCGGGGGCGGGGTCGGGTCCGACGGGACGCCCGCTCGAGCGGGGGGCGCCGGCGGGGCGGCGACCGCGTCGGCACTCGTGGTGCCGCTGCGTCCGGGCATCTGGACCGGCGCCTCGGCGGGCTGCGCCCCCCAGCCCTGCACATCCGGGCGCGGCTCGACCGGCGGGGACGCGGGTGCGGGCGCCGGGGACGGTGCGGCCGCGACGGGTGGGGTCGGTGCGGGTGGGGTCGGGACGGCGGGCACCACCGGCACCTGCGTGGTCGGGGTGGCCGCCGGGGCGGGGTCGTCGGCCGGGGCCACGTTGCTGCCGCCGCGGCGCCACGGGACCGACTCGATCAGCCCGCTCCCGGGGGCCGGTCCACCTGTAGCCGGCTCCTTGACGGGGGCGTCGGCCGGCGGGTTGGCAGGGCGCCCCTGCTGGGTGTGCTGCGGCGGCGGGAGGGTGTGCTCCGTGGGCCGCGGGTCGGGCTGCGCCGGGGGACGGTCGACCCCGGCGGCCTCCTCCATCGGGACCCGGCCGATGGGTGGCTCCTGCAGGGTGCCGGTGTCGTGGTCGGGCAGGAACGGCGGGGAGCCCGTCGAGCCGGGTGCGCCGAAGAGGTAGTCGTACCCCGGCACGTCCTGCACCGACGGCGCGTCCTGCGCCCCGGAGTCGGTCGCCGCGCCGGCGGGCGGGGGTCCCCCGCGTCGCAGGCGGGCCGGCAGCTGCCACCCCTTGGCGCCGCCCGGGGAGCTCAGCTCGCCGTCGGGGAGGGACGTTCCCTGCGGCGCGGGGAGCGGCTCGCCCGAGTGCAGGATGAGCACGGTGGTCCCGTCCGGGGCGTCCTCGTCGGCCCACGGACCCCGCCGCGCCGCGCGGATCTCGACCTCACCGTCGGGGGTCGGCATCACGGCGTACGCGGTGCCGCGGGCCACGACGCGCACGGGCGCACCGTCCTGGACCGCCACGAAGTCCGGTGTGGTGCGCACGCCGTCGCGGGTCAGGGCGTCGAGCAGGTCGTCGAGCTCGCCCGACCCAACCGCTGCGCGGGCGCGCACGACGACGTCGTCGGAGTCGCTGCCGCGCACGAGGGCGAAGACGCCACCGGCCGAGATGGCGGACCATCCCGGCTGGTCGGGGGCGTGGAAACGGACCTCCGTCACGTCGCGGTCCTCCTGACCTCGCTGCGCGGCGCGGTGTCGACGTCGAGGTCGTCCGCGTCGTCGTCGCGGCGGTCGAGCGCCACGACCACCACGGTGACGTTGTCGCGGCCGCCGGCGTCGACGGCCGCCTCGACGAGCGCGGTGGCGGCACTGCCGGGGTCGTCGTGCTCGGCGAGGACCGCCGCGATCTCCCGGTCGCCGAGCTCGCCGTTGAGGCCGTCCGAGCAGATGATGAACCGCTCCCCCACGTGGGGCGGGAAGACCCACAGGTCGACGGCGGGCATGGTGTCGGCGCCCAGCGAGCGGGTCACGACGTTGCGCAGGGGGTGGCGGGCCGCCTCGGCCTCCGTGATGAGCCCGGCGTCGACGAGCTCGCGGACCTCCGAGTGGTCGACGGTCACCAGCTGCAGGCGCCCGTCGACGAACCGGTAGACCCGTGAGTCGCCGACGTTGAAGACGGCCCAGTGGGTGGACCCGCCGGCGCTGACGACGGCGAGCCCGGCGGCGGTCGTCCCCATACCCGTCTGCTCGGGGTGGCGCGCCACCGACCGCAGGATCCGGGCGTTGGCCTCGGTGAGCGCGGCGACCAGGTCGTCGCGGACCAGCACGGTGCGCTCGGACAGCCCGCGCAGGCACTCGACGACGATCGCGCTCGCCACCTCACCCGCCGCGTGGCCGCCCATCCCGTCGGCGACGGCGAAGACCGCGCCGTCGGTGGTGAGGTCGTCCTCGTTGTGGCCACGGACGCGGCCGACGTCGGTGGCCGCGCCGACGCGCAGCGCGAGGCCGGACAGGTGCACCTCCCGGGTGCTCACCGGGTCACCCGGACGGTCTGCATGAGCTCCTGGATGGTGGCGTACTCGTCGGCCACCTGCGGGCCACCCACCGAACCGGTCACCTGGATCAGGTCGACCACCTGGCCTCGCCGGGCCCCGGCGAACAGGTGGGCCTGGACCACGTCGCCGACCTGCTCGTCCGTCCACGACACGTTGACGCCCACGAAGGGAACGGTGTCGATCTCGACCTCGAAGGGGTCGTCCATCTCACCGTCGGGCCGCTCGCCCACGAACGCCTTGAGCTCGGCGAGCGCCCGGCCGATGGTGAACTCCGCCGAGCGCGTGAACCCGCGGACGACCAGGTTGGGGGCGAACGTGCCCACCTGCTCCGCCCGTCGCGCCGCCAGCAGCGTGCCGGGGACCCGCACCGGCGACCACCCGTCCGGGATGTCGACGGTGACCGAGGGCGGGCCGGGGAACTGCTCGCTCGGGTACTTCAGGGTGGGCATCGGGACCTTTCGGGGTGCTCAGTGGCCAGCGGCCTGGCCGACGACCGCACCGGCAAGGCTAGGTGCGGCGCAGACCGGCTCCCATGGGGAGCACTCCCCATCACCCACCCTGCCGACACGGTCGGGCCAAGGCTCCCACAGGAGGGCAAACCGGGAAACCTCGACAGTCCGGTCAGACCCGCGCCCCTCAGTCGGCGACACCGCGCAGCGCCGCCAGCGTCGTCGGCACGTCGTCGACGACCACGGCGTCGACGCCGGCCCGCACCAGCTCGCTGGCCACCTTCGCGTCGGGGCACCACGCCACCACCTCGAGGCCGGCCTCGTGGGCCACCCGCACCGAGTACTCCGCGGAGCGGAAGGTGGGTGAGTGGTCCATGGCGTTGGGGCCGAAGGAGGACCAGTGGGCGGCGACACCGTCGACACCGAGGTGCCTGGCCGCCGGGATGGCCTTGCGCAGCGGGAAGCCGATCCACGTGAGAAGCGCCCGGGGGACGTCGGGGGCGACCTCGTGCAGGACGAGGAGCGCAGCCGGGTCGAAGGAGGACACGAGGAGCGGCCGCCTGGCAGCCTCGGCGACGACGACCGGACCGAGCAGGGCGGCGGTGGTCGAGCCCCGGGGGCGCAGGGCGTCCTCGAGCGAGGTCTTGAGGTCGAGGTTGACGCCGGTTCCTGCGGGGAGGGCGTCGAGGACCTCGCCCAGCGTCACCGCGCCGAGCTCCCGGGCCCGGTCGAGGGTCAGGTCGGCGACGAACTCGGCGCCGCCGAGCGTGGGGTAGTGCCCCACGACGAGCGCGTCGTCACCGGTGCGCCGGACGTCGAGCTCCACCCAGCGGAGCCCGCTCTGCGCCGCCGCCAGGATCGAGCCGAGCGAGTTCTCGGGGTGGCCGTCGACGGTGTCGCGACCCAGGCCCCGGTGCCCCAGGACCGTGGGACGCCCCCCGAAGACCCTCACGCCTCGCCGGGTCCCGTGGACTCCGGCTGCTGCGCCCACCACTCCCGCAGGGCCGCCTCGGCGGCGTCCCGGCCGATGGGGCCCTGGTCCATGCGCACCTCGAGGAGGAAGGAGTAGGCGCGCCCCAGCACCGGGCCCGGCCGGATACCCAGCACGTCCGCGATCTCGTTGCCGTTGAGCTCCGGGCGCACCTTCGCCAGCTCCTCGGCCTCCTGCAGCGCGGCGATGCGCACCTCGAGGGCGTCGTACGTGGCGGACAGCCGCGCCGCCTTCCTCGCGTTGCGGGTCGTGGAGTCGGAGCGGGTCAGGCGGTGCAGCCGCGGCAGGAGGGGGCCGGCGTCGGTGATGTAGCGGCGCACGGCCGAGTCGGTCCACTGCCCGTCGCCGTACCCGTGAAAGCGCAGGTGCAGCTCGGTGAGCCGGGCCACCGCCTTGACCGTGTCCTTGTCGAAGCGCAGCGCCTTGAGCCGCTTCGACGCCAGCTTGGCGCCGACGACCTCGTGGTGGTGGAAGGAGACGCCGCCGCCGTCCTCGAAGCGCCGCGTCGCGGGCTTGCCGATGTCGTGCAGCAGCGCTGCGAGGCGCAGCCAGAGGTCGGGCCCGGGGACCGACTCGGGCGGGCCGCCCGGGGGACCCTCGAGGGCGATCGCCTGGTCGAGCACGGTGAGCGAGTGCTCGTAGACGTCCTTGTGGCGGTGGTGCTCGTCGATCTCCAGCCGCAGCGCGGGGAGCTCGGGCAGCACCTGGTCGGCCAGCCCGGACTCCACGAGCAGCCGCAGGCCGGGGCGGGGCGTGGGGGCGAGGAGCAGCTTGGTCAGCTCGTCGCGCACCCGCTCGGCCGAGACGATGCCGATCGAGGGCGCCATCTGCACCATCGCGGCACGCACCTGCGGCGCCACGTCCACGCGGAGCTGGGCGACGAACCGGCAGGCCCGCATCATCCGCAGCGGGTCGTCGCCGAACGAGAGCTCTGGCGTCCCCGGTGTGCGCAGCCGGCGTGCGGCGAGGTCGGCCAGGCCGCCGTACGGGTCGACGAACTCCATCGAGGGCAGCCGCAACGCCATCGCGTTGACGGTGAAGTCGCGGCGCACGAGGTCGTCCTCGAGGTTGTCGCCGAACGCGACCACGGGCTTGCGGGTCTCGCCGTCGTACGCGTCCGCGCGGTAGGTCGTCACCTCCACCGTGTGCCCGCCGCGGCGGGCGCCGATGGTGCCGAACTCCCGGCCGATGTCCCAGTGCGCCTCCGCCCAGGGGCGCAGCACGGCCAGCGTCTGGTCGGGCGTGGCGCTCGTCGTGAAGTCCAGGTCGGGGGACACCCGGCCGAGGAACGCGTCGCGCACCGGACCGCCGACCAGGGCCAGCTCGTGGCCCGCCGCGGCGAAGAGCCCACCGAGCTCGGTGAGCAGCGGCACGACGGGTGCGAGGTGGGCGGTGGCCTGTCGCATCAGCTCGGGCAGCGGGGCCGACGTGGGGTCGGCCTGCGGCTCGCGGGGATCAGCGGTGGACACGAGGGACAAGCCTAGGCGCTCGTTAGAGTGGCCGGGTGAGCTCCCCTGCGCGCGACCCCGAACGGCTGGTCCCCAGCCGTCCGAGGCTGCCCGCGGTGGAGGAGCGCTCGGCCGGCGGCATCGTCGTCGACATCCACGACGGGGTCGCCCGGATCGCCGTGATCGCGCGCCGCAACCGGGCCGGGCGGATCGAGTGGTGCCTGCCCAAAGGTCACAGCGAGGGCTCGGAGACCCTGCCCGAGACCGCCGCCCGCGAGGTCGCCGAGGAGACCGGTATCGAGGGCCGCGTCCTGACCGAGCTCGGCACCATCGACTACTGGTTCGCGACCCACGACCACCGCGTCCACAAGTTCGTCCACCACTACCTCCTCGAGGCCACCGGCGGGCGGCTCACCATCGACAACGACCCCGACCACGAGGCCATCGACGTCGCCTGGCTGCCGCTGCGCGAGGCCCACGAGCACCTCACCTTCCCCAACGAGCGCCGCATAGCCCGTCAGGCCTGGCACCGTCTGGCCGGAGACGGGTGATGGCCCGGTCCCCGATATGCCGCGTGCTCGCCGCGGCAGTGCTCACCCTGCCCGCGGCCACAGTCGCGGTCCCGGGGGCGTCGGCCGACCCCGCACCCGCCGCCGGGGCCGCTGCCGCGCTGCCCTCGGTCCGCCCTGCCGCGTCCGCCGGCGGCGCCACCCTCCAGCTGACCGCCATGAGCCCCGCCGTGGTCACCCCGGGCGACACCCTCACCGTCACCGGGACCCTCCGCAACGACGGCACCACGCCGCTCAACCGGCCGCTCGTGCGGGTCGTCGCCGGCAGCTACCCGGCGGCCCCCGACGCACGCCAAGCGGTGCGCGACTGGGCGGCCGCCACCGGGCCGGCGCAGGGCACGGTCGTCGGCCAGGCCCGGCTGGCCGGGACGGTGGCGCCGGGCACGGCCGCGGCGTTCCGCGTCAAGGTGACCGGCCTCGCGAGCCTGCGCACCGACGCGACGTACGGTGCGCTGCCCCTGAGCGTGGAGTCGGGGGCGAGCGCGGTACGGACCTTCGCCGGGTACCAGCGGATCAAGCAGTACCAGCCGATGTCCGTCGCGTTCGCCGTCCCGCTGACGCTCGACCCGGACCCCGACCTCTTCGGGGCCCCCGGCACTGCCCGGGAGAGCGCCTGGACCTCCGCGCTGAGTCCCTCCTCGCGCCTCAGCCGGGTGCTGGACGCCACCCAGGACGCCCCCGTCACCTGGGCCCTCGACCCGACGCTCACCCCGAGCCTGCTGCCCGCCCCGGCCGACACCGGGGCCACCGGCTCCCGGGAGAGCGCCCTGCGGACCGCCACCGAGCTGCGCATCACCTCCGCGTCCACGCTGCACACCCCGTGGGTGCTGCCCGACACCGACGCCGACCTCGGCGCCGTCGCGGGCCAGGGCAGCGCCGAGGGCCTCTTCGAGTCGTTGGTGGGGCGGTCCGCCGACGTGGCGGAGCAGATCCACGGCCGGGCCGACATCGCCTGGCCGGCTGACGGGACCTACACGGTGCGTGCCGAGACCGGGTTGCGCCGCCTGTTCCGGGTGCCCGCGCTGGCGGCCCAGGTCGCCTCGACCTCGGCCCTCCCCCCGGGGCTCGCCGGCCAGACACCGGGCGCGGCCCAGCGCAGCAGCACCGGCCTGCCGCTGCTCGCCTACGACGACTCGCTGAGCACGTTGCTCGGGCACACCCGGTCGGCGCAGGAGGGCGTGCTCAGCACCCAGCAGTTCGTGGCCGAGTCGGCCGCCCTGCTCAACGAGCTCCCCGGCACGTCCGGGCGCGCGGTCTTCGTCGCCGCCCCCCGGTCCTTCAACCCCGACCCCACCGCGGCCAAGAAGTTCCTGTCCACCGTCTCCGCTATCCCGTGGCTGACCCCCACCGGCACCGAGGCCGAGCTCGAGGCCGCGCGCCGTACCGCCCCCACCGCCGCGGCACCCGTGACGCGCCCCACGACCCCGGCAACCGCCACCAGCCGGCCGGTGCTCACGCCCTCCCGCATCAGCGACCTCGAGGGCACCCTGCGCACGGTGCGCGGCGTCGCGCAGATCCGCGACGACGGTGACGCGTTCGCCCGCACCTGGACCCGCGCCGCCGAACAGCTGGCCTCGACCCGCTGGCGCTCTGCCCCCACGGCCTGGAACACCCTGAGCGGCCGGGTCAACACCGCGACCCGGCAGACGACGACCGCCGTCAAGGTCGCCGCGGGCACCATCAACTTCCTCGCCGACTCCGGGCGCCTGCAGATCACCGTCACCAACGACCTCGACGTGCCGGTCGACAACGTCAAGCTCCTGGTGGAGGCGTCCAACCCGCGCCTGCGCATCGACAGCCAGCCCCCGGTGCTGCGCATCGGCCCGCACAGCCGGGCCACGGTCAGCGTCAGCGTCACCGCCCTCGCGGCCGGTCTCGTGCCCCTGCGCACCACCCTGACGACCCCCGACGGCACCGTGGTCGGACAGGGTGCCGACGTCATGGTCCGGGTCACCCCGACGGGCAAGTGGGTGTACGCGGCGCTGGGCGGGATCGCGGCGTTGATCCTCGCCCTCGGTATCGTGCGCACCGTCCGGCGCCGGCCGGACCGCGACGACCACCCCGTCCCCGACACCCACCCCGTGGAGGCTTCCGGATGAGCGACACCTCCCCGGAGGCGAGCGCCGAGGACCAGGCGCCCGAGGGGTCCCTCGCCCGCTCCAGCGCCGTCATGGCGGCCGGCACGATCGTGTCGCGGCTGCTCGGGTTCGCCCGGGCGGCGCTGCTCGCCTCGGCCGTCGGCATCGGCCTCGCCGCCGACACGTTCCAGGTGGCCAACACCCTGCCCAACCAGTTCTACCTGCTGCTCGCCGGGGGCGTCCTCAACGCGGTCCTCGTCCCGCAGATCACCAAGGCCTCGACCCACGCGGACGGCGGCGACCGGTTCGTCAACCGCCTGATCACCCTCTCGCTGGCCCTGCTGCTCGGCGCGACCCTGGTCGTCACCGCGGCGGCGCCGCTGCTGGTGCGGCTGTTCTCCCAGGGCTGGGGCTCGACGACCCTGGGCCTGGCCACCGCCTTCGCCCTCATCTGCCTGCCCCAGGTCTTCTTCTACGGCCTCTACACGCTGCTCGGCCAGGTGCTCAACGCGCGCGGCAGGTTCGCCGCCTACATGTGGGCCCCCGTCCTGGCCAACCTCGTCGGGATCGTCGGGCTCGTCTGGTTCCGCCTGGCGTACACCAAGAACGTCCCCGTCGAGCAGTGGACCGGCCCCATGGTCCTGCTCCTGGCGGGTTCCGCCACCCTCGGCGTAGTGGCCCAAGCCGTGGCCCTGTGGCTTCCGCTGCGCCGCATCGGGTTCCGCTACCGGCCCGTCTGGGGTTTCCGGGGCGTCGGCCTCGGTTCCGCCTCCCGGGTCGCCGTGTGGACGTTCGCCGCGGTCGCCGTGAGCCAGCTCGGGTTCATCGTGACGTCCAAGGTCATGACCCGGGCGGGCGACCTGCTCGCCGAGCGCCACGAGGTCGGGGCCGGCATCTCCGCGTACGGCTACGCCTTCCTTCTCTTCATGCTCCCCCACTCGCTGTTCACCGTCAGCCTGGTCACGGCCCTGTTCACCCGGCTGTCCCAGTCGGCGCACCGCGGTGACGACGCCGAGGTGGTGAGCGACCTCGGGCGCGGCCTCCGGATGCCGGCGGTGCTGCTCCTGCCCGCCACCGTGGCCGTCGGGGTGCTGGGGCCCCAGGTGGCCAGGGCGGCCTTCCCGGGCAACTCCCACGCAGAGACCATGGCGATCGCCGGGGTGATGGTGGCGATGATGACCGGGCTCGTCCCCTTCGGGTGGCTCTACCTCGTGCAGCGCGTGTTCTACGCCTACGAGGACGCGAAGACCCCGTTCCTTCTCCAGGTCCTCGTGACCGTGGTGGCCTGCGCCATCAACCTCACCGCCCTGGTCGCCGCGCCCTCTCGCGCGGGTGTGATCGTCGGGCTCGGCCAGACCGTCAGCAACCTGGCGGCTGCCCTGGTGGGCTTCGCGCTGCTGCGTCGCCGCCTCGGCCCGTTGCGGCTCGCGCCGGCCGTGCGCGTCTACGTGCGCCTGGCCGTCGCCTCCCTCGTGGCGGCTGTGCCCACGCTGGTCCTGGTGTGGCTGCTGGGCCGGCTCGGGGTGGACGCCGAACGCTGGTCCGGCGCCGCGGTCGAGCTGGCCCTGGGCGGCGGGGTGTTCGTGGCCGTCGCCCTGGGGGTGGCGCACACCCTCCGGGTCGAGGAGGTCGGGCAGCTGCTCGACCCGGTGACGCGACGGCTGCGTCGTCGCCCCGCCTGAGGGCCAGACCCTAGGATGACAGCGCAGCGCAGCGGCGACTCACGAGGAGGCACAGTGCACGGGGTTGGGCCTTCGACGGTGCTGGGCGGCCGCTACGCAGTGCAGCGCCGGCTCGAGCAGCTGCCGAGGGCCGAGCGGTGGTCCGCCCACGACCTGACCCTGGAGCGCGACGTCGTCGTCGTGTGCTTCGGCGAGGACGAGGGCCACGCAGCCGCGACCCTCGACGCCGCCCGGCGCGCAGCCGGGCTCGACAACCACCGCCTGGTCCGGGTCCTGGACGTCGGCCGGTCCGACGGCATCGCCTTCTTCGTCGAGGAGGCCATCCCCGAGTCGCACACCCTCGCCCAGGTGCTCGAGCAGGGCGGCCTGCCCGCCGAGGAGGCCCGACGCATCGCCGGTGAGGCGGCCACCGGCCTCGAGGCCGCCCGGTCCCGCGGGTTGCACCACCTGCGCCTGACCCCCCACGCCGTCCTGCGCTCCTCCGACGGCACCATCAAGGTGCGCGGGGTCGCGACGGCTGCCGCGATCGCCTCGCAGGAGGACGTCCCCTCCGCCGCCGCAGCGCGCCTCGACGCCGTGGGTGTCGTCGCGATCACGTACGCAGCCCTGACCAGCCGCTGGCCGCTGCCCGGCTCGGTACCGGGCCTGGAGGCCGCGCCGCACGTGGTCGGGGGCGTCCCCGCCCCCTCGGAGATCGCCGCCGGGGTGCCCGGCGACCTCGACGCGCTGTGCCGGCTCACGCTCAACGACGACCAGGGTCCCCTCACCCCGGGCGACTTCGCCGCCCAGATCGCGCCCTGGGCCCCCACGCAGGTGGTCGGGCTCGGGGGCAGCGCCCCCCGCGAGGCCGACGACGGCCTGGCCCGGACCGTGGCCCTGCCCGTCGCCGACCTCGAGCGCAGCGGCCTGCGCGCCGAGCGGGGTGACGAGGGAGCCCACGGCACCGGAGCGGGACCAGCGGGCGCAGCCGCTGCCGGCGGCGCAGCGAGCGGTGCGGGCGCACCGTACGACCAGGCCACCCACGTGGTCCCCGCCCCGGGCGCCGGCGGCCACCCCGAGGACGCACCCGGACCGGCCGGCGAGGAGCACGGCGGTGCCGCCGCCGGCGCCGCCGCCACGGCCGCAGCGGTCGGGACCGCCCTCGGTGCAGCCGGCCAGGCTGCCGGGCACGCCGCTGGTGCGGCCGCCCACCGCGTGGGGTCGTTCGCGAAGGCCGCTGCCGACAAGGCCGCCGAGCGCAAGGCCGCCCGCGAGGCTGCCGAGCGCCAGGCCGAGCAGCGGCGGATCAGCCTCGACGAGGCGTTCGTCGACGGACCCGACCTGCTCGACCCGCCGCTGCCCATGCTGCCGCCGGAGACGGCCGAGGCCCCGACCCGCGACCAGTCCAAGATCGTGCTCGCGATCATGGCCGCCTTCCTCGTGGTGGTCACCCTGTTCGGCTTTTGGGGAGCGTCGCGGATCGGTTCCAGGACCGACCTCGGGCTGGGCACGAAGACCCCCCGCAACACCGTTACGGTCACCGCACCGACGGCCACCGTGACCCCCAGCGGGAGCTCGAGCGCCCCGAGCGGCACCGCCTCCGCCGGTGAGCCGTTCGCCATCCTCAGCGCCACCGGCTTCGACCCCGAGGGCGACAACGCCGAGCGCAACAGCGAGGCGCCCCGCGTCTTCGACGGCAAGACGGACACCTTCTGGAGCTCCGAGGGCTATGCCAGCGCCAACCTCGGCGGCCTGAAGAAGGGCGTCGGCGTCCGGGTCGACCTCGGCCAGGTCCACAAGATCTCCCAGGTCGACCTCGTGCTGCCCGACGCCTCCGACGTCACGGTGTTCGTCGGCCAGGACCGCACGCGCGACAACACCACGGTGATCGGCACCTCGAAGGGCAAGAAGGGCGAGATCACCCTCAAGGCCGACAAGCCGGTGGACGGCCAGTACGTCTTCGTCTGGTTCACCTCCGTCTCCAAGGTCGCCGACGGTCGGTTCCGCGCCACGCTGGCCGAGGTCTCGGTCCGCTAGCCGCCCCGGCGAGCAGGCGGCACACCCATGGACCACCGGCCCCTGCACGAACGCGACGACCGCGAGCTGGTCAGGCTGCACGTCGAGGGCCACCCCGACGCGTTCGGGGAGCTCTTCCGGCGCCACCGCGACCGCATGTGGGCCGTGGCGCTGCGCACCACCGGCAACCGCGAGCTGGCCTCCGACTGCGTGCAGGACGCGTTCATCTCCGCGTTCCGCAGGGCCGGTTCCTACCGGGGCGACGCGGCGGTGACCACCTGGCTGCACCGGATCGTCGTCAACGCCTGCCTCGACCGCCTGCGCCGCGACAAGCCGACCTCCCAGCTGCCCGAGCACGAGCTGGCCGACCGCCGCGACGCCCACGCCTCCCTCGAGACCCGGCTGGACGTCCGGGAGGCGCTCGCCCGCCTCCCCGAGGGCCAGCGCCTCGCCCTCGTCCTGGTCGACATGCACGGCATGTCCGTCGCCGAGGCGGCCCTGGTCCTCGAGGTGGCCGAGGGCACCGTGAAGTCCCGGTGCAGCCGTGGACGTGAGGCCCTCGCCGCGATGCTGCGGGAACGATCGGGGCAGCCGTGACGTCGTACCCATGGAGCAACCGCCGTGCCCACCGGCAGGTCCCGTCCTCATTCCCCGTCGCACCGAGGAGGTTGTCGTGGTGAGCACCCCGCCCGTCCCTCCTCGTGGACCCGAGGACCGCGACGCGGACGACCCGACCGGCATCCGGGCACTGCTGTCGGGCCTCGGCGACCCCGGGCCCATGCCGGCCGACCTCGTCGACCGCATCAACGCCTCCATCGCGGCGGAGCAGGCGGCCCGCGGGCAGGGCTCCAGCGTGGTGCCGATGCGCCGTCGGGTCCCCGGCTGGCAGAAGTACGGCCTGGTCGCCGCCGCCGTCGCGGGCCTCGCCGTCGGGGTCCCCGCCCTCCTCGGGACCGGTCCGCAGGACGTCATGGCGTCGCTCAGCCGCTCCTCGGACCAGTCCGGCGCTGCCGCGAGCTCCGCCGAGAAGGTCGCGCCACCGATCGCCTCCTTCACCCCTGCCGCGCCCGGCTCCTCGGGGTCGGGCGCGCGGGCCACCAGCGCCGTGGGCACCGTCACCATGGTGGCGACCGGCACCGGGTACACGTCCTCCGAGCTCGCCGAGCAGGCGCGCACCACGATGTTGGGGCCCTTCGACGGGTCCTCCCCGGGATCGGCTGGCCAGGGCCGCGCGACCGGTGCGCTCGACGCCGCCGGGCTCCGCGAGTGCCTCACCGCCATGGGGGTGCCCGCGTGGATGCCCGTGGTGGGTGACGTCGCCACCTTCGACGGCTCGCGGGCCGTGGTCGCCGTGGTCAGCAGCGACACCGGCCAGGACGCGTACGCCGTGCCCACCTGGTGCGACGCCACGCACGCCAGGGCCCTCGCCGGACCGGTACGGATCCGCTGACCGGCACCGGCCTGCCGCCTGCCGGCGCGGAACATCCAGGCCCTACGATCGGTTGCAGACATCGGCACCGTATGTAGCGGTGCACCGCCTTCCCGACCACAAGGGGCTGTAGCCGCGTGAGCACCACCGCACCTGCTGACATCCGCAGTCTGATCATCATCGGCTCCGGGCCGGCCGGGTACACCGCCGCCGTGTACGCCGCCCGGGCCAACCTCCAGCCGCTGCTGTTCGAGGGCGCCGTCACCGCCGGTGGCGCGCTCATGAACACCACGGAGGTGGAGAACTTCCCCGGGTTCCGCGAGGGCATCATGGGCCCGGACCTCATGGAGAACATGCGGGCCCAGGCCGAGCGCTTCGGCGCCGAGATCATCACCGACGACGTCGAGTCGGTCGAGCTCGACGGTGACGTCAAGACCGTGGTCGACGCCGAGGGCAACACCTACCGCGCCCGCGCCGTCATCCTCGCGATGGGCTCGGCCTACCGCGAGCTCGGGCTCCCCGACGAGAAGCGGCTCTCGGGCCACGGCGTCTCGTGGTGCGCGACCTGCGACGGGTTCTTCTTCCGCGACCAGGACATCGCGGTCGTCGGCGGCGGCGACTCCGCGGTCGAGGAGGCCACGTTCCTCACCAAGTTCGCCCGGACGGTGACCATCGTCCACCGCCGCGACGAGCTTCGCGCCTCCAAGATCATGGCCGAGCGCGCCCTGTCCAACGACAAGATCCGGTTCGCCTGGAACTCCGCCGTCGACGCCATCCACGGTGAGGACAAGCTGACCGGTGTCACGCTGCGCGACACCGTCACCGGTGAGACCCGCGAGCTGCCCGTCACCGGCCTGTTCGTCGCCATCGGCCACGACCCGCGCAACGAGCTCGTCAAGGGCGTCGTCGACCTCGACGACGAGGGCTACGTGCTCGTCCAGGGCCGCAGCACCCTCACCAACCTGCCCGGCGTGTTCGCCGCGGGCGACCTCGTCGACCACACCTACCGCCAGGCCATCACCGCGGCGGGCTCCGGCTGTGCGGCCGCCCTCGACGCGGAGCGGTTCCTCGCCGACCAGGAGCACGCCGGCTCCCCCAACCCCGACGCCGCCCTCACCGAGGCGCCGGCGCTCACGCACTGACGCCCCGCCCGCCCTGCTCACGCCGGTCGGGCCGCACCACCGCGACCACCCCAGATCCCCAACCAGCAGCACCACCGAAAGGAGCCCCCGAGTGGGAGCCATCAAGGACACCACGGACGCCACCTTCGAGGCAGACGTCCTCCAGAACGACAAGCCCGTCCTCGTCGACTTCTGGGCGCCCTGGTGCGGTCCGTGCCGCGCCGTCGCCCCCGTCCTGGAGGAGCTCGCTGTCGCGCACGCCGACAAGATCGACATCGTGAAGCTCAACACCGACGAGAACGTCCAGGTGAGCTCGCGCTACGGCATCACCGGCATCCCGACGCTCAACGTCTACGTCAACGGCGAGGTCGTCAAGACCCTCGTGGGCGCCATGCCCAAGCCGAAGCTCGTCCGCGAGCTGGCCGACTACCTCGGCTGACCGAGCGGCCACGGCAGCACGTGCCGGTCGCCCCCGTGGGGCGGCCGGCACGCTACATGTGGCCCCCGTCCCCGGCCCGGTGCGCTGTCCACACCCCGCCACGGCGGCGTACGGCGCGTGCCGGCGCCGGACCTCGGGCACGAGCGGGACCCCAGGGGCGACTCGGCACTCGTCCACCCGGCGTACTGCGGTTGGATGAACCCGGGACCCTGACCTACGCTCGACCTCTGCACGCGGACAGCCCGATCCGCACCAGATACCCCTGACCTGCACAAACGTCCCTGTCCCCCTTGGAGGCTGCGTGTCCGACAGCAAGAACGGTCTGCTCGGCCTCGGCAGCCGCGGCGCCGCCGTCCTCGACGTGCGCACGCGCCTGGCAGCCCTCGCCTCCGACGACCTGCCAGAGCTGCGTGGCCTGCTCGACGCACCTGTGGACGACGCTGTGGACAAATCCCCTGACGTGTTCGACCGGGCGCTCGAGCGCGCAGTCCGGGCCTTCCAGCAGCACAAGGGCCTCATCGTCGACGGCGTCGTAGGCGTCGAGACGTTCGGCGCGATCGACGGCGCCCGCTGGTCCCTCGGCGACCGCATCCTCGTGCACACCCCCGGCCACCTGCAGCGCGGCGAGGACGTCGCCGCCCTCCAGGAGCGGCTCAACACTCTGGGCTTCGCCGCAGGCCGTGCCGACGGTCGCTTCGGTCCCGAGACCGAGCGCGCCGTGCGCAGCTTCCAGCGTGCCTACGGCCTGCCGGGCGACGGTTCCGTGGGCCCGGAGACGCTGCGGGCGTTCGAGGACCTCCGCCGGTCGGTCTCGGGCGGCTCGGCCACCGTGCTGCGCGAGCGGGAGCGGGTACGCCGCGCCGGCCACAACCTCAGCGGCCGCACCGTCGTGCTCGACCCCGGTCACGGGGGTGCCGACAGCGGGGCCGCGGCGAACGCGCTGGTCGAGTCCGACCTGGTGATGGACCTCGCGCGCCGCATCGAGGGCCGCCTCACGGCCATCGGCGTGTCCGTGGTCTACACGCGCACCCAGCACAGCAGCCCCACCGAGGAGGAGCGGGCCGCGATCGCCAACGCTGCCGGCGCCGACCTCCTGCTCTCGCTGCACTGCGACTCCCACGACGTGGCCGACGCCAGCGGGGTGGCCACCTTCTTCTTCGGCCGCGACCGCAGGACCTCCTGGTCCGCCATCGGCGAGCACCTGGCCGACCTCGTGCTGCGTGAGATCGTCGCCCGCACCGGGCTGGCCAATTGCCGCTCGCACGGCCGCTCCTGGGCGCTGCTCCAGCAGACCACGATGCCGGCGGTGCGGATCGAGGCCGGGTACCTCTCCCACCCCGTCGACGCCGAGCGCCTGGCCGACCCGGCGTTCCGCGACACGATCGCCGAGGCGGTCCTCGTCAGCCTCCAGCGCCTCTACTTGGGGGACGACGACACCGCCACCACGGGCGTCCTGCAGCTCGGCGACCTGCGCGCCTACCTCGCTGCGCACTCCTGACGCGAGCGTTCTCGCCGCGCACTCCTGACGCGCGAATCACCAAGCAGCACAACGGCTTTCGTTCGTTGCCCTGGGCGGCCCTGGCGCCCAGGGAGTCGTCGAGACCGCCGTGGTGGGTGGGCCTGCGGGTGGATGTTTCCCGTGAAACATCCACCCGACGCCGGGCTCAGGCGCTGCGGTCGACGCCCAACAGGTCGACGATGCGGTTGAGGTCCTCGACCGAGGCGAACTCCACCGTCAGCTTGCCCTTGCGCTGACCCAGCGCGATGTTGACGCGGGTGTCGAAGCGGTCGGAGAGACGGGCGGCGAGGTCGTCCAGCTGCGGGTGCCGGTTGCCCGCCCGCGGCCGCCGCGGCGCCGGCCGCTCCTGGTCGCCGCCGAGGGCGACGATCTCCTCGACGTTGCGCACGGAGAGGCCCTCCGCGACGATCCGCTGGGCCAAGCGCTCCATCCCTGCTGCGTCGTCGAGCGACAGCAGCGCCCGAGCGTGCCCGGCCGACAGCACCCCGGCCGCGACGCGGCGTGCCACGAGCGGCGGCAGCTTGAGCAGCCTCAGCGTGTTGGAGATCTGCGGTCGCGACCGCCCGATGCGCCCGGCCAGCTCGTCGTGGGTGCACCCGAAGTCCTCGAGCAGCTGCTGGTAGGCCGCGGCCTCCTCGAGCGCGTTGAGCTGGCTGCGGTGCAGGTTCTCCAGGAGGGCGTCGCGCAGGAGGTCGTCGTCGTCGGTCTCCTTGACGATCGCCGGGATCGTCGCCTTGCCGGCCTCCTGCGAGGCACGCCACCGGCGCTCACCCATGATGAGCTCGTAGCGCACGCCCTCAGGAGCGCTGTCGAGCTCGTCAGGCCCCTGACCTGCAGGAATGGGGCGCACGACGACCGGCTGCAGCACCCCGATCTCTCGGATCGAGTGCACGAGCTCGGCCATGTCGTCCTCGTCGAACACGGCGCGGGGCTGCTTGGGGTTCGGCCGGATCGACAGGATCGGCAGGTCGCCGTAGGAGGCCCCCGGCACGGGGGCCAGTCCCTCACGCGCCGGCTCGTCGTCGCTGGGCGCGCCCTCACTGGAGCCGGAGAGGCCTGCCTCGGCCGGTGCGGCACCGTCGGCCCGCAGGTCGGTGCCTTCGCCCTCGGTCCCGTCACTGCCGTTCCCAGCAGTGCCGCGCTCGGTCGCGCCGTCCTCGGCCGCACCCTCACCGTTGGCGCCGGCCCGGGCGCCGCCGTTGGCGCCGCTGTCCGTCCCCGCCCCGTCGGCCTCGGACGGCACTGCGGCAGGCACCGTCGCGGAGGGATCCTTGTCAGTGCTGGGCTGGAGGCGCTGGTCGGGGAAGAAGACGTCCACCGGGCGTCCCGTCGGGGAGGTGGGGGCGTTGGGGATGAGGGCACCCAGGCCCCGGCCGAGGGCGCGGCGCTTCTCGCTCATGTGGTGGTCCTTCTCGTCTTCTGCGGGATCGGTGGTGGGAGGTCTGGTATCGCTCAGGCGCTGGTGGGGGCCGCGCCCCGGTCGGCGAGCTCGGCAGCCGCGCCGAGGTAGGACAGGGCGCCGCTGGAGTTCGGGTCGTACGTCATCACAGTCTGCCCGTGGCTCGGCGCCTCGGAGATCCGTACCGAGCGGGGCACCGTGTTGCGCAGGACCTGGTCGGGGAAGTGGTTGCGCACCTCCTCGGCCACCTGGGCCGACAGGCGCGTGCGGCCGTCGTACATCGTCAGCAGGATGGTCGACACGTGCAACGTCGGGTTGAGGTGGTTGCGGATGAGCTCGATGTTCTTCAGGAGCTGGGAGAGCCCCTCCAGCGCGTAGTACTCGCACTGGATCGGGATGAAGACCTCCTGGGCGGCGACGAAGGCGTTCACCGTCAACAGTCCCAGGCTAGGAGGGCAGTCCACGAGCACGTAGTCCGGCACGGGGAGGTCTGCGGTGGCCGCGTGCTGAAGGTAGGCGGTGATGGCCCGTTGCAGCCTGGTCTCCCGGGCCACCAGCGACACCAGCTCGATCTCGGCGCCCGCCAGGTCGATCGTCGCGGGCGCACAGTACAGGCCGGGGATGTCCGGGCACTCCTGCACGACGTCCGCCATCGGCGTCCCGTCCACGAGCACGTCGTAGATGCTCGGCACCTCTGCGTGGTGGTCGATCCCGAGCGCCGTGCTCGCATTCCCCTGCGGGTCGATGTCGATCACCAGCACGGTGAGACCCGCCTGGGCCAACGCCGCCGCCACGTTGACCGTGGTCGTGGTCTTGCCGACCCCACCCTTCTGGTTGGCCACGGTCAGCACGCGGGTGGCCACCGGCTTCGGGAACACGCGACCTGTGAGGGCGATGCGCTTCCGGGCGTCCTCGGCGACCGCGCGGGCCAGAGGGGTGTCGTGGTCCGCCGTCGGCAGGGAGGAGGCCAGCTCCTCGCGCTCGTCTGTTTCACGTGAAACGACAGCGGCCAGGGCCTCATCGGCCGCTTCCACATCGCCGTGGTGGCTCGGGCTCTCATTCACCGTTTCACGTGAAACGGCACCGTCCTCGCGGCGCTGCTGCTCAGCGGGAGCAGTCTTCGCCGTCTCGCCGTCGATCGCGTCGCTCGTTTCACGTGAAACAGGCTCGTCCGAGACGGGAGTCGGCCAGCCGACCGGGGCCGACGAGCCGCCCGGCCGCCGCGGCCACCCCAGCCCGGATTCGAGCTCCAGCGGGGTTGAAGTCACGCGGTCACCTCGTTGGCCATGGGCATCATCCAACCCTACGCGGACCATCCGGAACAAACCGGTGAGCGCGCCGAGACCTGAGCGCTCGATCTGGGTCGTGGCTGGTCAGCGGCGAGCCCGGGACCCCTTTGCGGGGCGGCTGCGCAGGCCACTGCGGCTGCCGACCGTGAGCTCGAGCGTGGTCGTGGGCACCTCCAGGAGGTCGACTCCGTGCGTGCGCACCACCGCACCGCTCATGCCGAGACGCCGCAGCACGGGGGTGGCGGCGTCGAGCTCGTCCTGGGCACTGCTGCCCTTGAGCGCTACCAGCGTGCCGCCGTCCTCCAGCAACGGGAAGGTCCAGCGCGCGAGCTTGTCGACCCGGGCGACCGCGCGCGCCGTGGCCCACGGAACCTGCAGGACACCGTCGAACTCCTCGGCCCGGCCGCGGTGCACCGTGCAGTTGTCGAGCCCGAGCTCGGCGATGGTGTCGCTGAGCCACGTGGTGCGCCGGAGCATGGGCTCGACCAGGTGCAGGTGCAGGTCCGGACGCGCGATCGCGAGCGCCAGGCCGGGCAGGCCGGCTCCCGAGCCGACGTCGACGACCGCGACGCCGTGGGGGAAGGAGTCCTCGGCGATCGCGCAGTTGAGGATGTGGCGTTCCCAGAGGATCGGCACCTCACGGGGTCCGATGAGCCCGTGGGAGACGCCGGTGTCTGCCAGGACGCTCGCGAACTGCTCCGCGACGACGAGCCTGTCGCCGAACACGGTCGTCGCCGCCGGCGGCGCCGCGGGCGCGACAAGCGGCGCCTCTGGGGCGGAGGACGCGGCAGAGGACTCGGCAGGGGACTCCGCAGTGGACTCGGCGTCGGGGCTGTCGGCGGGGAGGGTCATGGTCACCTCGGTGGTCGATCGCCGTCACGCGGTCCGTGCTGGCGTTGCGGCGACAGCCTAGGGCCTCCCACCCGAGGTCCGGTCCAGGGCCCGTGCCAGGCACGCGCCGAGCCGAGCTGCTCCAGCGAGGTTCCGCCACGTCGGTCCAAGCTCAGGCGTCGTGGAGACACGAGAGGCGCAGGACCAGTGGTCCTGCGCCTCTCGGGCAGGCGCCGTGTGGCGCCGTTTCACGTGAAACAGGTCAGCCGGGCAGCACCACGACGAAGCGGCGCGGCTCGACGCCGTCGGACTCGGAGCTGAGCCCGGCCGCGAGCACCTCGTCGTGCACGACCTTGCGCTCGAACGCCGTCATCGGCTCCAACGAGGCCTTCTCGCCGGTGGCCCGCACGTCAGCGATGGCCTTCTGGGCGATGGTGACCAGTGCAGCGCGGCGTTCGGCACGATGGCCGGCGACGTCGAGCATGAGGCGCGACCGCTCTCCCGTCGCCGACTGCACCGCGAGCCGCGTGAGCTCCTGCAGCGCGTCGAGCACCTTGCCGTCGGGGCCGACGAGGCGACGGGGTACCCGGCCCTCCTCGGAGTCGACGATCGACACCGCTGCACGGTCCCCGTCCACGTCCACGTCGATGTCGCCGTCGAGGTCGGCGATGTCGAGCAGGGTCTCGAGGAAGTCGGCGGCCACCTCGCCCTCGCGCTCGAGGTCAGCGGTCTTGGCCGGGCGGCGACGGCTGGCGCCCTCGCCGTGCGCGTCGGCGGACTCCGCCTCGCCGGACTCCGCCTCGCGGACGTCCGCGTGGGTGGCCTGGGAGGAGGGCTCGGTACCGGTGGACGCGGTGCCCTCTGCTGCGGCGGGCTCGCTGGTGGCCACCGCGGCCTCGAGGGCCTGGTCGCCGTCGACGGCGCTGTCGTGCTGCTCAGTCATGGTCATGGCTCTCAGTTGTCGGTCTTGGACGTGGTCTCGGTGGCGGCGGCGCCGGGCGTGGCTGCCCGCGGCTTGGCGCCGCCACTCTTCTTCTTCTTGTTGCGGCTGGGCTGCTGACGCTGGCCGCTGGGCTTCGGCGCCTCGGCACCGTCCGACTTGTCGCTCTTGTCCAGTCCCTTGACCGTGAACTCCTCCACGGGCTTGCCCCGCTTGGCCCTGCGCGCCTGCATGGCCTTCTCCGCGGGTGACCCCGGGGCGGGCATGCGGCGGATCACGTAGAACTGCTGGCACATGGACCACACGTTGGTGGTGAGCCAGTAGAGCAGGACGCCGATGGGGAAGTTCACACCGGAGATGGCGAAGAACAAGGGCATCAGGTAGAGCAGCATCTTCTGCTGCTTGGCGAAGGGGTTGTCCAGCGCGGAGGCCGGCATGTTCTTCATCATCAGCTGGCGCTGGGTGGTGAAGGTGCTGGCGGACATCAGGACGATGAGCACGATCGTCACGATCTTGGTCGTGAGGGTGTCGGCCCCGATGAACTTGTCGGAGAGCTGCGCGCCGAAGAGCGTGGACTGCTCAGCCTGACCGGCCAGGGTCCGCGTGATCGGCCCGATCTGCGGGTTCTCGCCCGAGGCGATCTTCTGCAGGCCGTTGAGCACCCGGAACAGGCCGAAGAAGAACGGCGACTGCAGCAGGATCGGCAGGCACGAGCTGAACGGGTTGGTCCCCGTCCGCTTGTACAGGTCCATCGTCTCCTGCGTCATGGCCTGACGGGAGTCCGGGTCGGTCTTGCCCTTGTACTTCGCCTGGATCTTCTGCATCTCGGGCTGGATGAGCTGCATGCGCCGCGAGGCGTGGATCTGCTTGACGAACAGCGGGATCATCGCCGCGCGCATGACGACCACGAGGCCGATGATGGACAGCACCCACGCGGCACCCGAAGCCCCGGGGATCCCGATCGCGGTGAACACGGAGTGCCAACCCCACAGGATCCACGACACGATCCATTCGAACGGGTAGATCAGGCTGTTGAAGCTCATGGTGTCCTCAATCTGGTGGCGCGACGTCGGGGTGACGCCTCGCCGATGGTTCCGGCAGCACGGTGCGTAGTCCGCCCTGCCGGCAGGGAGTGGGCCCTAGCGCTGGTGGGCGGCCGGGGCGGGTGGTGCAGGGTCTGGGGGCACGGTCACCGGGTCGGCGCGCACCGCGGTGTGCTCGGTGTGCTCCGGGGAGAGCTCCGGGACGTGGTCCACGCCACCCGGAGTCCAGGGGTGACACCTGCCCAACCGCTTCAGCGCGAGCCAGGTTCCCTTCACGGGGCCGAAACGGCGCAGGGCGGTCACGGCGTACGCCGAGCACGACGGGTAGTAACGGCAGGTCGGTGGCCGCAGGGGTGAGACGAACCGCTGGTAGAGGACGATCGCACCGATGACCGGGGCGGTCACCACCCGGCCGACGGTGGTCACGACGGTGCCGCCACGCCGGAGGCGGCGTGGGCGGTGGCAGCGTGGGCGGCCACCTTGGCGGTGACCCGCGGCAGGAGCCGGTCCAGCTCGGAACCCAGCTGGGCAGAGGTGGCGTGCGCCGCGGCCGGGTTGGCGCGGACCACGACGTCCACCCCGGCCGGCACCTGCCCGATCCTCGCAGCGGCGAGGGCGCGGAGCCTGCGCTTGGTGCGGTTGCGCACCACCGCGTTACCGACGCTCTTGGATACGACAAAACCGACCCGCGGCGGGAGTCCCGCGCGCGCGTCGGTCTGGCCAGCGTGGACCACGATGAGCGTGGAGCCTGCTCGGGCTCCCCTGGGTCCCCTCAGAACCGCCGCGAAGTCCGAGCTCGCACGGAGCCGGTGCCCCGCGGGCAGCACAGGGGTCGCCTCAGGCGGAGAGCTCGGAGCGGCCCTTGGCGCGACGGGCCGACAGGATGGCGCGACCCGCACGGGTCCGCATACGCAGGCGGAAGCCGTGGGTCTTGGCCCGACGACGGTTGTTCGGCTGGAAAGTACGCTTGCTCACGAGGGATCTCCGTTACTGGTCAGGCGCGGCGCCTGCTGAGTGCTGGTCTGCGGTCCACCAGCCGCAATCGGAAACCCGCGACCTGACGCCACCGGGGTGGGATCGGGGCAGTCACGGGCATGCGAAAACGGCCGACAGGCCTGCTCCACGGTACGCGAGCGCTGTCCACAGGGTCAAACCAGCGCCCGGCGCCCTGCTCGCCACCCGGAGAGGACCTCCTCTAGCATCGGTTTCGAGCACCCGCACCGCGGACACGCCGCGGGATCGGAAAATTTTGACTCGCAGATCCCCAATTTTCGGGGTTTGGCTTGCTCCGCGGCCTCCGGCCTTGTTAGCGTCCACCCTCGTCCCATCCCCATACCCACAGGTTGTGGATAAGAGTGTGGACAAGGCACCATGACCCTGCGACAGGGCAGCGACCGCGGACACCGTCGAAAGGGATGTGGACCAGTGAGTGACGCCGATCTGGACTTTGCTCAGATCTGGCAGAACACCATCGCCACCCTCGACGCCGACGGGCTCCCCGCGCGTGAGCGCGCCTTCCTCGCCCTGGCCCGTCTGTCCGGACTGCTGGACGGCACCGCCCTGGTGAAGGTGCCCAACGACTACACCAAGGACGTCGTCGAGCAGCGCGTGCGCGATGCCGTGACCAGGGCCCTCTCGAGCCAGCTCGGCGCCCCCGTCAACCTCGCCGTCTCGGTGGACCCCTCCCTCGACGAGGACCACTACGTCGAGGACACCGTCGGCTTGGTCGAGGAGCACCGGGGCACGGGGGGCCATGCCTTCGACGACACCGCGTTCTCGACCGACCGCGGCGGGTCCGGGCAGGTGGACCACATGGCCGGCCACCACGGCGGCACCCCCTCGCTGGACCGGTCGAGCCAGGACCAGCCGCCGGCACCCCCGCAGCGCCGCCCGCGCGACGAGGTGCCCAGCATCACCGACGAGTCGGCGACGAGGCTGAACCCCAAGTACACCTTCGACACCTTCGTCATCGGTGCGAGCAACCGGTTCGCCCACGCGGCCGCGGTCGCGGTCGCCGAGGCGCCGGCCAAGGCGTACAACCCGCTGTTCGTCTACGGCGAGTCCGGGCTGGGCAAGACCCACCTGCTGCACGCGATCGGGCACTACGCCCGCAACCTGTACCCGCACGTCAAGGTGCGCTACGTGAACTCCGAGGAGTTCACCAACGACTTCATCAACAGCATCCGCGACGACAAGGCGAGCAACTTCCAGCGCCGCTACCGCGACGTCGACGTGCTGCTCATCGACGACATCCAGTTCCTGCAGGGCAAGGTGCAGACGCAGGAGGAGTTCTTCCACACGTTCAACACCCTGCACAACGCCAACAAGCAGGTCGTCATCACCAGTGACCTCCCCCCCAAGCTGTTGTCGGGGTTCGAGGAGCGGATGCGCAGCCGGTTCGAGTGGGGCCTGCTCACCGACGTCCAGCCCCCCGACCTCGAGACCCGCATCGCGATCCTTCGCAAGAAGGCCATCCAGGAGCGGATGAGCGCCCCCGACGAGGTGCTCGAGTTCATCGCCAGCCGGATCTCGACGAACATCCGCGAGCTCGAGGGCGCGCTCATCCGCGTCACCGCGTTCGCCAGCCTCAACCGGCAGAGCGTCGACATGGGCCTGGCCGAGATCGTGCTCAAGGACCTCATCCCCAACGAGCAGGGCTCCCAGATCACCAGCGCGACGATCATGGCGCAGACCGCGGCCTACTTCGGGCTCACGATCGAGGACCTGTGCGGCACGTCCCGCTCCCGGGTGCTCGTGACGGCCCGCCAGATCGCGATGTACCTGTGCCGCGAGCTCACCGACCTGTCCCTGCCGAAGATCGGGCAGCAGTTCGGCGGCCGCGACCACACCACCGTCATGCACGCGGACAAGAAGATCCGGCAGCTGATGGCCGAGCGGCGGGCGATCTACAACCAGGTCACCGAGCTCACCAACCGCATCAAGCAGCAGTCCCGCTGACGCTCGCCGCCTGGGTTGTCCACAGGACAGTCCACAGGTGTGCGTGCGTGTTCACCGCTCCGTTACCCAGCGCGACGCCCGGCGGCTTCGTGGCGAGCGAGCACGACCACGTGCTCCGCTGAGCACGGGACCGGACGGAATCAGGGCAAAACAGCGCACACCCCCCGTGGTCCACACCTGTGGACAACTCTGTGGGTATGTGGGCACCGTCCACCGCCATCCGTCGAACGGATGATCTTCCTGCACACCCGTGGACAACCTGTGGACAACCCGTGCACGACACCCCGGCAGGGTGGGGACGAGACGGGCGTGTCGTGTGGAACGCCTGTGGGCGCCGATGCCGCGTCCACAGCCCGACGCCGCGTGCCCCACGGCTCGTCCCCGGGTCGTGCACAGCCGTCCGCGCCCGCTGACCTGCACCGATGCCCGTGGTCCACAGGATCCACACCCCCTACAACGATGACTACCCCTCTCAACTCATGGATCCAGCCCCGAGGACCAACCCTGACGACCCCCGGAGACTTGAGGACGAGAAATGAGGACTGGAGACGAGGACGGGACGGAGCCCCTCGAATCCCACGATCCGGGTTGGCCGCACCCACACCGGGCACTAGGGTCAGTGCGCAATCACATTCTTGGGGTTTGAGTACGCGGCGCGGCCGCGCGAAGGGCAGGTACGACGGTGAAGTTCCGGGTCGAACGTGAGGTGCTCGCCGACGCCGTGACCTGGGTGGCCCGTGGGCTGCCGGCACGTCCCCCGGTCCCCGTGCTGGCCGGTGTGCTCATCGTCGCCGAAGAGGAGGGGACCCTCACCCTGTCGGCGTTCGACTACGAGGTCTCCGCGAAGATCACCGTCGCCGCCGACGTCGCCGAGGCCGGGACGGTCCTCGTGCTCGGACGACTGCTCGCCGACATCTCGCGCAACCTGCCCTCCAAGCCGGTGGACGTCGCCACCGACGGCAACAAGGTCGCGGTCACCTGCGGCTCGTCCCGGTTCAGCCTCATGCAGATGCCGGCCGACGACTACCCCACCCTGCCCATCTCGCCCACCGCGAGCGGCCACGTCGACGGCGGGCTCTTCACCCAGGCTGTCGCGCAGGTGTCGATCGCGGCCGACCGCGGCGACACGCTGCCGATCCTCACCGGGGTCCGCGTGGAGATCGACGGCGAGAAGATGACGCTCCTGGCCACCGACCGCTACCGCCTCGCGATGCGTGAGCTGACCTGGAACCCCAACGCCACCGACGCCTCCCACCTGGCCCTGGTGCCGGCCCGCACGCTGTCGGAGACGGCCAAGGCGCTCGGCGCCTCCGGGTCCATCGAGGTCGCGCTCGGCTCCTCGGCCGGCGGTGACGGGCTCGTCGGCTTCGAGGCGGGCCAGCGCCGCACGACCAGCCGCCTGCTCGACGGCGAGTACCCCAAGGTCACCTCGATCTTCCCCACCAGCGTCGACACCGAGGCGGTCATCAAGACCTCCGAGCTCGTCGAGGCGGTCAAGCGCGTGGCACTGGTGGCCGAGCGCAACACCCCCGTCCGGCTGCGGTTCACCGACGGCCAGGTCGCCATCGAGGCCGGCACCGGGGACGACGCCCAGGCCTCGGAGGCCGTCGAGTCGACCCTGTCCGGGCCCGAGATCGAGATCGCGTTCAACCCCCAGTTCCTCCTCGACGGCCTCGGTGCCGTCGGCACGGACTACTCGCGGCTGTCGTTCACCCAGCCCTCGCGGCCGGCGGTGCTCTCCGGCCAGGCCGAGCAGGACGGCGAGGCCGACACGTCCTACCGCTACGTGCTCATGCCCGTCCGCTTCGCGAGCTGACCACCCCCGGGCGTAGCCTGACCTACGCGCACGGCGCGGTATGCCGTCTCGCCCGGTCCGGCCCCACGTGCGGACGTCCCGGGAACACCCCGCGCATCCCCCACACGAAAGGCGTCGTCACATGCAGCTCGGTCTGATCGGCCTCGGCAAGATGGGCGGCAACATGCGCGAGCGCATCCGCCGCGCGGGCCACGAGGTGGTGGGCTTCGACAACAACCCTGCCGTCTCCGACGTCAAGACGCTGGCCGCGCTGGTCAAGAAGCTCGACGCGCCGCGCACCGTCTGGGTCATGGTCCCCTCGGGTGAGCCGACGCGGGCCACCGTGGCCAAGCTCGCCGGCCTGCTCGACAAGGGCGACCTGGTCATCGACGGCGGCAACAGCCGGTTCACCGACGACTTCGAGAACGAGGCCCTGCTCAAGACCAAGGGCATCGGCTACCTCGACTGCGGCGTCAGCGGCGGCATCTGGGGCCTGGAGAACGGCTACGGCCTCATGGTCGGCGGTTCGGCGGCCAACGTGAAGAAGGCGATGCCGATCTTCGACGCCCTGCGCCCGGAGGGCCCCCGCGAGGAGGGCTTCGTCCACGCCGGCAAGGTGGGTGCCGGCCACTACACGAAGATGGTGCACAACGGCATCGAGTACGGCCTGATGGCCGCGTACGCCGAGGGGTACGAGCTGCTCGAGGCCAAGGACATCGTCACCGACGTACCGGGTGCCTTCAAGGCCTGGACCCGCGGCACCGTCGTCCGGTCCTGGCTGCTCGACCTGCTCGTCGACGCGCTCGAGAAGAACCCCCACCTCGAGGACGTGTCCGGCTACACGGTCGACTCGGGCGAGGGCCGGTGGACCGTCGAGGAGGCGATCGCCAACTCGGTGCCCATGCCGGTCATCTCGGCGTCGCTGTTCTCTCGGTTCGCCTCGCGCCAGCAGGAGTCCCCCACGATGCAGGCCGTCGCCGCGCTGCGTGGCGGGTTCGGTGGCCACCAGGTGATGTCGGTCGCCGAGGGCGAGAAGCTCCGGGCCGAGGGTGCCCCCAAGCACGAGAAGGCCGTGGCCGCGCAGGTCGCGCCGAAGGAGAAGCCCACCAGGAGCGCCGCCAAGGCCACCGCCAAGGGACGCAAGGCCGCAGCGGCCGGACCGTCCTCGGGCACCGGCTCCACGCGCGGCGCCAAGAAGGCGCGCTGACTCCTCGGCGTCCTGCCGTCGAGCCAGCGCCCGCCCTCGAGTCCGTGATCGGTCAACCGTGCACGTCCGCCACCTGACCGTCTCCGACTTCCGCAGCTACCCCACGGCCGAGCTGCCGCTCGAGCCGGGGGTGACCACGCTGGTCGGGCTCAACGGCCAGGGCAAGACCAACCTGGTCGAGGCGATCGGCTACCTCGCCACGCTGTCGAGCCACCGGGTCGCCACCGACCAGCCGCTCGTGCGGTTCGGTGCCGAGCAGGCGGTGATCCGCGGCGCGGTGGTGCGGGACGGGCGCGAGACCCTGGTCGAGCTCGAGATCAACCCGGGCCGGGCCAACCGGGCGCGGCTCGGCCGGGCTCCGGCAGGGCGGCCGCGGGACGTGCTGGGCACCCTGCGCACCGTCCTGTTCGCTCCTGAGGACCTCGCCCTGGTCAAGGGCGACCCGTCAGAGCGCCGCAAGTTCCTCGACGACCTGCTGGTGTCCCGGCAGCCGCGGTGGGCCAGCGTGCGCAGTGACTACGACAAGGTCCTCAAGCAGCGCAACGCCCTGCTCAAGTCGGCGGCGCCGGTGCTCCGGCGCGGGCAGCGCCGCCCCGCACCCCGCCCCACGGACGAGCCGGTCGAGGACGCCCGCGCCTCCGCGCTGCACACCCTCGACATCTGGAACGAGCACCTCGCCTCGGTGGGGTCCCAGCTCCTGTACGCCCGGCTCCGCCTCCTGCGCGACCTCGGGCCCTACCTGGCCAAGGCCTACGACGAGGTGAGTGCCGGCCAGTCCGACGCCCGGGTGTCCTACAAGAGCTCGCTGCGCGAGGCGGCGTCGGCGGAGCTGGCCGCGGGTGAGGTGCCCGAGATCGACCAGCTCCGCACCGAGATCCTCGAGACCCTGGCCGAGCTGCGTGACCGGGAGGTCGAACGGGGCATGTCGCTGGCCGGGCCGCACCGCGACGACCTGGTCCTGTCGCTCGGGGACCTGCCGGCGAAGGGCTACGCGAGCCACGGCGAGAGCTGGTCGTTCGCGCTGGGGCTGAAGCTGGCGGCATACCAGCTCCTGCGCCACGACCTCGGCGACGACCCCGTGCTCATCCTCGACGACGTGTTCGCCGAGCTGGACTCCGGCCGCCGCGAGCGGCTCGCGGCGATGGTGGCCGACTGCGAGCAGGTGCTCATCACCGCGGCGGTCGATGCGGACGTGCCGGGCACCCTCACCGGCCGCACGTACGCCGTGAGCCTGGGTGAGGTGGCCCTGCGTGGGTGAGGGGCGCGAGCCGGGACCGGGGGACGGTCGCCGCGACGGTCCGTTCGAGGACGCGCTCGAGGAGCCGGCCGCGCAGCTCGCGGAGGGCGCGGAGGGAGCCGGTGCCGACGCCGAGACTGACGACCCGACCACCGACCTGACGACCGACGAGCTGACGGCCGCGGCGGAGGACGCAGCGGCCGCGGCCCTGCAACGAGCCCGGGCCGCCGCGCGGGACAAGGGCCTGCGTCCGGGGTTGAGACCGATGCGTCGCCGCCGGCCGGGCGAGCCGTCGAAGGTCCGGCGCGACGGGCGCGACCCGCTGCTGCTCGGCGACCAGCTCGACCGGCTGCTGTCCGACCGCGGCTGGAAGGTCGACGTCGCGGTCGGGTCGGTGATGGGCCGCTGGCCCCAGATCGTCGGCGATGAGGTGGCGCAGCACTGCACCCCGGTCACGTTCGAACTCGGCGTGCTCACCGTACGGGCCGACTCCACGGCCTGGACCACCCAGCTGCGCCTGCTGGAGGCCTCGATCATGGGTCGGCTGGACAACGAGGTGGGCAAGGGGACCGTCGCCGCCCTCAAGATCGTGGGCCCGAGCGCCCCCTCGTGGTCCAAGGGGCCGCGCCGCAGCCAGGGCCCCGGCCCGCGCGACACCTACGGCTGAGCCGACACCTCGACCGCCTCGCCCGTACCGCGCTTCAGCAGGATGGTGCCTTCAGGAGGCGGCACGGGGCCGCTCGTGACCAGTGAGTGCAGGAACGCCTCGACGCGCGGCCTCGCCTCCTCCACGGTGAGCCGCCGAGCACCCGGCTCCCCGGGCCCACGGAAGTGGTCGTGCAGCTGGGCCGAGTGGTGCGCCAGCAGGCAGCTCGTCAGGTGGGGCTGGTGGTCGGCGGCGTTGAGGGTCCAGCGCAGCGTCTCCACCAGCAGCGGGTGCAGCTCGGTGCTGGTGGTCGTCGGTGGGGCCAGCACGAAGACGATGGTGTCGTCGACCTCCCACAGCCCCTCGGCCGGGTCGGCCCGACCCGCCCGCACGGCGACCTCGTGGGCGGTGAGGCCGGTGCGGCAGCTGCTCAGCAGGACGGTCGTCCCGACCTCGTCGTCGGTGTCGAACCGGCAGGTGCCCGAGACCTGGATGTCGGAGGGGGTGACCTCGAGCGCCAGCTCCTCGCAGGCCTCCCGGGCCAGGGCGCGCAGCGGGTCGGGCAGCCCGAGCGGGTCGTTGTCGTGGCCGATGCCGAAGCGGGGCCGCATCTCGAGGTTGCCGTTGACGCCGGGGTTGAGCCGGTGCGGGAAGGGCACGTGCTCGGAGCGACGGGCCAGCACGAGGTAGCCGTCCGAGGTGACCGGCAGGCAGGACAGCGTCAGGACCGCGGCCTGGGCGCTCAGCTCCGCACGCGGGGTACCCAGTCCCCTGCTGCCGACGTACTGGGTGGCGACCACGGCGCTGTACGACGCCTCCGCGAGGGTGAGGTGCAGGCGCAGCCACCCGCTCATGCCGTCGCGCTGCAGCCGCACCGCCCGCAGCGAGGGAAGCACCCCGTCGAACGCCTTCCCGATCATCCGGTCCTCGAGGACCCGGCGCTGGGAGGGCGTGAGCTCCACGGTGCGGGTGGGCGTCCCGTCCTCCTCGGCGAGGGCCTCGCTCAGGCCACCGGCGACGACCCACCGCTCGCGGACGTGGGAGACCGACAGAGCGTTGAGCAGGCCGCCGGGACCTGCCCCTGGGGCGAGGTTCGACAGCTCGAGCCGTGAGGTTCCGGCCTCGCAGCGGACCGACAGCGCACCCATGGTCGGGGCACCGCCACGCATGAAGGCGGCAGCCTCCCCCAGATGGGTCGCCACCGCGTCGGCGGTGTCGGCCTGCATGGCGATGAGCGGTGCCGACCCACCGCCGAGCAGGCCCCGGGCGCGCTGGCGGGCCCCCAGGCGCCGGTAGGCGTCGGCGAGTTCTCGCAGCGACTCAGCCGGGTCCGGACCCGCTCCCAGCGCGGACAGGGGGTGGTCGGAGTCCGCGCCGCGCTGGTCCAGCCAGCGCAGCTCCTCCGCCGGGGTCAGGCACGTGGTGTCGGCCAGCACGGCCCGCACCCTCTCGCCGCAGGCGCGCCTGGCACGCACGCGCTCGGTGACGACCGGCCCTTCGGCGAGGGAAGCGAGGACCCTCCCGACCGTACGGCGCCGGTCCCGTGCCAGCGCCGACCGCACCAGCGGGTTGCGGCCGGAGATCCAGAGCAGGAGCACGGTGAAGGGCACCCCGACCGTGAAGACGTTGGCCGCCGCGGAGATCCAGTCGGTGAAGGTCTTGGCGTCGGGCACGGGGGCCTCTCTGGTCGGGGTCGTCGCCGCCGACCCTAGGGGGATCGCCTCCCGATGTCCGTGAAGCGGCCCCGCGCGACGGGGTTCCCTAGGATCGGGTCATGACGGCCGACGGCGACCGCGCGCTGACCCGCGGGCACTTCGACCACGTCGTGCGGGCGACCACGCGGTGGTCCGACAACGACATGTACGGCCACCTCAACAACGCCGTCTACTACGAGCTGTTCGACTCGGCCATCAACGGCTGGTTGATCACCGGGGCCGGGGTCGACGTCATGGCGCTGCCCGAGCTCGGGGTCGTGGCCGAGTCGGGGTGCCGCTTCTTCCGTGAGCTGGAGTACCCCCACGCGCTCGACGTCGGCGTCCGGGTCGAGCGGCTCGGCCGCAGCAGCATCACCTATGCGCTGGGCCTGTTCGCCGCCGACGCCGAGGAGGTGGCGGCACTCGGGCACTGGGTCCACGTGTACATCGACCGCACCTCCCGGTCGAGCGTGCCCATCCCGGCCGCCGTGCGCGAGCTGCTGGAGCGCGCCGTCGAGGACCGGGGATGAGGATCACCGGAGCCGTTCTCGAGGAGGTCGGCCGACCCGGGCCCTGGGCCGACACGCGTCCGGTCACCGTGTGCGGGCTCGACCTGGCCGACCCCGGCCCGGGTGAGGTCGTCGTCGCCGTCGAGGCGGCCGGGGTCTGCCACTCCGACCTCTCCGTCGTCGACGGCAACCGTCCCCGCCCGGTCCCGATGCTGCTCGGCCACGAGGCAGCGGGTCGGGTGGTCGCGCTGGGCGCCGGGACCACCGACCTCACCGTGGGCCAACGGGTCGTCATGACCTTCCTGCCGCGGTGCGGCCAGTGCGCCGGCTGCGCCACCGGTGGCCGCGTGCCGTGCGCACCCGGCTCCGCGAGCAACGCCGCGGGCGAGCTGCTCGGTGGCGGCCGTCGACTCTCCCGCGACGGCGCCCCGGTGCACCACCACCTCGGGGTGTCGGGTTTCGCCACCCACGCGGTGGTCGACACCCGATCGGTCGTCGCGGTGCCCGACGACGTCCCCCCGGAGGTCGCGGCGGTGCTCGGCTGCGCCGTGCTGACCGGTGGCGGGGCCCTGCTCAACGCGGCTCCCCCTGCGCCGGGAGAGTCCGTGATGGTCGTGGGCCTCGGAGGAGTCGGTATGGCGGCCCTGCTCACCGCGGTCGCGCTGGGCACCGGTCCGGTGGTCGCGGTAGACGGGGTCGCCGCCAAGCGCGAGCTGGCCCTGGAGCTGGGGGCCGCGCAGGCCCTGGACCCGGCGGAGCTGGCCGGGCGCGGGCTGCGGGCGGAGGTCGTCGTCGAGGCAGCCGGCAGCGCCCGGGCGTTCGAGGCCGCGCTCGCGGCCACCTCCCCGGGAGGGCGCACGGTGACGGTCGGGCTGCCGCACCCCGACGCCCGGGCCAGCATCTCGCCGCTGCTGCTCGTCGCCGAGGCCCGGACCGTCATCGGCAGCTACCTCGGCTCGGCGGTGCCGTCGCGCGACATACCCGTCCTCGCCCAGTGGTGGCGGGAGGGACGGTTGCCGGTGGAGGCGCTGGTCTCCTCGCGCATCGCCCTCGACGACCTCAACCACGCGATGGACGAGCTGGCGGCAGGGCGCGCGGTCCGCCAGGTCGTCGTGCTGTGACCACCGGGCGACAAACGCGAGAATCCGGCTCTGAGGGGCGGGGTGACGTACCGGGAGTCATTTGGGGGTGCTTTTTTGGCTCGAATACCGGCTCACGGGCCGCCTGAGGCCTCTCCGACACCGCCGACAGGTAGACTGTGAGGTGAAATCGCGGCCAGCTGGTCTCCAGACTGGTCGCGTGTCATGAGCAGGGTGCAGCGACGTGCCGGGGCCACCCCCGAGCGGCTGCCCCACCGGAGAAGGAGCACCGTGTCCGAGTCTGACCAGACACCGCACGAGAGCACGCCCATCCCCGAGACCTCCGAGAACCTCACCGCCGAGCAGGCAGAGGCTGCCCGCCTGCGCGCCGAGGCCGAGCTCGCCGGGGTCCCCGAGGGTGTCGACTACGACGCGAGCGCGATCACCGTGCTCGAGGGGCTCGAGGCCGTGCGCAAGCGCCCCGGCATGTACATCGGGTCGACCGGCGAGCGGGGCCTGCACCACCTGGTCTGGGAGATCGTCGACAACTCCGTCGACGAGGCCCTCGCCGGGTACGCCGACACCATCGACGTCACCCTCCTCGCCGACGGCGGGGTGCGGGTCGAGGACAACGGCCGCGGCATCCCCACCGGCATGAACGACGCGTACGGCGTGTCGACCGTCGAGCTCGTGCTCACCCAGCTCCACGCCGGCGGCAAGTTCGGCGGCGGCGGTTACAAGGTGTCCGGTGGGCTCCACGGCGTCGGTTCCTCCGTGGTCAACGCCCTGTCGACCCGGCTCGACGCCGAGGTGCGGCAGAAGGGCCACGCGTTCCGGATGTCGTTCGACCACGGTGTCGCGACCGCTCCCCTGGCGCAGATGGAGGAGTCCGACCGCACCGGCACGACCATCACGTTCTGGGCCGACGGCGACATCTTCGAGACGACCCACTACGACTTCGAGACGATCCGTGCGCGGTTCCAGCAGATGGCGTTCCTCAACAAGGGCCTGACCATCAACCTGGTGGACGAGCGGGTCGAGGAGTCCGAGGCGGACGCGGCCGAGACCGTCGACGCCACCGAGAAGAAGCCGCGCCAGGTCAGCTACACCTACGCCAACGGCCTCGTCGACTACGTCACCCACCTGGTGAGCTCGAAGAAGTCCGAGCCGGTCCACGCCGAGATCATCTCGATCGAGTCCGAGGACACCGAGCGCCAGCTGAGCCTCGAGCTCGCGATGCAGTGGACGACCGCGTACTCCGAGTCCGTGCACACCTACGCCAACACCATCAACACCCACGAGGGCGGCACCCACGAGGAGGGCTTCCGCGCGGCGATGACCAAGCTCATCAACGACTTCGCGCGCAAGCAGAACATCCTCAAGGACAAGGACGACAACCTCACCGGCGACGACATCCGCGAGGGCCTGACCGCCGTGGTGTCGGTCAAGCTCGGCGAGCCGCAGTTCGAGGGGCAGACCAAGACCAAGCTCGGCAACTCCGAGGTCAAGGGGTTCGTCCAGCGCGCCATGACCGACGAGTTCGGGCACTGGCTGGAGGCCCACCCCAGCGAGGGCCGCGACATCGTCCGCAAGTCCGTGCAGGCGGCTGCCGCCCGCATGGCCGCCCGCAAGGCGCGCGAGGCCACCCGCCGCAAGGGCCTGCTCGAGTCCGGCGGCCTGCCCGGCAAGCTGCGCGACTGCCAGAGCAAGGACCCCTCGATCTCCGAGGTGTTCATCGTCGAGGGTGACTCGGCCGGCGGCTCGGCCGTGCGTGGCCGCAACCCGCACAACCAGGCGATCCTGCCGATCCGGGGCAAGATCCTCAACGTCGAGAAGGCGCGCATCGACAAGGTGCTCGCCAACAACGAGGTGCAGGCGCTCATCTCGGCGTTCGGCACCGGCATCGGCGAGGACTTCGACAAGTCCAAGGCGCGCTACCACAAGATCGTGCTCATGGCCGATGCCGACGTCGACGGTCTGCACATCCGCACGTTGCTGCTGACGCTGCTCTTCCGGTTCATGCGCCCGCTCATCGAGGAGGGCTACGTCTACCTCGCGCAGCCCCCGCTCTACCGGCTCAAGTGGAGCAACCACGCGCACGAGTTCGCCTACTCCGACCGTGAGCGCGACGCCATGGTCCAGGCCGGTCAGTCCCAGGGCTGGCGCCTGCCGAAGGACGCCGGCATCCAGCGCTACAAGGGTCTGGGCGAGATGGACTACCAGGAGCTGTGGGAGACCACGATGGACCCCGACCACCGGGTCCTGCTCCAGGTGACGCTCGACGACGCCGCCGCGGCCGACGAGATCTTCGCCGTGCTGATGGGCGAGGACGTCGAGAGCCGGCGCGGCTTCATCCAGCGCAACGCCCGCGACGTCCGGTTCCTGGACATCTAGGCGCGCCGCGGGCCCACGTTTCACGTGGAACCCGCCGCGCGACGTACGCCCCCATCGTTGAAGTGCTGATCTTTGAAAGTGCGGTTCTCGTGAACTGCACTGAGGGACAAGGGAATTCATGACTGAGATACCGCCCGTCGAGTACGACCGGACCGAGGCGATCGACCTCAACGCGGAGATGCAGCGCAGCTACATCGACTACGCGATGACGGTCATCGTCAGCCGCGCGCTGCCGGACGTCCGTGACGGACTCAAGCCGGTGCACCGTCGCGTGGTCTACGCCATGTACGACGGCGGCTACCGCCCCGACCGCGGCTACAACAAGTGCAGCCGCGTCGTCGGTGAGGTGATGGGTCAGTACCACCCGCACGGTGACTCCTCGATCTACGACGCCCTCGTCCGCCTCGTGCAGGACTGGTCGCTGCGCTACCCGCTCGTCGACGGCCAGGGCAACTTCGGCTCCCCGGGCGACGACCCGGCTGCCGCCCCGCGGTACACCGAGTGCCGGATGGCGCCGCTGGCCATGGAGATGGTCCGGGACATCCACGAGGAGACCGTCGACTTCCGCGACAACTACGACGGCAAGACGCAGGAGCCGACCGTCCTGCCGAGCCGGTTCCCCAACCTGCTCGTCAACGGCAGCTCCGGCATCGCCGTGGGCATGGCCACCAACATCCCGCCGCACAACCTGCGTGAGGTCGCCGACGCGGCGCAGTGGTACCTCGCCAACCCCGAGGCCGACCGTGAGCAGTTCCTCGACGCGGTCCTCTCCCGGGTCACCGGCCCGGACTTCCCGACCGGTGCGCTCATCCTCGGGCGCAAGGGCATCGAGGACGCCTACCGCACCGGCCGCGGCTCGGTCATCATGCGCGCGGTCGTCGAGGTCGAGGAGATCCAGGGCCGGCAGTGCCTGGTGGTCACTGAGCTGCCCTACCAGGTCAACCCGGACACCCTCGCCCAGAAGATCGCCGAGCTGACCAAGGAAGGTCGCCTCTCGGGCATCGCGGACATCCGCGACGAGACCTCCGGCCGCACCGGCCAGCGCCTGGTCATCGTGCTCAAGCGCGACGCAGTGGCGAAGGTCGTGCTCAACAACCTCTACAAGCACACCCAGCTGCAGACCAACTTCGGTGCCAACATGCTGGCCCTGGTCGACGGGGTGCCGCGCACGCTGCCGATCGACGCCTTCATCCGCCACTGGGTGGAGCACCAGGTCGAGGTCATCCAGCGCCGGACGCGGTTCCGCCTGCGCAAGGCCGAGAACGAGATCCACATCCTGCGTGGTCTGCTCAAGGCCCTCGACGCCCTCGACGAGGTCATCGCCCTCATCCGACGGTCGCAGACCGTGGAGGCGGCGCGTGACGGCCTCATCGAGCTGCTGGAGATCGACGAGATCCAGGCGCGGGCCATCCTCGAGATGCAGCTGCGCCGCCTGGCCGCCCTCGAGCGCCAGAAGATCATCGACGAGCACGACCGCCTCGAGGCGCTCATCAAGGACTTCGAGGACATCCTCGCCAAGCCCGAGCGCCAGCGGTCGATCGTGTCCGAGGAGCTCGGCGAGCTGGTCGACAAGTACGGCGACGACCGCCGCACCCGTATCGAGCTCATCGACGGCGACATGTCGATGGAGGACCTCATCCCCGAGGAGGACGTGGTCGTCACCATCACGCGCGGCGGCTACGCCAAGCGCACCCGCGTCGACGCGTACCGCTCGCAGGGCCGCGGCGGCAAGGGCGTCCGCGGCGCCTCGCTGCGCGGCGACGACATGGTCGACCACTTCTTCACCACGACGTCCCACCATTGGCTGCTCTTCTTCACCAACCTCGGCCGGGTCTACCGCGTCAAGGCCTACGAGCTGCCGGACTCCGGACGCGACGCCAAGGGCCAGCACGTCGCCAACCTGCTGGCGTTCCAGCCGGACGAGAAGATCGCCCAGGTGCTGGACGTGCGTGACTACGAGCAGCAGCCCTACCTCGTGCTCGCCACGAAGAACGGACTGGTCAAGAAGACGCGGCTCGCCGACTACGACTCCCCGCGCAGCGGTGGCCTGATCGCGGTCAACCTCAAGGAGGGCGACGAGCTCGTCGCCGCCGACCTCGCCTCCCAGACCGACGACCTGCTCCTGGTGTCCCGCAAGGCGATGTCGGTCAGGTTCCACGCGACCGACGAGCAGCTGCGCCCCATGGGCCGCGCCACCAGTGGTGTGACCGGTATGCGGTTCCGCGGCGACGACTCGCTGCTGTCGCTGAGCGTCATCCACGAGGGCGAGGACCCGGACGTGTTCGTGGTCTTCGAGAACGGCATGGCCAAGCGCAGCCCGTCCTCGGACTGGAACGCCAAGGGCCGTGGTGGCCTCGGTGTCGCGGTCGCCAAGATCACCGAGCGCAACGGCGACCTGGTCGGCGCGCTCACGGTCAGCGAGGACGACGAGGTCCTGGTCATCATGGGCAAGGGCAACATCGTCCGGATGCCGGTCGCCCCGGTCACCCGCCGCAGCCGCAACACCCAGGGCATGAAGTTCGCCAACCCGGGCAACGGCGACTCCGTCGTGGCCGTGGCCCGGAACCCCGAGCGGTCGGAGGATGAGAGCGACCTGAGCGCCGACGGGAGTGCCGCAGGCGACTCCGTGGCCGCTGATGCCGTACCGTCGTCTGTGAACGAGCAGGTCGTCGACGGTGCTGGGTCCGAGCAGGAGCCCTCCGCACCCGAGGCGCCCGGGACCGACTCCACCGGAGGTAACGAGTGAGCACGGCAGGCCAGACGAGCACCTCGTCGCGCCCGGGAGGACCGGAGGCGGGGCGGATGAACCGCGGCGCCGAGCCCGCCGGCACGGCCCGGACCGGAGCCCCGATCCGCCCGGCGGGAGCGACCGCCGCCGCGGGGCGCGCGCGACGCGTCAAGCTCACTGTCTCCCGGGTCGACCCGTGGTCGGCGATGAAGATGTCGTTCCTCATCTCGGTGGCCCTCGGCATCGCCGGCGTCGTCATGGTCGCGGTGCTGTGGATGATCCTGTCGGGCATGGGCGTCTTCTCCGAGGTCAACCGCCTGGTCGGGACGGTCTTCAACGACACCCAGAACCCGTTCGACATCATGGACTTCCTCGGCTTCGGCCGGGTGCTGTCCCTGAGCATCGTCATCGGGGTCATCGACGTCATCCTGCTGACCGCGCTGTCGACCCTCGGCGCCTTCCTCTACAACATCTGCTCGGCCCTCGTGGGCGGCCTCCAGCTGACCCTCACCGACGACTGAGCCCCCGCTCTCTCACGCAAAACGCCGGTTGCCCGGCATACCTCGGGATGGTGTCCCGCGGGTTGCCGGGCAACCGGCGTTTTGCGTGTGTCGGGGCACCGCGGAACCGTTTTGGTGGGCAGCCCCACCGTCATGTAACCTCGTGCCTCGCGCCACCCTCCGTGGCGCAGCGGAGATTGGGCTCACGGGCCTATAGCTCAGACGGTTAGAGCGCTTCCCTGATAAGGAAGAGGCCACAGGTTCAAGTCCTGTTAGGCCCACCAATCCCGATCCCCGCGGGTTCTCTGCGAGGGAAGGCGGACCACCGATGAAGAAGCTCCTGCTCATCGTCGTGACCGCAGTCGGCGCTGCCGCGATCCAGAAGAAGCTCAAGGCCCAGCAGGCCGAGAAGGACCTCTGGGCCCAGGCGACGGACTCTCCCTCCTAGGAGTCCTGGGGTTCGATCCCCACCCGGGGGCCATGGCGCAATTGGTAGCGCACCTGCTTTGCAAGCAGGGGGTTAGGGGTTCGAGTCCCCTTGGCTCCACCACAGGTCAGAACCACTTTCCGCTCGTCGGTCAGAGCCCTTTCGCGTTCGGACCTCAGAGAAGTACCTCAGTGACGTGCCTGACGGGAGCTGAGACGTCTTCCGGCCCAGAACGTCGCTACTGACGGATTCGCCGGGACGGTCCGGCTATGCCACTGGTCGTCCAGCGAAGTGCTGCGGCGGTGTGCGCGATTGGGTGTCGTCGTTTGGGTTTACCCAATCTGCGACCAGCAATGTGCCAGAGTGACAACATGGCGGCCGACGGCGGGGACTCTCCTGACCTGCCCCCAGACATCTGGTCGACGGTCGACGTCTCCGACTGGAGGGTGGCGGATTAGGAAACCGCAGGATCAAATGACGTGACCTGGTTACGTTCGTCTGCAGATGCTGTTGCATGACTGCACAAGGACACCCAAGTGGCAGCAAATGGTCACGAGCAAAGGTGAGGACTGGCGGAGGTTCTAATCACTCACATTGCGCGTGCCCTCGGTGTTCCCTATGCAAAGACACGGTATCTGCGACGCGGGCGATGGCTGCCGACTCGGGCCGAGAGCTCGAGCGCGTCACCCGGCAATACGAGGATGCACTTTCGTTGCTCGCCGAACACCTTCTCGGCGAGTCGAAGATCCGCGCTCTGGACGCGACGCTCGAGCAATGGATGCGCGGTCTGACTAGCCAGCCGGGCTACGGCGGGCTCCGCGGCCGGATCGCGCTCCGCTGGGTCGATGGCGAGTCGCCAGACGAGGCTGTCGAGGAGGCGACCTGGCGCACAAACAGGCGGAGCTCCTCGCCTCCGAAGATCCTGCTGCGGATCTGGCTCGCAGCGTCTCAAGGTGCGGCCCGGTACCAGTGGAGATAAGCCCCCGCTCATGGCTATCCGTGGCGCCTGAGGCACTTCGCACCCACCCAGAGATTGGCCCGTAGCTTGATCGCCTGCCGGCTGCCATCGGTGACCGCGTTGTTGCAGCCGGTCACTGCTCGGCTGCGCCGGCGCCACCCGACATCAGACTCTCGGCCGCTCAACGCGATCACGATCGAGCGCGGCCTCTCGCGTGTGACACCGGTCAGGTAACGCCGCGCGCGCGGCCCGCTGACTACACTCGCCGCGCTGATATCGACATCCGGGACATGGTGCTGGCGATGGTTTCCATTTGTGTTGGAACTCGTGCGCTCGCTCAAAGCAGCTCGAGTGAAGCTACTCAGGGAAAGCTCACCCAGTTGGCTCTCGCGCCGGCACGGGACGGCGCGGGGTAAGACTTCTGGAAGAAGGTGGGCGAATGACTGATTTGCGGTCCGGAGCTTGGCAAGGTGGCCTCTTGTGCTGACACCCGCATCCCAAGATCCCCAAGCTCGATTCATGAGGGCCGTACGGGGAATGCTGGCGCGACCTGACTACTTGATTCCGCTCGCTGCAGCCGAGAGGCAGTTCAGAGACCACTACTACGGACTGAACTCGGCGGCGCTGCTTGAGGATCTGTTCTTCGATGCACTGGGCAACTACATTCGCCAAGTTGAACCTTCGACTCGGCTGACGCGGCCTCCGACGGGACAGAAGGGCTGGGACTACGCGTTCGACGGGCTGCAGATCTCGCACAAGGTGAGTCAAAGTCTTAGCGAGATCGCGGCGCTGTGGGACGCAACCAAGAAGGGCGTAGACAGATGGTCCTTCGATGACCCCATCGTCTACGTCCTAGGGTCCAACACCCCACCAGGCAGTCTGCTCGTTGAGGTAGACACGGCCACGTCGCTCAGATGTCGTGCGGTGGCGGACTTGGGCCGACCGTACGTCGCAGAGGGAAAGACACTTCTGGTCCTGAGGTGGCCAGCCGATGGCAGCCAGCCGCATCTGCTAGACATCGTCCCAACCGAAAAGGGCCAAACGGTCGCGGACGCGCTTTCGTTCAGCCGCGTTTGGCGGCATGTGGCTGCGCACGTCGCATCAGGGCGTGGTGCGAACGAGATCGACGTGGTCGCGACAAGCAAGCGTTGTCCTCCCCTTCTTGTCGAGGCGCTGCTTACAGATGGCCTACCCACGCCAGTGGACCTGTCTGTGACATTCCGCGGTGGGGTGTACCTTCTGCCTCGGGAGCTCCTCCAGGACCTCACGGTGACGACCAACAACCGCGCGATCCTGATCCCGAAGGAAACCATAAAGACGCTCCTGCACGAGGCGAGTATCCGAGGCCTGTTCGCCCCGGTACCGCTCTGGTATTGGGTGTATGCGCAGGAGAGACCGCCGGATATGTACTCAGCACAGCGCGGGGAGTACGACACAAGATTCAGCGCGCGCGGCAACATTGACCCGGTCTAGCAAATGGTGGCACCACGTCGATCGCGACTGAAACGAGGACTCGCTCCTCATAGGCTTCGTCTGCAGGAGCCGACCGTGGACGCAGCGCACGCCCCCGTCTTGCGCCTCCTGTTGCGACCTCCCCACGCCACGACTCTCGCGAGCCGGTCGAGCTTCCGCGCTCCCCTCAATTTCTGGGGGAGGCGCAGGTAGGCTTCGGAATGCCTGTGTCGCCGCCCCGAGAATCGGAGAAGATGGTGCCCGTTATCCGCGCTCTGCAGACGATGCTGTCGGACGGAACGAAGAGTTTTCCCATCTACCTGGGCTATCTGGCCGCCGACCAACTCAAGTCCGTTGCAGAGGTCCCGAGTTTCAATCCAAATAGCGGAAATGCGGATATCGCTCGTAACGTTCTCAATCCACCCATCAAGAACTGGCAACGCCCTGTAATTCCCGAGAAGTGGCAAGCTATCAGGGACAAGTTCAGCCAACCAGGCGAACTAATGCCAAACCCTGTGCTATTGGCTGTCGCAGATGTTGCTCACGTTCACGTTCGGCAACAGATTCTGAACGGTCAAGCGACCGAGGTCTTCGAAATATCAGTGAATGTTCCCGCTGCTCAGGGTAGTAAGCCGTTGTGGATCCTCGACGGACAACACCGCGTGGAGGGAGTGTCCCAATCGACTAACAGTTCCAATCCGATTCCCCTAGTGCTCCTCCACGGCGAGGCATCCCAAGCCTATAGCCCAGCGCAGTTTGCAAAGGTGTTCGCTGAGGTGACGACATATGCGACTCCGCTACACGAGTTGCATGAGCACTGGCTGCAGTACGCATTCAAACTCGGCGCCTATCAAGATGCCGCCGGTGGGACATCCACATCAGAGTGGAAGGCCATGACTACCGTCGCCATGCTTTGCGAGCATCAGAACGTAGGGCCCAGCCACGTTACGAATCCGTTCTACGACAAGGTCCAATTCAACCCAGACCCGACGAAGTTGCTCGCGGCCGCAGGGGGAGGCTTCTCATATACTTCGCTGGGCCTGAAGGAAATTGTCCTTGGTCAGTACTTCAGTCGCCCTGGGTCCTCGCTCGGCCCAGCGGTCGTCGCTGATCAAATCGCCCTCGCGGTACTTGCCCTTTCGCGGAATGTCACTACGCCTACGACGGACAGTGCGTTCTTTGGCGACGCTTCACATCGTCAGAAGTACCTGATGGACGCCTATCTTGTGGGAGTCCTCACCTACCTCTTGAAACACGGTGTCCCAACGGACTGGGACAGCGTGCTCCAAGCGCTGAAATTCAACGCGAGCAACTGGGACGTAACTGGTTGGGTTCAGAGTACGGGCGGCAACTTCGGCAACGTCTCCCGCCGGGTTGCCAACAAGGTATTCGAAGACATGTTCGCCAAAGGGGCCCTGGGGGTCTCTAGCGACATTCCATCTTGGCTGGCAGGTGACGGTGCGGAACTGACCCTGCTGGCCTCGGATCCGGGGCGCGGTGGTGCCCGCCGCAACAGACTGGAAACGGTTCTGCCCATCAATGGGACCAAGCCCTTGAACATTGGCGCTGCTAGGCGTCTAAAGCTTGTGGGTCACTCGATCAACGTCGGCAACTTGAGGATCGTCGATGAGAGCCGACCCCTCGGAAACGAATTCAACCTGTCGAGCCTCAAACGTGGAGTCATCCTTCCTCAGGCCCCTGGATCCCTGCGACTTCTCGTGGGGGCCGAATACTACGGTGGCTCGCGAAGTCAGCTAAAGATCAACATTACTTGGAGTTGATTGGTGGACATTCGTAGCCGAGTCGACTCGGCCGAGTCGTATTTTCGCTTTCTGAACACCGTTCGCTACCGCCTTTGGTCTGACATCTATATAGAGTACGTAGGCGGCTCGTTGACCCTTCCTGAATCGGCAGTGTTGGTCCACCCAATGTGGAGGGACCAACTCATTAGTGAGACGCCCTGCCGTCGCCAGCGGTCATTCCAGAACCCGCCGCCGGCTTATGAGTCATGCGCGGCCAGCACGATATGGGGTTACGCGTGCCCTTCGGCGACTTCTTTGCAGACGGACCATCGATTTCCTTGGGCTCTCGGCGGTCCGACCAGCCCTGGCAATGCCGTTTACCTGTGCCGCGACCACAACCAAATGAAGGGACATGATGTTCACCTGATCGCGTGGACGGTGGACAACTTTGCCTGGCTCCATGATGAGGTCGAGGAGGTCCGCAGGCTTCTGCGGCTCTAGGCGTCTCGCCTCGAGCGAAGCAATCCCGCTTCAGGTGAGCGGCCGCTCGTCAACCAGCGAGGGTCCCTGACAGGGGTGCCGTGAGTTCTTCCTCGTGGATGAGGGCTGCTTCGGCCAACGCATTGCCCGTGGGGCGGACCGACGCACTCAGCACTGCGCGCACCAGCCTCGAAGGCAAGTCCGACGCATCTCGCTCTACGTGGGTACGGAAGACGTGCCAGGCGGCTCCAACGGCCACGCCGTTGCCCACCTGCTTGTAGCTCGCTTGGTCCCGCTGCCCCCCGAAGGAGAAGTCCCGGCCGAAGCCTTGCAGGCGGGCGGCCTCGTGGGGGGTAAGCCGGCGGCGACGGCTGCCGATGATCGAGGTCTGGGTGATGGCGACCAGTGCCGGCAGGTAGGTCGGTGCCTTGGCTCGGATGCCGGACGGCCGGAAGTGCATCACGGTGTCCCACAGCGACGCGGTGTCCTGCGCCTGCCACTCGAGCTTACGCCGCGACGCCGGGAAACTGGCGAATGCGGGGTTTGCCTTCTTCCAAGATCCGATGATGTCGCGATGGTCATCGTAGAAGCGGGCGTTCTTGACCAGAATGTCCGACTTCCACTGTGGGAGGGCATCCAGCTCCATGGGGTCGAGACCGCGCTCGGGAATCCACGAGTCGGCCCACAGGGGGAAGCCAGGCAGGCGCACCCCCCGCGCGGACCACATCCGCTGGACCAGGTCATCCCAGACGTTGATCCATTCGGTTTCGTCAGCAGTGAGTCGATACTTCTCGACGCCGGGGATCGACGTGTCGTCGTCGAGGATCCAATCGGTGTCCCAGTTCTGGACGTTCCATCCTTGAACTGGCCCCCGGACCACAGTGGGTGCCACGTCAGTCTCCGCCATGGCCCGCGCGGGCCCGACGTACGTGCCGAGGATGAAGACGCGGTCTCGGACCTGAGGCGTACCCCCGAGCGAGGGTGGAAGGAAGTGAGGCGAGAAGACGGACGGCGTCGACGACACCCGGTAGCCGATCTCGCGCAGGGTCTGGATGATCACGTCCCACTCGTGCCGGTGCCTGGGCCCGGCAAGGTTTCGTACGTTCTCTAGCAGGACGATGGAGGGCTTCCGCTCCTCCAAGATGCGAGCGATGTTCCAGAAGAGGGTTCCCCGCGCCTCGTCCATGCCGCGCTGGAACCCGGACTTGGAGAAGGGCTGACAGGGGAAGCCCGCGGCCAGGACGTCGTGAGCTGGAACGTTGACCGGAGCGTCTTCGGGGGTGTCGATCGTGATGTCCGTGTTGATGATCGGGCGTTCAGCCTCGGGCAGATGGTCCACCCAGTTGTGGAGGTAGGTGTTGCGTGCTTCACGGTCGATCTCCGATACGTAAACGCACCTGCCACCGGCATGCTCCAGCATGGCGTGGAACCCGCCAATGCCGGCGAAGAGGTCAACGTATGCGAAAGGCGCTGATCTCTTCGACATGCTTGCAAGCTTAGCTGACCAGTCAGCTAAGTCAAGCTCCCGCGCTGCGGCTGTGAACTGAAGCGGTAGAACGAAATTCATGGCAAGGAACACCTCCGGTTGGCACGCATCCCAGAGGTCGACCCGACGCGCTGCGTGACGTTGACGG
>NZ_BAABLO010000003.1:0-89479 GCF_039544395.1 Pedococcus ginsenosidimutans
GCAAGATCCAGTACGAGCGCGGCTCGATCACCGTGGCCCCCGAGGTCGCCCAGGCCATCGTCGACGGCAAGTCCGTCGTGGTCGTCCACGGCGTGGACCACAACAACGACGGCAAGTACGACGGCGCGACCAAGAGCGACCTCGACCCGAGCCTGCCCACCGAGGCCACCGACCCGGCCATCTGTGGCGTCCTCGCCGCGGCGCCTGCCGGTGGCATGGACACCGGCGCGGGTGGCACGTCCACCGGCACCAACGAGGGCATGCTCGCCCTCGGTGGTGGCCTGCTCCTCGCGGCGGCCGGTACCGGTGTCCTCACCGCCCGCAAGGCGCGCAACCGCGCCTGATGAGCACCAGCACGAGGTTCGGTGACCGCCGCGGCACGATTGCCGCGGCGGTCACCGCCCTGCTGCTCCTGGTCGGCGGCTCGGCTCATCACGTGTGGTGGCGCGTTCGACCAGGCCACCGACCACTACGTCGACGACATCGTCGCCTTCGCCCACCTCGTCGGCTGACGCCCTGCCTACTGCACAGCACTGGTGAAGGTGTAGGCGCCGGCCGACCCGGGGGTCGAGACCTCGATGCGGAAGTCCCCTGCAGGGAGCGCCCACTCGTGGTGCCCGTTGATCGCACCCCAGCTCTTGCCGGTGGCGACCTCGACGAGCTTTGACCCGTTGCGCAGCGGCCACGAGTACGTGTCGGAATCGAACACGACCAGCTGGCCACCTTCGGCCACGGTGAACGTGTAGACGTCAGCCGAGGCCGTCGTCTCCAGGTTGCCGGCGCCCTCCGCCGCGACGCCACCGACCTTGCCCGGCTCGACCTTCTGGCCGACTTGATAGGTGAACGACTGTGTGTCCGGCTTCACGAAGCTGGTGAAGGTGTAGGCGCCGGCCGACCCGGGGGTCGAGACCTCGATGCGGAAGTCCCCTGCAGGGAGCGCCCACTCGTGGTGCCCGTTGATCGCACCCCAGCTCTTGCCGGTAGCGACCTCGACCAGGTTTGACCCGTTGCGCAGCGGGCCACTGTAGGTGTCGGAGTCGAAGACCACGGTCCTGCCGCCCTCGGGGACGCTGAACGTGTACGCGTCCTTGGACGCAGTGGTCTCCAGGTTGCCCGCCCCCGCCGCGGAGACGCCGCCGACCTTGCCCGGCTCGACCTGCTGCCCGATCTGGAACGTGAACGACTGCGGGTCCGGCTTCACGAAGCTCGTGAACACATACGTCCCACCGGAGCCCGGAGTGGTGACGTCGATCCGGTAGTCACCCGCAGGCAGGGCCCACTCGTGGTGCCCGTTGATCGCACCCCAGCTCTTGTCGGTGGCGACCTCGACCAGGTTGGACCCGTTGCGCAACGCCCACGCGTAAGTGTCGGAGTCGAAGACCACGGTCCTGCCGCCCTCGGGGACGGTGAACGTGTACACGTCCCTGGACGCAGTGGTCTCCAGGTTGCCCGCGCCGTCAGCGGCGAGACCGTTGACCTTGCCCGGCTCGACCCTCTGGCCCACCTCATAGGTGAACGACTGCGGCTCCGGCTTCACGAAGCTCCCGAAGGTGTAGGTGCCCGTCGATCCCGGCCACTCCACGTCGATGCGGTAGTCACCCGCGGGCAACGCCCACTCATGATGGCCATTGATGGCCCCCCAGCCCTTGCCCGTCGAGACCTCGACCAGGTTCGAGCCGTAGCGCAGCGGCCACGAGTAGGTGTCCGAGTCGAAGACCACGGTCCTGCCGCCCTCGGGGACGCTGAACGTGTACACGTCCTTGGACGTGGTGGTCTCCAGGTTGCCCGCCCCCGCGGCGGCGACGCCGCCGACCTTGCCCGGCTCCACCGACTGGCCCACGGTGTAGGTGAACGACTGCGGGAGGGCCTTGGCCATCGAGGTGAACGTGTAGGTGCCGGCGCCCCCGGGCGTGGTGACCTCGATGCGGTAGTCCCCCGCGGGGAGATCGAATACGTGGTGGCCGTTGAGGGTCCCCCAGTTCTTGCCCGTGGCGAGCTCGACGAGCTTGGACCCGTTGCGCAGCGGCCACGAGTAGTCGTCCGCGTCGAACACGACCTGCTGGCCACCCGCAGGCACGCTGAACGAGTAGACGTCCTTCGAGGCTGTCGTCTCCAGGTTGCCCGCCCCGTCCGCAGAAACACCGCCGACCTTGCCGGGCTCGACCTTCTGACCCACCTGGTAGGCGAAGTCCTGCTGGTCCGGCTTCACGAAGCTGGTGAACGTGTAGGTCCCGGTCGATCCCGGCCACTCCACGTCGATCCGGTAGTCACCCGCGGGCAGCGCCCACTCGTGGTGACCGTTCAGCGAGCCCCAGTTCTTGCCGGTGGCGACCTCGACGAGCTTCGACCCGTAGCGCAGCGGCCACGAGTAGTCGTCCGCGTCGAAGACCACCGTCGAGGTCCCTTCCGCGACCGTGAACGAGTACACGTCCTTGGACGTGGTGGTCTCCAGGTTGCCCGCCCCCTCAGCCGCAACGCCGCCGACCTTGCCCGGTTCCACCTTCTGACCCACGGTGTAGGTGAACGACTGCGGGAGTGCCTTGGCCGTCGAGGTGAACGTGTAGGTGCCGGCAGCCCCGGGGGTCGACACCTCGATGCTGTACTCACCCGCAGGCAGGTCGAACACGTGGTGACCGTTGAGTGCGCCCCAGTTCTTCCCGGTGGCGACCTCGACGAGCTTCGACCCGTTGCGCAGCGGCCACGAGTAGTCGTCCGCGTCGAACACGACCTGCTGGCCACCCGCAGGCACGCTGAACGAGTACACGTCCTTCGAGGCCGTCGTCTCCAGGTTGCCCGCCCCGTCCGCAGAAACACCGCCGACCTTGCCGGGCTCGACCTTCTGACCCACCTGGTAGGCGAAGTCCTGCTGGTCCGGCTTCACGAAGCTCGTGAACGTGTACGCGCCGGAGGCACCCGGGGTCGACACCTCGATCCGGTAGTCGCCGGAAGGCAACGCCCACTCGTGGTGACCGTTGAGGGCGCCCCAGTTCTTCCCCGTGGCGAGCTCGACGAGCTTCGACCCGTTGCGCAGCGGCCACGAGTAGTCGTCGGCGTCGAAGACCACCGTCGGCGTACCAGCCTCCACCGAGAAGGTGTACTCGTCCCTGGAAGCTGTCGTCTCCAGGTTGCCCGCACCCTCGGTCGCGATGCCACCGACCTTGCCCGGCTCGACCTTCTGACCCACCTCGTAGCCGAACGACTGCGTATCCGGCTTCACGAAGCTGGTGAACGTGTAGGTGCCTGCGGAACCGGGGGTCGAGACCTCGATCCGGTAGTCACCCGCGGGCAGCGCCCACTCGTGGTGACCGTTCAGCGAGCCCCAGTTCTTCCCCGTGGCGAGCTCGACGAGCTTCGACCCGTTGCGCAGCGGCCATGAGTACTCGTCGGCGTCGAACACCACCAGCCAGCCGCCCTCGGGGACGGTGAACGAGTACAGGTCTTTCGACGCTGTGGTCTCGAGGTTGCCCGCACCGTCGACGGCCACTCCACCGACCTTGCCCGGCTCGACCTTCTGGCCCACGTCGTAGGCGAATGCTTGTTCGTCCGGCTTCACGAAGCTGCTGAGCACGTAGGTGCCTGCGGCACCAGGGGTCGAGACCTCGATCCGGTAGTCACCGGCGGGGAGCTGCCACTCGTGGTGACCGTTGAGGGCGCCCCAGTTCCTCCCCGTGGCGAGCTCGACGAGCTTCGACCCGTTGCGAAGCGGCCACGAGTAGTCGTCCGCGTCGAAGATGACCTGCTGACCGCCCTCGGCAACGCTGAACGAGTAGACGTCCTTGGAGGCGCTCGTCTCGAGGCTGCCGGCACCATCGGCCGTGACGCCCCCGACCTTGCCCGGTTCGATCTTCTGCCCGACCTGGTACGCGAAGGACTGCTCGGCGGGCTTGACGAAGCTCGTGAACGAGTACGTTCCGGCGGTCCCGGGAGTCGAGACCTCGATCCGGTAGCCACCCGCGGGCAGCTGCCACTCGTGGTGTCCGTTGAGCGCGCCCCAGTTCTTCCCGGTGGCGACCTCGACCAGCTTCGACCCGTTGCGCAGCGGCCACGAGTACTCGTCGGCGTCGAGGACCACCGTCGAGGTCCCTTCCGCGACCGTGAACGAGTAGACGTCCTTGGACGTCGTCGTCTCCAGGTTGCCCGCGCCGTCCGCGGTCGTTCCCCCGACCTTGCCCGGTTCCACCTTCTGTCCGAGCTGGTAGTCGAACGTCTGGTCGGTCGGCTGCACGAAGACCTTGGCCTTGTACTCACCTGCGACGCCGCCACTCACGGCCTCGAGCCGGTAGCTCCCGGCCGAGGGCAGCACGTAGCGGGCGCTGCCACAGTTGTAGCGGATCGGCGTCAGGGCGAGTCCCGAGTCGAGGCTGCGCAGTGTGAGGTAACCAGAGGTGGCACACGGCGCCTCGATGACCAGACCGAGCGCGGCCTGCGCCTCCGAGACGGTGAAGGTGTAGTCGTCACGGCCACCAGGGGTCTCCAGCAAGCCGGCTCCCGCCACGGGCTGGTCCTTCGAGATGTCGAGGGGGAGGGTGACCGCAAACGTCTGCGCAGGCTCGGTGTCGAGGGTGAGGTGGAGATTGTCCACGGCGAGCGCCGTGTTCGTGAGGCCGTGGAAGTTGTGGGGCAGCACCTGCAGCTTGAGCACCTGCGTCGCATGGTCGATGGTCACCTGCACGTTGTAGACGCGGAACTGGGTCCCGTCCTCCAGCGTGCCTGCCCGCTCGAACCTCAGGCGGACGTCCGGGTCGGCCACCGTGGGGTTGCCTCCCTCCAGTGGGAGGTTCACGGCCGGACGGTCATCGATCCGGACCCCCACGCTCTGGGGGTTGTCGTCCGTCTCGGTCGGGCCATAGGCGACGAAGTCCAGACCGTAGGTGAGCCTGTCGTGCCGGGGCACGTTGGCCAGTGCCACGGAGTACGGCTTGGTGTCGAAGAGAGGGCCGGCCACCCGGGAGGTAGCGGGGTCGTCCATGTAGGTCTCTGAGGCGAGTGCCGCGGGCACGGGCGAGCCGAAGTCCTCGACCAGCTCCCCGTTGTCGTCGAAGGCGATCTGCGTCGGGTCGGTGGCAGACCCGACGTCGGCAGCGGCCCTCACGTACTTGTCGTCACCGGTGGACACGAGGTCGTAGATGCAGTCCTCGAGTGCGGGTCCCTCCCCCACCCCCTCGTTGCGGCAGGTCTGGTCCGCGACGTTCAGCTCGGCTGCGGAGAAGTCGGCCAAGGTCGTGATCTGGGCCGGGAATGTCTTGTCCGTGTAGGACTCCGTGGACTTGCCCTCCGCGTACGTGAATGCCGACTCCGCCTCGGTGATGCGCCAGGAGTCCGCGAAGCGCCCGTGGACGACGCGAGCCGGCGCATCCGCCGCCAGGACCTCTCCCTGGGCGGTGACCAGGTCCTTGTCAGCAACACCGTCGTTGTTGCCCAGCAGGCCCTTCGAACGGACGTCCTTGTCCAGCTTGACGCTGAGCGTGCCTCGGTTGAAGCGGACGATGGCGCTCGGGTTCTCCAGGGCCAGGATCCGCTCAGCACCCGACCGCAGCAGGACCGAGCCGTCTGCCATGGCCAGGCCCCCATCGGCAGGCAGCGCGGTGTCGTCGCCGTCGACCAGCACCTGGCCGTTGGTGCGGAGCTCCACGACCTGCGTGCCAACCTTGACGGCGATGGCGTCCGTCACCGAGATCGAGGAACCCATGGGGACGAACCTGGCCTGGATGTCGAGGTCCCCGGCCTGCACCATGTGGAACTCGCCCACAGCCTGGAGGTCGTAGGCACGTCCGTCCAAGGTGACGAGGTGGGGGTCGCCGAAGGAGTTGGGGTTGAGGGCGCACGAGCCGATCACACCGAGCACCACTCCGGCAGACACCACAGCGGCCGCGCCGCCGATGGACGCTCCGGCCGCCGTCTCCGCCGTCGCCACGGTCGTCGTGGTGGCCACCTCGGTCGCTGCCCCTCCGACGAGCACGAGGCGTGGCGCGACCGTGCGCACCTCCGCGTCGACCTTGGTGCTGGCCCAGCGTGCGGCGGTGAGGCCCAGCTCTGCGGCGTTGAGCAGGCACCCGCCGAAACCAGGGCCCTCGGGGTCCGGGGGCCCCGTCGGGGTGTCAGTGGGGGTGGGGGTCGCGGTCGCGGTGGCGGTTGCCGTGGCTGTCGGGACGGGGTCCTGCTGGCACGGCCGGGTCTCGATGGTCCGAGAGACCAGCAGGACACCGGCATCGTTCGAGGTCGTCGTGTACTGGTCCCAGATCTCGTCAGGCTGACCCGGCCCGCACTTCGTCCGGCTGTAGCGGAACTGGTCGACGAACGGCACACCCGCCCGCGGCCCGAGTGCGTCGGCCAGGGCAGGGCTCCCGAATGCCAGGGGTGCGGCGGGGATGTTCTGGAAGCGGAGCTGGGCGAGGTACGCCTGCACCTGCGCGGCCGCGTAGCCGAGGCCCTCGCCGCCTGCCGAGGCGTCCAGCTTGACCTCGGACACGTAGACGGTGGGCTTGTCGTCCGTGCGCCGGTAGACGAGCAGGTCGGGACGGAAGCTCCCCGGGGTGAGCCCCATGTACGAGCTCTTGGAGGTGTTGACGAGCCGGGTCTCCCACTGGAGGTTGGGGGTGATCCCGGTGGGCGACGTGTCGCCGTAGACACCGGTCTGGTTGAGCTGCGAGATGACGCGCGCCTGGGCGATCGCCTCGACGCGGTCGTTCTTCGACGGTGCCGCCTTGCAGTCGGTGTACGGGTCGTACATCGCGTTGGGCACCAGGGCACGGCTGTCGTTGTCACTCGTGCAGCGCCAGACATAGCCGCGGCTTCCGGTGTTGCTGAGGCCGCCGATGCAGTCGTTGATGCTCTGCGTCGTCGTCTGCACCGAGTTGGGAGGGCAGGTACCGGACGACTGTGTGGCCACTGCAGTGGCCGCGCTCGTCACGGTCTGAGCCGCCGCTGGCGACCCGGCCACGAGCCCCGCGACCACGAACATCGGCACCACGCAGAACAACCCGGCCAACACGCGTCGAATCATCGTCCTCCCCCTGTTTGCCCCTACTGATCCCCATTCAGCAGGAGGAAGGTAGCAGCCGGGTGCGCGTGTTTGTAGGCGTTTGCCGAAACTCGTCCCCGGAGACCACCATGTACCTCGTGAGCGTGACAGTGGAGGCGGGGCCGATCAGGGCTCGAGCGGCAGCGCTGCGGCGCACAGGATCTGCTGGCGTCCAGCTCCAGGTCCACCTGGAGGACCACCGTGGGACCGAGGTGTCCTCGGTGGAGGACGTCCTCACGGCAGCTCTCGACTCCTACAGGACCGGCGCGCACGCCCTCTACCCGATGGCCGGCGGTCTCTGGGTGGTCGTGCCCGGCGAGACGAAGTGGAAGGTGGTCGTCGACGCCGTCGCCGGCGCGCTGGAGGACGCCGGCGTCACCGCGACCCTGTCCGCTTCCCCGCTTCTCGACATCGACACCTTCCTGCCCCAGAAACCAGTCACACCAACGGTGTTCGGTGCCTTCACGATGGCATCGCCACTGGCTGACCTACCGGTGAACGCGCACGGGGTGCCCGAGTTCCGCTGGGGTGTGGACCCCGCCGTCACGGACCGTGCATTCTCCTCCGCCCTGGACTGGCTGGCCGGTGTCGACGGCGAGATGGAGTTGCGCGGCGCCGGCCCCCTCCTGCCCATGGATGCAGTGGGCGGCCCGGCAGTCCTCCACGCCAGTACCGGGTACGCCGACCAATGGCTGGTGGCGCACGCGCTCGGACAGGGGCCGGGCCAGGGGCAGGAGCACTACCGGGCCGTGCATTTCGCACACTGGGGCCAGGTCACCTGCACCGAGGTCGCGTCGGGCCGACAGGCTCCGCGGACCGCGGAGTCGCTGCTGAAGCCGATCACCGAGCTCGCCTCGTCGTTGGACGCCGCGGCTGTGTGGCTCGCCAACCCTCTCTTCCCGTCGTGGAGCAGCCTCCTGCATGGTCCCCAGTGGATCCTTCGCCGAGACCTCTGGGCCAGCCATGTCCTGGACGTCGCCGGCATCCAGCTCCTCAGCTCCGACCAGCTCGACCGGGCCAGCGACCTCGCGGCGTGGAGTGTGGAGCGGGTGAGTGACGACCGATGGCTCGTCAGCGCCAAGGACCTGAGGGCTTGGTATGACGCCCCGGATCCGGTGGCTTGGGGACAGGGACGCTTCCCCGAGCCTGCGATGGTCGCAGCCGCACGGGCGGACTTCGGCGAGCTGGTCATCCAGCCCGAGGCGCTCTAGCGGCTGAGGTTTCGCTTGACGTCCTTGGCGCCGAGGCCGGCGACGGCTGCGCCGAAGGCCTCCTCGGCCGAGCGTCCCCGCTCCTGCTCGAGTGCGTGCAGCAGGCCGAAGGTGAAGGCGTTGTCGCCCTCGCGGTGTGCGTCGATCCCCCACTGCCGCAAGGCAGCCCGCGCCACCACGGAGTCCTGGTGCTCGCCGAGCGCAGACTGGACCTTCTTGGCCCGGCGAGCCACCTTCCTCGCCCCGGGGCCGAGGACGTGCTGCGCACTCTCGGCTGCGTACCGCAGGCGCTTGGCCTTCTTGCGCACGGCGTGCAGGGCTGGATCGCGGTCGGCGCCGTCCGCGGCACGGGCGCGCCTCGTCGCTTTCCGCACTGCTCGGGCACTCTTCTCCAGCAGCGGCGGCAGCACCTCGTCGGCCCTCTCCCCGGCCAGGTCCGACCACTGCGGCGCCTCCACCAGGTCGTCGAGGAGGTCTAGCAGCCGGTAGTAGCGCTCGCTGCGCATGGCCTCGTCGGCGGCCTCGGCGCCTGCTCTTTGGGCCTTCGACAGGTCCCTGTCGATGCGCGAGGCGACAGGACCGAGGACCAGCTCAGCCGGCTGGTCCCCGACCATTGCAGCCAGCCGCTGCCGCAGGACCTCGGCGTCCCTCGCCGGCGCGAGCACCTGGCCCACCCACCGGAGCTCCCCGATGACCAGGTCGTTCGCGCCGGCCACCCTCAGTGGTGCGAACGCGTCCAGGGCGGAGCGGAGCCGGCGGGCCGCGATCCTCAGCTGGTGGACGGCCCTGCGGTCACCCTCGCGCACTCCCCGGTCCTGGCGGACGATGGCCGCGACCTGGACCTGGACGTGCTGGAGCAGCACCGTGCCGGCCGTCGTCCTGCGACCCCGCCGTCGGCCGCGACCCGTCGAGCTGCCGGTGTCGTCGCGGCGGTGCGCCACGTCCCCGAGCACCCGTCGCACCTTCGACGACGACGCCGACACCACCGCGCCACACTCGAGGAGCGGGACCTCCAGGCGCTCGAGCAGGTCGGCGGCCCGGCCCTCCTCGAGCTCCAGCTCCACCTCTCGCCAGGACAGCTCCCGGTCGGGCGCGAGCAGGCTCTGGGCCACGACTCGGTCGTCGCACAGCGTCGCGAACGCCCGTCCCGCGTCGTCGAGGACCGCCTGCTGGAGCCGGTGCGTCCTCACTCTGGCGACCGGTCGCAGCGGACGGTCGCGGACGATCGCCCGGACGGGTTCCAGCAACCGCGACGGCACCGTCCGCACCGCGCGCCCGAGTGGGACCTGCAGCTCCGTACGCCGGTCGTCCTCACGCGGGAGCTTCAGGTGCCACCCGTCGTCGACGCCGCCCGTGCGCCGGCGGACGCTGATGCCGTGCCGGTGCAGGTCCATGCCGGCCGTGTCGAAGTAGACCGCCTCGAGGTCGTGCACCTCCTGCTGGCCCAGGGACGCCACCCCGTCGACGGTCGTGAGCGCAGGCAGCCGCAGGTCGTCGGCGACGTCGTACTTGCGCTCCACCTCGTCGTGCCGGGCGATGCTCGAGCTCATGGCTCATCGTCGCGCAGATCCTCGACCGTTGCCCTGCGTTCCGGATACCGCGGAACCAAAGGCAGCCGCCGCGAGCGTGGCCGAGCCTCCGCAGGCCCATTGGCGAGCCGGGACCGGTGCCATGCGCGGGCCAGCTCGCGCACGTCGCCGGTGCGCACGACCTCCTGCGCGAGGAGTGCAGTGCCGTCTTGAGCTCGGTTGCGAGCCTCGTGTCCAGCAGTCCCTCGGAACCGGAGCTCCGCGATCATGGCCCGGTCGACTGACCTTCCTCCACGCGGGCCCGCAGAGCGTCGATCTGTGCGCGATCAGCAGCAACCGCTCGACGGGAGGACCTCAGAGGAGGGTGCGCAGCGCGTCGGGGACGATGTCCACCCGTACCGCGGTGCCCGTGGGCAGCTCGACGACCTCGCCGTCCACCTGCAGGGGGAGCGGGGTCACGGTGGTGAACGCGTACGTCCGGACGCTCGGCTGCTTGCCCAGCCCGGTCGTGCTGGCCTTGATCGCAGTCGCGAGGATGCGCCACTTGGCGGTGTGCCGAAGGGTGATCACCTCGAACATGCCGTCGTCGGGCCTGCCCTGGTCCTCGGCCAGTGTGGCCACCTTGGCCATCTGCGCGATGTTGGCGAAAACCAGGCTGTCGAAGCTCTCGCGACCGGCGTCGTCGGTCTCGATCTCGAAGGGGCGGAACTTGGCGAAAGACCGCACGACGGTGACCATCTCGCGCAACGAGCCCTTGCCACCCTTCTCGAGATCGACTGCCACCACTGGGGTCAGGCCGAGCCCGATGTACGAGTGGGCATGGCGCACGACTCGGCCGTCGGGACCGTCCGAGGTGAATCGGAGGAGGTCTATCCGGCTGACGTCCCCACGGATGATCGCTTCAGCCATGGGCTGTTCCTGCGTCGCGCGCCGGTGGTCGTTCGCGTTGCCCGCAGCCAGGACCGCAGCCACGGCCTGCTCGTTCCCTGCCTGCATCACACCGTTGACGACCTCGTTGTAGCCACCGTCCCCACTCACCGAGACGACGAGCGGCACACCGCTCCGGGCGACAGTGCGCGCCAGCTCGGTGGCGTGGCCGGCGTGCTCAGTGGGGAGCATCTCGACGACGAGGTCCGGCGACCGTTGCGCCAGGTCTCGTCGCAGGTCGGCGGCTCGCTGCTGGGCCTCGCCAGTGCTGTTGGGGTTGAAGATCAGGACCACGCGGTCGAATGAGGGCACGCCCTGAGGGTAAGCGCGTTCGCAACAAGCCGTTGACCAGCGCGTTCGTCCCATTTTCAACGCCCGCTGAATTGACAGGGGAGGCCTGCTCAGACAGTCTTCAGGGACCGCATGAAGCGGCCGCCTCGTCGAGGCCGGCCGCCGCCCCCTCACTCGGAGGGGTTGAGTGTCCAACAGAGGGCCATTGCGCGGAATCCGATCCACACCTCCAAACTCGTCGGAGGAAACAGGAGTCCACATGGCTACCCAGACCACCACTGATGTCCACACCGCTCGCGGCTCGCGCCGTTGGGTGACCGAGACCCGTCCTGCGGCCAAGACGACCGAGCTGATCGCGTACGTCGCCGCTGTGCTCGCGGTCGCACTGACGGCTCTCTTCGTCGGAGACGGTGGAGACGGTGGCGCTGACCCGTTCAGCGCCGAGCAGGCCCTTCGATACATCACCTTCCTCACGATCGGCTACATGGTCGCCCGAGGCTTGGCCAAGTCGGGGACGCGCGGCAACGACAGCGACCACGACGCCTGACCAATGCCTTGACCTGAACTGCCGCCGGCCCCGCAACGACCTCGTGGGGGCCGGCGTCAGCTCATCTTCTGCAGGACTGAGGAACTCACCATGGGCGCAGCCCGCAGCAACCGGTTCCGGCTGGGGCCCATCCCCAACTACTCGGCCACGACGGCGAACGGCACGAGGGTCTCCTGCGCGGGATGCTGTCTCCCGCTCCCCCTCGGATGCCTCGCGAGCGTCGTGGCGCTACTCGTGCCGCTGGCCGCAGCAGTCATGCGGCGTCGGCGCGATCGCTGATCCTCCCATCGAGGTTCGGCGACCCCAGCGCGACAGGACGCCGTCCCGGCACACCGGCTGAGGCAGGACTTCGGGCCCAGGTCGTCCAGACGTCACGACCGCTCAGCTGCGGTACTGCTCAACCATGGGACAGGTGAACGGATCTCGTTGCCCCAGCCCCACCTGGTTGAGGTATCGGACGACGATGGCGTACGAAGCTACCAGGCCGGTCTCCGCATACGGCACGTCCATGCTGGTGCAGTAGGCCCGCACCAGGGGCCGGGCGTGGCGAAGGTTGGCCCTGGGCATGCTCGGGAACAGGTGGTGTTCGATCTGGTAGTTCAGCCCGCCCATGGCCGCGGTGAGGAACGCCCCACCGCGGATGTTGCGGGACATCAGCACCTGGCGTCGCAGGAAGTCGACTCGCGAGCCGCGGGGCACGATCGGCATCCCCTTGTGGTTGGGGGCGAACGCCCCACCGAGGAGCACCCCGAACACTCCGAGCTGCACGGTCAGGAATGCCGCGGCCTTGAGCGGGTCCAGGGCAAGCACCACCAGCGCGACGTAGCCGCCGAGGCGTGTCAGGAGGAGGGCGAGCTCAAGGCGTCGCCACGCCAGCTCCTTGTTGACCACGACGGCCCTCAGGCTCGCGGCGTGCAGGTTCAGCCCTTCCAGCAGCAGCAGCGGGAAGAAGAGCGCCCCCTGGTGAGCGCCCATCCAGCGACCTGCTCCTGAGCGACGTGCTGCATCCTCTGGTGTGAAGACCAACCCGCCGGGGGCGATGTCCGGGTCGCGGCCGACCTGGTTCGGGGCGCTATGGTGCCGACTGTGCTTGTGCGTCCACCAGCCGTAGCTCAGCCCCACCACCCCCGTGGACAGGACCCGTGCCAGCCACTCGTTGCCGCTGGAGCTGGACAGGACCTGGCGGTGCGCCGCGTCGTGGCCCAGGAACCCGAACTGCGCCAGCACGAACGCCAGAAGCACGGCGGTGGCCAGCTGCCACCACGAGTCTCCGAGGGCGACGGCCAAGGACATCACCACCCCGAGGCCCAGGGTCAGGGCGACGCCCAGCAGCAGGTAGAAGCCCCGCCGGCGCTCCATGAGGCCGGCTGCCCGGATCTCGACAGCCAGCTGCGCGTAGTCACTGGGTGGCCTGACTCGCCGCGCCACAGGCGGGGCCCGTGTCACTCCTGCCGCGCGGGCGCCGACGTCGCTGCCCGTTGCCACCGCGGGCTGCCGATGGTCCATGGATGCCCCGTCTCGCCGTCTTGACGCCGCCGGGGTCCAGGGCAACTCACTTTGGTCCCCTGACTCAAACACCACTGCCCCACTCACGCAACCGGGCGAGCATGGTCCGCCGGTGCGCAGTGCCGCCCGGACGTGGGAGGCGCGACCAGGCGCCCCCACGACGACAGGGAGCCTGCTCGAGGAGACCGCAGTGCCAGACTGGGAGTGACGTGCTGGAGAGAGCCGACGAGGGGACTTGAACCCCTAACCCCCTGTTTGCCTGCCCGGGGGTTCTGGCGGCTTCGGATCTTGCTGTGCGCGGCGGTTCTGAGCACGGATCTCGGCCGGGTGGTCGCGGTAGAGCGCAGACACCTCGGTGCGTCTCGGGCTCAAAGCGTGGGGCAAAAGGATGGGTCGGCGGCTCGGGCCACCACGCGGGCCTGCGCAGTGACCTCGGGCTTGGGTGGCTGGGAATTGCCCGGCTGCGATGCCGGTGCGGGAGCCCCTTGGACTGGTCTGAGAAGGGATGCCATACGGGTGGTGAGGGCTGGGGCTTGCGGCAGCCAGGCACGCGCCGGCCCCTGCCGTCATCAGCGCAGTGGGCGTGACCACTGACCGAACTGAGAGCAGCGCCCTGGGATTGAACCCGGGCGCTGCTTCATGCCGCGGCCTGATCGCCGAGCCACCCAACCACGCACCTCTGGGCGACGTGTCTGTGAAATACCGAGGCGTCTCAGAAGAGACCGGCACCTTGCTCCACGCATCGCGGTGGCCCGACACTCGCACCCATGATGCACGAAGGTCGAGACCGACGGCGCAGTCCGGCCGCTTTCCGATGAGCAGGGACGAGGTGGCGATCGGAATCATCTCGGCGCCGGGGGCGGCCGCCGAGCATGCGTCGATCCTCGCCGACGACCTGCACGCCGAGCTGACCTCTCACGTGCCCACCGTCACGTGGCGCGTGTCCACCGTGGTCGACGCCCTCGTGCATCCACCCTCCGACGACGCAGCCCTCGTCGCCGCGGCACGGGACCGGCTCTTGAAGGCAGGGTGGGATCTGGTCGTCTGCCTCACCGATCTACCACTCAAGGCTCACCGTCGACCGGTGGTGGCGCACGCGAGTCCGCTGCACGGCGTTGCCGTCGTGTGCCTCCCGGCGCTCGGCGCCATCGGGCTGCGTAGACGGATCCGGGACACTGTCGTCGGGCTGGTGCGCACCCTGCTCGGCGACACTGCGGATCACGCCCTCTCGAGCAGTGCCGCCGGGCTCGGACGCAGTGCTGGCGAGCTCGGCAGGAGCCAGCAGCCGGACGGCGACGGCAGTGTCATGTTCACCGCGAGGGTGCTCACGGGCAACCTGCGACTCCTGGTCGGGATGATTCGGGCCAACCAGCCGTGGAGACTTGCCATCGGCCTCTCGAGAGCGCTGACCGCCGCTCTGGCAGCTGGGGTGTTCGCCCTCGTCACCCCGGACATCTGGCAGCTGAGTGCCGCGCTCGGCTGGGTTCGGCTCTCGGGGATCGGTGTGGCGTCCGTCGTCGGGATCACGGTCGCCCTGATCGCGGGCGCGGGCCTGTGGGAACACACGTCGCACCCGGTCGGTCGCAAGCAGGTGGCCCTCTTCAACCTGGCTACCGCGGCGACGGTCGTCCTGGGTGTGCTCTTCCTCTACGCCGCACTGCTCCTGCTCGCCCTCGTGACCTCACCGGTCCTGGTGCCCGCACCACTGCTCCAGGCGGGCACCGGGCATGCGGTGCACCTCGGCGACTACGTGAAACTGGCGTGGCTCACCAGCTCCCTCGCGACAGTGGGCGGTGCCCTCGGGGCCGGTCTGGAGAGCGACGAGGCGGTCCGGGCCGCCGCGTACACATACCGGCAGGAGTCGCGTCAGAACGCGAGCGAGGAGTGACCGAGCGCCCGTCCGCGGCGTCCGACACGTGCGCGCCAGGCTGGTTCCCGTGGCGCGTCAGCCCAGGGCTCGTCACCCCACGGCTCCGCTCAGGCCTCGGCGGTCGGCTCCTGTCTGCGTGGCAGGACGGTGAGGACCATGCCGATCCAGGTGCGGAACTCGGCCATGTACGCGCGCAGGAACTCCTCGGTGGACTCGTCGGTGACCTCGCCGTCGTCGTGGAATACGTCTGGGGAGTACTGGATGTAGGCCTCGGGTGAGGTCATCTGGCGGGCGTTGCAGAAGCTGAGCACACCACGCAGGCTCTGTTGACCCATGGCCGTACCGATCTGGCCGATCGAGGCCCCGATCACGGCGGCTGGGATGTGGTCGAAAGAATTCTGTCCCCATGGTCGCGACGCCCAGTCGATCGCGTTCTTCAACGCCCCGGGGATGGAACGGTTGTACTCGGGGGTGACGAAGAGGATCGCGTCGACGGCCGCGATCGACTCCTTGAGCGCTCGGGCCTCGGGCGGGTAGTCCTGGTCGAAGTCCGGGCTGTACAGCGGCAGGTTGCCGATGGGGATCTCGCTGAACTCCAGGTCGTCCGGAGCCACCCGGATGAGGGCCTTGGACAGGATGCGGTTGATCGACGTCGATGACAGGCTTCCGACGAAATAGCCGACCGTGTACGTGGTCACGTGTTCCTCCTCGTTTCGTGATTTCTCGGGGTGTTGCGGTGGGTCACCGACGTCCTTCGGCCTCCAGGAACTCGTGGACCTGGCGGATCGCGACCGAACCCTCACCGACCGCAGAGGCGACGCGCTTGACCGAGCCACTGCGTACGTCGCCCACGGCGAACACGCCCCGGCGGCGGGTCCCGAACATGCCGTCCGAGCCATCGGCCGCCGGCCCGGTGAGTATGAAGCCCTTCGGGTCCAGGGGAAGCTCCCCCTGGAGCCATGCGGTGTGGGGGGCCGCACCGATCAGCATGAACAGCGCTCGCGTCGCCACGCGCTGCTCGTCATCCGACTGGAGCTGGTGCAGCAGCACCTCCTCGAACCCTTCCTCCCCGATGAGCTCGCGCACCTCGCTGTCGCGCCAGACCGTGATGCGTGGCGACTGCTCGACGCGGTCGGCCAGGTAACGGGACATGTCCCTTCCCAGGTCGTCGTGACGGATGACCAGGTTGACCACGGGCGACCGACGGGCCAGGAAGCAGGCCGCCTGACCCGCCGAGTTGCCGCCTCCCACAACGGTGACGGGGTCCTGTCGGCACAGCCGGGCTTCGAACTCCGTGGCGGCGTAGTAGACGCTGCTGCGCTCGAGACGGTCCAACCCCGGGACGTCGAGACGTCGGTAGCGCACACCCGTCGCGACGAGCACGGCGTGGGCGACCAGGCTGCCCCCGTCGGCCAGCCCCACCACGTGGTACCCGTCGGCCTCCGTGAGCGAGGTTGCCTCGCCGGGGATGCTGAAGGCGGCGCCGAACTTGCGGGCCTGCACCACGGCGCGGTCAGCCAGCTCAAGCTCACCATGTCCTCGACGCTGAACTCACCCGAGCGGAGGTAGGCGTCCGACGACCGTTCGACGTCGAGCTGCGCCGATCGTCGCGAGTAGTCGGGCCCGGGCTGGCCGACGGCCCGGTCCCGGACCAGCGCAGGCTCGACGTCGTCGATCAGGCACATGCACTTGTCGCCCTGACGCAACCCCTCCTCGATGAAGGGGTACAGCAATCGGTCGCGCTGGGCCGGGCCCGAGTAGAGCGCACAGAAGTGCGTTCCTGGCTTGACGACACCGACCCCCGGGATCCCAAGGCTCAGACCGTTCATGATGGCCACCGTTCACCGGTTTCCGAGGTGCACGTAACACTACGCGCCATCGGCACCCTGCGCCTTTACCTCGGCCGCCCCGCGTCCGCTCAGTAGTCGACTCCCCGCAGCGGAACCACCAGGGGTGACGCGGTGATGCGTCGTTCGGCCTCGGTCAACAGCGACGCCGGGTCGCCGTTGAAGAGGTCCACCCCCTCGGCGACGCAGATCATCATCGAGTCGAGTGACCTCACCGGGAACGTCCACTTCAGCCTGGTTCCGGCTGGCAAGACAGCCCTCATGAGCTGGATGCAGGACAGGCCCGTCCGCCTGCCTGCCCAGGAACCTCCCTGCAGGAGCCAGGCACCCGTGGCGCCCAACCGTTCACACACTGCCACGGTCTCGGCCGCAGTCAGCCCGTCGGTGTCAAGCACCACCCGCACTCGCACTCCACACGCCCGCATTGCCTCGACGAGCACGCTGGTGTCGTCGGCGAGACGACGCCAGCCGTCCGCCCTCAGCCGGCCGACGGTGGCAAGCACCCCGACTTCGTTCGCGCCTTCTGCTGCCAGCCGTCGAGACTCTGCGATCAACTCCCTGGGGGTGAGCGGCTCGACGTCACCGCCCTTGCTCCACCCGGGAATGGTGACCAGGCCGACCGAGGTACCAGCGAGGTGCAGTCCCACTGCGGGCACGTCCCCGGGCAGGGCAACCACGCTGGACAGCCCGCGGCGGACAGCGAGAGCACATCCGTCGCGCAGCGTGTGTGGTGTCGACTCGGAGAGGTAAAGGCGGTGCTCGAGCCTGGCTGCCACCTCACCGAGGGTCAGGGTCCGCCGAGCCCTGGTGACCGGCGTCGCCGGATCGTGCCCCGCGTTGTCAAAGACTGCACCCACGTCGTCCCCTTCATACGAAGGCTCGATCCCTATGCCGGTCCCACCGGACCCGGGGCCCACGGCAAGGTCCCGATGGAGGCGGGTGGTCCCGGACATGGGGGACGGCCCGGGACCACCCGCTGCGTTGCCACTATGGGAGAGCCGAGACCCTTCCTCCTAGCCGTTTCGCGCACACCGATGGCCACATCGCGCAGGGCGCTGAGAGCGCACCTCGCGCGGCTTTGTCTCCAGGCGCTACCCGGGCGGTCTCTGCAGGGTCCGGGAGGGGAGCTCTCCGAACTCACGGCGGTAGGCCGCAGCAAAGCGGCCCAGGTGCAGCATCCCCCAGTCGTAGGCCACGGACTCCACCGTGGTGCTCCCCGGCGTCGCCGCCACCAGGTCCCCGTGGATCCCTCTCAGCCGCAGGTCGCGCAGGTAGGCCATCGGCGGCTGCCCCACATGCGTGTGGAAGCCACCCTGCAGTGAGCGCACACTGAGGTGAATAGCTCGAGCCAGGACGGTGCTCGACCACGGCTCTGCGGGGCGCTCGTGCAACAGGTCGACGGCTCGTGCGACGGCGGCAGGGGCGGCGGGCCGGGCATGCCGTTGGATCTCATCGAGGTAGCCGTGGGGGTGACCCAGGATGAGCGCGTCGAGCAACCCCCTCTCCAGCTGGCGGCCGGCGCGCGGACGTTCCAGCAGACGTGCCGGGCTGTCCAACTCTCGACCGATCAAGTTCGCCATGCTGTGCCACACCCGCCCCTCGGGCGTGGTGAGACTCATGTGAAAGGGCAGCCGAAGGGGCGTCTTGACGGCATGTCCCAGGAGCCCCTCGAGCTCCGTCTCCAGTGTCGAGCTCGGGACCATGACGCACAGCTGGACAGCGTCCGAGCTCCACTCCATGGTGGCGGGGGCACCCTCTGGGAAGGCCGCGGCCGAGCCGATCGTGGTGGCGTGTGGTGCAGAGCGGCCCACGCGAGACACGGCGGTCCCCGCCAGGGGCGTGTTGACATGGATGTGCCGAGCCTCCTCGGTGACCAGCCGGATCCGGCGTCCGTAGCCGAGCCGCCCAGCCGTTGTCGTCCCGAGACGGGCAGCGGTCAGGAGCATGGACAGCCGACCTGGCTCCAGTGTCTCGATGCTGTGCGGCAGGTACGCGCCGGCGACGGCTGCCTCGGCCTCATCCGGCGCCGTCGCCCGCAGAACCGTCACCGACGGCGCCCCCGGCGTACCGCCCTCCCCCTTCGAGGCGCCGGCGGCCTGACCGGGTGGACCGTCGATGCCGTACGGCTTCTCCGTGCTCATCCGCACCACCCCCGTGCCTGCCGGGACACACTGGCGACGGCGAGGCTACCGGCGGGCCTGGTCCACCGCGAGGTGGTGAGGCGTAGTCGCGGCCCGAACATGTCGTGCACCACTATCACTCTTCCCCTGGGTGGGCCCGAACCCGAAGAGACCAGCGTGGTGTCACATTGATTCGTGCCCTAATTGTTTGTGCACACACGATACAGCGGCTCTCGTCGTGACCGAAATCGTGGCCCGCTGGGTCCGGTGGTGCGCCGTGGCTGCGGAGCAGCTAGACAGAGGGTGTGCCCCACGACCCGAACGAACCCTTCGTCCACGTTCGTGGAGCCAGCGAGCACAACCTGAAGAACGTCGACGTCGACCTGCCACGTGATGCGATGGTGGCCTTCACCGGGGTCTCGGGGTCGGGCAAGTCATCACTGGCCTTCGGCACGCTCTACGCCGAGGCGCAGCGTCGCTACTTCGAGTCAGTGGCTCCCTACGCCCGCCGACTGGTGCAGCAGATGGGCGTCCCCCACGTGCAGGAGATCACCGGTCTGCCGCCTGCGGTGGCGTTGCAGCAGCGCCGCGGCGCCCCCAGCTCACGTTCCAGCGTGGGCACGCTGACGACCTTGTCGAACCTCCTTCGCATGCTCTTCTCACGCGCCGGCACCTACCCCGCCGGCGCGCCCCACCTGGCGGCGGAGGCGTTCTCGCCCAACACCGTGGCCGGCGCCTGCCCCCGGTGCCACGGCCTCGGTGTGGAGCACGACGTCAGCGAGGAGCTGATGGTGCCGGACCCCTCGCTGAGCATCCGCGAGGGCGCCATTGCAGCGTGGCCCGGTGCGTGGCAGGGCGCCAACCTGCGCAGCATCGTCACCGGTCTCGGCATCGACGTCGACAAGCCCTGGCGGTCCCTCACGAAGAAGGACCGGCAGTGGCTGCTGTTCACCGACGAGCAGCCGAAGGTGTTCATCAAGCCTGAGCGTGACCGCGTCGACCATGGCTACCACGGCCTGTTCTGGAGTGCCCGCGCCCACATCCACCACGTCCTGGCCACCTCCAAGAGCCAGATGATGCGCGACAAGGCGATGCGCTTCATGCGGAGCGTCCCGTGCCCGGACTGCGAGGGAACCGGGCTGCGTCCCGAGGCGCTGAAAGTGACGTTCCGCGGCCTCAACATCGCCGAGATGAACGCGCTGTCGTTCACCGAGCTGGTCGCCCTGCTGCGGCCGGTGGCCGAGCTGCGGGAGGCAGCCGCGGCAACGTCGTCGGCCGACTCGGGTGAGGCGACCGAGGTGGCGGTGCGGCTGTGCGCCGACCTCGTCGCGCGGGTCCGGGTCCTGCTCGACCTCGGGCTCGGCTACCTCTCACTGGGGCGCAGCTCCACGACCCTGTCACCGGGGGAGGCCCAGCGCCTGCGCATCGCCACGCAGCTGCGCTCGGGGTTGTTCGGGGTGGTGTACGTCCTCGACGAACCCTCCGCCGGGCTGCACCCTGCCGACGCGGCGCCGCTGCTCGACGTCCTCGAGACGCTCAAGGGCTCGGGCAACTCGCTGTTCGTCGTCGAGCACGACCTCGACATCGTGCGGCGGGCCGACTGGGTCGTCGACATCGGTCCGGGCGCCGGCGAGGGTGGTGGCCGCGTCCTGTACTCCGGCCCGGTCGACGGCCTCGAGCAGGTGGCGGACTCCGTGACGGGCGCCCACCTCTTCGGCCGGGTGGAGGCACCACACCGCCCCCAGCGCGTCCCGCAGGGGTGGCTGCACCTGCGCGGGGTCAGCCGGCACAACCTCGAGGACCTCTCGGTGGACGTGCCGCTGTGCGTCATGACCGCGGTGACGGGTGTCTCCGGCTCCGGCAAGTCGACCCTGGTCACCCAGGTGCTGGCCGAGCTGGTGCGCCGTCACCTCGGGCAGGCTCCCGACGACGCCGAGGACGACGAGCTCGAGATCGACATCGACGCCGCCACCGGGCTGGAGTCCTTCGACCGGCTGGTGCGCGTGGACCAGCGCCCGATCGGCCGCACCCCGCGCTCCAACCTGGCCACCTACACGGGCCTGTTCGACGCCGTGCGCAAGGAGTATGCCGGGACGCCGGAAGCCCGTGAGCGCGGCTACGGCGCCGGTCGCTTCTCGTTCAACGTGGCCGAGGGACGGTGCGAGACCTGCCAAGGGGAAGGCTTCGTCACTGTCGAGCTGCTCTTCCTGCCCGGCACCTACGCACCGTGCCCGACCTGCCACGGGGCCCGCTACAACGCAGAGACACTCGAGATCGAGTACCGCGGCAAGAACATCGCCGAGGTGCTGGCCCTGTCGGTCGACGAGGCTTCCGACTTCCTGGCCGACCTGCCGGCGGCCGCGCGCAGCCTGACCACGCTGCGTGAGGTCGGGCTGGGCTACCTGCGTCTCGGCCAGCCCGCCACCGAGCTCAGTGGGGGCGAGGCCCAGCGGATCAAGCTGGCCACCGAGCTCCAGCGCGCACGTCGAGGGCACGCGCTCTACCTGCTCGACGAGCCCACGGCCGGCCTGCACCCCGCCGACATCGCTCTGCTGTTGCGCCAGCTGCACCGGTTGGTGGACGCCGGCAACACCGTGGTGCTGGTCGAGCACGACCTCGACACGATCATCAGCGCCGACTGGGTCATCGACCTCGGCCCACGAGGCGGGGACGAGGGCGGCCGAGTGGTGGCCACGGGCACACCAGAACAGGTCGCCCGGGCCGAGGACAGCGCCACCGCGCCCTACCTGGCCGCCCGCCTCTCGCCCCAGGGGAGTAGCGGGTAGGCGCGCAGCGATCCGGCTCCTGTACGCGAAGGCGTCGGCGCAGCCACCTATCCAGGTCGGCGGGCTCCTGCTACGTTGCCGAGGATCGGCCGCAGCCGTTCGACCGCGCAAGCGAAGGACTCAGACCCATGCTGACCAAAGCTCTGCTCGTGCGTCTCGAGGCCCTGCCGGGCAAGGAGACCGAACTCTCAGACTTCCTCACCAACGCGCGGTCGATCGTCATGGAAGAGCCGGGCACCGTCGCCTGGTTCGCCATCCAGTTCGGTCCGTCGTCCTTCGGCGTCTATGACGTCTTCCCCGACGACGACGCCCGCGACGCCCACCTGGCCGGTGGTGTCGGCCAGGCCCTCGGGCCGAACACCGGCGTCCTCTTCTCCGAACCGCAGATCGAGAAGATCGACATCCTCGCGGACAAGGTCCCGCGATAGGCCCACGCATCGACTGACCCAACCGGCATGATTCCCATGCGTCACCGGACACGGCGGATCGCAGAGAATCGCGTTGGCCGCCGTTCCGTCACTGACCCGGGTTCGTGACCACGTTGTCGGCCACCGCGAGCACCCAGGTGCTGCGTCGTCGGGCTGCGCTCGGGGTGGACCGGATGAGCCGGTGTTCGGCACCATCGACGGCGGGTTCCGAAAGCCCCGCACCGTGAGTCGGTGGCTGTTCCAGATCCGCGAGGCCAACGGCATGGAATGGGTCACGACCCACACGTGGCGCAAGACCACGGCCAACGTGCTCGACGGGTCGGGCATCACGGCCCGGATGATCGCCGACCAGCTGGGCCACTCGCGGGTGTCGATGACCCAGGACGTGTACCTCGGGCGGGGCGCCGTGGACCCTCGCGTCGTGCAGGCCCTGGAGGCGGCCGACCCCAGCCGTGGATCTCACAGCGTGGGGCACAGTGATGGATCTGCCGCCTCCGGCGAGGGTTCTTGAGGTGTTCGTGCTGGTCAGAGAGCCGACGAGGGGACTTGAACCCCTAACCCCCTGTTTACAAGACAGGTGCGCTGCCAATTGCGCCACGCCGGCACGCCTGCCTGCGCAGGACGGCCACGATCGTACCGACACGGACGAGCGGGCCCGGCACCACGCGGTACCGAGCCGGGCACACCACCGTCGTCACCGGTGGTCGCCCCGGTCCGCGAACTTTCGGCCACTCGCCCGCAAGCCCGGCCCCGGCCCGGACGACGCGCCCCAGCTTTCGGCCACTCGCCCGAAAGCCAAGCGGAAAGCCCAACCCCGAGCCTGAGCTCACGACCAGCCCGTACGACGCCCACGCCCAGCACGACGAAACGGCCCGGCACCAGGAGGTGCCGGGCCGCCGGGACGTCACGGACGGTGCCGTGACGTCAGCAGGTCAGTGCTGGTTCAGGTAGGACTGGAGGCTGCGCACGGTCGCGCGGTCCAGCGAGTGGGAGCCGTTGCGCTTGGCGCCGATCTTGGTCTGCAGCGCGCGGACGGTGCGCGGGCCGATGACACCGTCAGGAGCCGAGCCGACCTTGCGCTGGAGCGCCTTGACGTCGGTACGGGAGAGGTTGCCGTTGACCGACCCCCCGACCCAGCGCTCGATGGCGGCGTTGGTCTTGGGACCGCGGACACCGTCGACGACGAGCTTGCCTGCGGAGACGGAGTGGACCGGCGCCCTGCGGACGGCCGAGCGGGAGATGGTCGTCGAGGTCGATCCCGCGTAGACGGCTCCACCGTTGGTCCTGGTCAGGCCCGCGCGGGCGCCGCAGGTCGGCCACGCGCCGGGACCCTGCGCGGCGAGCACCTTCTGCGCGACCGTGATCTGCTGCGCCTTGGTGGCGCGGTTGGCGGTGCTGGCGTAGCGCTCGCCGCCGTAGGCGTCCCAGGTGCTGTCGGAGAACTGCAGGCCGCCGTAGTAGCCGTTGCCGGTGTTGATCGACCAGTTGCCGCCGCTCTCGCAGGAGGCGACCCGGTCCCACACGGTGGAGGTGGAGGCGGAGGAGGCGGTAGCGGTCGCCAGACCGCCGGCGACGGTGGCCGCTCCGGCCACGGCGGCACCGGCGATGCGGCGACGGACGGGCTTGGCTTTCCGAGCAGAGTGCTTCGGGGCATAGAACATTGCTGGGGGAGTTCCTCTCCTGACCGGCGCCTGCGAGGTGAGCTGTCGGGTTCGGGCTGTCAGGTGCCCGGCCGGTGGTCCCGGCTTCACCCCAAGGCCGCCGGAGCGGTCGAGTTGGGTCCCCCGTCCTCGTCGTGCCCGGAGATCTTCCGGCGAATCACCCGCCTGACGAGGCTCGGCGCTGCGGGTGAGCATGTGTTGGGTATGCCGTGTGGAGTTGTCGCGGCGCGTCTGCGCTGGTCAACCGTAAGGGGGGCCAGTCCCCCACGACAAGCGAGTCGGCGGAAATGGGGCCAAACGCCCGAGGTGTGGCCCGTGGGTCGCCTGCGACCGGCCGCGCCGACGGCCTCCTCGGGGGAACCGGGCGCACCACCGGGCGTGCCCCGGGGAGGGTCAGCGGCGGCGTACGCGGCGCTTCTGCACCATCCGGCGGTCGAAGGGCGCCGCCATGAACTCCCCCAGGACGCTGCCGGCCGCGATGGCCAGCAGGACCGCCATGGCGCCGAGCAGGGTCGTGATGCCGCCCTGGAGCGACAGCGAACCCGAGTCGGCGGACGAGCCGTTGACCATCTCGTAGAGGCCACGGAAGATCGCCAGACCCGGGAGCAGGCCGTAGGACGCAGGCACCACGAGGACCATCGCAGGGGCACCCATCCGCAGCGCCACGAGGCGTCCCACGCAGCCGAGGACGGTCGCGGCGACCCCGGCGGCCGCGAGCTGGCCCAGGGACTCCAGCCGGTCCACCCCGAGGGAGACGGCCACGCCGGTGGCGGACAGCAGGCCGGCAGGGACCACCAGGTTGCGAAGGCTGCGCAGCGACACCGCACCCGACAGCCCCACCACGAACGCACCGGCCACGGCCAGGCCTACCGGTGCGCTGAGCGCACGGGTCGCCATCACCGACGGCGAGACCAGCTGGAGGTGGAACGCCGAGGTGAGGGCCAGGGTCACCGACAGCCCGGTGGCCACCCCGAGGATGATCCCGGCCGTGGTGAGGAAGACGCCGAACATCCGCCCCGCACCGGTGACGGAGTAGCCGGAGATGGCGTCCTCGAAGGCCGAGGCGACCGTGCGACCGGGCAGCAGCACGGTGATGCCACCGGCCACGATGAACGCGAACTCCTCCGACGACACCGGCAGCCACCCGTTGGCGCCCAGGCTGAACGCACCCCAGGCGATGACCGTGGCGAAGAACCCGCCGATGGCGCACTGGTAGAAGTCCGGCAGGCCGTGCCGCCCGAGCGTGCGCGCGGCATACCCCACGAGCAGTGACGACAGGCCGGCGACGAGGGCCGCGACGGGGCCGGCCCCCAGCATCACGGTGACGGCGGCGGCGAGGACCCCCAGCGATCCTCGCACCGCCCAGCTCGGCCAGAACCGCGGCGCCCGGCGGATCTCCCGCAGCCTGGCCGCGGCGGCCTCGAGGTCGTAGCTGCCGGCGACGAGGTTCTCGACGAACTCGTGCACGGCGGTGAGCCGGGCGAAGTCACGCGTCGCCGAGCGCACCACGCGAAGCATGGTGATGGGCTGGCCGGAGGCGGTGGTGCACTGGACGAGCAGCGACTGCAGCGTGATGTCGACCTCGAGGTGGTCGAGCCCGGCTGCTGCCGCCACCGCGATCACCGACGACTCCACCTGGGGGGCCCCGGCGCCGCAGCGGAGCATCAGCTCCCCCACCCGCAGCGCGAGGTCGAGGGAGGCGCGCGCGTCGCGCTCCTCCGCCGCCGCCTGCCGGACCCGGGCGTTGCGGTACGGCGTGTGCCGCAACGAGTCGACCATGGGCAGCGTGTCGGTGATGTCCTCCCCGCGCCAGATGCGGCTGTGCCGCAGCGCCGGACGCAGCGCCGGACGCCGGGGCGGGAGCGGCGGGGTCTGCTGCACCATCAGGAACCGGTGCCCGGCAGGACGGCCGACGGGTCCTGCGCCGGCCACCAGTCCGGCACCCCGCCCTGCGTCAGGGTCCACACGCCCAACCCGACGGCGGCAGCGAGCAGCACGAGCACGAACACCCGTCCCCCGCGCCCCGGGCTCACCCCGCGCACGATGCTGCGCGAGCCGCGCCGCAGGCCGGAACCGCCCGGACCCCACCACGCCATGAGGCCGGCGACGACGGCGCCGGCGGCCACGGGCCCCGGAGCGTTCGGCTGCGGGGAGCCACCGGTCACCGCGACCATCGCCAGGGCGGCGCTGAAGACGGCGCACACGCCGACGACCACCGGCAGTATCGCGCTGACGAGGGTGGCGAGCGCACCGACCACGAGGTGCCAGGGGCTGGCTACCACGGCGAAGGGCACGTCCGACCTGCGCCGGCCCTTCTGGTGGCGGCGCAGCACGAGCGAGGTCACCGACCGGTCGGCCGTGCGCGCGACCCATGACCAGAGCAGGGCCACCACGGCGGCCACGACCGGGAAGGCTGCCGCCGCGGCCACGAACAGGGCCAGCACCGCCAGGAGGCTGCCGGTGCGCTGGGCCCGCCCGATACGGGGGTCGGGCTCGCCCGGCTCGCCCTCCCAGGCGGCCTGCCAGTCCGACACCTCCTCGTCGTCGAGGTCGAACGGCACCAGGTCGGCCACGTGGGCCGGCGCGTCCACGGGGACCGCGTCGCGCCACGGCGCCTCGGCGTGCGGCGGGGCGGCCCACTCCGAGGTCGGCTGCGGGTGGAGGACCTGGGTGTGACGGGCGTCGGTCCGCAGCACCTGGGTGACCGGCTGCCCCGTGGCGTAGCGCTCGAGCGCCTCCACGACCTCGTCGGCGTCGGGGCGCCGGCGGGGATCGGGAGACAGCGCGGCCTGCAGCAGGGGTGCCAGGGCGGGGTCGACGCCGGTGAGGTCGGGCTCCCCGCGGCTCACACGGTTGAGGACGAGGTCCATGGGCCCGCGCCCGAACGGCGGAGAGCCGCTGGCCGCGAAGGCCAGGGTCGCCGCCCAGCCCCACCAGTCGGTCGCCTCGGTGACCGGCGCGCCCTCGACGACCTCGGGCGACAGGTAGCCCGGGGTCCCCATGACGAGCCCGGTCATCGTGATGCGCACGTCGTCGGCGACGTGGGCGATGCCGAAGTCGATGAGGACCGGGTCACCGTCGAGCATGAGGACGTTGCCGGGCTTGAGGTCGCGGTGGATGACGTCAGCGGAGTGGATGGCGTCGAGCGCCTCGGCGAGGCCCCGACCGAGGGAGAGCAGGTCGCCACCGCGGATGGGCCCGTGATCCTTGACGACCTCGTCGAGCGGCGGCCCGGGGACGTACCGCGTCACGAGGTAGGGCCGCGGGCCGTCGAGGTCGGCGTCGATGACCGCGGCGACGCGCGGGTCGCGGATCCGCCCGAGGACGTCCACCTCGCGCGCCAGGCGCGTGCGGGCGTCCTTGTCGTGGGCGACGTGGGGACGCAGGAGCTTGAGCGCCACGGCGCGGCCGTTGGGGGCCAGGGCGAGGTGCACCACACCCATACCGCCCTCACCCAGCTGCTGGATGAGCCGGTAGGGCCCGACCTGTGAGCCCTCGGGCAGGCCGGGCCGGCCGTCGCTGTCCTCCAGGGCCTCCGTCCGCATCCCCCTACGGTAAGGGAGGGGCCTGTGTGAAACGGGTCAGGCTACTGCTGGATGTAGCCCACGAGCTGGTCACGTTCTGCCTGGAGCTCGTCGATGCGGTGCTTGACGATGTCACCGATGCTCACGATGCCGTGCAGCCTGCCGTCGACCACCACGGGCACGTGGCGGATCCGCTTCTCCGTCATCGTCCGGGCCAGCTCCTCGAGAGCGACGTCGGGGTCGCAGGTGGTCACGTCGGCGGTCATGATCGCCGAGATCGGCCCGATGAGCACCGCCGCACCGTCGCTGTGCAGGTGGCGCACGATGTCGCGCTCGCTGACGATGCCGTCGATGCGGCCCCCGTCCTCGCTGACCACCAGGGCACCGATGCGGTGCTCGTGGAGGAGCTCCAGCAGCCTCTCGACCGACTCGTCCGGGCGGACGGTCACGACCTGGTCACCCTTGCGACGCACCACATCGGAGATCCTCATGGTCAGACGGTAGACCGCTGGGGAAGCCACCGCTAGGGGAGATCGCACCCCTCGGCATAGTGTTGGGGGCCGCAGACCCGACCTCGGAGTTGATGAGCCAGTGCCCGGCACCAAGCAGAAGTTCGACCTCGTGATCGCCGCCAACCGCCTCCCCGTCGACCGCGTGGTGGATGCCGACGGAGAGGTCTCCTGGCGCACCAGCCCGGGCGGCCTGGTGACCGCCATGGAGTCGGTGATGCGCGGCCGCGAGGGCGCCTGGGTGGGCTGGGCGGGTGAGGCCGGCGAGGCGCCGCAGCCGTTCGAGCAGGACGACATGTTCCTCAACCCGGTCGCCCTGTCCGAGGACGAGGTCGCCCACTACTACGAGGGCTTCAGCAACGACACCCTGTGGCCGATCTACCACGACGTCATCGTCCCGGCGACGTTCCACCGCTTCTGGTTCGGGGCGTACGAAGCGGTCAACCGCCGGTTCGCCGAGGCCGTCTGCGCCGTCGCCGCCAAGGGCGCCACCGTGTGGGTGCACGACTACCAGCTCCAGCTCGTCCCGGCCATGGTCCGGGAGATGCGCCCTGACGTGCGGATCGGCTGGTTCAACCACATCCCCTTCCCCCCGGTCGAGCTGTTCGCCCAGCTGCCGTGGCGGCGCGCCATCCTCGAGGGCCTGCTCGGCGCCGACTACCTGGGCTTCCAGCGCGTCGCCGACGCGCAGAACTTCATCCGTGCCTGCCGCCAGCTGCTCAGCCTGCCCACCAAGGGCGACACCGTGTCGGAGTCGCGCTCGGAGGGCGCCCGGCGGATCCGCGCCAGCGCGGTCCCCATCTCCATCGACTTCAAGGGCCTCGAGGAGCTCGCCAGGCGGCCGGAGACCCAGGCCCGCGCCAAGGAGATCCGTGCCTCCCTCGGCGACCCCGAGACGCTCATCCTCGGCGTCGACCGCCTCGACTACACCAAGGGCATCGGCCACCGGATCAAGGCGTACGGCGAGCTCCTCGCCGAGGACCGGGTCGCCCCGCCCAGGCAGATGTTCGTGCAGGTGGCCACGCCCAGCCGCGAGCGCGTCGACGCCTACCGCGACCTGCGCACCGAGATCGAGGGTGAGGTGGGCCGCCTCAACGGCGAGTTCAGCAGCATCGGCGCCCCGGCGGTGCAGTACCTCCACCACTCCTACCCGCGGGACGAGATGGCGGCCCTCTACCTCGCCGCCGACGTCCTGCTCGTGACGCCGCTGCGCGACGGCATGAACCTCGTCGCCAAGGAGTACGTCACCTGCCGCTACGACAACGGCGGTGCGCTGGTCCTGTCCGAGTTCACCGGCGCCTACCACGAGCTGCACCAGGCGTTCGTCTGCAACCCCCACGACATCGAGGGCCTCAAGCAGACGATCATGCGGGCCATCGAGACCCCGGCCAAGGAGAAGGCCCGGCTCATGCGCGCCATGCGGCGCCGGGTCGCCGACCACGACGTCCAGCACTGGGCCGCCCGTTTCCTGGACAACCTCGCCAACGCCCCGGAGCGGGGTGGGGTGTGATCCCGGACGACCTGCGAGCAGCGGTCGAGGCGCTCGTGGCCCACGACCGCGTCCTCGTGGCCTCGGACTTCGACGGGGTGATGGCACCCCTCGTCCTCGACCCGTCGACGTCCACGCCACTGCCGGGGACCGTGGAGGACCTGCGCCGGCTGGCCGCGATGCCGGGCACGTATGCCGCGGTGGTGTCCGGCCGCGACCTCGCGACCCTCACCGAGCTCACCGGGCTCGCCGACAGCGACGTGACCCGGATCGGCAGCCACGGCGGGGAGTCCAGCGACGCCGACCAGCAGGCGCCGGACCTGACCGACGACCAGCGCGAGCGCCTGCGCCGGCTCACCGCCGAGCTGGAGGAGCTGTGCGCGTCGCTGCCCGACGGCGCCTACCTCGAGCCCAAGCCTGCCGCGGTCGTCCTGCACACCCGCCGGATGGCCAAGGAGGACGCCGACGCCGCGGAGGAGGCCGCCCTCGAGCTGGCCGGCCGGCACACCCACCTGTCGGTGCTGCGGGGCAAGCAGGTCGTGGAGATGAGTGTCGTCGAGGCCGACAAGGGCAGCGCCCTGGAGGCCCTGCGGGACTCCGTGGGGGCGCAGGGCGTGGCCTACCTCGGTGACGACGTCACCGACGAGCACGCTTTCGAGTGCCTGTCCTCCGACGACCTCACCGTCAAGGTCGGTCCCGGGGACACGGCGGCGCGGTTCCGGGTCGACGGCCCCGAGGACGCCGCCGAGGTGCTCGCCCTCGTCGCCGAGAGGCGCGCCGCCGCGATCGGCTAGCGGTTGGGGGACGCGCCGGTCGAGGCACGCACGACCAGCTCCGGCCTGAAGACGTACTCGGCCCGCGGGGCGGCCTCGCCGGAGATCTCGTCGAGCAGGGCCCGCACGGCCGCCTCAGCCATCGCCTGCACGCTCTGCCGCACGGTGGTCAGGGGCGGGTCGGTGAACGCGATCAGCGGCGAGTCGTCGTAACCCACCACGGAGAAGTCCTCGGGCACCCGCAGGCCGGCGCGCCGTACCGCGCGGATGGCACCGAGCGCCATGAGGTCGGAGCCGCACACCACCGCGGTGCACCCCTTGTCGAGCAGCCGTGCCCCTGCGGTGTCGCCGCCCTCCACCGAGAACATGGTCCGCTCGATGAGGTCGTCGACGTCGTCCTTCCCGAGCAGGTTGCGCATCGACGCGCGGTACCCGGCGATCTTGCGGATGACGGGGACGTAGCGGTCCGGGCCGATGGCCAGGCCGATCCTGGTGTGGCCGAGCTGCACGAGGTGGGTCAGTGCGAGGTCCATCGAGGCCACGTCGTCGTTGGAGATGAACGGTGCGTCGATCCCCTCGTGGTAGCCGTTGACGAGCACGATCGGCACCCCCCGCTCGCGCAGGTTGGTGTAGCGCTCGGGGTCGGTCGTCACGTCGGCGTGCTGGCCCGAGACGTAGATGATCCCGGCCACCCCGCGGTCGAGGAGCATCTGGACGTACTCGTCCTCGTGCACCCCGCCGGGGGTCTGGGTGCACAGGACCGGCGTGAACTGGTGCCGGGCCAGCGCGGTCTCGATGATCTGGGCGAACGCCGGGAATATCGGGTTGGTCAGCTCCGGGACGATGAGGCCGACGAGGTCGGCACTCTTGCGCCGCAGCCGCGAGGGGCGGTCGTAACCCAGCACGTCCAGGGAGGTCAGCACCGCCTCGCGCGTGGACTCGGCCACCCCGGGCTTGCCGTTGAGCACGCGGCTCACGGTGGCCTCGCTGACATCGGCATGGGCCGCGATGTCGGCCAGTCTCGCCTTCACGACGCGCCCTCCCCTGGTGTTGTGTTGCGGGCTGCGCGCAATCTAGCAAGAACTTGCAGCAGCCCTGCGCACCGCCGTGCAAGAAGTTTCACCCACCCCGGGCCCACGAGGAGCAGCGCTCCGCCGGCCACCCCCTGGGCAGGTGGTGGCGCAAAGTGCCGTGCTCGGTCAGACTGACCTCACCCGCGGACACCGACGTCCCGGGTGTTCCACCTTTACAACGGATCGTCCGGCACGTTCCTGCCGGTGAAGGAAAGGCAAAGACGCCCATGGCAACTGTGAAGTTCGACGAGGCCACCCGCCTCTACCCCGGCAACGACAAGCCCTCTGTCGACAGGCTCAACATCGACATCGAGGATGGCGAGTTCCTCGTCCTCGTCGGGCCGTCCGGCTGTGGCAAGTCCACCTCCCTGCGCATGCTCGCGGGCCTGGAGGAGGTCAACGCCGGCAAGATCTGGATCGGCGACCGTGACGTGACCAACCTGTCCCCCAAGGACCGCGACGTCGCCATGGTGTTCCAGAACTACGCGCTCTACCCCCACATGACCGTCGCCGACAACATGGGTTTCGCGCTCAAGATCGCCGGCGTCGACAAGGGCGAGATCCGCAAGCGCGTCGAGGAGGCTGCCAAGATCCTCGACCTCGAGCAGTACCTCGAGCGCAAGCCGAAGGCCCTCTCCGGTGGCCAGCGCCAGCGTGTCGCCATGGGCCGCGCGATCGTCCGGTCGCCCCAGGTCTTCCTCATGGACGAGCCGCTGTCCAACCTCGACGCCAAGCTCCGCGTCCAGACCCGCACCCAGATCGCCTCGCTCCAGCGTCGCCTCGGGGTCACCACGGTCTACGTCACCCACGACCAGGTCGAGGCCATGACCATGGGTGACCGCGTCGCGGTGCTCAAGGACGGCCTTCTCATGCAGTGCGACACCCCGCGCCACATGTACGACCACCCGAACAACGTCTTCGTCGCCGGCTTCATCGGCTCCCCGGCCATGAACCTGCTCGACGTGGACGTCACCGACGGTGGCGTGCAGGTCGGCGGCTCGAAGATCCCGGTCGAGCGTGCCCGCCTCGACTCCTCGAGCGGCAAGCAGGTCACCCTCGGCGTGCGGCCGGAGGACCTCGAGCTGACCACCGAGGGCCAGGGCATCCCGGTGACGGTCGACGTCGTCGAGGAGCTCGGTGCGGACGCCTACATCTACGGCTCCACCAACGCCAAGCAGCACGCCGACTTCGACGAGTCCGGCGCGGAGGTCCCCGAGCGCCCGTTCATCGCGCGCGTCGACGGCCGCCGTCCCCCGGCCAAGGGCGAGACGGTCTACCTCGCCCCCAAGTCCGGTCACGTGCACCTGTTCGACGCCGGCTCCGGGCAGCGCCTCGGCGACTGACCGCACCACCGTGTACGCCGCGTGGCCGGCCCCCAGCCCGGGGGCCGGCCACGCGCCGTTCGTGGGGCCTGGCGGCGGACGTCGCCCGGTCACCGCCGAGCATTCTGGGAGCATGGACCCGTGGCCCTGAACATCACCGCATCCCGGCCCGACCAGGCCCTGCTCGACCTGCCGTGGGAGCTCCCTCTCGAGACCTGGCCCGAGGAGCACCTGGCAGCGCTGCCCCGCGGCATCTCCCGGCACGTCGTGCGGTTCGTCAAGCTCTCCGGCCGCGTCCTGGCGGTGAAGGAGATCAAGGCCGACATCGCCGTCCGCGAGTACCAGATGCTCCGGGTGCTCAACCGGATCGAGGTGCCCTGCGTCGAGCCGTTCGGGGTCGTGAGCGGACGCGTCGACACCGACGGCAATCCCCTCGACGCGTGCCTCATCACCCGGCACCTGCAGTTCTCGCTCCCCTACCGCGCCCTGTTCAGCCAGTCCCTCCGGGCAGGCACGTCGACCCGTCTCATCGACGCCTTGGCCGTCCTGCTCGTCCGCCTGCACCTCAGCGGCTTCTGGTGGGGCGACGTGTCCCTGTCCAACACGCTGTTCCGCCGTGACGCCGGCGCGTTCGCCGCCTACCTCGTCGACGCCGAGACCGGCGAGCTGCACCAGTCGCTCACGGACGGCCAGCGCGAGCACGACCTCGACATCGCCCGGGTCAACATCGCCGGCGAGCTCATGGACCTCGAGGCGGGCGGCTTCCTCGAGGCCGGGACCGACGCCATCGACACCTCCAACCGCATCGTCACGCGCTACACCGAGCTGTGGGACGAGCTCACCGGCCTCGAGCGGTTCGAGAAGGGCGACCGGTGGCGCGTCGACGAGCGCATCCGTCGCCTCAACGAGCTCGGGTTCGACGTCGACGAGCTGGCCATCTCCACCGACTTCGACGGCACCCACATCGCGATCCAGCCCAAGGTCGTCGACGCCGGCCACCACTCCCGACGTCTGCTGCGCCTCACCGGCCTCGACGTCGAGGAGAACCAGGCGCGGCGCCTGCTCAACGACCTCGACTCCTACCGCGCCGGCACCGACCGCCAGAACGAGGACGAGGAGATCGTCGCCCACGACTGGCTGGCGAAGATCTACGAGCCGATCACGCGCACGGTCCCGCGCGACCTGGCCGGCAAGCTGGCCCCGGCGGAGCTGTTCCACGAGGTGCTGGAGCACCGCTGGTACATGTCGGAGCGGGCCGGGCACGACATCCCCATCGAGGACGCGATCCGCGACTACGTGGCAACCGTCCTGCCCTCGAAGCCCGATGAGGCTACGGTCGTCGGCGTCGACACCGTCGAGATGCCGGTCGTCGCCATGTTCGACGACCACTGAGCCACCCGCAGGAGGGGACCCCATGACCGACCAGAGCTACCCGCCGCCGCCACCGCCGCCTCCCGGGCCGTCCTCGTCCCCGCAGTCCCCCGGCCCGGCCTGGAACTCGCCGGCCCAGACCTGGCAGCAGCCCGGGCAGCAGGACCCCGGGTACCAAGGCGGCGGGTACCAGGGCGCCGGGTACCCCGGTGGCGCGTACCCCAACGTCCCGGGCCAGGGGCCGTGGGGTCCGCTCGCCGGCTGGGGCTCGCGGGTCGGCGCGATGCTCATCGACACGCTCGTGCAGCTCATCGGGATGGTGCCCTACCTCGTCGGGGCCGTCATGTTCGCCGCCGGCGCCCCCGACACCTCCTCGCGCTACGACTCGACGACCGGCACCGTGACCGACGTGACGACCCGCGACGGCAACGTCGGGCTCATGGTGGCCGGCGGCCTGCTGGTCCTGCTCGGCTTCCTCGGCATGCTCGGCATCCAGATCTGGAACCGCTCGTTCAAGCAGGGCCGCACCGGCCAGAGCGTGGGCAAGAAGGCCCTGGGGCTCAAGCTCGTCGACGAGCGCACGGGGCAGCCGATCGGCGCCGGGATGGCGTTCGTCCGCGACCTCGCGCACGTCCTCGACGGCTTCTTCTACATCGGCTACCTCTGGCCGCTGTGGGACGACAAGCGCCAGACGTTCGCCGACAAGATCCTCAACACCGTCGTCGTCCAGGTGCCCAAGGGCTGAGCCGGCCGATGCGAGAGGGCGGTGACCACCAGGTGGTCACCGCCCTCTCGGCGAAGCAGTGCAGTCCGCTGTCGTCCCGGGTCAGGCCCTCGGTGCGGAGGAGGCCGCGTAGAACTCCGAGGACTCCTTCTTGTAGAGCAGGAAGATGATGTAGGCGCCGAGCAGGGTCGACACCACCGTGAGCAGCTTGCTGATGACCGGTCCGGCCTGCAGGAGGGTGCTGACGAGGCCGAGCAGGCTGAACGCGAAGAACACCGTCGCGACGATGCGGGCCCAGGACTTGCCCTTGCCGTTGGCCGAGGCCATCCAGAGCCAGAGCCCGACGCCGAGCAGCCCGAACACGATGCCGGTGGCGGTGCCGACCGCGACCGCGGTGTCGACCTGGGCGGGCGTCAGGCTGGCGTTGGACTTCTCCACCGCGTCACGGATGGCGCCGTGCATGAACAGCGACAGCAGCAGGCCGAGGAGGCTGATGCCGGCACCGACCTTCATCAGCATCACTGCCTGGTCCATGGCCGGGGGACGCACGGCCGCGGCCTGCGGCGCCCCGCTCTGGTTCATCTGGGGCATCTGCCCGTAGCCGCTCTCGGGGCCCGGCGGAGGAGGAGGCGGAGTTCCGTAGTCAGACATGCTGTTCCCTTCCAGCGTGGTTGGCGCCGCTCCCCCCATTGGGCGCGACGAACGCGAACGCTATCGGACCCGCGTGCCCATCCCGCGGATTCAGCCCGCCTGAGCCCGGCGCCGTGCCACCTCGTACAGGGTGACGCCGGCCGCGATACCCGCGTTGAGGGACTCGGTCGTCGAGGACATGGGGATCGACACGATCTGGTCGCAGGTCTCACGGACGAGGCGGGACAGGCCCTTGCCCTCGGACCCCACGACGATGACGATCGGCTCGGTCGCCAGCTCCAGGCCGGGGAGCTCGACGTCACCGTCCATGTCGAGACCGAGGACGAAGAAGCCCGCCTTGCGGTACTCCTCCAGCGCCCGGGTCAGGTTGGAGGCCAGGGCCACCGGGACACGGGCCGCGGCACCGGCGGAGGTCTTCCACGCGCTCGCCGTCATGCCGACCGAGCGCCGCTCCGGCACCACGACCCCGTGGCCGCCGAAGGCCGCCACGGAGCGGATGATCGCGCCGAGGTTGCGCGGGTCGGTGATCCCGTCGAGGGCGACGACGAGTGGGATGCCGGGGGCCTCCGGGTCGATGAAGTCCTGCGGGTGGGCGTACTCGTAGGGCGGCACCTGCAGCGCCAGGCCCTGGTGGACGGCGCCGTCGGTGATCCGGTCGAGCTCGCCGCGGGGCGTCTCGAGGACGGCGATGCCCCGTGCGGTCGCGGTCTTGAGCGCCTCGCGCACACGGTCGTCGGCGTCGATGCGGCCGGCGACGTACATCGTCGTCACCGGCACGTCGGCGCGCAGCGCCTCGACGACCGAGTTGCGGCCGGCCACGATCTCGCTGGAGGCCTTGCCGCCGGAGCGACGGGTGCCACCACCGCGCGAACCGGTGCCGCGCGAGGTCGGACCACCGCTCTTCGCGGCGGCCTTGGCCATCTTGTGGGCCTTGTGGTTGGGGCGGTCCTCGGCGCGGGGCGTCGGCCCCTTGCCCTCGAGCCCACGACGACGCTGGCCGCCGGAGCCGACCGACGCGCCCTTCTTCGACGCGCCCTTGCGGACCGCGCCGCGGCGCTGGGAGTTGCCTGCCATCAGATGTCGCCTGTCTCTTCGTTGTCCCGCCGGGCCAGCGACCAGTTCGCGCCCGATGCGGTGTCCTCGATGACGATGCCGGCCAGCGCGAGCTGGTCACGGATCGCGTCCGCCGTCGCGAAGTCGCGTGCTGCGCGGGCGGCGGCCCGCGTCTCGAGCTGGGCCCGCACGAGGGTGTCGAGGGCGCCCTGGGCGTCGCCCGAGCCGGGCGTGGTGTCGGCACCCCACTGCGGGTCGAGCGGGTTGACCCCGAGGAGGTCGGTCATCGCGACCACCGCTGCGAACGCCGACTGCAGGGCCTCGGTGTCACCGTCGTCCAGGGCGGTGTTGCCCGCCCGCACGGTCTCGTGCACGACGGCCAGCGCGCCGGACACGTTGAGGTCGTCGTCCATGGCGGCGGCGAACGCGTCGGGCACCCGCGTGTGGTCGGGGGTCGTGGAGGTGCCGTCGGGCAGCGCGCGGACCGCACGGGTGAGGAAGCCCTCGATGCGCTCGACGGTGGCCTCGGCCTCCTTGAGCGAGCCCTCGTAGAAGTCGATGGTCGAGCGGTAGTGCGCGGCCGTGAGGTAGTAGCGCAGGGCCAGCGGTCGGGCGGTCCTGGTCACCTCGGAGACGACGAGGCTGTTGCCGAGCGACTTGCTCATCTTCTCGCCGCCCAGGGTGACCCAGGCGTTGTGCAGCCAGAAGCTGGCGAAGCCGAGCCCTGCGGCGTGCGACTGGGCCTGCTCGTTCTCGTGGTGGGGGAAGCGCAGGTCGACGCCGCCGCCGTGGATGTCGAACGCGTCGCCGAGGTACTTGCGCGCCATCGCCGAGCACTCGAGGTGCCAGCCCGGGCGCCCCACCCCGAACGGCGTGGGCCAGGAGGCGGTGGCGGGCTCGGACTCCTTGCGGCCCTTCCACAGCGCGAAGTCGCGGGGGTCGCGCTTGCCACGGGGGTCCGCGTCCTGGGCGGCTTCCATGTCCTCGATCCGCTGGTGGGTGAGCGAGCCGTACTCGGGGAAGCTCTTGACGTCGAAGTAGACGTCACCACTGCCGTCCGGCGCCGCGTAGGCGTGGCCCTTCTCGACGAGGGTCTGCATCAGCTCGACCATCTCCGGGATGTGCCCGGTGGCGCGGGGCTCGTAGGTCGGCAGCAGCACCCCGAGCGAGGCCAGGGCCGCAGCCGTCGCCACCTCGTTGCGGTAGGAGAGGGCGAACCACTCCTCCCCCGCCTCGGCCGACTTCGCGAGGATCTTGTCGTCGATGTCGGTGACGTTGCGCACGAGCGTCACGTCGTAGCCGTGGCGCCCCTCGAGCCAGCGGCGCAGCACATCGAACGCCACGGCGAACCGGACGTGGCCGATGTGGGGCTGGCTCTGCGTGGTGAGCCCGCAGATGTAGATGCCGACCTTGCCGGGAACCAGCGGGGTGAACTCACGCAGCTCGCGCGTGGCGGTGTCGTACAGGCGAAGACTCACGCGCGCAAGGCTACCTGCGGGGACGGTCCCGGACCGAAACGGCGAGGACGGTTCGAGCCCGCCGGAGGGCGCGCTCGCCGTACGCTGTGCCCGCACCGGAGCCGCCCGGGGGTCGGACGGCACAGACAGCCATGGGGGAACGATGCTCAACCCGTTCGAGATCGGCAGCGTCAACGTCCTCGAGGTGGTCACCGTGGCGTTGCTCGCCGGCGCAGCCGCCCTGGTGCTCTCGCGGGGACGGAATGCCCGCTGGGCCAGGCGCGCCGCCGCGGGCGTCGGCCTCCTCGCGCTCTCCCGCCTCCTCGGGATCCTCGCCCTCCAGTGGCTGCTGTGGGAGCGGCAGACCGCCATGGTCGAGAAGGTGCGCGCCTACTCGTGGATGCAGGCCGGCCTGTGGCTGCTGAGCACGGCCGGGCTCGTGCTGCTGGTCGTGGCCGTGCTGACTCAGCGAGAGGCACCGGTGCCCGGCTCGGACGCGCCGTACGCCCAGGCTCAGGCGGAGTAGACGAGGGCGGTGGCGATGGCGGCGACGCCCTCGCCGCGCCCGGTGAGGCCCAGGCCGTCGGTGGTGGTGCCGCTGAGCGAGACCGGGGCGTCGACGGAGGCCGACATCGCCTGCTCCGCGAGGTGCCGCCGGGTCCCGATCTTCGGACGGTTGCCGATGACCTGGACCGCCACGTTGCCGACCTCGAACCCGGCCTCGCGGACCAGCCGGGCAGCCTCCGCGAGCAGGGTCCGCCCCGACGCACCCGCGAGCTCGGGCCGGTCGGTGCCGAAGTGCAGGCCGAGGTCACCCAGCCCCGCCGCCGAGAACAGGGCGTCGCACGCCGCGTGACACGCCACATCAGCGTCGGAGTGGCCCTCGAGCCCGGTCTCGCCGGGCCACAGCAGGCCGGCGACCCACAGCTCCCGGCCCGGGTCGGTGGAGAAGCCGTGGACGTCGACCCCGATCCCGCTGCGCGGCATCCCTGGCTTGACCATGCCGCCATCCAACCACCGTCGGCGGTAAACCGGTGGACACCGACAGCGCGGCGGATAGCGTTGCCGCGCATGAGCGACCCCCTGCAGATCCCCGTCCTGTCCGGCGACCTGGTGACGCTGCGCCCCCACCGGGAGTCAGACCTCGACGCCGTCTACGAACGGTGCCTGGACGAGGACACCCGGCGGTTCACGACGATCCCGCTCGAGTACACCCCCGAGATGGCGAAGGAGTACCTCACCGGGCTGCTCGACCCGTCGGAGGCGATGATCTCCTGGGCCATCGAGGTGGACGGGTCCTACGCCGGCACGATCGACCTGCGGCGCATGCCGGTCGACGCGGGTGCAGGCGACCTGGGCTACGTCACCCACCCCGCCTTCCGCGGGCGCGGTGTCATGAGCGAGGCCGTGCGCCTGGCCGTCCGCCACGCCTTCCTGGGACTCGGCTGGCAGACGGTGCGGTGGCAGGCGCATGCCGGCAACTGGGGCAGCGCCAAGGCGGTGTGGCGCAACGGCTTCCCGCTGCCGACCCGGGTGCCCGACCTGCTCGTCGAGCGCGGCGCCCTCGTGGACGGCTGGATCAGCACGCTCCACGCACCGGCGCCGACGGGTCCCGTCGTGTCCTGGGACGAGCTGCGGGCCGCCCTCGGGGACCCTGCCTGACCTAGGCGTCGTCGAGGTGCCGCTGGGCGGTCGCCAGGTCGTCGGGGGTCGTCACCTTGAACGCCATGCGTTCCCCCTCGACCACCCGCACGTGGCCGCCGGCGGCCTCGACGAGCGCCGCGTCGTCGGTGGCGACCACGCCTGCAGCGTGCGCGTGCTCGAGCACCTCGCGCAGGAACGCCTGCGGGGTCTGTACGGCGCGCAGCCCGGCCCGGTCGGGCGTCGCCACGACCACCCCGTGGGCGTCCACCTGCTTGATCGTGTCGGCCACCGGCAGGCCCGGGACCACGGCGGGGTGGCCTGAGCGCACCTCGTGGACCAGCCGGGTGAACAGCGACGACGGCGCCAGGCACCGCGCGGCGTCGTGGACCAGGACGATGCCGTCGTCCGGACGCAGGGCGCGCAGACCCGCGGCCACGGAGTCGGTGCGTTCCGCCCCGCCGGCCACCACGTCGACGTCCGCGGGCCGGGCGCTCCGGGACGCGACGACGCCCGCCTCCCGGAGGTGGGAGGCGGGCGCGACGATGATGACGTGGGAGACCTCAGGTGCCCCGAGAGCACGCTGCAGGGCGTGCTCGAGGAGCGATGCCCCACCCAGGGCGACGAACGCCTTGGGCTCGGCGGCGCCCAGCCTGGCCCCGCGGCCACCGGCCACGAGGATGACTGCGGCGCTCAGGAGGCGAGGACCTCGTCGAGGATGGCCTCGGCCTTGTCCTCGTTCGTCTTCTCGGCCAGGGCCAGCTCGGAGACGAGGATCTGGCGGGCCTTGGCGAGCATGCGCTTCTCACCGGCGGACAGGCCACGGTCCTTGTCTCGGCGCCACAGGTCGCGGACGACCTCGGCCACCTTGATGACGTCGCCGGAGGCGAGCTTCTCGAGGTTGGCCTTGTAGCGGCGCGACCAGTTGGTCGGCTCCTCGGTGTGGGGGGCGCGCAGGACGGCGAAGACCTTGTCGAGGCCCTCCTGTCCGACGACGTCCCGGACGCCGATGTCCTCGCAGTTCTCCGCAGGGACCTCGATCGTCAGGTCGCCCTGGGCCACCTTGAGCTTGAGGTAGATCTTCTCCTCGCCCTTGATCGTGCGGGTGTTGATTTCTTCGATCAGTGCAGCCCCGTGGTGGGGGTACACGACCGTCTCGCCGACCTTGAAAACCATGTGCTGTTTTCCCCTTTCGCGACCTCCAGAATATCACGACACGCCGGTACCGGGAAAGCCGGTGAAACTGCGTTTGTGCTGGTCAGGGGCGTGCAAATGCCTTGTCCGGCAACCAATTCGGTCTTGACAGAACCGCTGCCCGCGTGCAACGCGCACGGGTGCGCGCTCCCAAGCGGTGGCCCGGTAGGCTGTCCCCCGTGATGCGCCGAACCCCTCTGGCCGCCCGCTCCGCAGGCCGCCCCACGTCCCTGCGTCGACTCCTCCCCGTGGCCGCCGTGGGCGCCGCGCTCGCCCTGTCGGCGTGCCAGACGCAGTCGCCGGTGCAGACCGACAGCACCTACCAGCCCGCCGACGGCGTGGCGGTCGACCTCGGCCCGGTGCAGCTGCGCGACCTCGTGGTCATCAGCGACGGCAAGGACAAGCCGGGCGTCCTGTCCGCGTCCGTCAGCAACACCAGCGGCGACGCCCAGCGCCTGGCGTTCGCCCTGCCCCAGGGCCAGCCCGTCTACGCCGAGACCAAGGCCTACTCCGAGGAGCGGCTCTCCGACACCTCGCAGGTCCAGCTGCCGTCGGTGCCGGTCAACCCGGGTGACGTCATCACCCTGACGGTGCAGTCGCCCGCCGCCCCCGCAGCCGTGGTCGTGGTGCCCGTGCTGCCGGCCTCCGGCTACTACGCGACGCTGGCCCCGACGGCCGTCCCCTCCACGACCGCCAAGCCCTGACGCGGCCCGACGGCGGGTCGGCTCAGTCCGACTCGAACTTGTAGCCGAGCCCACGCACGGTGACGATGTACCGGGGCTCTGCCGGGTCCGGCTCGATCTTGGCGCGCAGCCGCTTCACGTGGACGTCAAGCGTCTTGGTGTCACCCACGTAGTCGCTGCCCCAAACCCGGTCGATGAGCTGCATCCGCGTGAGCACCCTGCCGGTGTTGCGCAGGAGCATCTCGAGCAGCTCGAACTCCTTGAGCGGCAGCTGCGTGGTGCTGCCGCCGACGGTGACGATGTGGCGCTCGACGTCCATGCGCACCGGGCCGGCCTCGATCGTGGCGGGCATGAGGTCCTCGGGCTCGGACAGGCGCCGGAGCACCGCCTTGATGCGGGCGAGGAGCTCGCGCGAGGAGTACGGCTTGGTGACGTAGTCGTCGGCGCCGATCTCGAGGCCCACGACCTTGTCGATCTCGCTGTCCTTGGCCGTGAGCATGATGACCGGGACGTTGGACCGCTGGCGCAACGCCCGGCACACCTCGGTGCCGGACAGCCCGGGCAGCATGAGGTCGAGCAGGACCAGATCGGCGCCGGCGCGATCGAAGTCCTCGAGGGCGTCGGGCCCCGTCTCGGCGACGGCCACCTCGTACCCCTCCTTGCGCAGGAGGTAGGACAGCGGGTCCGAGAACGAGACCTCGTCCTCGACGACCAGGATGCGGGTCATGCGCGGGGTTCTCCTTGGTGCTGGTCCGGTGCCGCGGAGGCGGCGACCGGCTGCGGGTGGTCGGGGTTTGCGCCGCCGGAGCGGTCCGCGGCGGCGGGGAGCCGGATGGTGAAGGTCGAGCCCCGGCCCTCCTCGCTCCAGACCGTGACGTCACCGCCGTGGTTGGCGCAGATGTGCTTGACGATGGCGAGGCCGAGACCGGTGCCACCGGTCGCGCGCGACCGGGCCGCGTCCACACGGTAGAAGCGCTCGAAGATGCGGTGCTGCTCGGCCTCGGGGATGCCCTGGCCCTGGTCGGTGACCGTGACCTCGACCATCTCGCCGTTGAGCCGGCCACCCACGGCGACCCGGGTGCCGGGTTCGGAGTAGGCGACGGCGTTGCCCACGAGGTTGCGGACCGCCGTGACGAGGAGGTCCTCGTCACCGAAGACCTTGAGGTCGGGCGCGCACGCCTCCGCGATCTCGATCTGCTTGGCGTCGGCGCCGACCCGCGAGTAGTCGATGGCCTCGTGCACCGCGGCGGTCACGTCGACCAGTCGCGGTTCGTGCAGGGTGTCGGCGACCTGCAGGCGCGACAGGTCGACGATCTCCTTGACCAGCCGGGCCAGCCGGTGGCTCTCGACCTGCATGCGGCTGGCGAACCGCTCGACCGCCTCGGGGTCGTCCCTGGCGTCGAGGATCGCCTCGGCAAGCAGGCCGAGGCCTCCCACGGGCGTCTTGAGCTCGTGGCTGACGTTGGCCACGAAGTCGCGGCGGACCTCCTCGACCCGGCGGGCCTGGGTGTGGTCCTCGACCAGCAGCAGGATGTGGTTGGCGCCCAGCGGGGCGACCCGGGCCTGCATGATCGAGCGTCCCTGGCCCAGCGGGCCCCGCGGCAGCTCGAGCTGCGCCTCGCGGATCACCCCGTCGCGCCGCACCTGCCGCGCGAGGTGCCGCAGCTCGCCGTGGACGAGCTCGCTCCCGCGCACGAGCCCGTAGGCGACGGCAGCGGGCGAGGTCTTGATCACCGCGTCGGCGGAGTCGACGACGATGGCGCTCGAGCGGAGTACGGCGAGCACGTCACCGACACCGGCGGGGATGGGCGCGGGCGCCGGCCGCGGCGGCACGCTGCGCTGCTGGCGCTCGGAGTAGCGCACCGCGACGACCGCGAGCGCACCGGTCAGCAGGCCGGCGAACCCGGCCAGCACGGCAGCAGTGGTCGCATCCACGATCCCAATGTACGGTGCGCGCCATACCGCCCAGCGCAGGAAGACGGGCCCTCGAGCGCACGTCCCCCAGATGTTCACCTGAGGTCACCCGACCGTTCACTGCCCCGTGGGAGCCTCGGCTCGCACGCACCGCCGCACTCACGCTAGGGAAGTAATGCGCGACGCATTCCACGAGGACCTCGACACGATCTCCGACCAGCTGGTCGAGATGACCCGCCTTGCGGGCTCCGCGATGTCCCGGGCCACCACCGCCCTCCTCGACGCCGACATCCAGATCGCCGAGTCGGTCATCGAGGCCGACAAGGAGCTCGACCGCATGCGCGAGGACCTCGACGCGCTCTCGGTCGACCTCCTCGCCCGCCAGCAGCCGGTCGCCACCGACCTGCGCATGGTCGTGACGTCGATGAGGATGAGCGCCGACCTCGAGCGCATGGGCGACCTCGCCCGCCACGTCGCCAAGGTCGCCCGCCTGCGCTACCCCGACTCGGCCGTCCCGGCCGACGTCCACGCGACGATCCTGCAGATGGGCCAGGTCGCCCAGCGCATCGTCGCCAAGTGTGGTCAGGTCATCGCGGCCAAGGACGTCGAGGAGGCCAAGACCCTCGAGCGCGACGACGACGCGATGGACGAGCTGCACCGCACGCTGTTCAGCCACCTCATCGACGGGTCGTGGAAGCACGGCACCGAGGCGGCGGTCGACATGACGCTGGTCGGGCGCTACTACGAGCGGTTCGCCGACCACGCCGTCTCGGTGGCCCACCGGGTCGTCTACCTCGTCACCGGCGAGTGGGACGTCGCCGAGGACCACGAGGAGCAGGAAGACCAGCCCACCACCCGCCCGTGACCCCGGCACCCCTGCGAAACGCCGGTTGCCCGGCAAGAGGTGGGTCCTGAACCCGACTCTTGCCGGGCAACCGGCGTTTTGCGGGGTCGTCCCGCAAAAAGAGTCCGAAACCTCTCAACCTGGGGGATGCTGACCCGCGTCTAGGAGTCAGGTGCCGACACCAGGTCGGCCGGCGCGAGGGGGACCCCAGTGGATGCGGACGGCGAGGAGGAGTTCCGCCAGTTCGTGCAGGCGCGGTGGCACTCACTGGTGCGCACGGCGTTCCTGCTCACCGGTGACCAGGGACGGGCCGAGGACCTCGTGCAGACGGTCCTGGTCAGGGTGCACCGGCGCTGGCAGCACGTGAGCCACTCGGGCTCGCCCTACGCCTACACCCGGGCCGCCCTCGCCAACGAGTCCGCCTCGTGGTGGCGCCGCCGGCGGGTCGCCGAGACCCTCGGCGAGGTCCCCGCCCACGCCGACCGGGCGCACGGTGACGCGTACGCCGCGTACGACACCCGTGACGAGGTCGCCCGCGCGGTCCTCGCCCTCCCCCCGCGGATGCGGGCGGTGGTGGTGCTGCGCTACTTCGACGACCTCTCCGAGGCCGACACGGCCGAGGCGCTCGGCATGTCGACCGGCTCCGTGAAGAGCCAGGCGTCCCGCGGTCTCGACCGCCTCCGCACCGTCCTCCAGCAGACCCAGGGCACCCCCGAGAGGAGCCTGTCGTGAGCATCGAGACCCAGCTTCGCGAGGCGCTGTCCGCCCGCGCCGACGACGTCGACGGACCCGCCTTCGACCCCTACGAGCGCGTGGCCGGCGCCGTGGTCACCCACCGCCGTCGCCGCCGGGCCGCCGCCGTCGGCACCGTGGCGGCGCTGGCTGCCGTCGCCGTGCTGGTGCCGTCGCTGGTCCGCGGCGACGACCACCGCACCACCCCGGCCAAGCACACCCAGGTCGTGCCGGGACCGAGCGACCCCCGGTGGAAGTCGCTGTCCACCTGGCCCCTGCGCGGCTCCCTCGCGAAGGACACGGCTCTCGTCCAGGCGGTCGCCGACCGGTTCGGCACCCAGCACGTGCTGTACGCCGCGGACCTGCCGACCTCGCGGGTCGTCGTCGGCTGGGACCCCGAGGCCGACACCGACGGGAAGCTGACGATGTACTCCGGCCCCCGCGGGGGTTCCGCCGACACCCTCGCGCTGGTGTCGTCCGACGGCGGTGGGCTCGGGGACGCCGTGACCATCCGCGAGCACGCCGACACCAACTCGACCCTCGTCGTGCTGGCGCGACCGGGTGTCACCGAGGCGGCTGTCTCGGCGTCCGTGCAGATCGGGACCGACGGCTCGGTGACCCGTGACGCCTTCCGCCCGGTCGACCTCACCGACGGCATGTACGTCGGCCCCCTGGAGGGCTCACCCGCCACCCTGACGCGGGTCCGCGTGGGCGATGCCGCCGCGGGACGGGTCTCGCTGATGGCGCCGGCCACCGAGGCGCCCCAGGTCGACCAGGGCTCGGTCTGCCTGAACTGCAAGGGCGAGGACTTCCGGGTGAAGGCCGAGGCTGGGATGGGCGCCGGGGTCGCGATCAACCTGGGCCTGCGTCCCCAGGACGTCACGACGACCACGCGCTACTTCGGGGTCATCGACCCGGCGACCGCCCACCGGCTGTGGGTCGGCGACACGGATGTCCCCGGCGCCGTCACGCGGCTGATGGTCACCGACTCGACGCTCCCTGGTGGGCAGGTGCTGCGCAGCGCGCTCGTCGTCGTCACGGCCAAGGACGGGAGTGCCGCCTCGACGATCGAGCTGGCGACGGGGGTCCCCATCGATGCCGCCACCGCCGAGAGCCACCCGTTCGTGGTCCGGAGCTCCGGACCGGAGACCTCGACGATGTCGTACGAGGTATTCGCACCGGGTGCGGCGAAGGTGCGCCTGGTGTCGCCGACCTCCCCGACCATCTACCCGCCCACCGAGATGCTCACGCTGCGCAACGGGACGGCCCTCGCGACCACGCCGTCGTGGTCGGACCAGTCCACGCCGTACGAGGTCGAGGCCTACGCCGCCGACGGGAGCCTGCTCGGGCGCTGGCCGGTCGACCTGCCGAGCGAGGACGTCTGGACCGAGGGCACCAGGCCCTGACGTCGGGGACCTAGCGGCCCTGGTTGGCCACGGCCGCCGCCGCCTCGGCGGCGGCCACGGGGTCGAGGTACTCCCCCGGCCGGGTGGGCATGAAGTCGTCACCGAGGGTGTAGACCAGCGGCTGGCCGGTCGGGATGTTGAGGCCGGCGATGTCCTCGTCGCTGATCTGGTCGAGGTGCTTGACCAGGGCGCGCAGGCTGTTGCCGTGGGCCGTGACCAGCACCGTCTCACCGGCCCGCAGGTCGTCCTGGATGGCGCCCTCCCAGTAGGGCATCATCCGGGCGATGACGTCCTTGAGGCACTCGGTGCGGGGCACGTCGACGCCGGCGTAGCGCGGGTCGCCGGTCTGGTCGAACTCCGAGCCGACCTCGATCGGCGGCGGCGGGGTGTCGAACGAGCGGCGCCACAGCATGAACTGCTCGTCGCCGTACTTCTCGCGGGTGGCCGCCTTGTCGAGGCCCTGGAGGGCTCCGTAGTGCCGCTCGTTGAGCCGCCAGTCGCGGCGCACCGGGATCCAGTGGCGGTCGGCGGCGTCGAGCGCGAGGTTGGCGGTGGTGATCGCGCGGCGCAGCACCGAGGTGTGCACGACGGTCGGCAGCACTCCCTTGTCCTTCAACAGCTTTCCGCCGTCGACGGCCTCCTGCCTCCCCTGGTCGTTGAGGTCGACGTCGACCCAGCCCGTGAAGAGGTTCTTGGCGTTCCACTCGGAGTGGCCGTGGCGCAGGAGGATGAGCGTGTATGCCATGGGAGCCAGCCTAGTGACCGGTGGCAGCCGTGCGCAGGGCCCGTCCGGCGCCGGGGTGGGGATCCCGCCTCAGGCGGGCGAGGGGGCCGGGTCGCCGGGCCGCGCGAGCAGGTGCCGGAAGGCCTCGAGGTTGCGCAGTGACTCACCGCGCGAGACCCGCCAGTCCCACTCCTTGCGCATGCTGGTGATGAAGCCGATCGCGAGGAGCTCGTTGAAGTGCGAGTCGGCTGCGTCGAGCAGCGCCCCGACGAGCTGGTCGAGGTAGGCGGCGTCCACCCCGGCCGCGGGGAGCCTGCCGGTCACGTAGACGTCACCGGACCCGTCCACCGCGTAGGCGAGGCCGGGCAGGCGGAGGTTCTTGCGCAGCAGGTAGCGGTAGAACTCCTCGTGGTTCTCGTCCGGGTTGCGGATGACGAAGGCCGACACCGACAGCGCGTCGGCACCGACGACGAGCGAGACCACCGTCTTGAGCTTCTTCTCCCCGGGCAGCGTCACGACGTACTCGCCCCGTCTGGCCCCGGGCTCCCACTCCAGCCCGGCCTCGTGGAGGAACTCCTCGACCACACCATCCAGCCGGGTCACGGGACCACCGCCGCCGGGACACCCTCGAGCGCAGCCTGGGGCTGGGGCGGCTCCTGGGAACGGGCACGAGCCCTCTTCGCCTCGACGTAGACCTCGTACAGGCGCTCCGCCGTGCGGTCCCACCCGAACAGCGCCGCGTGCTCGACCGCCTTGCGCGACAAGGCATCTCGGCGCTGCGGGTCCAGCAGCAGCTCCTCCAGGGCGTCGGCCCACACCGGTGTGTCGTGACCGTCCACGAGCACCCCCGCCTCACCGACCGCGGACGGCAGGCCACCCACCCGTGCGGCCACCACCGGCGTGCCGCAGGCCTGCGCCTCGACCGCCACGAGCCCGAAGGACTCGGAGTGGGAGGGCACCGCGACGAGGTCGGCGGCGCGGTACCACTGCGCGAGCTCGGTCCGCGGCACCGGCGGCACGAACCTGACCTGGCCCTCGATCCCCAGCGAGGTCGAGAGCTCCTGCAGCGACCGGGGGTGCGCCAGACCCGAACCGCTCGGGCCGCCGAGCACCGCGACGACCAGCTCCCCACGCCACTGCGGGTGCCGGGCCAGCAGCTCGGCTGCGGCCTCGACGAGCACCTCGGGCGCCTTGAGCGGCTGGATGCGCCCCACGAACAAGAGAACCTTGGCGTCGACGGGCAGGCCGACCTCCGCGCGCGCCCGGCGCTGGTCACCGGGCGAGAACAGAGTCAGGTCGACACCGGGGGGCACCACGACCACCTTCTCGGGCTCGGCGGAGTACAGCTCGATGAGCTCGGCCCGCTCGCCCGAGGTGTTGGCGATGAGGCGGTCCGCCGCCTCGACCACCTGGACCTCGCCGATCTCCCGCCCCGACGGCTCGGGGTCGTCACCGCCGGCGAGGTGCAGGTTCTTCACGCGCGCCATGGTGTGCATCGTGTGGACCAGCGGCACCTGCCACCGGTCGGCCGCGAGCCACCCCACCTGGCCCGACAGCCAGTAGTGGGAGTGGACGAGGCCGTAGTGGTCCTCCGGGGCGTGGGCGCCGGTGCGCATCACCCCTGCGGCGAAGGCGCAGAGCTGGCCCGGCAGGTCGTTCTTGCCGAGGCCCTCGTAGGGCCCGGCGGTCACGTGCCGGACGAGCACGCCTGGTTCGAGCTCGACAGTCGGCGGCAGGTCTGCAGTGGTGGTGCGGGTGAAGATCTCCACCTCGACGCCCCGCGCGGCGAGCTGGTGGGCGACCTCGACGACGTAGACGTTGAGCCCGCCCGCGTCACCGGTGCCCGGCTGCTCCAGAGGGGAGGTGTGCACGCTGAGCATGGCGACGCGGTCGATGCGGTCGCTGCTGGGCATGTCTCGAAGTCTGCCACCCGGCTGCCGGGTCGGCAGGCGAGGGGCACCCGGCCGGACGGCCGGCGTCAGCCGGAGGGCGACGGTGCCGGCTGCGGCCGGGCGAACGACGACACCGTGAGGAACGCCGCGTTGGACCAGACGTGGACGTCGATGCGCCCCTCGCCACGGACGTCGACCCCGCGCGCCACCCGTCCCGGCCCGACACCGATGTCGGTGCCGAGGTTGGTGGAGAAGGCGGCCTGACCCTCGACCGAGCTCGGCGCCAGCCACGCCGCCTTCTTCCGCAGGTTGACCGACGGCAGGGCCGGGCGGATGCCTGTCGTCAGCGGGCGGTGGTCGAGGTGCCACACGACCGCGTCGGCACCGTTGACGTCGACGCCGAGCCGGATCACCGAACCGGCGAGCTCCACCCGCATCACCAGCGGCAACGTCACCTCACCGTCGGACACGTGACCGAAGTAGGTGGCCCGCCCGGGCAGGAACGTGAGCTCGTCGATGGTGACGTTGCTGAGGACCCGGGTCACCTTCTCCTCGGTGTCGTCGCCCCGGCCCGTGGCACGCCCGTCGAGGGCGGACAGCATGGAGCCGCCGATCACCGTCTGCGTGAGCAGGTCCTCGCCGCGCAGGATCCGCAGCCCGTCGGGGTACAACGAGACCGAGACGCCGCCACCGAGGGTGGCCACGCCCTTGGCGTCGGCGGCCACGGTGAGCAGGCCCGGCGAGATGTCGTCGAACCCCTCGTCGCGCCCCAGCCACCCGGGGAGGTGCGTCGACAGGCCGAGCAGCGCGAGGGCCGCGAGCGAGGCCACGAGCGCGACCATGCTGCGGCTGATGTCGATCTCGCGCCTGGCCACGCCCTCACCCTAGGGGCGCGCCCTGCGGATGCCTGCCCGTACGCTTCCCTGCGTGGTGCGACAGCGACCGGTCGGGACGGTCACCCGGGGGACCACCAACCCCAACCGGCTGCGGCGCGTCGACCGCTGGCTCGCCGGACCGCAGGCCTGGCGCCTGCGTCAGCCCGGCCCGCCGCCCGTGGTCGTCGACCTCGGGTACGGCGCGTCGCCGGTCACCGCGGTCGAGCTGCACGACCGGCTGCGCCGGGTGCGCTCCGACGTCGAGGTCGTCGGGATCGAGATCGACCCGGAGCGCGTGGCCCTGGGGCAGGCCCTGGCGCGGGACGGCCTGTCGTTCGCGCTGGGCGGGTTCGAGGTGCCGCTGACCGGCGGTCGACGGGCCACGGTCGTGCGCGCGTTCAACGTGCTGCGCCAGTACGACGAGGCGCAGGTCGCCCCGGCGTGGGCCACCGTCCGGGACCGTCTCACCCCGGACGGGCTCCTCGTCGACGGCACCTGCGACGAGCTCGGACGGCGCAGCACCTGGGTGGCGGTCGACCGCGACGGGCCGCTGTCGCTGACCCTGTCGTGGCGGCTGCGCGGGCTGGAGTCACCCTCCGACGTCGCCGAGCGGCTGCCGAAGGCCCTCATCCACCGCAACGTGCCGGGCGAGGCCGTGCACGGCTGGCTCGCCGCCCTGGACCGGTCGTGGTCGCACGCGGCCCACCACGCCAGCTTCGGCCGGCGGCAACGGTTCATCGCGACCGTGTCGGCCCTGCGGGACGAGGGGTGGCCGGTGCTCGACGGCCCGAGCCGCTGGCGGCTCGGCGAGGTCACCGTCGCCTGGGACGCCGTCCGGCCCGCCGGGGGTCAGCGCGCGTAGTCGTCGTCGAGGCGCACGATGTCGGCCTCGTCGAAGTCGCCGAACGCCACCTCGAGCATGCGGGCGGGCGCGTCCCCCTTGTTGGCCATGCGGTGGACCGCACCCTGGGGTGCCCACACCTTCTCGCCCGGCTGGGCGCTCCACGTGCGGTCACCCACGGTGACCTCCATCGGGCCGTCGAGGACCTGCCAGAACTCACCGCGGTGCTCGTGCGTCTGCAGCGAGAGCCGGTGGCCGGGCTCGACGGTGATGATCTTGACCGTCACCCGCTCGTTGGAGACGAACTGCTCGAACTGACCCCAGGGCCGTTCCTGGACGAAGACCTCCGCGCGCGGGTCGCGCATGCCCATCCCCTTGTCTGCCACCGCGGTCACCACGGTCCGTACGGTCCCATGTGCTGGCCCCCGCCCCCGCGTCCCACCATCTGCCGCAGCGCGGGACGCACGTCGGCCAGGTAGATCGCGGCGCCGACGAAGGCGATGAGGCCGATCGAGAAGATCCGACCCGAGGCCCCCAGCGACACGAACCCGAGCAGGACGGCAACGGCCAGGATGATCGTCCAGAACTGCTTCGTGCGCTTGCCTGCCGCGGCGTAGACCTCCGGCTTGTAGCGCAGCGCGTCGACCAGGGCGAAGACCTCGGCCACGAACGCCACGAGGCTGAGCAGCGCCGTCACGACGGCCTGCAGGCTTCCGAGTGTCCCGAACATGGAGGACAGCCTAGACGTCAGACGTCGACGACCAGGGTCACCGGCCCGTCGTTGACCAGGGCGACGTCCATCATGGCGCCGAACCGGCCGGTCTCGACCTCGACCCCGCGTGACCGCAGGGCCTCGACGACCGCGTCGACCAGGGGTTCGGCGACCGGCCCGGGCGCGGCGTTGCCCCAGGACGGGCGGCGCCCCTTGCGGGTGTCGGCGTAGAGGGTGAACTGGCTCACCACGAGCACCGGAGCCCCCACGTCGACGACGGAACGCTCCTCGCGCAGGATCCGCAGCTCGCTGATCTTGCGCGCCAACGTCTCGGCCTGCGCGGGCCCGTCGTCGTGGGTGACGCCGACGAGCGCCAGCAGCCCCGGGCGGTCGATCGCGCCGACGACGACCCCGTCGACGGTCACCGAGGCACTGCTCACCCGCTGCAGGACTGCGCGCACGGCAGGTCAGCTCCCCCGGGCGCTCAGATGTTGACGGCGACGATGGCGCCGACCGGCTCGCCGTGGCCGAGCACCGGCGAGTGCTCGAGCTGGGCGAGGGCCGGGGACTCCACGCCGAGGCGGCGCAGGGCGGCCGCGAGGATGACCGGCTTGGCCCGCGGGTAGCCGTCGGCGACCTTGAGGGCGACGCCGCGCCCGTCGGCCAGCCCCACGGCGTACACGGACTCGGCGCCGTCCTTGGCGATGAGGCCCGGCGTGTGCTCGATGAGGGCGGTGACGTCGCGCCCGGTACCGCCGAGGTAGGCGGGGTTGGCACGGATGGCGTCGGCCACCTCGGCCTCGTGGGTGCCGGCCGGCGCGGAGGCCATCCGCCCGAAGGCGCGGGCCAGGCCCGCGAGGGTCACGGCCATCACGGGCGCCCCGCAGCCGTCGACCGCGGTCGAGGTGATCTCGTCACCGGTCAGCTCGGCCAGCGTCTCGGCGATGGCCTGCTGCAGGGGGTGGGACGGGTCGCGGTACGTCGCGGTGTCCCACCCGTTCACGACGCAGGTCGCCAGCATCGCGGCGTGCTTGCCCGAGCAGTTCTGCGTGATCGGCAGCTTGCCACCGCCGCTGCGCAGCACGGCCTCCCGCGCGTCGTCGTTGACCGGGTAGTCGGGGGTGTTCTGGAGGGCGCCCTCGGTGAGCCCGACGGATGCGAGCATCTCGCGCACCGCGGTGAGGTGGAAGTCCTCGCCGGAGTGGCTCGCCGACGCGATGGCCAGGTGGTGTGCCGGCATCCGCAGCCCTGCGCGGACCATCGCCAGCGTCTGCACCGGCTTGTTGGACGACCGTGGGAACACCGGGTCGTCGACGGCGCCGAGGGCGAGCAGGTGCTCCCCGTCGGGGGCGGTGGCGACCACCGACGCGCGGTGGGCCGACTCCACGAACCCGCCACGCACGTAGTGCGCGAGGACGGGGGCGTCGTCGAGGGCGGGCGGGGTGGCGGTGGTCGGCGTGCTCACCCGACGAGCCTAGCCACGACCCGCGGACGGCGGACGGCCCCCACCCCGGGTCGGGGTGGGGGCCGTCGCGGCTCTGCCCAGGGGCAGGACGGTGGTCAGTCGCCGACCTTCGCCGCGGTGGTCGCGGTGGCCTTCTTGGCGGTGGACGCGGTCTTCTTCGCGCCGGTCGTCGCGCGCTTGGTGGCGGACTTCGTGGCGGTGGCGGACTTCTTCGTGGTCGTCGAGGTGCGCTTGGCAGCCGTACGGGTGCGCTTGGCGGACGCCTTGGCCGCGGTGGCGACCTCGGCGGTCTCGGCCGCGACCGAACCCGCGACGGTGTCGGCGACCGTGGCGGCCTCCTTGCGACCGGTGGTCAGCGTGGCCTTGGCCGAGCGCTGGATCTCGGTGGCGGACTTGCGCACCGTGGTGACGGCACCCTTGCCGAGGGCGACCGTGGTCTCCGCCTGGGCGATGAGGTCCTGGGTGGCCTTCTGGGTGCGGACGCGCTTGACGAGCTTCTCGCCGCGGGCGGCGACGGTCTCGTAGGACTCCTGCGCCTTGCCGGCCAGCTCGAGGCTGCGGTTGAGGGCGAGGGCCGGCAGCTCCTGCGCCTGCTCGGCGACGCCGAGCACGCGGGACTGCGCGCGGGTCTGGATGACGGCCGGGTCGAGGTCGGCAGCCAGCTCGGCGCGCAGGGCCGAGGTGCGGGCGGTGGCGCGGGTGCGGGCTTCGCGCACCTTCTCGACGGCCAGGTCGGTCAGGCCCACGGCGGCGAACACCGGGGTCGTGTCGATGACGTTCTTGCGGATGTCGGCAACGAGTGCCATGTCATTCTCCTTCGGTGCGGGTGGTGGAGCTCTTGGGTGCACGGGGGGCGGCCTTGCGCGTGCCGGGGGTCGCGGCCTTGCGGCTGCCACCCGACGTCGCGGCCTTGCGCGTGCCGGTGCGGACGCGGGTGCTCCTCGGGGCGGCGTCGCCACCGACGAACGAGTCGTAGATGTCCAGCAGGGCGGACTTCTGGCGGGCGTTGAGTCGCGGGTCGGCGCCGATGGCGGCCCGGGTGTCGGGCGCCTCGGCCTGGTGGCCCTGGCGCTCGTCGAGGATCCCTGCCCGCACGTAGAGCGACTCCGCGGAGACCTCGAGGCCCTTGGCGAGCTGCTGGAGGATCTCGGCGCTGGGCTTCTTCAGGCCCCGCTCGATCTGTGACAGGTAGGGGTTGGAGACCCCGGCCAGCTCGGACAGCTGGCGCAGCGAGAGCCTGGCGTTCTGGCGCTGCTCGCGCAGGTAGTCACCGAGGCTCTCACCTCCCAGCGGTCCCAGCGGTATCCGGCTCATGCCTCCAGTGTGCTTGCTCCAGTTAGCAGAATGCAAACTGGAGACAGCGTGACGGTGACCACACCCCATCCATCACCCCACTTCCCCGACTTATTGCCCGCCCGGCACCGAAATCGGGCCGGGAACGGGCTCGAGGCGCGGCGTACGGGCAATAAGTCGGGGAGGATGGGCGGGTCAGGCGGCGGGGCGGCGGTCCTTGACCCCCAGCAGCGCGCGGGCGTCGCCGGTCGACATCGCGGGACGCTGCATGAGCTCGGCGAGACGGGCGGCCCGCTCCACGAGCTCGCGGTTGTGCTGGACGGGCACACCCCGCGCGAACACCACGTTGTCCTCCATGCCCACCCGCAGGTGGCCACCAGCCGCGAGCGCGGCCGCGGCGATCGGCAGGTGCGTGCGCCCGATACCGGTCGCCGACCAGGAGGTGACCTCGGCGGGAAGCATCGAGACCCCGGCGACGAGGGCAGCGGGGGTGCCGGGCATGCCGCCAGGGACGCCGGTCACGAAGTCGACGTGCACCTTGCCGCCGAACGGCAGGCCGTGGGCGTCGATGAGGCGGGCGAGGGCGGCCACGTGGCCGAGGTCGAACAGCTCGAACTCCGGCACCACCTCCCGTTCCTGGGCCTGCACGTAGAGGTCGGACATGAACCCGTAGGGGTTGAGGAAGACGTCGTCGCCGAAGTTGGTCGTGCCGCAGGTGAGCGAGCAGGAGTCCGGCTCGGCATCCAGGACCGTCAGCCGCTGCTCGAGCGGGTCGTGGACGCTGCCGCCGGTCGAGAGCTGCACCACGAGCGAGGTCTGCTCGCGCAGCGCGTCGACGGCGGCCTTGAGGTGGCCGTGGTCGAGCGTGGGACGGTGCTCGGCGTCGCGGATGTGCAGGTGGATCATCGACGCCCCGGCCGCCTCGCAGGCGACAGCGGTCTCGACGAGCTCCTCGAGGGTCGTCGGCAGCTGCGGGAAGTCGCCCTTGGACAGCTCGGCGCCGGTCGGCGCGACGGTGATCAGGGTGCCGGGGGTCGTGGCCATGGCGGACATCATGGCAGCCCGCACGACCGCGATCACCCAGGACCGGTCAGGCCCGGTCAGGCCCGGTCAGGGCGCGACGACCTCCGTCTGCGCGCCGGCCACGCCGTCGACGAGCAGGGTCGCGTCGACCGGGGTGTTGCGCTTGACCAGGGCGAGCCCGATCGGCCCGTCCTCGTGGTGGCGGGCCACCGAGGTGAGGTGGCCGACCTGGCGGTCGTCGAGCAGCACGGGGGCACCGCGGTCGGGCAGCGTGTGGCCCGAGCCGTCGAGGTGCAGGAACACCAGGCGGCGCGGCGGCCGGCCGAGGTTGTGCACCCGGGCGATCGTCTCCTGGCCGCGGTAGCACCCCTTGTGCAGGTGGACGGCCGTCCGCAGCCAGTCGACCTCGTGGGGGATGGTGCGGTGGTCGGTCTCGAACCCGAACCGTGGACGCCAGGCAGCCACCCGCAGGGCCTCAGCCGCCCAGGTGCCGGCGAGGTCGCGGTCGCCCACGGCGTCATCGAGGTCGGCGACGGGCACGAGGACCTCGCGCCACGCACGGCCCTGCGCGGGGTGCCCCTCGACCGGGCCGTATGCCGCCGTGTCACCGACGAGGCCCGGCCACGGGTCACGCCACGCGAGCGGTTCGCCGGGGACCGACTCGGCGCCCGTGGGCTCACCGAGCACGGCCCAGTCGGCGGTGACGTCCGCGACCTCCACGCGCAGCATGAAGCGCATCGAGTCCAGCCACGCGGCGAGCGCCGGCGCCTGGCCCGGCTCCGTGGTGAGCCAGGTGGTCTCCCCGTCGTCGACCAGGTGCAGGTCGTGCTCCACGTGGCCCTTGGGCGTGAGGACCAGGACCTCACGGGACTCGCGCGCGGCGAGCCCGGAGAGGTGCTGGGTGGTGATCGAGTGCAGCCACGAGAGCCGGTCCGGCCCGGTGACCGTGACGACCCCACGGTGGGAGAGGTCGACGACGCCGAGGCCCTCACCGAGGAGCCGCTGCTCGCGCAGCGGGTCGCCGTAGTGTGCCGCGACGCCGGCGTCGGGGCCGTCTCCCTCGACCGCGCCGGGGCGCGACAGCAGGACGGACCTCGGGACGGCGGGGGTCACGTCGGGGTCGGCGGTGGGGGTGGTCCGGAGCTCGGTCATGGGGTGCCTGTCATGTTCGGTTCGCGCAGGTGGCGCACAGCCCGTGGACGGCCATGTGGGTCACGTCAGCAACAAAGCCCCGGGACTGCAGAACATTCCCGGCGAACCCGTCCGCGAGGGTGCGGTCGCACTGCTCGACGCGTCCGCAGGAGCGGCACACGAGGTGGATGTGGTCGGCGTGGTCGGCCAGGTGGTAGCTCGGGGCGCGGTGGTCGAGGTGCGTGTGGCCGACGACGTCGAGGGACTCCAGGGCCTCGAGGGCGCGGTAGACGGTCGAGGGCGCCAGGGCGGGTCCACCGTCGGCGCCCACCTTCTCGACGACGTCCTCGGGGGTCGCGTGCCCGAGGGTCGCCACGGCCTCCAGGACACGCTGCCGCTGGGGCGTCATCCGCCGCCCCTGGGCCCGCAGCCGCTCACCGACGTCGTCCACGGTGTCCACTGTACGGAGCGACCGGCACCCCCGGCGGGCGCGGGCGGCTCAGCCGACGCGCTTGAGCTCCGCGGAGACGTGGCTCTGCAGCTTCTGCCCCGCGGCGGCCATGTCCATGGCCCACAGGAGGTTGGAGTTGACGAGGCCGTAGAGGCGCGTCGCGGCGTTGTACTCCTTGGCGTGCGGGCTGCGCAGCACACCGTCGGTCCGCAGCTCGATCTTGGCCGGCTCGGCCTTGCCGAAGTAGAGCTCGACGATGCCCGTCGGGTGGGAGAGCAGCAGCTCGACCTCGCCGCCCTCCACGGGGCGCCAGAAGCCGAGCTCGGTGGCCAGCGGGCGCACCTGCTCGCCGGCCTCGTTGAGCAGCCAGGTCTGGCTGCGCCAGGTGAGGAACGGCCGGCCGTCGTGGCTGACCTCGATCTCCTGGCCGAAGTTCGCCGACTCGATGGTGGGGTAACCGACCACGCCGGCGCCCTCCCAGCGGCCGATCATCCAGGCCAGCGGCGCGAGCTCACGAGGCAGGTCGGTATCGAGGTGGAACACCATCAGCGGGGCGTCTTGACCAGGCGGTAGACGACGAACCCGGCGAACCAGGTGATGACGACGGCGGACGCCACGAGCAGCCCGATGTAGAAGATGTGCACGAGCCAGATCGTAGCCTGTGCCCCATGACGGCCCCCACAGCTCCGACCGCCCCGAGCACGCGCCTCGTGGTGAAGGCCACGTCCGGCACCGAGTCACCCGAGCGGCTCAACCAGGCCCTCACCGTCGCGGCCACTGCTGCGGCCAGCGGCGTCGACGTCAGCCTCTGGCTCACCGGCGATGCCACGTGGATGGCCGTGCCCGGTCGGGCGCAGGAGCTCGACCTGCCGCACGCCGCCGTAGCGAAGGACCTGGTCGACGCCGTGCTGGCCGCGGGCACGGTCACCGTCTGCGGGCAGTGCGCGGCGCGGCGCGACCTCACGGAGGCGGACCTCGTACCCGGTGCGGTGGTCCGCGGCGCGGCAGCGTTCGTCGAGGAGGTCATGGCGGCGGGGACCCAGGCCCTCGTCTACTGAGCCGGGGCGCGCCCCGGCTCAGTACCGAACAGAGCGGCGGCCGCACCCCACCAACTGGCTCAGGCGACGAAGTAGCGCACCACGACGTAGGCGACGACGCCGACCAGCAGCGACGACGACGCCCCCACGGCGAGCTGGGCCCGGGCCATGGCGGTCGCGGGGAGCACGGCCATGACGCGCCGCGCGGCGTGGGAGACCGCGGCGGCCAGGAGCCCGAGCAGGGCCGCGGGCCACAGCCGGGGGTGGTCCGCGACCACCGAGACGACCATGCCCGCGAGACCTCCCAGCACCATCGAGATGAACAGGGCCCACTGGCGCAGGAGCGGCACCTTGATGAGCGGGTCGGCCAGCACACCGACGCCCAGGCCGGCCATCGCGGCGGCCAGGGCGTGGTCGCCGTGGAGCACCTCCGGGATCGGGGCCAGGGCGATCCCGGCCGAGATCACGGCGAGGCCCGTGACGCTGGCCGAGACCGACTCCGCGAGGCGGGGCCGCCCGTCACGGCGCATCAGCTGGTGCAGGAACGCCGCGATCACGGACACGGCCATGGCCGCGGGCATCCACTGCAGGTAGGGGGCCTCGTCCGTGAGCAGCACCGCCGCGGTCATGAGGACGGTGCCGACGGCGAGGACGGTGCTGGTGCCGCGGGGGCTCGGAAGGCTGAGGAGCTGGGGCCAGCCCCATGCGAGGACGAGGCCCGCGAGCGCGACGGACACGGCGACGAAGCCCGGGCTGGCGTAGGAGGTGAGGCCGACGAGCGCGGCGAACGCCATCGTCGTGACCATGGTGAGCGGGCGTGCCAGGAGGGCCCGCCCCGGCAGCACCTGGGGGCCGCGCCGGCTGCTCGCGCGACGCTCCCGACGGGTCAGCGGCGCCGCGGCCTCCGGGGCCTGCTGCTGCTCGGGTACGTCGGACACAGCCCGCATCCTCGCATCACCCACCGGCGAAGGGCGGCAGGACCTCGAGGACGGACCCGTGCGCGACCGCTGCGCCACGGTCGACGGCCCTGCCGTCGAGCAGGAGCGTGCTGACGGCGGCCACGGGCTCCAGGTCGGGACGCCGCGCAGCCACGGCGGCGAGGGCCGCGCCCACGGTGGCGACGTCGGTGACCTCGTCCTGCTCCACGCCGGCTGCGGCGCGCGCGGCCGCCCAGTAGCGGACGGTCACCACGCTCGCGGTGCGGTCAGGCGGCGTACCCACTGCGCTCCCTCCTCGACCCGTCCCCGACGGGCACCCTGGACTCGTTCTGAGACGGGGGTCTCAGCATGTGTGCGCCGCGTCGGCGGCACCCCCGGCACCGTATCCTTCTCTGGCATGGCCCGTCTGCTGCTGCTGACCAACGCCCTGGCGCCCAGCGCCGAGGTGCTGCCGGCGCTGGGCCTGCTGTCGCACCACGTGCGGATCATCCCCGCCGAGCCGAGCGCCCTGGTCGATGCGCCGCCCGCGGACGCCGTGCTCCTGGACGCCCGGCGGGACCTCGCCGTGTCCCGCTCGCTGTGCCGCGTGCTGCGCGCGACAGGCATGTCGGTGCCGCTCATCGCGATCCTGACCGAGGGCGGCCTCGCCGGCATCACCGCGGAGTGGGGGGTCGACGAGGTGCTGCTCGAGTCCGCCGGTCCGGCTGAGGTCGAGGCCCGGCTCAGGCTCGCAGCCGGCCGGCTCCAGGACCTGCAGGAGCCCGACGAGGTCCAGATCACCTCCGGCGACGTCACCATCGACGAGGCGACCTACTCGGCCCGCGTCCGGGGGCGGCTGCTCGACCTGACGTACAAGGAGTTCGAGCTCCTCAAGTACCTCGCGCAGCACCCGGGCCGGGTGTTCAGCCGGGCCCAGCTCCTGCAGGAGGTCTGGGGCTACGACTACTACGGGGGCACCCGCACCGTGGACGTCCACGTCCGCCGCCTGCGCGCCAAGCTCGGCTCCGAGCACGAGGTGCTCATCGGGACCGTGCGCAACGTCGGCTACCGCTTCGTCCCGGCCGAGGACGTCCCCGCCGACGCCTGAGCCCTGCCCACCGGTCTCGTCGCCGGCTCCGGCCTGCTCCCCATCCTCCCAGCACGCGAATGGCGCCCCTCCGGCTGGAGGGGCGCCATTCGGCTGTGCTGCTCGGGTCAGCCGACGTTGATGCGCGTCAGCGGGCCGGGGGTGTACGGCGAGCTCGCCTCGAGGTAGTTGGCGAACGCGTCGATGTCCAGGCCGCCGTAGTAGACGTTGGTCCCCTTGGCCATGGTCGGGAAGTTGTCCCCACCGCCCTGGAGGAAGTTGTTCGTCACGATGCGGTAGGTCTGGGTGTCGACGAGCGGCTGGCCGTTCAGGGTGACCGCGCCGAGCGTGGTGCCCGAGTAGGTGTAGCTGAAGGCCTTGTTGACCTGGAGGATCTTCTTGCCGGTGCCGGCGTTCGAACCGCTCCACTGCTCGGTGAGCAGCTGCTTCACCTGCGCGCCGGTGAGGTCGAGCGACACGAGGTAGTTGTTGAACGGCTGGACCGTGAACGCCTCCTCGAAGGTCACGTCGCCGGGCGCCTCGCCGTAGGGGCTGTAGGCGTAGGTGAGGTCGGCGCGGATGCCGCCGGGGTTCATGAACGCGATCTCCGGCTTCCTGCCACCGGTGACGACCGACGGGTCGGCGAGCTGCGCGTCCGCGATGAGGTCACCGAGCTGGGACTCCCCACCGGGGTTGCCCGCGCGGGTGACGTCGGTGGCGATGCGGCCGAGCACGCGGCTGGCGATCGGACGGGCCAGGGCCGAGTAGTCGGTGATGATCTTGGTCTGTGCCGGGTCCTTCGGGACGTCACGCGAGACGACCATGTTGGCGCTCTTGACCGAGGTGCGGACGATGTCCTGGGTGCGACGGTCGTAGGTCAGGTCCGTGTCGGTGAAGAGACGGCCGAACGACGAGGCCGAGGTGACCATGCGCTGCTGGCCCTTCGGGTCCGGGACGTTGCACACGTACGGCTGGTGAGTGTGACCCGAGACGATCATGTCGATGGCCGGGTCGAGGCCCTTGGCGATCGGCAGGATCGGGCTGTCGGCGGCGAGGCTGCCACCCTTGGCGCAGGTGTAGTCGTAGGTCGGGTTGACCGTGTAGGGCTTGTTGTCCGGGCCGTACCAGACCTGCTGGTTCGGGGTGCCGCCCTGGTGGATGAGCACGACGATCGCGTTGACGCCCTGGCTCTTGAGGACCGGGACGAGCGCGTTCGCGGTGGCGACCTCGTCCTTGAACTGGAGCCCGGCCACACCGGCGGCGGTGACGATGGACGGGGTGTCCTTGAGCGTCATACCGATGAACCCGATCTTGGCGCCCTTGATGTTCTTGATCGTGTAGGGCGGCAGGATCGTCTTGTCGGTGCCGGAGTAGACGACGTTCGCGGCGAGGTAGTCGAAGTTGGCGCCGGTGAACGTCTTGCCGCCGGGGCAGGAGTCCTGGTTGTTCGCGCCGGCGCCGTCGTCGAGGCAGCCGCCGTTCGCCATCCGCTGGAGCTCCTTGTAGCCCTCGTCGAACTCGTGGTTGCCCACGGCGCTCGCGTCGAGGTGCAGGGCGTTCATGGCCTCGATGGTCGGCTCGTCGTGGAACGCGGCCGACAGGAACGGGGACGCACCGATGAGGTCGCCGGCGGCCACGGTCAGCGAGTAGGGGTGGCCCTTGCGGGCGTCGGCCAGGTGGGTGGCGAGGTACTCGGAGCCACCCGCGTCGGTGGTGACGTCGGCGGCCGAGACCACGCCCGTCTTCGGGTCGGTGACCAGCTTGTGGTCCGTGACGACCCGACCGCTGGAACCCGACGGCGCCTGCAGGTTGCCGTGGAAGTCGTTGAAGGACAGCAGCTGGATGTCCATGGTCGGGCCGTTCGCGGCGGCCTGCGAGCTGCCACCGACGAAGGCTGCTCCGGAGGCGGCCAGCGCAGCGACGGCGACCAGGCCGGACAGCCGCTTGGTGCGGGGTGAGGTCATGAATGCGTCCTTGTGCGGAAAGAGGTGGAACCGGCGGTAACCGGACCCGGTGCACGCTAACGGCGCGAACCCGTCAAGGGAAGATGCGTGGTGCAATGCTTTCCGTGCCTTCACCGCAGATCCGCCGCACCGACACCCTGACCGTCACCGAGCGCCAGCAGGTCCGTGACCTGCAGCGACGAGCGGCCGCCGAGGACGGGGTCAGCCCGCTGTCCGAGCAGACCCAGCTCAACCTGGCCGCCGGCCCCGGGCGCGTCCGGCACCTGCTCGCAGGCGCCGAAGGGCGGCTCGCCGGGTACGCGCAGCTCGACGACCCCGAGGCCCCCGACGCCTCCGGTGAGCTCGTCGTCGACCCCGGGTCCCGGCGGCAGGGGCTGGGCACCGCACTGGTCGAGGCGGTGCTGGGCGAGGCGCCCGGGGCGCGCCTGTGGTCCCACGGCCGGCTGCCGGCGGCGGCGGCCCTGGCCGCACGCACCGGGCTGGAGCCCGTCCGCGAGCTGCACAAGATGGCCCGGCCCCTCACCGCGGCCGACCTCGACCCCGTCGCAGTCGTCCTGCCCGAGGGCTTCAGCGCCAGGACGTTCGAGCCCGGCCGCGACGAGGAGCCCTGGCTGGCCACGAACGCCGCCGCCTTCGCCCACCACCCCGAGCAAGGCCGGATGACCCTGGACGACCTCCGCGACCGGATGGCCCAGCCGTGGTTCGACCCGGCCGGCTTCGTCATCGTCACGGCGGACGGGTCGCCCGACGAGGTGGCGGCGTTCCACTGGACCAAGGTCGACGAGGAGGACACCCCGGGGAGCGGGCGGGCCCACGGCGACGAGGGTCGCGAAGCGAGCCACACGGCCGGGCGGGCCCACGGCGGTGAGGGTCGCGAAGCGAGCCACACCGCCGGGGAGGTGTACGTCGTCGGGGTGCACCCGCGGTACCAGGGGCGGGGGCTCGGTCGCCCCCTGACCGCCCTGGGGCTGGCGCACCTCGCCTCCCTCGGGCTCGGCGAGGTGGAGCTGTACGTCGACGGCGACAACCGCGCCGCGATACACACCTACACGGCGCTCGGGTTCCGCAGCATCATGGTGGACGTCATGTATTCGCACGCAGTTCACGAACCACTGTCAGGATGAGCGCATGAGCGTGACCAGCCGCACGGCCGAGGAGGCCGAGGCCCTCGACGGCGTCGACGCGGCGCCCGGGGACGCCCCCGGCCAGGAGGTGTCGATCGCGAGCGCCCAGCCGAGGGCCTCCAACGGCCGGTTCATGCGCGTCGTGCACGCCCCGAGCCAGCCCGACGGCAGCGGGCTCCCCGGCGACCGCTTCCTCGACCGCGAGATCTCGTGGCTGCAGTTCAACGAGCGGGTGCTACAGCTCGCGGCGGACGACTCCGTCCCGCTGCTCGAGCGCGCCAGGTTCCTCGCCATCTTCACGTCCAACCTCGACGAGTTCTTCATGGTGCGGGTGGCCGGCCTCAAGCGCCGCATCGCCACTGGTCTGGCCGTGCGGTCCGCCTCGGGGCTGGAGCCCCGGGAGGTCCTGGAGCAGATCTCGCTCGTCGCCCACGAGCTGCAGGCCATGCAGAGCGAGGTCTACAAGGACAGGGTGCAGCCCGCCCTGGAGGACGAGGGCATCTCCGTGGTCCGCTGGGACGAGCTCAGCGACTCCGAGCGTGAGCTGCAGAGCCAGCTCTTCGCCGACCGCGTCTTCCCCGTGCTCACCCCGCTGGCGGTCGACCCGGCCCACCCGTTCCCCTACATCTCCGGCCTGTCGCTCAACCTCGCCGTCGTGCTGGTCAACCCCAAGACGGGCAAGGAGCACTTCGCCCGCGTCAAGGTGCCACCGCTGCTGCCGCGGCTGCTCCACATCGAGCCCGAGGCCGGCGACCCCGTCACCTCCGACCTGTTCTCCACGCGGTTCGTCCCGCTCGAGGACGTCATCGCGGCCCACCTCGACATGCTGTTCCCCGGGATGGAGGTGCAGGAGCACTTCACCTTCCGGGTCACCCGCAACGAGGACCTCGAGGTCGAGGAGGACGACGCCGAGAACATCCTCACCGCGCTGGAGCGGGAGCTCACCCGCCGCCGGTTCGGCCCGCCGGTGCGGCTCGAGGTCGACGAGACCATCGACGACCACGTGCTCGACATGCTGGTGCGCGAGCTGGGCGTGAGCGAGAGCGAGGTCTACCGGCTGCCCGCACCCCTCGACCTGCGCGGGCTCAACCTCATCGCCGACCTCGAGCGGTCCGACCTGCGCTACGAGCCCTTCCGGGGGCAGTCCCACCCCGACCTCTCGCCCGCAGAGAGCTCCAAGGCGGCCGACATCCTGTCGGTGGTGCGCGACAAGGACGTCCTCCTGCACCACCCGTACGACTCGTTCTCGACGTCGGTCCAGTCGTTCATCGAGCAGGCCGCCGCAGACCCCAACGTGCTCGCGATCAAGCAGACCCTCTACCGCACCAGTGGCGACTCCCCCATCATCGACGCCCTCATCGACGCCGCCGAGGCCGGCAAGCAGGTGCTGGCCATCGTCGAGATCAAGGCGCGCTTCGACGAGCAGAACAACATCTCCTGGGCCCGCAAGCTGGAGCACGCGGGGGTCCACGTGGTCTACGGCATCGTCGGGCTCAAGACCCACGCCAAGCTCTGCATGGTGGTCCGCCAGGAGAACGACGGCACCCTGCGGCGGTTCTGCCACATCGGCACCGGCAACTACAACGGCAAGACCGCCCGCATCTACGAGGACCTCGGCCTGCTGACGTCCGACCCCCAGGTCGGCGACGACCTGGCCCGGCTGTTCAACCAGCTGTCGGGGTTCGCGCCGCGCAGCAAGTTCAAGCGGCTCCTCGTGGCCCCGCGCTCGGTCCGCTCCGGCCTCGTCGACCGCATCGAGGCCGAGATGGACCACGCCGAGGCGGCCGAGGAGGCGCTCGTCCAGATCAAGGTCAACTCGATCGTCGACGAGCAGGTGATCGACGCGCTGTACCGCGCCTCGCAGGCAGGTGTGCAGGTCGACATCTGGGTGCGGGGGATCTGCGCCCTGCGACCCGGCGTCGAGGGCCTGTCGGACAACATCCGGGTGCGCTCGGTGCTCGGCCGCTTCCTGGAGCACTCCCGGGTCTTCCTCTTCGGCAACGCCGGCGAACCCGAGGTCTACATCGGCAGCGCCGACATGATGCACCGCAACCTCGACCGCAGGGTCGAGGCGCTGGTGCGGATCGCCGACCCGCGCCACGTCGAGGACCTGCAGGCGCTGCTGGCCCGCGGCATGAGCGACGAGTACGCCCACTGGGAGCTCGGCGGCGACGGACGCTGGACACGCGTCACCCTCGACGCCGACGGCACCCCCCTGCCGGACCTCCAGGCAGCGATGATCGAGGCCCACGCCAAGCGCCGCCGCAAGGCCCGCCGGCGTTGACCGCCCCGATCCCGGCGGCGGGCACCGTCCCGTGGCGCCGACGGCGAGGCCAGCTCGAGGTGGCGCTGGTCCACCGCCCGAAGTACGACGACTGGTCGTGGTCCAAGGGCAAGCTCGACCCCGGTGAGCCCTGGCCCGTCGCCGCGGTGCGGGAGACGCTCGAGGAGACGTCGCTCACGGTGGGCCTGGGCCGTCCCCTCCCCACCGCGGAGTACGTCGTCCTCGACGGTGACGGCGCCCCGGCGACCAAGACCGTGCACTACTGGGCGGCCGAGGCCACCGAGCCCGCGGGGCCCCTGCACAACGAGATCGACGAGGTCCGCTGGCTCGACGTGGTCGCCGCCTCCGACCGCCTCGACTACGCGCGCGACCGCGTCCAGCTGCGCGCGCTCGTGCGCGCCGACAAGGCAGGCACCCTGACGACCTGGCCCCTCGTCCTGGTGCGGCACGCCCGCGCCGTGGGCCGTGGCTCGTGGTCCGGCGAGGACCCACTGCGCCCGCTCGACCGGGTCGGCGAGCGCCGCGCCGTACTCCTCTCCTCGCTCTTCGGCGCCTACGGCGTGAAGCGGCTGGTCACCTCGCCGTCGGTGCGCTGCGCCCGGACCCTCGCGCCGTACGCCGCGGAGCGCGGCCTGCCGCTGCGCACCAAGGACGGGCTCAGCGAGGAGGGGTTCGCCGTCGACCCCAAGCGGGCGGTGCGCCACCTGCACCGGCTGCTGGAGCGGGGCACCCCGGCGGCCCTGTGCAGCCACGGCCCGGTGCTGCCCGACCTGCTCTCCACGCTGCTCGACCTCGTGCACCCGGGCGAGCCCGACGCCGCCACGGTCACGGCCAGCCTCGAGGCCGCCCGCGACGACGCCATGGGCAAGGGCGAGGCCCTGGTGGTCCACCTCGTCGGGCAGGCCGAGGAGGCCAGGGTCGTCGCCGTGGAGCGCCACCTGCCCTGAGCTGGGCGTTCGTCCAGCCGACAGGCCGTTGCTGACCGGCTGCTGACCCCCCGTTCACGTGGAACCCGCCCACGGGTCGGTGCGGCGCCCTCCAATGTCTGGCTGGTGTTCACCCTGCGTTCACCCACGACGGGCCGCGGCGTCATTCGCCCTGCCTACCTTCGCTGACGTCGGGCACCCACGCCCGCCACGAGTTTCCACCCGAGTTCCCTTGTTGAGAGGTTTGAACACCGTGAAGATCCAGCGTCTCGGCCTGCTGGCCAGCGTCGCCGTGGTCGGCTCCATCGCCCTGACGGCGTGCGGTTCCGACAACAACAACGGCACCGACGCCGCCGGCGGCTCGTCGAGCTCCAGCTCGTCCGACTGCCCCACGGGCACCCTGAACGCCGAGGGCTCCTCCGCCCAGAAGAACGCCATCGACGAGGCCATCTCGTCCTTCCAGGACAAGTGCTCCGGTGCGACGGTCAACTACAACCCGACCGGCTCCGGCGCCGGCATCAAGCAGTTCCTCGCCGGGCAGGTCGACTTCGCGGGCTCCGACTCGGCGCTGAAGACCACCGAGAAGGACGGCAAGGTCGAGGCCGACGAGGCCGCCAAGTACTGCGGCTCGCCCGCCTGGAACCTCCCCATGGTGACCGGCCCCATCGCCGTCGCCTACCACGTCAAGGGCGTCGACAAGCTCGTCCTGACTCCCGAGGTCATCGCCAACATCTTCAACGGCAAGGTCACCACCTGGAACGACGCCTCGATCGCCAAGATCAACTCCGGCGTCACCCTGCCGTCCGAGCCGATCAAGGTCTTCTTCCGCTCCGACGAGTCGGGCACCACCGAGAACTTCACCAAGTACCTCAACGGCGCGGCCCCCTCCGCGTGGACCGCCGAGCCCGGCAAGGCCTGGACCGGCAAGGGCGAGGGCAAGGAGAAGTCCGCCGGTGTCGCCGGTGCCGTGCAGTCCACCGAGGGCGGCATCACCTACGCCGAGTGGTCCTACGCCAAGGACAACAAGCTGGGCATCGCCCAGATCGACAACGGCGCGGGCCCGGTCGAGCTGACCGGTGAGACCGTCGGCAAGGCCATCGCCACCGCCAAGGCCGACGGCCAGGGCAACGACCTGCGCCTCAAGCTCGACTACGCCACCAAGGAGGCCGGGGCCTACCCGATCAACCTGGTGACCTACGAGATCGTCTGCTCCAAGAGCAAGGACGCGGCCAAGGCCAAGCTGGTCAAGGCCTTCCTCAAGAGCTTCGCCTCCGAGGAGACCCAGAAGTCCCTCGAGGAGATCGGCTACGCGCCGCTCCCCGACGAGGTCCGCACCAAGGTCGACGCGGCCATCGACGCCCTGTCCTGACCACCGAGCGTGCCGGGGGCCTGGTCCCAGACCCCCGGCACGCTGCTGTACCCCCCTCCCCAACCGCGATAGGCATCACGTGTCATCAGTGACCGGCGTATCCCTGGCCGACGAGACCCCCGGACCCCACGGCAGCGCACCGCTCAGCGGCGACGGTGCAGGGACCGGCCGCCTCGGCGACCGCCTGTTCGGCGGCGCCGCCAAGGGCGCGGGTCTGCTCGTCATCGCCCTCGTCACCCTCGTGGGCGTCTTCCTGCTGTGGCAGGCCATCCCGGCCCTGGCCCGCAACGACGCCAACTTCCTCACCTCCCGCGAGTGGTCCGTCGACGGAGCCCACCCACGGTTCGGGATCGTGGAGCTGCTCTGGACGACCGTCACGGTGAGCGCCATCGCGATGGTCATCGCGGTGCCCGTCGGTGTCGCGGTCGCCCTGTTCATCACGCAGTACGCGCCGACCTGGCTCTCCCGCCCGGCTGCCAGCCTCATCGACCTGCTCGCCGCCGTGCCGTCGATCGTCTACGGCATCTGGGGCCTGCGGACGTTCGGGCCGGTGTTCGAGCCCGTCCAGGGCTTCCTGCAGCACGCGCTCGGCTGGATACCGCTGTTCAGCGGCGCCGGCATCAGCGGAGGCAGCACGATCCTGTTCGTCGGCATCGTGCTCGCCATCATGGTGCTCCCCATCGTCACCGCCCTGTCGCGGGAGGTCTTCGCGCAGACGCCCGCCACCCACAAGGAGGGCGCGCTGGCGCTCGGCGCGACCCGGTGGGAGATGATCCGCACGGCGGTGCTCCCCTTCGGCAAGCCGGGCATCATCTCCGCCTCGATGCTCGGTCTCGGTCGCGCGCTCGGCGAGACCATCGCCGTGACCATCATCCTGTCCACGCTGCCCGACGGGTCCAAGTGGACCTGGTCGCTGCTCAACGGCGGCGAGACCTTCGCCTCGCGGATCGCCAACAACGCCGCGGAGTTCGACACCCCCCAGAAGGCCGGCGCCTTCATCGCGGCCGGGCTCGTGCTCTTCGTCCTGACCTTCGTGGTCAACGCGATCGCGCGCGTCGTGATCGAGCGCAGGAAGGCCTTCAGCGAATGACGACCTCGACCACCTCGTCCTTCCCCTCCTCCCCGACCGCCGGTGCGGGCACCGGGTCCGCGGCGACTGGTACGGCGGCCACGCCACCGTCCTCGCGCGGTACCGCCCCCACCGACCTCGGCCACAAGGCCCGCGGGCGCGCCGTCAAGGACCAGCTCGCGCGGGTGGTGATGTGGGCGGCGTTCCTGCTGGCCCTCGTCCCCCTGGTGTGGATCCTGTGGACCGTGACGTCCAAGGGCTACCACCTGCTCCTCGACGCCCAGTGGTGGACCAACTCCCAGCGCGGCATCACCTCCCGCCGCGTCGGCGGCGGCGCCGTCCACGCCATCCAGGGCACCCTCATCCAGGGCGTGACCACCGCGGTGATCTCCGTGCCGATCGGGATCCTGACCGCGATCTACCTCGTGGAGTACGGGCGCGGCCGGCTCGCGAAGGCCGTGTCCTTCATGGTCGACATCCTCACGGGCGTCCCCTCCATCGTCGCAGGCCTGTTCGTCTACGCGCTGTGGGTCACCACCTTCGGCCTGCAGCGGGTCGGCTTCGCGGTCTGCCTCGCCCTGGTGCTGCTCATGATCCCGGTCGTGGTGCGCTCGACCGAGGAGATGCTCAAGCTCGTGCCGAACGAGCTGCGCGAGGCCGCCTACGCCCTCGGCGTGCCGAAGTGGAAGACGATCATGAAGGTCGTGCTGCCCACCGCGTTCTCGGGCATCGTGACCGGCGTCCTGCTGGGCCTGGCGCGCGTCATGGGTGAGACCGCCCCGCTTCTCATCCTCGGCCCCTACACGAAGTCCATCGCGACGGACCTCTTCGGCGGCCTCATGCCCACCCTGCCGACGATGATCAACCAGGACCGTACGGAGGTCCTGCAGCCGGCGGTCGACCGCATGTGGGCCTCTGCGCTCACCCTGATCCTCATCGTGCTCCTGCTCAACCTCGCCGGCCGGGTGGTGGCCCGCTTCGGCTCCGTGAAGCGGTAGCGCAGCCCGCGCCGTACCGCGTCCCACCCCTCCTCGAACCGAACCTCCCTGCAAGCGAAGGACGAACAACCCTCATGGCCAAGCGAATCGACGTCAGCGACCTGAACGTCTACTACGGCGCGTTCAAGGCCGTCGAAGGCGTGACGATGACCGTGGAACCGCGCTCGGTGACGGCGTTCATCGGGCCGTCCGGCTGCGGCAAGTCGACGTTCCTGCGCACCCTCAACCGCATGCACGAGGTCACCCCCGGCGGCCGCGTCGAGGGCAAGGTCATGCTCGACGACCAGGACCTCTACGCCTCCAGCGTCGACCCGGTGGCCGTGCGCCGGACGGTCGGCATGGTGTTCCAGCGGCCCAACCCGTTCCCGACGATGTCCATCTACGACAACGTCGCCGCCGGCCTGCGCCTCAACGGTGTCAAGGGCCGGAAGAAGCTTGACGACGTCGTGGAGAAGTCGCTCCAGGGTGCCAACCTGTGGAAGGAGGTCAAGGACCGGCTGAACAAGCCCGGCGCCGGGCTCTCGGGCGGGCAGCAGCAGCGACTGTGCATCGCGCGCGCCATCGCCGTGGAGCCGCAGGTCCTCCTCATGGACGAGCCCTGCTCGGCCCTCGACCCGATCTCGACGCTGGCCATCGAGGACCTCATCGGCGAGCTGAAGAGCAAGTACACGATCGTCATCGTCACCCACAACATGCAGCAGGCGGCTCGCGTCTCGGACCGGACGGCGTTCTTCAACCTCGCCGCGACCGGCAAGCCGGGCAAGCTCATCGAGATCGACGACACCCAGCGCATCTTCAACAACCCCAGCGTCAAGGCCACCGAGGACTACATCTCCGGCCGCTTCGGCTGACCGTCCCCACCCCCACCCCCACCCCCTTCCCTTCCCCGACTTATTGCCCGGTGTCACCCGGCGAGGCGCCCCAGACCGTCCTTTCGGGTGCTCGACGGGCAATCAGTCAGGGGCAGGCGGTGGCAGCTGCAGCGAAGGTGGGCCGTGACGCGACCCGGGTCGGCTGACCTCGCGGCCGCGAACCACCTGGCCACGACGCTCCTCGGGCTGCGGACGATCTCGGTCGTGTCCCACCGCACCACCCGCAGTCCGAGCTCCCGGACCCGCGACTCGCGCTGGGCTGCCTGGACCACCCTCGCGGCAGCCGCGTCCTCGCCCCGCCCCAGCCCGTCGTCGAAGTCGCCGAGGTACTTCCCCCGGCCATCCGCCTCCCCGACGATGCCGAGCTCGGCCCAGGCGACGTCCACCCTCGCCACGAACTGTCCCCACTCGTCCAGCACGACCACCTGCGGGACACCCGGTGGGACGTCACGAGCGGCCATGGCACCGGCCGAGAACGACTCCAGCCACGACTCCCGCCGCCCGTCGAGCAGCGGTATGCCGATGCCGGCGCGAGCCACGCCGGGCCACCTCCGCTGCTGCTGCCGGACGTGCTGGATGTCCGCCACGGAGCCAGTTCCAGAGCGCAGCGCAGCGTCACCCACGCTGAGGCCCTGGGCCAGCCCGTCCTCGCGGAAGCAGTCGACCACGGTCCTGGCCACCGTCGTGACTGGCAGGCCCGCGACCAGCTCGACGTGCTGGAGTCCCGTGGTCCCCCGGTGCAGCTGCACCCACGACTCCGCGCGGCTGCTCCGGTCGTCGGCCGGCACGGTCATGCGCACGGGACCCAGGGCTCCGTACGGTGTCGGAAGGCCGTGCACCAGTGCTGCGCTGCGATGGCTGACCACCGCACGCGGTACCCGGCGCACCGCGGCGTGGACCAGCGCGAGGTGACGCTCGTCCGGCGACATCGCGGCCCACTGGCGGGTCGGCGCGTAGAGTCCCCGGGCCAGCCGGACGAGGTGGCCGCGGCGCAGCAGACCGCCCACCCGCCGGGCCGACCAGCCCGCGGCCACCGCCTCGTGTGCGAGGAACGGCGCGGCCAGATCTGGTAGCTCGTTCACGCAGACAGCGTGGGGGCGCCGAACCGGGGCCGGCGCCCACGTCGGTCAGCCCTGTGGACGAACGGACTCCTGCAGCCACCCGGTGGATTGCGACTTCTTGCCCGCCACGCACCGATTCCGGGCCGAAACGGGCCGCGGACGGTGCCTACCGGGCAATAAGTCGGGGAAGAAGGGGGAGGGAAAGGAGGGGGAGGGAAAGGAGGGGGGTCAGACGAAGAGGTGGATGATCCAGAAGCTGACGGCGGCGACGATGCCGGCTCCGGGGAACGTCAGCACCCAGGCGCCCACGATGTTGCCGGCCACACCCCAGCGGACCGCGGACAGCCGCTTGGTGGCGCCGACACCCATGATCGCGGAGGTGATCGTGTGGGTGGTCGAGATCGGTGCGCCGAACGCGAGGCCGGCGACGTAGAGGATCGACGCGGCGGTCGTCTCGGCGGCGAAGCCCTGCGGCGGGTCGAGGTGGATGATGCGCCGGCCGAGCGTGCGCATGATCCGCCAGCCACCGGCGTAGGTGCCGAGGGAGATGACGATCGCGGAGATGAGCAGCACCCACCACGGGACGCCGGAGCCGGTGTGGTAGCCACCGACGGTGAGGGCCAGCACGACGACACCGGCGGTCTTCGAGGCGTCCTGGAGGCCGTGGCCGAACGCCATGGCCGCTGCGGAGGCGGTCTGGGCGTAGCGGAAGCCACGCGAGACGCGCCCGGGCTGGGCCCCGCGGAACAGCCACATGATGGCCGTCATGACGAGGTAGCCGAGCAGGACGCCGACGATCGGCGACAGCACCATCGGGATGACGACCTTGTCGAAGATCCCCTGCCACTTCACGGTGGCACCGGCCGCGAGCGCCGCTCCACCCAGGCCGCCGATGAGGGCGTGGGAGGAGGACGAGGGCAGGCCGTACCACCAGGTGAGGAGGTTCCAGCCGATGGCGCCGATGAGGGCGGCGGCACAGATCGTGAGGCCCACCGAGCCGACAGGGGCGTCGATGATGCCCTTGCCGACAGTGTCAGCGACCTTCTTGCCGAAGAACGCGCCGAACAGGTTGGCGACGGCAGCCATCGCGAGGGCGACACGGGGCGTCAGCGCACGCGTCGAGACCGAGGTCGCGATGGCGTTGGCCGCGTCGTGGAAACCGTTGGTGTAGTTGAACCCCATCGCCAGCGCGATGACGATTCCGACCGGAAGCCATTCCATGGGAGGGCTCAGGACTCCTTGACCGCGATGCTCTCGACCTTGTGCGCGACGGCCTCGAAGGCGTCGGCGGCGGCCTCGAGCTCCTCGATGACCTCCTTGAGCTTCATCACGGTGATGGCGTCGGTGCCGTACTCGCCGTTGAAGAGCGCCGCCAGCAGGCCGCGGTAGATCTGGTCGGCCTGGTTCTCGAGGCGGTTGATCTCGATCCAGTACTCGGAGAGGTCCTTCATCGAGCGCAGCCGCGGCATGGCCTCGGCGGTGAGCTCGGACATCCGCGACAGGACCTCGACCTGGTCGGACACGCCGGCCGGGAGGTCACCGATGCGGTAGAGCACGATCAGGTCGACCGCCGCGTCCATGAGGTCCATGCAGTCGTCCAGCGTGGACGCCAGGCCGTGGATGTCCTCGCGGTCGAACGGGGTGATGAACGAGCTGTTGACCTTGCGGATGATCTCGTGGGTGGCCTCGTCGGCACCGTGCTCGATCTCGCGCATACGGGTCGCGACGGCCTCGCGCTCGTGGTGGGCGACCCCGAGGATCGTGGTCAGCTCACGGGAGCCGTCGATGAGGTACGAAGCGGACTTGGCGAACAGGTCGTAGAAGCTGTTCTCCTGGGGGGTGAGGCGAAAGCCCACGGTTCTCTCCGGTCATACGGGGGGATGGCCGGGGATGATGCTACGGGCAAGTCGGCTCGAAAGCGCAACCCGGTGGGGGTCGGGTGTTCACCCGGTGTTTCAGGCGTTGAGGCGCCGGGTCGACCGGTGGGGGCGTTCGGTCAGCGCAACCGGGGCGTCGCTGTGGGCGCGCTGGATGCCCAGGGCGTGGTCGATCTCGTCGTCGGTGAGAGGTCGTTCGCTGGCGGAGGCGGCGACCACGAGGTCACCGACGAGCTCGATCTCGTCCTGGAGCGCGTCGTCGGTGAGCTCTGCACCGGCGTGCGGGTCCGTGGTCATGGGAAAACGCTAACGGAGCGGAGACCCGATCGCGTCACCAGTTTGCGATGTCTTGACCAGCGACACGCACGAACCACCCGTATGGGTCATGTCGACACCATCAGGACTAGTCACTTTCACCTATGCCCGATGATGTGCGCATGGGACTCGGGTCCGACGGCAGCGTCGACAGCGGTGTCGCCGATGGTGTCGACGGCGGTGCCCTCGGCGCCGCCGGTGGGCCGACCGAGGTCGAGGACCGTGGGTCCTTCAGCCACGGCGTGTGCCGCGTGTGCGGCTGGCTGGGCCCGGGGCGCCGCGCGCGCCGCACCTCGCACCGGGACGCTGCCGACCACGCCGGGAACTGCCCGGGCGCGCCGCAGCGCACCGACCCCTGAGCGGTCCAGCCGCGTGGGCCCGAAGATGCGCGCCGGGCTGGGAGCGCCTCACGGCGCGTGGCCGCTCGTAGCGGCTTCAGTTGGGACCCGGGGCTACCGCAGCCCGGCGCACACCAGACTCTAACCCCGGTCGCCCCGACTCTGTTCCCCCGTTCGGCCCCTTGTGGACGAGCGGGAGGGGTGTCGGGCAGCCCGGGGCCGGGAGCCCGTCAGCGCAGCTCTCCGGTCCGCCACAGGCCCGCGCAGGCCTCGAGGTCGCCCGCCGTCGACAGCATCGACGCGGCCCGCTGCGTCTGGCGCCCTGCGGCGTCGCGGTCCTGGGTGTCGGTGGTGTGGGCGCGGTCGGCCCGTCCGGCGGCCACGACACGACAGAAGGCGGCAGCACGCTGCAGGGCCACGGCGAGGTCACCCTCGAAGACGCCCCGCAGGATCGCGTCGGTGAGCTGGCGCAGCTCGGTGGGCCCCGGGGGCTCCGCCACCCCGGCCACGACGTGGTTGACGTCGGTGAACCGCATGCCGGAGGCGTAGTCGGCCGCGGCCTCCTCGGGGCTGCGCTGCACCCACTCGCGCAACGCGTAGAGGCGCCACAGCGCGCCGGGCAGGCTGCGCGCCGGCCGGTCGGCCCACAGCTCGGCCACGGTCGAGAGCCCGAGGTCGTCGACGAGGGCGACGAGGCGGGCAGTGACCTGCGGGTCGTCGGAGGCACGCCCGGTACCCACGAGCACCGCGGCCGTCTCGTGGGCGACCTCCGTCACCTCGGCCGGGTCGGGCACGGTGCCGCCCTGCGACTCCATGGCGGCAGGGCTGAAGAACGCAGGTCGACGCGGGCCGGGACGTCCGCTGGGCTCGTTTCTCATCGCCCCCAGTGTCCCAGCCCCCGGCGCCGTCCGCGCGGGACCGGGGACCGGGGACGTGGCGGCGTACGGGCGCGGCGTCAGCGATGGACCTCCCGGGGCACCTGGGCGCTCGAGGCGACGGTGAACGCCGCATACGCGCACAGGGCGCGTTCGCGCAGCCGGCGTGGTGCCGCGGTCCAGGCCCCGGCCAGCTCCGCCTTCTCCTTCTCGCGCTGCGCCGAGGGCGCCCACAGCTCGGGGCTCGGGGCCGGGCTGGCACCGCCGTAGGTGACCGCGCCGCCGAGGACGCGTCGGGAGGCCTTCAGCTCGTCGTGGCTGACCAGGCCCGACTCGAAGCCGAGCACGACCGGCGACAGCGACGGCCGGGCCCGCACCAGCTCGGCGCACTCCTCGCGCATGTCGGCGTCGAGCGAGGGGGCGGCGAAGGAGGTGCCGAAGCGCCCGTTCAGGCGGCGGACGACCCCGGCGAGGCCGTGGGTCGACTCCGGGAGGTCGCTGACCACCATGGCGTCGCGGTGTGGCAGCAGCTGTTCGTAGAAGCGGGCGTACGCGAGCATCGCGTCCCTCAGGTCGACGTTGGGCTCGCGCACCAGCTGGGAGAGCACGGCTCCCCGCGGCTCCCTGACCACCGTCAGGGTGGGCAGGCCCCTGCGCACCGCCTCGACGACCTGCGCGCTGGCGTGCAGGTGGTGGGCGAGACGTACGGGGCGGGGCTGCGCGAGCTGGAAGGCGTAGACGACGAAGGTGCTCGCGCAGCGGGTGTAGCCGTCGATGACGAGCTCGGTGTCGCGCCCGACGACCTCCGGGCTGGGCCCGGGGTAGCGGCGGCGTGCCAGCGGGAGGTAGAGGGCGGGGCTCTCGGACAGGTAGGTGCGGGCGAGGTGGCGCACGCGTCGGGCGGGTGAGGTGCTGGGCGGTCGGCCCATCACAGGCTCCTCTCGAGCTCCCTGGTGGGGAGCAGGTCGGCGAGGAGGTCCAGGTAGACCGCCTCCTGGTGTTCCCACGCCACGGTGTCGACCACACGACGACGACCGTCCTCCCCCGACGCGGCACGCAGCTCGCTGTCGGTGAGCAGGCGGTGCACCGCCTCGGCGAACGCCGGCACGTCCCCGGGCTCCGCGTAGAGGCCGCCGGAGCCGCCGAGGGACCTCGTCTGGGGCAGGTCGAACGCGACGAAGGGGAGCCCGCACGCCATGTACTCCATGACCTTGACCGGGCTCACGACGGCCTCGAGGTTGGGCTCGAGGCCCACGTCGGCGGCGGCCAGCTGCGCGAAGACGTCCTCCTCGTCCAGCCATCCGGTGAAGCAGACGTTCGCGCCGATGTCGAGGTCCACTGCGAGCCGTTGGAGTGCCGGCCGCTGGTCGCCGTCACCGACCAGGACCGCCGTCAGGGCGGTGCGGCCGCGGTCGTGGACGAGGTGGGCCACCGCCCGCAGCGCCAGCTCGACGCTGTCCTGCGGCCCCATGACGCCCACCCAGCAGCAGCTGCCGCCGGCCGCGTCGACGTCCCGGTGGCGGTCGCGCGTCGCCGGTCGCACCCGGGCGAGGTGGGGGCCGTTGCCCACCACCGTGATCCGGTCCTCGGGGATGCCCCCGCGGTCACGGATGACGGCGCGGCACGACTCGTTGACGGTCACCACGTGGTCGGCGGTCCGGAAGCTCGCCCGCTCGCACGCGAGCAGGACCCGGTGCACGAGGCTGCCGTGGCCTCCGAACCGCGCGAGGTAGACCTCCGGGGCGAGGTCGCGCTGGTCGAGGACGATGACGGCCCCCATCCACCGGAAGGGCACCGCGAGGGGCGCGTAGACGTCCGGCATGCCTGAGACCTGGACCAGCGCGAACGGGCGCAGCAGCCACGCCCGCCACATGAGCACGGCGGCCGCCACCCACGAGTACGCGTACTCCCACACGAAGGCGAGCCGCCCGTCGGCGTCGCGCGGCGCCGGGTAGTCCAGCACGCGCACGCCAGGGAGCCGGCGGTTCCCCGGGTCGCGGCGGCAGACCACGGTGACCTCGTACCCCGCGGCCACCAGTGACGCAGCCTGCTTGCGGAGCCGGTGGTCGTGGGCGAGGGAGACGTTCTCCACGACGAGCAGGACGTGCGCACCCCTCCCGCTGTGCGGCCGCCTCACACCAGTCCCTCGTTGCCGCTGGGTGTCGGTGTCATCGTCCGGCCGTCGACCGAGGAGTCGCCCCGCACGCGCTGCACCCACGTCGGCAGGCCCGCGCTGCGCAGGCTGCTGCGATGGGTCAGGACCGAGCAGACGGGCCCTTTGGAGAAGTTCTTGGCCAGCCGGTGGGCCTCCCGGACGGTGCGCCGGTCGGAGAGCTCGGTGTCGACCACCAGCACCGCCACGTCGCACTGCTGCACGGTGTCGAGGGTGGCTGCCGACTTGGTCACGGGGGCCGCCTGGACGATGACGAGGTCGTGCGTCTTCATCAGCCGGTGGTAGCCGATCGCGGCCGCACCGGCGCCGTCGGAGGACACCTCGACCGGGGTCTTCGCCCACGCGAGCAGCTCCTGCGCCTCCTCGACGTCCTGCGTCTCGGGGACGACGACGACGGAGTGCCCGGCCTCGGCGGCGGCGGCCGCGAGGTTGGCTGCCACCACGTCGCGGGCGGCGAGGTCGATGTTGCCGGCACAGGTGACCACGAGCGTCCCGGGCCCCTCTGGGTGGCCGAGGCCGAGCAGGTGGGTGGCCAGGAACCGGTAGGACTCGGCGACCGACGAGTGCGGGTGCTCCGCCACGACCAGCCTCTCCGAGCCGTGCAGCCGTGGACGCGGGATGACGGCCAGGACCGGGGAGAGGGTGAGCTCGACGAGCTCGCTCGGGCCGCGGACGTGGTGGTCCCACCGGTCCCAGGCCGCGGCGAGCGCGGTGCCGAGGGCGAGGCCGAGGACGAGCGCCACGGCGAGGTGCAACGGGTGGTCGGGCCCGGACGGCGCCGTCGGGATCGTGGCGGGGGTGATCACCTCGACCGACCGGGGCACCGTCGCGTCCGGGGCCTTCGACCGCACGTCGACGTAGGTCTCGGAGAACACCCGGGCACGACGTGCCGCCTCGGCCGGGGTGGCGGCGGTGGCCTCGAACTCGAGGACGTGCGTGTCGACGGGCACGGAGACGGTCACGCCCTGGACGGCCTGCGCCTGGGTGAGGTCCAACGCCTGCGCTGCGGGCTCGGTGACCGCACCCGAGAGTGCGACCGCCTTCTCCGTCCCCATGTCCGGCAACGGGGGTACGCCGCCCGAGGGCAGGAGCTTGGACTCCACCACGACCCGCGCCACCGACGTGTAGGCGTCGGGCTGGGCGTAGCTCGCCGCCGCCGCCCCGACCGTGACGAGCGCGGCAAACGCGAGGATCAGCTTGAGGTGCGCGCGCAGGAAGCCGCGGGCGAAGCCCGGGGTGTCCTGGAGCTCGCGCGGTACGGACGTGGTCATGCGGTCACGGCTCCCTCGGTCGTCATGGTGTCGGGTGCGTTCTCGGGTCCGCCCGCCGGCCACCGGGCCAGCGCCGCGAGGATGAACAACGTGTCGCCCGACCCGCGGTAGGTCAGGTGGGGGTCGAAGAGCATGAGGACCGCCATGACGACGATGCCCACGAGGAAGCCGAGGGCGGCCGCGCCCACGGCGTCGGGCCGCCACCGCGCCAGCAGGAAGCTGTGGCGCACCGAGGCCTGGACGAACCAGCCGAAGGCGAACAGGAGCGGGAGCCCACCGCCCCAGAGCAGCCACGTGTAGCCGCTCTCGATCCACACGTACCCCGTGGCTTGGCTCGACACCACGACCCGGGCGCTGGGACGGACCCCGAGCAGGAAGTTGGCCTGGTCGAGAAGCTGCGGCCAGAAGTAGCTGTTGAGGTTGCGCAGCCGACCGACCCAGCTGACCGGGATGCCGGACGTGCCCTGGAAGCCGGACAGCCTGGTGGAGATGACCGGCCAGGCGACGACGGCCACCACGGCGACGAGGGGCAGGGCGAGCAGCAGGAGGCGGGGCCTGCGGATCACGTAGGCGAGCAGGCAGGCCGCGATGACCAGCCCGAGGGCACTGGAGAACTCGCCGGCCGAGACGGCCGCCATCATCATGCACAGGGACGCCCCGGTGAGGACGAGCGCGTGGCGGGCCCTGCGGGCGATCAACCCGACCACCAGGGCGAGGTTGCAGATCATGAGGTCCGCGACGGCCGCCGGCAGCGCGAGGGTCGAGCCGCCCCGGGGGTTGGCGAGGGCGCCGACGTTGCCGTTCGGCAGGAAGTACCCCGCCAGCAGCGCGCGCACGTGCAGGAGGTCGAGGGCCTGGGCGATCGCGATCGTCCCCACGAGAACTGCCACACCGATGGACAGGTAGAGGCAGCGGCGGACCTCCTCGACCGTGCGGATGCTGGCCCGCACGATGAGGTAGACGGAGCCGAGCTTCCAGAGCACGAGGGCGTAGAGGAGGTCGTCGGTGGCGATCGGCCGCTGCCGCACCGCCATCCACGCGAGCGGCAGCACCGAGCTCGCGACCGCCATGGCGAGCAGCCCCCACTCGACCTGGCTGAGCCTGAGGGTGGGTCGCCGCCCGGCCCGGGCCCCCAGCAGCGCCCGCGTCGCGAGTGCTCCCCCGACCACTGCCGCCAGGGCCTCGTTGGGCCGCAGCAGCGGGATGGCCGAGCCGCGGTCGATGCCCGCCGTCAGCGGGGTCACGACGATGAGCGAGTAGGCGGCCAGGGCGGGCTTCGCGACCACGAGGGCCGCCAGGGCGCCCACGAGGACGAGGCCCAGCGCGATGAGGGGTTGCCGGGTGCTCAGCCAGATGGCGGCCGGTGCGGCGAGGACCGCGGCGGTGGTGGTGGGGCCGATCGCGGGGTGGACGGTGATGGCTGTGCGTCCCTGGAGGACCGCGGCCCGGCCGGCGCCACTCACGACGGGCCGCCCTGCGGGAGCGCGCGGCGGCGGACGCCGGCGAGGAGCGCGAGCTCCGGTGCGCCCAGCAGCCTGGACACCGCCCAGTACGCAGCGACTCCGGTGACCGAGGAGAGCACGACCGCTGCCGCCGTGCCGACCCGTCCCTCCCACGACGTCACGGCGTGCGCGACCAGCCACACCGGCACCGCCATGGCCGCGGTGGCGGCACCGGTGCGGGCCACGGACGGCACGAGCCGCACCGGTCCGCGCTGGACCCGGCCCGCGAGCATGGCCCCCATGCACAGCGCGCCGACGAGGGTGCCCGCGCTGTACGAGGCGCCGAGGCCGACCAGCAGGCGGGCGCCGTCGAGGAAGTGGAGGGACGCACCGACGCCGGTGAGGCAGACGGCCACCTGGACGGCCGCGGCGAGAAGTGGCGTGCGGGTGTCGCGGCGGGCGTAGAAGGCGTAGCTGCACATGCTGAACACCGCCTGGCCGACCACCGCGGCCGCCAGGGCCCCGAGCGACGACGCGATCACCCTCACCCCGTCGTCCTCAGCCATCCGGCCCACGGCCACGAACCGGGCCAGCGCCGGCGACAGCAGGAGGCAGCCGACCGCGGCGGGCACGGCCACGAACAGCGCCAGCCCGAGCGAACGCGTGAAGGTGTCGTGGAAGCTCTCGTGCTCCCCACGGCTGAACGCCCTCGAGAGCCACGGCAGCGACCCCAGCGCCAGTGGCGTCACGGCCACGGCGACGACCAGGTAGACGAAGCTCAGCGCCATCTGGAACCCGACCACGCCACCGCGGGCACCGTTGGCCGCGGCGAGCAGGGCCACGACCTGGAGCGCGAGCACCCCGGCCTGTCCGAGGGACGGCATGGCGCGGCGGATGATGGTCCGCACCTCGGGGTCCCTCCAGCCGGCCCTGGGCAGCAGGACGACACCGACGCGGCGTGCTCCCCACCACTGCACGGCCGCGTGCACGGCCACCGCACCGGTGGTGCCGAGGCCGAGGAGCAACAGCTCGCCGAGCTGCACCGGTCCCCCCGACTCGTGGGGGTAGGTCACCGCGGTCACGCCCAGCACGGCGATGATGCCGACGTTCTCCAGGGCCGGCGCGGCCGCCGCCAGGCCGAAGCGCTGGTGCGCGTTCATCGTCGCCGTGGCCGTCCCGACGACGGCGTAGCAGAAGACCTGCGGGGCGAACATGAGGAAGAGCAGCCGCGCCATACCGACCTGACCGCCCCCCAGCCCCGCCTGCCCGGGAGGGGCAGTGGTGCCGAGCAGCTGGGGCGCCGCCAGGACGGCGAGGGGCACGACCACGGCCAGGGCCACCGCCGTGGCCCCGAGGAACCCCCCGGCCAGCCGTTCGCAGGCGCGGCGGTCTGCCGCGTCGGCGTGGTGGACCAGTGCGGGCACGAGCAGCGACGGGAAGAGGGACCCGGCGAGCAGCCCGTAGTAGATGAGGTTGGGCAGCGCGTTGGTGAACTGGAACGTGTTGCCGAGGACGGTCGGCCCGAGGACCGCGCCGATGGCCGCGATGCGGAGCAGCCCGGTGACCCGGCTGACCAGCGTCCACCCGGCCACGGTCACGCTGTCGGCTGCGGCCACCGACACGTCGGTGGCCGCAGGCTCCAGGTGCTCTCGTCCTCCGTCGGCCGCCACGGGCGGACGCTCGACGCTGGTCACCCCGCATCACCCACCCGGAGCACCGTGCGCACCGTCAGCAGCAGCAGGCGCAGGTCGAGCAGGAACCCGCACCGCCGCACGTACTGCAGGTCGAGCTCGAGCGCCTGACGCATCGTGAGCGTGCTGCGACCGCTGGTCTGCCAGAGCCCCGTCATCCCGGGCGGGACGGAGAAGCGGTCGTCGTACTCACCGCGCAACAGCTCCCGCTCCCAGGGCAGGACGGGGCGGGGGCCGACGAGCGACATGTCGCCACGCAGCACGTTGAACAGCTGGGGGAGCTCGTCGATGCTGGTGCGCCGCAACAGCTTTCCGAGCGACGTCAGCCGGGGGTCGTCGTCGAGCTTGAAGACGGGCGTGGCCGGGGTGGCGACCGCCGTGTCCTCCTCGAGCAGCCGCTTGACGTACTCGCGGTGCAGGACGTCGCTGCACCCCGTCTTCATCGTGCGGAACTTCACCATCGTGAACGGCCGGCCGTCCCGCCCGACCCGGGTCTGGCGAAACAGTGCGGGCCCGGTCGAACCCGCCCGCACGAGCAGGGCCACCAGGGCGAGGAGCGGGGACAGCAGGACGAGGAGGACGGCTGCGCCCACGAGGTCGAGGACGCGCTTCGCGACGGTGTAGCCGAGCCGCTGGCGGCGGGCCACGGCACGGCTCGTCACCCTGCCCCTGGTCATCGGTTCCACTCCCCTGCCCCCTCGTCCGCAGCCCTCAGCGCAGGACCGCGGCCACGGACTCGCACACGTGGCTCACCTGGTCCGGGGTGAGGTGGGGGAACATCGGAAGGGACAGGATCTCGCTCGCAGCGGACTCGGCGACCGGCAGCGGTCCGCGCGAGTACGCGGCGTACGGCTCCTGCAGGTGGCAGGGCACGGGGTAGTGGATCCCGGTGTCGATGCCCCGCAGGGCCAGGCCGTCGACCGCTTCCTGGCGCCGTTCGGTCCGCACGACCGCGAGGTGGTGGACGCTCGGCGTCGCGGGCGTCTCCTCGACCATCGTCACGACGTCGGCGGGGAGCTGCTCGCGGTAGGCCGCCGCGTGGGCGCGACGCGCCCGGGTCCACCCGTCGAGGTGCCGGAGCTTCACGGACAGGATCCCGGCCTGGAGGGCGTCGAGCCTGCTGTTCACCCCGACGTGGTCGTGCAGGTAGCGGTCGGACAGCGCGCGCCCGTGGTCGCGCAGGGACCGCAGCCGGGCCGCCATCTCGGGGTCGGAGGTGGTGACCGCGCCGCCGTCACCGAACGCGCCGAGGTTCTTGCCCGGGTAGAAGGAGAAGCTCCCGGCCGCCCCGACGGACCCTGCCCGGCTGCCGTCGTGGAAGGCGCCGTGCGCCTGGGCGGCGTCCTCGACGAGGGCCACCCCGGCACGCTGCGCGACCTCCGTCAGCCGGTCCATGTCCGCCATCTGCCCGAACAGGTGCACGGGCACGACGGCGGCCGTACGCGGCGTGATGGCCGCCTCCACCTGCGCCGGGTCGACGAGCAACGTGTCCGGGAGGACGTCGACGAAGACCGGCACGGCCCCGGCCAGGACGACCGCCTCGGCCGTGGCGATGAAGGTGTTGGCGGGCACCACGACCTCGTCCCCCCGTCCGATGCCGAGGGCCCGCAGGATGAGGTGCAGCGAGTCGGTGCCGTTGCCCACCGACACTGCGAAGTCGGTGCCGCAGTATGCAGCCCACTCGCGCTCGAAGGCCTCGACCACGTCGCCGCCGATGAAGCGATGGCTGTCGAGCAGCTCCCTCCACACCGCGTCCAGCTCCGGGCGCACCTCGGCCGTCTGCATCGCCAGGTCGGCGAACGGGACCCGCAGCGAGACGTCGGTGTCGTCGACCGCGGTCACAGGGCGCTGCCGATCAGCGACACGCTCTCCTCGGGATCCGGTCCGGGTCGCGACCCCTCTGGACGGAGCTCGTCGAGCGCCACCGGGCGCCGCTCCCGTAGGGAGATCTGCAGCGCCTCCAGCACCTCGACGACCGCGAGCCCGTTGAGACCGTTGGTCGAGGGTCGCCCACCGGTGAGGATGCAGTCGATGAAGTGCTTGTCCTGCACGAGCAGCGGCTCCTCGAAGTCGAGGTAGGGCACCGTGATGTCGCCGTAGCGGTACGCCATCGGCGGCTGGGTGAGGTCCTGGTCGTCCACCGGCGGGGTGACGCCCCGGTCGAAGACCCGGATCCGCTCGTCCACCGCGAGGTCGTCGTACACGGCCATCTTCCGGCTGCCCACGACGGTGACCCGCCGCACCTTGCACGGGTCGAGCCAGCTGACGTGGATGTTGGCCGTGAGGTTGAGCTCGGGGTACGAGAGGCGCAGGTAGGCCATGTCCTCCAGCCGGCGGTGGGCGTGGCACGCAGCCCAGGCCTCGACCGACGCGGGCGCCGACCCGAGCAGGTTGATGATGATCGAGATGTCATGGGGCGCAAGGTCGAAGATGACGTTGACGTCGCTCTGGTACAGCCCGAGGTTCAGCCGCGCGGTGTCGATGTTGTAGAGGTCGCCGAGGTCGCCCTGCAGGATCAGCTGGCGCAGCTTGGCGACGGCGGCGTTGTGCTCGAAGGTGTGCCCCACCATCAGGGTCACCCCGGCCTCGGTCGCAGCCTCGACCAACCGGCGGCCGTCCGCGCTCGTGGTCGCCATCGGCTTCTCCACGAGGACGTGCTTGCCGGCCGCGATGGCGGCCAGGGCGAGTGGTGCGTGTGTGGTGGGCGGCGTCGCGAGGACGACCGCGTCGACCTCCGGCAGCGCGGACGGGAGGTCCTCGAACGTGCGCGCGCCCGGCATCCCGCGCAACAACGACGCCGTGCGGTCGGACCGGCCGTCGATGAGGACGACCTCCCCGACCTGGGCGAGCGACTGCATCACCCGGACGTGCTTGGAACCCCAGTACCCGCACCCGACGATGCCGACGCGAATCCCTTGTGACGTTGCCATCCCTGCTCCTCTGGTCGTCGCCTCACAGCGAGGCGTCCCCCGATCACGTTCACCATGGCCCGCTTCCGGGATCAGCACTCCACCAATGCGGATGAACTCCGACTCACCCCATGGGAGTAGTCCCGGGTGAGTCGCGGGACTAGGACGCCGGGCGATATGGGACGACATGGCCATGACGCGCCCATCAGCACTACTCCATTCGTCGCATCCGTTGGGGCGCAATGGAATGAGGCCCCTCGCATGGAGCGCGCCCTACGCTGCGAACGCCCTGGTCGTCCGCGACCGGTGCTGTCCACGACGACTCAGCCGGAGTCGTCAGGAGCGCAAGGGACTCACAGTGGCTGTACGGCGAGCAGGTTCCGTCCTCAGGTCCGGTGGAGATGCCGGACCCCGCAGCAGTGGAGTGCGCAGGCGCGGGTGGAGCCGGCGCCGCTGGTTCCGCAGCGTGGCACTCACCGGCGCGGTCGCGATGGCACTCCCGGCACTGTCCGCCACCCCGGTGGCCGCGGTGTCCGCCGTCAAGGTCTCACTGGTGTTCGACAACGGGTCGGTCACGCACTACACCCTCGGCTACCAACAGGCACTGCAGCCGCACGGCGCCAAGGCGACGTTCCTCGTCAACTCCGGCACCGTCGGCGGCGGTGCCAACTTCATGAGCTGGGCCCAGCTCGGCACCCTGGCCGGCGCCGGCCTCGACATCGGCGGCAAGACGGTCAACGCCACCAACCTCACCACCGACCCCAACCCCACGGCACAGGTGTGCAACGACCGCGCGGCCCTGCTGCAGCACGGGATCACCCCGGTCGCGTTCGGCTACCCGGGGGGCACCAACAACGCCACCGTGAAGGCGGTCGTCAAGAGCTGCGGCTACGGCAACGCCCGCACCGCCGGCGGCCTCTCGGCCACGGGAGCCACCTACGCCGAGGCCCTCCCGCCGGTCGACTGGTTCGCGACACGGGCCTACGCGCCCTCGGCGGTCACGCTGGCCAACATGAAGTCCCTCGTGACCGGTGCCGCGAACGGCAACGGCGCCTGGAGCCAGATCGTCATCGGTCGCATCTGCGACCAGACCCTCGACCCGGCCAACTACACGAGCTGCAGCGCCTCCAGCGGCCACATCGAGCTGTCGGACCTCAACGCCTTCCTCGACTGGATGGCCACCGCCGGGCAGGCGGGTGGCGCCCCGACCGGCGCCGTCCTCGACACCGTGCGCTCCGTCCTGTCCTCCAGCGACACCGCAGCCCCCGTCACGACGATCGCCTGCAACGACGCGGCCTGCGCCACGACGCCGTACACCGGCGTGGTCACGGTCAAGCTCTCCCCCACGGACGTCGGCTCGGGCGTCGCCAGCACCCACTACACGACCGACGGCACCGAGCCCAGCCTGTCGAGCCCGCTCTACACGGCGCCCTTCGCCGTCAACGGCGCAGCCACGTCCACGACCGTGAAGTTCGCGACGTGGGACTACGCAGGCAACCAGGAGGCGACCAGGACCCAGGTGATCGAGGCACCGACCGACTCGGTGGCCCCGACCACCACGATCTCCTGCAACTCCGCCGCGTGCAGCAGCACGTCCTACGTCGCCTCGGTCACGATCGCCCTGGCGGCGACCGACACCGGTGGTTCCGGCGTCGACAAGACCTACGTGACGACCGACGGCTCGACGCCCACGACCGCGAGCCCCGTCTACTCGGCGCCCCTCCAGCTCGGACCGGGCAGCTACGACGTCAAGTACTTCTCCACCGACAAGGCCGGCAACGCCGAGGCCGTGAACACCCGGTCGGTGCGCGTCGTCCCCGTCACCACGAAGATCGCGCTCACCTTCGACAACGGCACCGTCAGCCAGTACACCCTCGGCTGGACCAAGGCCCTGAAGCCCCACAGCGCCCAGGCGACCTTCTTCGTCAACTCCGGCACGATCGGCGCCTCCGCCAACACCATGACGTGGACCCAGGTCGGCGCCCTCGACACCGACGGCCAGGACGTCGGTGGCAAGTCGGTGAACGCCACCAACCTCACGACCGACCCCGACCCGACCACCCAGGTGTGCACGGACAGGGCCAACCTCGTGCAGCACGGCTTGAAGCCGGTCGCCTTCGCCTACCCCGGCGGTGCCTTCAGCACGACGGTCAAGGACATCGTGAAGAACTGCGGCTACGGCAGCGGGCGCACGGCGGGCTCCGTCTCACCCGCGGGCCCGACCTGGGCCGAGACGCTGCCGCCCAGGGACTGGTACGCGACGCGCGCCTACGCCCCGACCGGGCAGGTGACCCTCGCGAACCTCCAGGCCCTGGTGAACGGTGCGGCCACGCACGGCGGCGGCCTCAGCCAGGTCGTCATCGGCCGGGTGTGCGACCAGGCCCTCGAGCCCACGCCGTACGCGGCGTGCACCGCCTCCGCCGGGTGGGTCCAGCTCTCCGACCTCAATGCCTTCCTCGACTGGATGGGGAACGCCGGCACCTCCGGTGGTGCCCCCGCCGGGGCCGTCCTCACCACGGTGCGCGCCGCGGCGACCGCCGCCGACACGACGGCGCCCGCGACCACGATCGCCTGCAACGGCGCCCCCTGCTCGTCGACGGCGTACACCAGCACCGTGTCGGTGACCCTCGCCGCCACGGACAGCGGCTCGGCGGTGTCGAGCACCCACTACACGACGGACGGCACCGACCCCTCGCTGACGAGCCCCACCTACTCGGCGCCGCTCAAGCTCACGTCGGACACGACCGTGAAGTTCCGCTCGTGGGACAACGCCGGCAACGTCGAGGCGACCGGGACGCAGGCCGTCCCCGTCTCCCTCGCGCCGGACTCGACCCCACCGACGACGACCATCGCGTGCAACGGATCGCCGTGCGTCTCAACGGGATACAACGGCAGTACGAGCCTCACGCTGACGGCCGACGACGGTAGCGGCTGGGGCGTCGACAAGACCTACTACACGACCGAAGGGTCCACACCCAGCACCTCCAGCGCGGTGTACGGCAGCCCCGTCGTACTCTCCACCCCCGCGACGTACACCGTGAAGTACTTCTCGACCGACCTGGCCGGCAACACCGAACCGGTGAACACCGTCACGGTGGTGGTCCTGGCCCCCAAGACGATGGTGTCGCTGACCTTCGACGACGGCCTGAAGTCGCAGTACGACCTGGCCTTCCGCAAGGCCCTGCAGCCGCGCAACATGCACGGCACCTTCTACGACGTGAGCGGCCTGCAGGACGTCGACCCGCAGCACATGACGTGGCCGGAGCTGACTGCGCTCAACAACGGGGGCAACGAGATCGGTGGCCACACCGCCCACCACACCAACCTCAAGACCACGACCGACATGGCCACGAAGATCAAGGAGGTCTGCGACGACCGCCAGGCCCTGATCGCCCACGGCTTCTACCCGACGAGCTTCGCCTACCCCGAGGGCGCCTACGACGCGACCGCCGAGTCCATCGTGCAGAACTGCGGCTACTCCACGGCCCGCGCGGCCGGTGGCATCGACGTGGCCGGCACCGGCGCCGGACCGGTCTACAGCGAGACCGTCCCGCCGAAGGACATGTTCGCGACCCGAACCGTCTACGACCCGCCCTCGGGCAACCCGCCGAACCTGCCGCCGATCAGCCTCGCCCACCTCCAGGCCTCGGTCATCGCGGCATCGCAGCACGGTGGCGGCTGGGTGCCCCTCGTGTTCCACCAGGTCTGCTCGCAGGCCTACGACCCCGACAACTACGCCGGCTGCATCAGCGACTACGGCCCCATCGAGCTCGACACGCTCACGGCGTTCCTCGACTGGCTCGACGCGGCTGGGCAGAGCGGCGGCGCCCCCGACCGGACCATGGTCCAGACCGTGTCGCAGGTCCTCACCGGACCGGACCAGCTCAACCCGACCACGCAGCTCACCTGTGACGGCACACCGTGCACCAGCACGACGTACCACGGCTCGGTGACGGTCGACGTCCGCGCGACCGACCCCGGCGGCTCGGGTGTCAAGGCCACCTACTACACGACCGACGGCTCGACGCCGACGAGCTCGAGCCCGGCGTTCACCCGGTCGGTCACCATCGCCCAGGACACGACCTTCTCGTACTTCTCGGTCGACAACTCCGGCAACACCGAACCCGTGCAGACCACGCTCGTCCAGATGCAGCCCAACGCCGACCCGGTGATCGGTGCCGCAGGTGACATCGCCTGCGACCCGGCGGCTCCGGCGTTCAACTCGGGCCTGGGCACCGACACCGACTGCCGCGCGTCCCACACCGTCGGGCTCCTCGGTGGGGTGGACGCGGTGCTCCCGCTCGGCGACATCCAGTACGAGTGCGGGTCCCCCTCCGCCTTCGAGCAGTCCTACGACCCGACCTGGGGGCAGAAGAAGTCGATCACCCACCCGGTGCCCGGCGACAAGGACTACTCGACCACCGGTGGTGCGGGCTGCCCGACCACCCCGGGAGCCGGCTACTACTCCTACTTCGGGAGCTCGGCAGGCGACCCGTCCAAGGGCTACTACAGCTACAACCTGGGGACCTGGCACGTCGTGGCCCTCAACACCGCGCCCTGCCCGGACAACGCGGCCACCTGCGCCGCGGGGTCCGCCCAGGACACCTGGCTGCAGCAGGACCTGGCCGCCAACGCGTCCTCGTGCACCCTCGCGTACTACCAGAACCCGCGCTGGGCCTCGACGGAGTCGGGCTCCGGTGGGGACCCGACCTTCCAGGCCCTGTGGAACACGCTCTACAAGGGCGGGGCCGACGTGGTCCTCAACGGTGACTCCCACTGGTACGAGCGGTTCGCGCCGCTCAACGCTGCCGGCGCCAAGGACACCACCTACGGCATGCGCGAGTTCATCGTCGGCACGGGAGGCGCCGGCCTCAGCAACCCCGGCGCCCAGCAGCCGACGAGCGAGGCCCTCAACGCCCAGACGCACGGCGTTATCCGGATGACGCTGCGCAACGGTTCCTACGACTGGTCGTTCGTCCCCGACGAGGGCACGTTCACCGACTCCGGCACCGGCGGCTGCCATGCGGCGCCGCCCGGTCCGGACACGGTGGCGCCCATCACGACGATCGCCTGCAACGGGGTGGCCTGTGGCACGGGCCCGTACGCGCCTGGGGTCGCCGTGACGCTCACCAGCACCGACAACACCGGGGGCTCCGGCGTCGCCAGCACCAGGTACACCCTGGACGGCACCGACCCCACCACGAGCAGCACCCTGTACACGGCAGCAGTGCCACTGTCGACGACGACCACGGTGAAGTACAGGTCCTGGGACGTCGCAGGGAACGCGGAGGTCACGAAGTCCCAGCTGGTCTCGGTGGACAACGCCGCACCCGTGACCTCGATGCTGTGCAACGGCAACCCCTGCGTGG